>JACCKY010000014.1 GCA_014236755.1 Candidatus Petromonas tenebris | reverse complement strand
TAATCGCTGCTGTCAGTGTTGTCTTACCGTGGTCAACGTGTCCTATAGTTCCTATGTTTACGTGTGGTTTCGTTCTCTCAAATTTAGCTTTACCCATTTTTCTTTTCCTCCTTATTGTTTTTAAGCATTACCTTTTTAACAAAGATTCCTCTACCGGAAAACTGTGCCCGGTGTGTCATGGTATGTATGTGAATAATATATAATGGAGCCCACGAGCGGATTCGAACCGCCGACCTCCGCCTTACCAAGGCGACGCTCTAACCTCCTGAGCTACATGGGCATTTACCTATAATATTTTACTACGTTTATGTATCTAAGTCAAATAATTTTTGTATGAGAGTTTTTGGAAGCTTTAACTTCCTCTAATCTCTAAAAATCTTTCGAGCTTTCTCTTTACTCTTTGTAGAGCATTGTCGATAGACTTTACATGCCTGTCCAAATCTTTGGCAATCTCCTGATAGGATTTTCCCTGTAGATAGTACATAAGCACCTGCCATTCAAGATCGCTTAATATCTCCCCTATTTTTGCTTCGATATTAGTAACTTCTTCTCTAGATATCAATAACTCCTCAGGATCAGATATTTTCTTGCCCGACAGTACATCTAAAAGCGTTCTATCCGACTCTTCATCATAGATCGGCTTATTAAGTGAAACATAAGAATTCAGTGGAATATGCTTTTGCCTAGTGGCAGTTTTAATGGCAGTAATAATTTGCCTGGTTATACAAAGCTCTGCAAATGCTCTAAAAGATGATATTTTATCACACTTAAAATCCCTAATGGCTTTAAATAACCCTATCATTCCTTCTTGAATAATATCTTCCCTGTCTGCTCCAATTAAAAAGTAGGATCTTGCTTTAGCTCTGACGAAATTTTTATACTTTTTAATTAGATACTCTTGCGCCCTGGAATCACCTCGTCTAGCATCTTCAACAATTTCTTCATCAACTAGCACTTCAAATGTTTCTATATCTTCTTTTTTATGTACACCTACTCCCACCAACATCTCCTCCTGCCCCTTTAGTTTGTAAATTAATCCCAATATGTAAAAACTATGCCTTTATATTATATCCTAATTTACATAATCCAGTCAAGTTCTAATATTCCTCCTTCCTCCATTTTTCAAGGATTTCAAGAACCTTATCATCTAATCTTTCACTAAGCATCCCCTTCTTTTTTTGAGACTTTTCCATTTTCTCCTTTAGCTTGGTTTTCATAAATTCTAAATCTATTTCAAACTCCCTAGGTGTAACCCTTATAGCTCCACTTCCTAAAACTGCCTGCTGCTCCGCCCAATCGGAAGTCACAACCTTTATAACATTTCTTTTATCCTTTGTCAGCTCTTCTACTTTTTTTTCAATATAGGAATCGGCTGTCTGATGTTCTTTAGTAAATATCACTTCTACTCCTTTAATATTTTCGCTTTTTACTTGTGTCCCCTTCACTTGATATGCATCAAATACCAATATAACCTTCATACCTGTAAAAGAGTGGTATTCTGCCATCTGATCGATTAAGATGTTTCTTGCTTCCTCCAAACTTTCTCTGCTGATTTCTTTAAGGCTATCCCATGCATTAATTACATTATATCCATCAACTATTAAAAAATCCTTCAATTTTACTTCACCCTGTCTGCATCTCTTTGCTTAAGGACCTCATACATCAGGATAGAAGCAGCTACGGAAGCATTTAGCGAACTTACCTCTCCCTTCATAGGAAGTCTAACTGAAAAATCACACTTCTCTTTGACTAGTCTGCTTAAACCCTTGCCTTCACTTCCGATCACCAGAGCAATATTACCCTTTAACTCACTGTTATAGTGTAGATTTTCTCCCTCCATATCGGCACCGATAACCCACACTCCCTTTTCCTTCAGATAGTCTATAGTCCTTGCCAAGTTAGTTACTTTAGCCACGGGAACGTACTCTATAGCTCCAGCTGAAGTTTTTGCAACCGTAGCCGTCAGACCTACAGACCTCCTTTTAGGAATAATTATACCATGAACACCTGCTGCGTCAGCTGTTCTTAACACAGAACCAAGATTATGGGGGTCCTTAATTTCATCTAATATAACTAAAAATATGTCTTCTCCTTTACTTTTGGCTCTATCCAAAATATCATCCAATTCATAATACTTATAGGCTGCGACGTATGCAATAACTCCTTGATGGGCATTGGAAGCAGCTATTTGATTAAGTTTATTTTTATCTACATACTGCACGGGAATTCCTCTATCCTTAGACATACCTATGATTTTCTTTATAGAACCTTCTCTATTTCCTTTGGCAATAAGTATTTTGTCGATCTCCCTCTCCGCTTTTAAGGCTTCGATAACCGGGTTACGACCTTCTATTATGCTTTTATCATTCATCTTATATACACCTCTTCTTTTAATAGCTTGTAACTCCGTTACTTTACAACATTTTTTGACTTTTTATACTACCAGTTAATTTACTTTCTACTTAAAACCGTATCTTCTCCATACGGTATAAAGTGGAGTAGGTATTTTCTAACTTTTGCCTTATATTTACCCGGAATCTCAACTTGCTTATAACTTTTATTTTCTCCATCTTTTACTTCTATTATAGATACTCCATCATTTTCTATTTTCTTAATACTTACAACCCTATAACTAATTATATTACTTTTGCTTAACAACCCATCATGTTTTTCTTCAACAAGTCTATATACATAATCTTTAAACATCTTTTCTTCCTCAGTCACGGGTCTCACTTCATCCAAATAAAAGGATTTTATAATTAATGCCATTAATAAAATTATAATAATGGTTAGATAAGTTTTTTCCCTTTCGTTCATAAAATCCCCTCACATTTTGAAATAAAAGACATAATAAATAGCTGAAAATTGTTTATCAGTATCTGACTTAAACCTTAATTCATTTGATTTTCTATAACTTCTATGGCTTTACTTACTATCTGCAAAAGTCTATCTTCCCTCTCCATGAGATATAAATATCCAAGTAGACATTCAAATCCCGTTGCATATTTATAATCTACAAGACTTGCATTCTTAGGCATCGATCCTGACTTCTGATTTCGCCCTCTTTTTATTATCCACCACTCTTCTTCAGAAAAGTCATCTTCCAATGTATGTACAATCAAAGCCTGGGCCGATGCATTTACAAACTTTGTGGAAATCCGGTGAAGATCATTTACTTTACCCTTATACTTATGGATTATATAGGTTCTTATATATATTTCATACAATGCATCCCCAATATAAGCCAGTACTAGGGGAGCCATCATTCTAACTTCGCTTTCATCTTTCATATCTAAATTCATTAAATCCAAAAACTTTTTCATACAATTACCTGCCTTTATTCTTAGCTTGTCCTCCCTTTAACCATAACTATACTGCAATAATATTCTTTCCCATAGGTTCAAAAGTATCTAGAATTAAATTTACTCACACTCTACTTTACCATAGTTTTACTGTTTTAATCAATAATACTATTGCGCTATTTTTATTATTATTTTTACATCAACTAATTATTTCGATTCCTCAAAATTCTTTTTATATTAAAATGCTTTTTTAAAAACTTTACCTTAATATACAAAAGAGGACATGATAAAGTCACTCTCATATCCTCTCAGTCCTTAACCTAATATAGTTTTAGATTTCTACACTCTTTTCCACTTAACTCCCTGAGGAGTATCCTCTAAAATGATACCTTTTGCCTTTAGATCATCTCTTATCTTATCAGCTAAAGCATAGTTCTTTTCTTTCCTTGCCTTTTGCCTTTCTTCTATAAGTCTTTGAATATCTTCATCAAGAATTTCCTTTTTTTTTGTTAAAAGTCCCAGTACTTCCGTGAGCTCTCTAAACAGTTCATAGCTTTTTTCTATAAGCTCCTTTGAAGACTCTCCATCTATCTTTGTATTTATTTCCTTAACAAGCTCGAATATTGCCGCGATAGCATCGGCAGTATTTAAATCGTCGTCCATCGCCTCTATAAATTTATATCTATATTTTTCTAATCCTTTTAAAATATCCTTTTCGTTTGCAGTCATCTTTTCTGACTTTGCATTTTCCATGAGGTGTTCAAGGTTCTCTTTTGAATTATAGAGCCTCTCCAGAGCATTTTTCGACTGTTTCATCAGTTCTCTACTAAAGTTTATAGGATTTCTGTAGTGGGCTGATAATAGGAAAAATCTAACGACTTCCGGATCAAACTCACTTACTATATCTCTAACCGTAAAGAAATTCCCTTTAGATTTAGACATCTTTTCATTGTTTATAGTTATATACCCATTGTGCAGCCAGTATCTTGCAAAGGGCTTCCCACTGAAGGCCTCGCTTTGGGCTATTTCGTTTTCATGATGAGGGAAAACCAAATCCTGCCCCCCTGCATGAATGTCTATTGTTTCTCCAAGATACTTTGTGGACATCACTGAGCACTCTATATGCCATCCCGGTCTGCCTTGCCCCCATGGACTATCCCATGCAGGCTCACCGGGTTTTTGTTTTTTCCAAAGGGCAAAGTCCATAGGGCTTTTCTTGGCTTCATTTATCTCTACTCTGGCACCAGCTTCAAGTTCTTCAATGCTCTGTTTTGAAAGTTTGCCATATCCACCAAACTTTGTAGTATCAAAGTAAACATTACCGTCTACTTCGTACGCATAGCCTTTATTTATAAGCTTTTGTATAAAATCTATGATTTCTTTAATGTTTTCCGTAACCTTTGGATGTATTGTGGCCCTCTTTATGCCTAACGCATCGGCATCTTTAAAATACTCTCCTATATACTTTTCGCTTATTTCCCTTGAATCTAGCCCTTCTTCCTTTGCCTTGTTTATTATCTTGTCATCTACGTCGGTAAAGTTCTGTACATATGTTACCTTATACCCTTTATACTCCAGATATCTTCTCAGGGTATCAAATACGATAAAGGGTCTTGCATTACCTATATGAAAATAGTTATAAACCGTTGGCCCACAAACGTACATCTTTACTTCTCCAGGTACCAAGGGTTTAAATTCTTCTTTTTGCCTAGTTAAGGTGTTATATAATCTCATTCTTTTCTCCCCTCTCGTCTTTTATCATTTTTTCCAGTTTTGTTAGTCTCTTTCTCAAACATTCAAGTTCATGTGCAACAGGATCAGGAAGCTTAACCTGATCAAGGTCAGCATGAGGTTTTCTCGTAACTGTATCAACCTTTACATTGTCTTTTATCACTACTCTTCCAGGTACTCCAACAACTGTACAATTTGGAGGCACCTCCTTCAGCACTACTGATCCTGCTCCTATTTTAGAATTATCTCCAACTTTGAAAGGGCCTAAAACCTTTGCTCCTGAAGCTATAACTACATTGTTGCCTATGGTCGGATGTCTTTTACCCTTTTCTTTTCCTGTTCCACCTAAAGTAACCCCCTGATAGATGGTTACATCGTCACCTATTTCAGTAGTTTCTCCGATAACTACTCCCATTCCATGATCTATAAAGAGTCCCTTGCCTATCTTGGCACCCGGGTGTATCTCTATTCCCGTTAAAAATCTGTTTACCTGTGAAATAATTCTTGCAATCAAAGTTAAATTTTTTTTGTAAAAGAAATGGGCTATCCTATGAAGAAATAATGCATGAAGTCCTGAATAACAAAGAATTACTTCAAATCTGTTTTTAGCTGCCGGGTCTCTCTCAAGTATTGAATCAATATCCTGAATCAAATTTCTAAACATTGCTCTTCCTCCCCTTTTTGATTTAAAAAACAACAAACCTCCATCCCTGATACTTTATCAGAGACGGAGGTTTATCCGCGGTTCCACTCTGTTTGGACATAAAATGCCCCAACTTTTTTAACCTTTAACGGAGTTATCCGCCTAGACCTACTTAGACTTCAGCCTAGGACTCATAGGTGCATTTCGACTTGTATTTAGCTTAGGACTGCTTTCAGCCGCTGACAATCCCTCTCTATAAGCATCAACAAATCTACTCTCCTAATCAACGCTTTTTTATATATAGTTTTTTTCTACGTATTCTACACGTTTAATGATAGTGTCTCTTCCTAATATAACTATTATCTGGTCTATATCGGGTCCATGAAGCTGACCTGTCAAAGCCGCTCTTATAGGCATATATAAATTCTTACCCTTAATGCCGCTTTCCTTCTGAATCATCTTAAATACCTTTTTACCAAACTCATCATTTATCTCGTCTGCATTTTTTACTTTATCTTTAAATATATTCAATAGGCTAGCCACATGTTCCTTTTTTAACATATCTTTTACATCTTCATTCTCAAGTTCAACTTCTTCTCCAAAAAATCTTTTTGCGTACTCACTTATTTGAGCCAGATATTCTATTCGCTCCTGGGCGCTTTTAACTATTCTCTTAACCCACTCAAACTTTTCATCCTTTTCTTCTTCCTTTATCAAGCCATCTTCTACTAAATAAGGAATACATAATTTAGTCAGTCTATCTAAATCACCATTTTTTATATAGTGTGAGTTGACCCAGTTTAGCTTATCTACATCGAAAACTCCACCGCTCTTTGAAACTCTGTCTAGAGAAAACTTTTCTATCATTTCCTCTATGGACATTATCTCTCCAGTGCCCTCTGGATTCCACCCAACTAAAGCTATATAGTTCACGAGAGCCTCAGGTAAATATCCCTTTTTCTCAAAGTCTTCTACTGCAACGTCTCCATGCCTTTTGCTAAGCTTCTTCTTGTTTTTGTTAAGAATATTTGGAAGATGTACAAATTGTGGAGCTTCCCATCCAAAGGCTTCATACATAAATATATGCTTAGGAGTTGATGATAGCCACTCTTCGCCCCTAATTACATGGGTAATACCCATCAAATGATCATCAACTATTACAGCAAAGTGGTAGGTAGGATATCCATCAGTTTTCATTAATACCTGATCATCTAAATCACTTGTATTCATTGTAACTTTTCCTCTTACAATATCATCAAATGTTATATCTTTATTTTCAGGTAATCTCAATCTTATAACATGGGCCTCTCCATTTGCCGCTCTCTTTCTAGCCTCTTGTAAACTAATATCTCTACAAAATCCATCGTACTTTGGAGTCAGTCCCTTTGCCTTCTGCTCTTGCCTTACCTTTTCAAGTCTTTCCTTGGAACAAAAACAGTAATATGCATGTCCGCCCTCTAATAGTTTTTCGATATATTCTTTATATATGTCAAGCCTTTCCGACTGTACGTAGGGTCCGCATTCTCCTCTTTGAACCAACTTGCCGTCTTCTAAAAACAATCCTTCATCATGCATTACACCAGACCATTCCATAGCTTTTACAATTCCCTCTACTGCACCTTCAACGTATCTAGTTCTATCTGTATCCTCTATTCTCAAAATATATTTTCCGTCATTTTGCTTGGCGAACAGATAGTTATACAGTGCCGTTCTAAGTCCACCTATATGTACATACCCCGTTGGACTTGGAGCAAATCTAACTCTTACAGTCATTATTCTACCTCCTATTTATATCAACTACGATTTTCCATCATTATATTAGATTATTATATCCTAAAAGCATTTATCTATCAAGAATTTTAACGAATTCATTACAATGCCTATAGAACCTCTTCTTTCTTTAAAAGTTTTAGAGTTTTGCCAAGGGCTTCATGGCCCTTAAGCTCTTCTCTTTCCTTTTCCCACCTTAGTTTATACTCAACTTTCTTTTCTTTTGCTCCTTTACCTACTGTTATTCTTATAGGAATTCCTAAAAGATCCGCATCATTAAACTTTGCTCCAGCCCTCTCATTTCTATCATCAAGTAAAACTTTTATATTAGAATCTCTCATTTCACTATACAACTTTTGGCCCAAATCTACTTGTTCTTCTTTTTTCATGTTTAATATGCTTATAATTACATGATACGGAGCTACTTTCATAGGCCATATTATCCCGTAATCATCATGATATTTTTCGGCTATGCAGCTAAAAAGTCTGTAAATATCTATATTTAAAGTAATACCATAAACATCTTGGGTTTTTCCATTTTGGTCTAAATAGCTAAAACGTTGCCTCTTACTCAGTTCATTATTTAGATTAAGAATATTTACTATAGCTATTCCACTTATCTTTTGAAGTTTACTGCTACAAATAGGACATCTATCGTTTTCTTTTATGTAACTTACATCATCAACTATATCACCTTTGAAATCTTTCCCGTATTTTACATTTTTAAAGTGATAGTCCTTTTCATTTGATCCTGTCACCCAGGGTCCCTGCTTTGCAATTTCCCTATCAACTATAACTTTAACATTTTCAAGTCCCACTGGTCCTACAAATCCCGTAGCCGTCTTTATGCTTCCTTTTATATCTTCTTCATCAGCCATTTCAATCTCTTCCAAGGGAACCTTAAGTACATTACTTAGCTTATATAAGTTAAGCTCTCTGTCTCCCCTTAGAACTATGGCTATTATTTCATCACTAGCTTTAACCAGTAGAGTCTTTGCCAAAGATGCAGCCTCTATTTTTAAAAAGTCTTCCAGTTCCTTTATAGTCTTTATATCTGGTGTATAAATCTTTTCTATATCTTTATCATAAGGTTGATACTTTTCTTCAACATGAAACCAAGCTACTTCTTCTGAAACTGTATAACCACATTTCTCGCATGTATATATATTACTATCCCCGTTCTCTATAGGAACAATTATTTTGTGGCCTTCAAAACCCATAGTCTTTTCATTGTAGGTATTTACATCATATGTACTCAGTCCTACTTTATCCAGTAGTCTCTTTAGTAGATCCTTTATATTTTCATAGCTGTCAATCAGGCTTCGTGCATCTTCATAAAAGCCATATCCTTTTAGCTCTATAAAATTTTTAGAATTCATAATTCCGTCACGAGCCTTAATTTCTTCCCTTTCTGAAATTCGAATTTCATAAAGATTTCCAGGCAAATCCTTATAGGATTTTATTTCATTTCCAAAGGAGAGGTATAAATTTTTTTCAATTTCATATGGAATAGCAGCCATATGAATTTTTTGAAATCCTAGCTCCTCCAAATGATCTGATAAAAATCTGGTTATATTATCAATAGTCTTAACGCCCATGGGCAGCAAGCTGTAATAACCATGGTCGATTTTTCTAATCATACCTGCTCTTAAAAGAAGACTTTGACTTTCAAAGTTATAATCTTCATTTGCTTTTTTTAAAGTTTTCCCTATAAGTTTAGACATATACATTTTCATCTCTCCCCAAATTGTTTTTCTACTAGCTTAGATTATATCATAATAGAATATAGACTAAAGTCGATATTATACTTACGTTTTTATTAAGTTCCATTATATTATAGATAAATCTAATAGTTTACCTTTGCTCATGATATTTTTCTATAATTGCAAATCTATTCCTCATTTTATAATATAATTTACCTGAAATATACTTTGTACAAGAAGGCTATAAAATGGCAGGCTACAGAGAGCTTTGGAAGTCACTTGATGAGGTACTCCTAGAATCCTTGTAACAGGAACCCCTATGGCTATAC
Source organism: Candidatus Petromonas tenebris (assembly GCA_014236755.1). Classification (GTDB taxonomy): domain Bacteria; phylum Bacillota; class Clostridia; order Peptostreptococcales; family Caminicellaceae; genus Petromonas; species Petromonas tenebris. The sequence continues at coordinate 77,788 of JACCKY010000014.1, read as the reverse complement.
CCAATTGGAAGCTTAATCACATCATAGAAACCAGTGGTGGCGCCGTTGTATGTGAGGAAACCTGTACTGGAACAAGATACTTTGAAAATATGGTAAATGAAAATGTAAATACATAGGAAAGCCTTTGTATTCGCCCTTAAACTCTCAAACGGTTGGAGCTTTAGGGGCAGCAGTTATAGGTTGGAATATGATTAAAAAATAGCCAAGAACAGGTCAATCTGTTTTTGGCTATTCTATAGTTTAATCTTCAAATTTTTGATCTTGCTTTTAACTAATATCGAACTCAAATCTAGATTCTTTCCATTTTTTCTTTGTAGTATTTATAAGACTTTTCTCAATAAAAGTAATATGATTATCCTTGTCAATTAAAAGCACTGTAGAAGCTCTGGTACCATAGTCAGAACTCTCTATGAAAATAGGCGACAATGTTCTCTCCCATTCTAAACTAACACCCGTATCAGGCAAATCTTTATCCTTTGGAGTCCACTTATCAAAAAGGATGTCAAAAAGTCTTTCAATGTCCAATGCCTCTCCATGATAAATAGTTTCTTCCAATTTTTCTTTTGCCCTTTTTACTTTGGGCCACAAGGTATTTAACAAGTGATTACTGAGACCGTAAACCCCAGGATTTAGTCTTTTTACTTTGTCTTCTATATTTGAATAATAGTATAACTCTGAAACATCACCAATCAGCAAATTAAAAGGATTGTATAAATCCTTCTCTGCCTTAATCTTATTTATATATTCCTCTATAGATTCATCGGAAGTAATATAATTCTTAACTAGGTTACCCCTCGATAGAGAATTTTCTTTAATTAAAGATAAATCTCTATAGTTTGTAACTGCTCCAAATCTACCGTTTTTATTAATGCCCATCCATGTTCCCATTTTTTCAAGGTCCCTACCGGCTAAAACATCAGGAGCATCTTTCCAAAACCCCGCCGGAGCTGTGGGTCTTCTATAAAACTCATCTCTATTAGCTGCTAATATCAGTTTATACTGTGGATGCTTTTCGTATGCAAAGAATATTATACACATATCAACATCTTCCCTTGTGAAATTCGAATTTTAACACTTACTTAGTCTCTTTCGCTTGCTATCTCTATTACTCTACCCATCTTGGACATTATATAATCATATCCGCCTTCGGAGTGGGGTATCGTACAGCTGCTACAGTCCTTAGTTCCATGATTATATTTAAAATTTCCACCACAATCTTCTTTTAGCATATACAATGGACAGAAACAAAATAAACAGTTGAAATTTTCCTTATCTTTTACCTTGTGACATGGGAAGTATTCGCATTTGTTGTTTTGAACAAATTTATAATTTTGACTCATTTCATCATCTCCAGTAATAGATTTTATAGTTTTATTATAATTGAAAAATGTTGGATGGTAAAATGATTTAATAGTTTAGTTCAACAATAAAAGATTTTTAAAAAAATACGTCTCTAAAACTTTTATTTTTTATATCAAAATTTCAATTCCATTCTAGTACGATTAATACACTTATCCCCTAGTTTTTTTATTAAATTTTATGAATAAAGTTTTTGCATCACCAGAGGTCGACAAACAGTTTTTTCTCCATTATATATCCCATACCTATGCTGTTGTTTTCTCCTATTCCACAATCTAACGCTACTCTTTTTATATCTTCTGAGCATTTCATTTTAAAAGGAGCAATGTATCCTTTAACTGTAATACCTTTAAAATCTATTAGCTTCCCTCTATTATTTTTTGTGTATTTTTCATCAAATTGTATATCTATACTCATGTTTTGAGGTAATTTTCCATGTATTAAGAAGTATTTTCTAATCAAGTTGTTCTTAATATTTTCAATATACTTCTCTTCTGAAATATGTACTGTTCTGGATTTAAAATGACCATTTTGCATTTCTCCAGTAGTAACAATAATAGGAGAAAGCGTCACAAATTCTGTTTCATATTCAAAGTCAACTTGATTTCTGAGATATACATTCGATACCACAAACTCTTCTTTTCCAATTTTAAGATTTCCTATTTTCATCAGAGAATTTCCTATACAATTGATGAACTCCTTTACTGGGGAATTCACATACAATCTTGTAATACCACTCTTTATTATCATACTATTTCCTTCTATGGTATACTTTTCAGGCATCAATTTGGAAAAAACAAATAATTTAAACTTTTTCCCTCCTATTTCATATCCTTGATCGTGAAGCATTTCTGAAAAGTCTCTGTTATGTTCAGAAAGTAAATGGTATATAGCTGATATAATGTAATAGTTATAGTTAAGATTTATTTTTTTCTTTTCCTTTGCAAAAAGCTCTATCTCCAGTCTCATAATCACCATCCAATTTAGCTATTAATAACATATCTTTAGATGAAATTATCTGTAGGATTTTTTTCCAATCCCATTACTTCTTTTTTAAGCCATTTTTCGCTTCTAGCTACAAAAAATATAACAGAATCTTCATCCTGGTCAGTTATCCTTTTTAATCCATTCTTTATCTTTAAAAGCTGGGCATCAGTAACCTGACCCTCAAACACCGAATTCTGTATCCAATTTAGATGTTTTCTAAGAAATTTCAATACCTTTTGCACTCTTTTTTCTCCAACATCATAAACAATTAGAACGTACATTTTACCACCACATTTTAAAGCCTTGATATTCTTGAATATCATTTATATGTTTCAATAATTTATAACACTCCAGTCTAACCAATCTTCTATAGCTTACTTTTCTTCCCAAGTTTTTATGCTTTACAGTAGTATTTAACTTCTCGTCATACTGCTTTAGAAAAATCTTTTTCCCTTTGTCATTAAGGTGACAGAAGTTAAGTTCTTTAGTAAAATGCTTTTCATCAATCATCTTTTCATTTACAAGTTTAAATATAATTCTATCAACTATAATTGGTTTGAATATTTCACTTATATCTAGCGCCAGTGAAAATCTTCTTTCCCCCGGCTGGTGCAAGTAGCTAACTGTTGGATTTAGTTGAGTATGATATATTTCTGATAAAACTGTTGTATACATCAAACTATTTCCAAAGGAAATCAATGTGTTCATGGGATTATTAGGCGGCCTTTTTACCCTTTTTCCCATCTTAAATTGTCCTTTTGTTATTTTATTAAATGTACTGTAATATTTATCTCTAATTCTACCTTCAGTCCCCATCAATTCGTCTATTTCTGAAATCTGCGGTAGTTTTTCCCTTTCTTTTTCAATAAATTCTATAGCATATAATAGGGCATCATCACGTCTTGCATTATAATATTTTAAATTTTTCAAAATATTATAGCTGGCACTATCTATAAATTCTTTAGCTATTTTTATACGTTCATACTTGTCGGTATATTTCTCTACTTGATTTACAAGGCTAAATCCGGACAACAAATATTCCCTCGGATAAAAACTTGAGGAATAAAACCCATAGTAGTTAAATAAATGTACTGTTACATTATTTTGTGCTAAAAAATTTAACGCTTTGCTATTAAAATCTATCTCTCCAAATACATAAATTGATTCAATGTCATTGATCGGAATATGCCCTTTTTTATTCTCATTTTCTACATATACAGTATTATCTTTTCTTCTTATTCTTCCATCGTTCAGTATATAGTAGTTTCTTTTCATTTTCATCCCCCTTCGGTTAACAGTAGCATAGTTCGTAATAACTGCATTTTTTGCATTTTTTCCCTTTTTCTAAAGGCGGGGGATTTACTTTATATTTTACCGCATATATGCCCTTTATTATTTTATCCAGCTCTTTTCTGTCTTCATCTGTTATTTCAATGACTTCCTTTCGTTTGCTCTTGGGATAATGTATTACCCCCTTTACACCTTCTATTCCTTTGTTTTCTAAATAATATATATAGTATAGTATCTGATATCTTGTAGCTTCCTTCATCGCTTTCGTTAGCTTCGTTTCATTTATCACCAATTCTTTGTCTATAAAATCTAAGCATATCAAATTATCTATCATTATTTCCTTCTTTTCACGCTTGTAGCTTTCTTCATGAACTTCTTTCCCTATCTCTACCCTTGTTGAATTATGTTCCATAGTTATGCCGTGGGTGAAATACCAAAGTTTTCTCTTGCACACAAAATAATAATTAATTTCTACCCCTGTAGCCTTCATGGCTTTGTCAAATGACATAGGAACACTTCCTTTGTAAATTAAATACTACTAAGCTAATCGCCCTCATCTATATATTGAAACACTGAATAATCTTTAGTTGAATATGTTTGATAATATGGTAGACAATATATCTTTTCTTCTCTTATGGTTTGAGCTGAGGTGAAGTTATTTACTTTATCAAAAGTAACTTTAGAACCAAAATCATCCATTTTAACTAATATTCCATTTGCTGCATTCTCTTGCAAAAAATATCCTGAAAAATTCAATGGAAGCTTTTCAACTATTTCACTTTGAATAAATTGAAAAAAACATCCTCTTTTACCAAAATAGTTTATTCTTTTCATTGTTTTTTCTATCCATTCAGTATCCATTTCATCATCTAACTTAATAGCTATTTTGATATTATCACTAAAAAATATATATTCTCTAAAACAAATACTTTGTTGAAATTGTTTTTTAGGTGTAGGCTTTTTAGGCTGCTTTAAAATTTTAACAAAACAATTGTTTACAATGATTTTTTCAGGCAGTTGAAATTGAAATTGCATTTTTTTTATTTTACTAAATCTTTTTTTCGCTTCTTCTAAAGACCAGAATGTTATTAGCTTATCAAGCATAGCCATTTTTATTGAATATGGCGATGGAAGTAAAAGAGATTTAGCAGCCATGTTGGTAGCTTGACTTGACTTTAAAGAAAATAACGTAACTGGAGCATAGATTGATACATACCACATATTTTTACACCTCTATTTTTGCAGGTTTTTGCTTTGCTATTTCGCCCATGATTTCTGCAAATTCAGCTAAACTTTTAAATTCTTTATACTTAATCACATCTTCTCCTTCAATCTTATTAAGTGAATTTGAAATGTTCTTTATTTGTCTTTCATACTCCTTATTCAAAGGACTTACCAATGGTGCAGGTGCTGAAGATTTGGAAATAGTTATCACCCCTTCACCGTTTACGATATGCGGGTTTTGTGTATTTCTCATTGCTCCTGTTGGCTTTATTAGGGTATATAGCATAGATTTTATAAGGGCTTTAAATCTTTTTTCTCTATCTTCATCACTAATTGGATAACTTCTAGTAATTTCATTGTATCCTATTCTATAACAATCAATATTTGCAACAAATGCATATTGTCCAGAACTTGCAGGTCTATGAAAGATATTTTGTCCTACATTCGCACCGTTATCATCTGCATTATCCTTCTTTGAATTTGGAACTAATTTTACATGGAAATAATTTTCTGTCTTTGTAGATTTGGGTATTCCTACTACCCATCCAAATTCAACAGAAGACTTGATTGGAATATTTTTATTATTGCTTGTTATAAGGATTCCTTCCATATCATCGATAATACATCTCTTTAGGACTTCGTCCAGTATTACTTCATCTGAATCGCTCTTATTAAATTTAAAACCTATATCCCCACTTATTCTGTTTGGATTAAATATTTCACAAGATTTACAAAGAGGCAATTTTTCCTGTAAAGCAATATAATATAGATGTTCTGCTTGTATATGCTTATACATATCTCCACTTATGGCGTTTACCATATAAAGGTTTCCACTTTCATCTGTAATAGTTACCTGTCTTGTTAAAGTTTGATTACCTTCACCACCTTCATTGTTTAAGGAATGCATATCTAAGGTTAATTTAGCATTAATGCCAATAGAATAAATCATAACAATTCTCTCCCTTCTTCTTTTCTTTTAAATGTGTAACCATATGCACATAGTAACTTTCCTATTACGTTCGAACCATAGGTTCCAATAAGATTTATTACTTCTTCAAGATCTTTTTCTTTTATCATAGCTCTAATTTGTTCATTTGGATATTTTTCAGCAGCTCTTGCATTTTGAGAATTATACCAAGTAATAAACTCTGCTAGATATTCAATTAATTCACCTTTATATGCTGATTTTCTTTTCATATCTTGAGCCATACCATATTTGATACTATACTTTATCTTACTCTCATTTCCTTTTTTGTTTTTAAAATATTGTGGATAAACTGTAGATTGTCTAATGGCTTCAGCAATGTTTTTGAAGCCTTGACTTTCAAATATTTCACTATAATTCTGGTTAAGGCCCATAATTAACACCTCCATATATTTATCAGTAAATACTTTTAAATGTTGCTTTCCTTCGCTTAACTTTTTCATTAAAAATGCTGCATAAAGAGTAGTAAAATCATAGAAATATTCCTCTTTTTCGGTATTAATAAACAATCTATACAATCTAAGAATTTCAAAAACTTCACCCTTTTCATCCTGTTTATTATAATCATGTTTTATATTATCAATAACTTTTATGTGTTCATTTAAAAGGCTAAGCCATTCCTTAACATTATTTGAGCTTACCTTTATAAAGCTAGGAATTTGAAGAAATGAAATATTGGTTGGTGAACTAGCATTGCCCATATCTTTAAAGTAAACTGAGTAGAATCCCTTTAGTATATCTCTTGGTTGAATAAAATCATAAAAGTCATCGCTATAATTTTCATGATAGTGTATAAGCTTTTGACAAGCTTGTAAAATAAGCTTAATATCTAATCTTATTGAAGTGCTTCCTCTCAACTCTTTGTTGAACTCTTTAGTTAAATCTTTTAAAAGCTTTAAGTTTATTTTATTAGGTTCCAGTACAAAAACTTTGCAATCATAGTTATTACCAACTTTTATTTGCCTAGTAATCATTGATTGATATACTCCAACTAGCTTAACATATTCTTGAATCCAGAACCCCTTTATTCCACTTAAACTAATTCCTGTTGCTTTAGACTTATTTAAACCTTTTATCTTAGTAGGATTTAAAAAGGCTAGTTGATTTACATTTTGAAACTTAACCTCTTTATTATTTTTCAAATATTTCTTATATTTTTTTTCTGCTTTATCAGTATTTGAGTCTACATCTGAATAAATTTCCAAAATCCATTTCAATATTTGCTTGAAATTACTCTTGTCTTTACAAACATTATTTATTATTTTTATTTGTGCATCTAAAAATTTCATTTGTCTCATTGCATTTCCTAAAGCTAAAAATTCACTTGGCCCTTCTTCTATACCTTCTTTCTGTTCATTGAGCCTTTTTATTTTTTCACTTTTCTCTTGTTGGGTATAATCAGAATTTCTAACATTTTTTATCTGCTCATCTATTTTCGATATCAATTTCTGATATGTTTCTTTTTTACTTCTTTCTTCCTGAATATCTATTACATTTAATACATATTCTTCAATTTCCTTTTTAGATTTACTATCTTTTACTATTACTGGGATAAGCTCTTTATACTGTACTTCATCAACCATTTCATCAGTTATTTTCTTTTCACAAGTTATTTCATAATATGCTCCTGTATTTATAATTTTTGTACTTATACCAAATACTTTATTCAACAGAAAAGCTAGGCCTGAACATTCAAGAGCTTCTTCTTGAGTATTAAAATATTTTGGTACATAATATTTTTTCTGATACATATACTACACCTCCTCCCTATTAATTTTAAAAGAATGACTATCTGAAACTCGCAATATTCTTACAAATATAAAATATAAAATTGCCTGCCATCTATCATTTAAATTAACAATTTGTTCTTTCTTTTCCCCAAACTTACTCATCATAATACATCTATCTATATCATTTTCCACAGCCTTGTATATATTAGGCGTATATTTCTTCATTAAAGATTTCAAAACGTTATTCCCATATTGTTCTATTGTATAATCGTCTAATTTTGTTGCATTTACTGAATGATGTCTAATAATTGCAGATAAAAGAGGAATAGCAATTGATTTATCTATTTTATTATCTACATATAGTTTTTGCAGTACCATAGGACCTATATATGCTCCAAAACTAGCATGATTTTTTCCTATCCTTTCACTTTTTCCAGTGTGGGCTAACATTACATTATCGGGTACGCTATCACCTATACTTTTTTGAATTTCGTGGGCGGCCTTTTGCCATTTAATATCCAACTTGCCTGCGTCATGCCATATAAACATATATTTTATGATTTCATCCATGGAAATTTTTAATTCTAGATAGTTTTCAATTTTTGAAAATACTGATTTATAAACTCCTTTTAATCTTTTGTCATAACATTTAATCATAGATTCTATATGTTCTTCATATGTTTCTTTGAACATATTGTATTCAATATTGTCTTCCTCAACATTCTTTACAATTATATTACCATTACCTATTCCTCTAAAATTCAGTCCTATTTCACTTGAATAAGATACATATTTTTTGTTGAGAATTATTACTGACTCAGTTTCAATTTTATCTAAATTTTCGTCAAAATATTGGAAGTCATCTTCATCTTCATCAAATATAAATGATTGTTCTTTTTCCCTTATTATTTTGACAAGCCAATCTTCATTAATATTATCATCAATTTTCTTTAATGCATTTTTTAAAGTAAATAAATTAATTGGTATTGTATCAATTTCAAATGGATTTATACCTTTAAGTTCTTTATCCGGGTCTGAAGCTACTATAACGTTCTTATTATTGACATCTCGAATTAATTTGCTTGCATATTTCCTTTCTGGTTCCTTTAAGCATTTATATATCATATCCTCCTTCGGTCCATTTGCTTTTATATTTGTTAGATTTTCTAAATCTCTTTTAGTTAAGACTGTGTCAATAATTTTTTGTGATGTGAAATAATCTAATTTTTTTCCATCATATTTGTTTAATTCATTCCATGTTTTTTTGCATATTTCTTTATCATAGGGCAAATATGAATAATTGTCTGAACAATTCTCTATATCATAAACATATACTATTCCTCTTTCACCTTTTCTCCTTGCAAGTCTTCCTATTCTCTGCAAAAAAGAATTTATATCTGAAATACTCGTATGCATAACAGTAGATGATATATCCACACCAACTTCAATAACCTGAGTAGATATTAATATAATATTACTGTTTCTTGCTTCAAATTTTTCTCTAATAATTTTTTCCTTTCTACTTCTATCTTTTTGTAGCATTCTTGAATGAATGCAAATTAATTGGGGCTTGTTATGCAAACTTTCAATCTTATTTTTAAGTTCTAAATATAATTCTTGTACATCATTAACTTTGTTGAGAATTACTATGGTTTTATCTTTATGAGTTTTTAATACTCTATCTGCATTTAGCTTTATATTACAACATTTGATAATCCTTTCCTTATCTTTTTCAGATTTTATATCAGTGATATATTCTTTTGTCATCGGTATCATTGTTAATTGTAGTTCTTTAGATATTTCTTTTATTAGACTTTGCGATAGAGTAGCAGTCATAATACAGACATTTATAAAATCAGTATATTGCTTTAGTAGATAAAACGTAGTTAGAAAATCTTTATCCGGCTCGAGAAGATGCATTTCATCTATTACTATGTATGATTCAAATAAAATGCTTGCATTAATATTCCATTGGCGTTTTGATAAGCTAAAAGGTATACAAAGAAGTGAACTTAATAATTGGTCAATAGTAGTAAATATTATATCTCCCTCTAAAAAGTACTTATCTCCCTTATATTCTCCAGTTTGAATTGTAACTTCTATATTATTTTCTTTTATATATTCATTATCTTTAATTGCAGTATATAACGAATTTGCAAGCACTCTTCTAGGAACTACGTATATTAATCTCCGGGGAAAATCCAAATTGTTTTTCTTTGCATAAATGAACGGTAAAATGCTAGCTAATGTTTTACCACTACCCGTAGGAGCTTGTAGTATGACCTTTTTATTTTGCAAAATATTCCAAGCCACATCCAATTGGTATTGATAAGGATAAAATTGTTTGCCAGTAAGTTCAAAAAACAAATTTTTCATTAGATTCACCTTCATTTTTTACTTTTAAATCTTTACATAATTTTAAACCTAGTAATTTATCTAGTTCTAAATCAGCAAAATATCTTATTTACATTTATTCTATCAACAGACTTTATTTGATAAAATTTACATATTCTTTCCCTATTACTCAAGTCGCTCTTGAAAATAACCTATTTTATATTATAATTTACTATGTAATTATATTTTTCTATAAATGTTATAAATTTCCTTCTATCTTTTACAAAATTACAATTCATAATATTTTTAATGTTACATATAAAGTATTTTATAAATTCTTTCATTAGTTTGGAGCTCAAGTAATAAAAATTATTATAAAAAAGTTATGAATATTATTAGTTATACATATTATGTATGCAATTAGTTTTTAATAATAGCCACAAAAAAATAATGATAGTGCAAGTAATTTTGTGTAAATAGATATTAAAGATCGTATCGTTCCTTAAACATATCCATAAGATCATCATAAGCAGTAGAAAAACAACTCATTTTTCTTTGTGACCACTTTTCATTGTAATTAATTACTTGCATATATAATATTTTCTCAGTTGCATTAATAGTAGGCATACTATCTTTAGTTTTAAATCGTCTCTTAAGCTCTTTATTAGCTCTTTCTATCCAATTAGTGGTATAGATACACTTCCTAATAGAAGTAGGATATTTGTAGAATGTAAGAAGTGTATCAATGTTATTGTTCCAATCAGAAATAACCCTTGGATAAACTTTAGACCATTTGGTACTAAATTCATCAAGCATAATAAGAGCTTATTCTTTAGTAGGAGCTTCATATATAGACTTTAAACCTTCAGTAAAATCTTGGTAATCTTTCCTACGTATTTTAGCAACTGAGTTACGAACCTTATGAACTACACAATGCTGAATATCAGCCTTAGGAAAAGCTTTATTAAAAGCTTCTTCAATGCCACTAAGACCGTCCATAACACCTAAAAGAATCTCTTTAACACCACGGTCTTTAAGGAAAAGTAAGATTTCATATCATACTGTAGCAGATTCAGTAGTTCCAATTACAAAGTCTAATATTTCTTTATACCCATTTTCATCAATACCTAAGATAACATATACTGAGTCTCATTAGCTACTGTGTCTTGCCTTACTTTCACACTAAGGGCATCTATAAAGATAGCGATATATCAACTCTTTAGATCTCTATTATGCCACTTTTGAACTTCTTCTAAGGCTACGTCAGTTATGTTACTAATGGTAGTTGCACTATTATAAAGGTCCATATAATTTTTCAATTAGATTGGCAATATCTCTTGTACTCATGCCCTTTGAATACATTTTGATAATTAAGTTTTTAAGCCAATCTTCCCTACGAGAATAGGGTTTAATAAGTTGTTGCTCAAATTCACCTTTACGGTCTCAAGGTATGCGAAGACCTTCAATTACATCATATCTAGTTTTATAATTTCTGGTGTAATAACCATTACCAGAATTACCTAAGTTTCTACCTTCATATGAATATTTATCATACTTAAGAAACTCAGTAAGCTCTTGATTTAGAAGCTTTTCCATCATGTTTTTTATTAAAGTTGTAATAAAATTAGAAATTCCATCATCAGATAGTAGGATTTCTCTTAGAGTTTTGATATCATTATTCATAGGGAGATCCTCCTTAACGGTTTAGTTTTGGTGTGGTTACTTAAACTTTTCACCGCTAATGTAGGAAGATCTATTTGATAAAGTTGAACTATTGGCATAATAAAAAAAGACCAGCTATTAAATGTCAACAGTTAAGATAAAAAAATACTGTTTGAATGAAAGGCACAACAAAAAGGGGGATGTTCATGTTTAAAAATGACAGCATTAATGGCTTCCTAACGGGAGTTATATTTTATGCTATTTTAGATTTACTTGAAATAGACCATAAAATGGTTATGCCTATTGTTTTTATTATTATTATATTTTCTTCTTTATATTTAATCAATTATATGATTCCATTCTGGTACGATTAAAACTTGCCTGAATGAAAGCAATCTTTTTATCTCTATCTATATTTCAATTCCATTCTGGTACGATTAAAGCCAATAAGAAAAACGAATAAATGTTCTATTTAAAATCAATTTCAATTCCATTCTGGTACGATTAAAGCTAAAAACAACTAATGGAGAAGTGCATGAATGGTTCAAATTTCAATTCCATTCTGGTACGATTAAAGCGAGTATGCAGAAAGCAGCAAGAAGAATAAAGAAAAGAAATTTCAATTCCATTCTGGTACGATTAAAGCAATTGCAGGCGGATTAACAGAAGCGACATTTACCGAATTTCAATTCCATTCTGGTACGATTAAAGCTTTTGTATAGAATGTATTTAGGTTGCCTAAATTCCAATTTCAATTCCATTCTGGTACGATTAAAGCCAAGATGAAGAAGAAAAGAAGGATAGAGCAAAACAGAATTTCAATTCCATTCTGGTACGATTAAAGCTCTAAACCATCTAATACATCAAACAATGTTTTCATCCTATTTCAATTCCATTCTGGTACGATTAAAGCTTGGATTATAATTATTTGCTCTTACCTTTTCAATATTTCAATTCCATTCTGGTACGATTAAAGCACAAGTGCGGATACTATGTAATTGATACAACTATATTTTCATATTTCAATTCCATTCTGGTACGATTAAAGCTCGTCAGTAGCTGAATGATGAAGTATGATTTTTTCATTTCAATTCCATTCTGGTACGATTAAAGCGCTGATATTTTTGATGTAACAACAGATTATCTACTATTTCAATTCCATTCTGGTACGATTAAAGCTAAATCCCAATATAATTGATTTCAATTCCATTCTGGTACGATTAAAGCAATGCCAACACTTACTGAAATAGCTGACGCTGCAAATATTTCAATTCCATTCTGGTACGATTAAAGCATATAAGAAACTGTGATATATGATACTACTACAGCAATTTCAATTCCATTCTGGTACGATTAAAGCATCCCTATAATATGTTCCTTTCAAATAATTTGTAAATTTCAATTCCATTCTGGTACGATTAAAGCGATGGTTGGGTGATGGCAGAGACAATCGGTCATACTCCATTTCAATTCCATTCTGGTACGATTAAAGCTCCCAATCATTAGAATAATATATTGCGTAATTACAAAACATTTCAATTCCATTCTGGTACGATTAAAGCTGATCCTGATACACTTCCAAGAAACCTTCATAATTTCTATTTCAATTCCATTCTGGTACGATTAAAGCACATTATAGACATTTGTGCAAATTATACTGTTGATGAAATTTCAATTCCATTCTGGTACGATTAAAGCACATTACCTTCTAAATCAAAAATATCTTCATGCTTTATTTCAATTCCATTCTGGTACGATTAAAGCAAGGACTTTCTAATCCTTTTAGAATTTCAATTCCATTCTGGTACGATTAAAGCATTGTTAAACTTGAAGATAGATACAAAGAACAAATATTTCAATTCCATTCTGGTACGATTAAAGCTTGGCCCATTTAGCACTTAAAGAAGCTAATAAAAGAAATATTTCAATTCCATTCTGGTACGATTAAAGCATTTTCCTTCAATTCTTTTTCCGTTACCATGTCCATAATTTCAATTCCATTCTGGTACGATTAAAGCACATCAACAATTATCTCTGTTACTTTAGCTTTTTCCTCATTTCAATTCCATTCTGGTACGATTAAAGCTCTATTCTTACAACAACTCCACTATCCCACTTACTTCCATTTCAATTCCATTCTGGTACGATTAAAGCCTATTCCCCAATTATTTACTGCTGCACTGTCTTTAGCATTTCAATTCCATTCTGGTACAAGCTCCCTCCACTAATACCAATTTCAATTCCATTCTGGTACGATTAAAGCTGAATACAATATAATTAGCAAGTATTCAAAGTGACGAAATTTCAATTCCATTCTGGTACGATTAAAGCACTGATGAATTATTTCCTACTCCTGACTTAAGCGTAATTTCAATTCCATTCTGGTACGATTAAAGCCAAACCTTCTATCAGCATTTCAATTCCATTCTGGTACGATTAAAGCCCAGCAAAAACCGACAAAAATAAAGATTTATGATTTTAGTAAATACTTTATATTATAATTTTATCACGAAGTTATGCAGGTTTGAAGTGTATATTAATTTGTCGACCCCCGGAGTTTTTTACATCACCGAGGGTCGACAAACTAATTTTTAATAAGCTTTTGCTACATAAACCATGTGCTTTGCTTCTCTATCACAGAAATGACATTTATCTCCTAAGTTTTCTTGTTCGAATGGTATACATCTTATTGTGGCACTTGTTTCAGCCTTTATGTTCTCTTCGCAATCTCTTTCTCCACACCACATAGCTTTAGCAAAACCTGGCTTCTCAGCCATCTTTTCTTTGAAATCATCAAAGCTATCTATATAGTAAGTATTATCATCTCTATGCTTTCTAGCTCTTTCAAGCATATCCTTATGAATATCTTCTAACAGCTTAGATATAGTTTCATCTAGTCCTTCTAATGAAACAGCCTCTTTTTCGAGAGTATCTCTTCTGGCTACCATCACCTGATTATTTTTAATATCTCTTGGTCCAATTTCTATACGAACTGGTACTCCTTTCATTTCATATTCATTGAACTTCCATCCTGGTGAATAGTTTTCGTTGTCATCTAGTTCAACTCTTATGCCTTTATCTTCAAGAAGCTTCTTAAGCTCATAAGCCTTGTCAAGAACCCCTTCTTTGTGCTGTGCAATTGGAATAATTACTGCCTGAGTTGGAGCTACTCTTGGAGGTAGAACCAATCCTCTATTGTCTCCATGAACCATTATGAGACCACCAATCAATCTTGTTGATACTCCCCATGAGGTATGGTATGGGTTTTGCAAATCCCCGTTTCTATCTAGGAATGTTATATCAAAGGCCTTTGTAAAGTGTTGCCCTAGATTATGTGATGTCCCAGCTTGTAGTGCTTTACCATCATGCATTAAAGCCTCCATTGTATAAGTAGCATGGGCTCCCGCAAACTTTTCTCTTTCACTCTTTCTACCTGTAACAACAGGTATCGCAAGTAGCTCTTCTGCCATTTCCTTATATATGTTCAGCATCTGAAGTGTTTCTTCTTGGGCTTCATCATAGGTCTCATGTAGTGTATGCCCTTCCTGCCATAAAAACTCTGCTGTTCTTAAGAATGGTCTTGTACTCTTCTCCCATCTAACAACGCTACACCATTGATTGTATAGATATGGAAGTTCTCTGTAGGACTTCAACCATTTTGCATACATTGAACAAATTATAGTTTCTGAAGTAGGTCTAACACATAGTCTTTCAGCAAGCTCTTCTTTTCCTCCGTGGGTTACCCATGCAACCTCTGGAGCAAAGCCTTCAACATGCTCTGCTTCCTTTTGAAGCAAACTCTCAGGAATAAGTAGTGGGAAATAACAGTTCTTATGGCCTGTTTCCTTAAATCTCCTGTCCAAAAACTGTTGAATGTTTTCCCATAGAGCATATCCGTATGGTTTTATAACCATGAAGCCCTTAACGGGTGAATAGTCGACAAGATCAGTTTTTAAAATTACATCTGTATACCACTGTGGAAAGTCAACTTCCATAGGAGTAATCTCTTTAACAAAGTCTTTATCCTTTTTGGCCATTTCAAATCTCTCCTCTCTATTTTACTAATTTAAAACAAAATAAAACCTTCGTTCTATTTAGAGACGAAGGTTTTTTCGCGGTACCACTCTAATTAGTCTGGAAATCCAGACTCCCTCATTGCAATGATAACGATATTGCCACCGTATGACCTACTATTTTCAGTCACAGACTCCGGGACGGGTTCAAAATGTGTATATCCTGTGAAACCTTCCAGCCAAGGGTTTCACTCTCTTTAGGCTACCCATCTTTACTATTTCCCTTCATAGTCAGATTTATTATAATCATATGAAAGTTTAACCATAGATGCTTTTAAATCGAAACCTAACATTTACTAAATTTATAAATATAATATATAAAATATTATATTTTGTCAACAGTAACTACTGCTTGAGCTGCAATTCCTTTACCTTCCCCGGTAAAACCTAGCCCTTCAGTAGTAGTCGCTTTAACATTTATGCACTCTATATCAATCTCCAATGCTTCAGCTATATTTTTTCTCATTTTTTCTACATAGGGAGCCATCTTGGGCTTTTGTGCAATTATAACTACATCGATATTGTTGATTTTATAACCTTTATCATTCACTTTATTATTTACCTCTTTTAAAAGTTTAATACTTGAAGCCCCTTTATATCTATCATCGGTATCGGGGAAGTGTTTTCCAATATCCCCAAGGGCTACTGCTCCCAGCATTGCATCCTTTATGGCATGGAGCAGTACATCGGCATCTGAATGACCTAGTAGTCCCTTTTCATATGGTATCTCCACTCCTCCTAGTATCAGTTTTCTTCCTTCCACTAGCTTATGTACATCGTATCCTATTCCTATTCTCATAGGGTTCATCCTTCCCTTATAAAAATTAAACAACTTAGTAGGAGTTTTTATTGCCTGCCAAATTATTGTGAAATTTTATCTAGCTACCTCATCTCCACTTCTAAAACTAAAGTATTATAATCAGGTAAAATAAATATTAATTCTATAATTTTATATTTTGACATATTTCCCGGGAAATTTTTATATTTTTTCTTTATTCGACCTTCTACTCTTTAAAATGGCATCTCCTAAAATCATATCCTCTGGAGTTGTAATTTTTATATTTTCATAACTCCCTTTAATCATCTTTACTTTAACGCCTATCCTCTCCACCAGTACACTATCATCAGTTCCTAGAAATCCATCATGCAAAGCTATTTCATGAGCTCTTAAAAGAATGTCATATAAAAACGTTTGTGGGGTTTGAATTTTCCAGAGTTTACTTCTATTTGGAGTATCTATTATATAATTATCATTATCTATGACCTTTATCGTATCCTTAACAGGAACTCCTACTCCAACTGCTTTATACTTAATAGCTTCATATATGCTTTTCTCAATTATATCTAGTGTTACAAAAGGTCTAGCCCCATCATGGGTTACTACCACCTTAGTTTTCTTATTGGCCGCTTTCAACCCATTATATATTGATTCTTGTCTCTCTTTTCCCCCAGAAACTATTTTTATGGTTTTATTAAATTTATATTTATTTATTATTTCTTTTTTACAAAAGTCTATTTCATCTTTCTTTACTATAAGGATTATATCATCTATGATCTGACTTTTGTCAAACATTTCCAGTGTGTGAACAAGTATAGGTTTGTCATTTATATTTAAATATTGTTTGTTTACATCACTCTTCATTCTCTTTCCTTGTCCTGCAGCTGCAATTAATGCTGTTATAAGACCTTCCTTTATCATATTTTATTACTCCCATCTTACTTTTTTCTTTTAGTTCTATTAAGTTCATTATATTTAAAAAGTTAAATCCTCAGTTTTTTTAGATAGTTTAAATATACCATAAATTGCACAAACTAAAAAGCCCGGCATTTCGCTGGGCTTTTACTCTCAAGCTGTTTTATTTACCATATGTTTTGGTTTAGCAAAAATCATTCGTCCTGCTGCGGTCTGGAGTACGCTAGTCACCATAACATCCATTGTTTCTCCTATATGCTTCTTTCCTCCATCTACCACTATCATAGTGCCATCATCCAGATAAGCAACACCTTGGCCCATTTCTTTTCCTTCTTTGATTACCTGTACCACCATCTCTTCCCCAGGTAGTACAACGGGTTTAACTGCATTAGCCAATTCATTTATATTTAAAACAGGTACTCCCTGTAACTCTGATACTTTGTTTAAATTAAAATCGTTTGTTATTATCTTGCCATTCATCATTTGCCCAAGTCTTAC
The DNA here is from genome assembly GCA_014236755.1 of Candidatus Petromonas tenebris. GTDB lineage: Bacteria > Bacillota > Clostridia > Peptostreptococcales > Caminicellaceae > Petromonas > Petromonas tenebris. The sequence continues at coordinate 59,953 of JACCKY010000014.1, read as the reverse complement.
CAACTTACTATCTACTTCAGCTATATCTTCAAAATCTGTATCAACTATCTGTACTTCCATTATTAACTCTTTTTGAATCTTGTTGAGTATATCCAGTCCTCTTCTACCTCTATTTCTTTTAAGAGAATCCGATGAATCGGCTATATGTCTAAGTTCCTCCAAAACAAATTCCGGTATGATAAGAGGCCCTTCTACAAATCCAGTTTTACAAACATCGGCAATCCTACCATCAATTATAACACTTGTATCCAGTATCTTAGGCTGGTATTTATAATCTTCTTTTGCAATATCTTTTTCTTTACCTATGTTCCACTTAAATATATTCGGGAGATTAATTAGGTCATTTATTTTTTTAGTTGCAATGCTTATACCTAAATATCCTAAGAATATATATATTATAACAGAAAGTATATTTCCCACAAAAGGAATAGGTATGTTTATTAATAATTGACTAATCAGATAAGCTATAATAAGACCAATAATAAGTCCAATGGAACCTACTAAAATATCGGTAGTTGGTATCTTTTGAAGCTCTGTTTCCACACAGTTTGCTGATCTTAATCCTTTTCTCATCAGCCAAGGAGTCATGGCAAAAAGTATAAATCCAAACACAACTGCCCCAACTATGCTTATGACAAGCTCTGTTAGTGGTGTAAACGGAGAAATTTCAATTAATCTTTGGACTCTGATAATTTTCGTAACCAGAATTCCAATAGCATACCCAGCCGAAGCTCCTGCTAAGGTTAATGCACCTCGTATGATTTTATTTAACAAAATTGTCACCTCCTTTTTGGATTATACCCATTCTACCAATATTTTATAACAATATAATACCAATATATTATTTTATTTACTTTATAACAATGTTAAATATATTTAATCTATGATTTTATTGTACTGTTGTTTTCAAAAAAAAAGCACTAAAACCTATATCTAAAAAGAACAAAGGCGTCTTAGACGCATTTGTTGGTTCGTAGTTAGTAGTTCGTAGTTGGTAACCCTGATTAGCTCTTAGTTCTTAGCTCTTGGCTCTTGGCAAATCCTAGTCGTTCTTTAGGGTCTTTCTTGCGGCCCGTCATCTTTTTGCCATGAGCGGTCAGCAGTTAGCTATTAGCCTTTTTAATATTTAACTGGTAAAAGTTTGTAATTTCTTGCATGCCTTGAATTTACTTTGTTTTATACCTGCAATTTTTTCAAAAAATGTTTGAGTTCCTTTACTATAAAATATAAGCGTCTATAAAAGACGCCTTACTATTATTTAATTATTGAATTGCGTCGTTTATAAGTTGCTCTACACTAACTTCATCAGAATCATTTACTAGTACTAACTCACTTATTAATATCTGTTTTGCATTATTGAGCATTTTTCTTTCTCCTGTAGAAAGGCCCTTTTCCTTATCTCTTAACATTAGATTGCGAACAACGCCAGCAACTTCATAGATATCTCCACTTTTAATCTTATCCATATTGGCTCTATATCTACGATTCCAGTTTTTAGGCATCTTAGTTTTATCATCATTAAGTACTGCAATAACTTGTTCTACTTCCTTTTGTGAAATAATTTCCCTTAGACCCATAGACTCAACATTATCTAAAGGAATCATCACCTTCATATTTCTTAGAGGCAATTTCAGAATGTAATATTTTCTTTTATCTCCTAAGATTTCTTTTTCTTCAATTGACTCTATAATCCCTGCGCCATGCATAGGATAAACAACTTTATCACCTATATTAAACATAGAATTACCCCCTAATAGACATTCCACATTTCCAGTATACAACATTTCCCAATAAGTGTCAAGAAATAAATTATTTTATCATACAGCATTATAATTGTCAACTAGTTTTATTAAGACAAATTTTCAGAATGTCTGTAAACACAGCATAATACCCTTTAACTTTGGTTATGATTATGCTAAAATTAAATATGATAATTATCGATACAACCTCTAATTAGGAGTGAGTTATATGAAAGACATATTATGTGATGAGTTTCAAAATTCTGTTGAAGATGTTTTGACAAGACATAAGAGTATATTAGATATAATTACTAAGCTCCAAGAGTCATCTGCAAGGATAAATAGAGCTGTCATTAAATCTATAACTAGCTGTGGATGTGTAACCATAAAGGCTTCCAAACAGGAACTACCCGATAACATAAGCTACGATGAGGTTAAAAATTATATGGACAACCATCTCAGAGGAAATCTATGCGAAAGCTGCAGGGAAAAAATTGAAGAAGAGATTGGTAATAATTTATTTTATCTTGCTGCTTTGTCCAATACTCTAGATATAAATTTATATGACGTTATTCTTAAAGAATGTAAACAAATAGGAACACTAGGAAAGTTCAGTCTTTACTAAAAATCGATACATTATTAAAAGCTACTAGTTAAAACCTAGTAGCTTTATGGCTTTTTTATAAAAATAAATCAAAATTTTACACTATAGCTATTTTTTCAAAAGATGTCTGTCTAAAAGAACCTGATCCCTTACTCTCTTGAGTCCTTCCTTTATATTTTTAGCTCTTATTTCGCCAATTCCTTCTACATCATATAATTCTTCAATGCTTGCCTTTAATATTTTTTGAAAGTTTTTAAAATGCTCTACTATATTTCTGATTACTGCCATTGGAAGCCTCGGTATCTTTGCAAGTATTCTGTATCCTCTAGGCATAACCGGCATATCCAATGTATTTATGTCGTATTTATATCCTAAAATTTGTGCAATATTTGATAAATCCAAAAGCTCTTCCGAGGATAAATTTCTAAGCTTTTTACTAATACTTTCTATATCATTTTCTTCAGCATCAATTTTGTAGTCCCAAATCACATGTCTGCCATCTTCTTTGACGAATACTATTAACTCCTCTAACTGCATACTTACAAGTCTTCCTTCGTTTCCTAATTCATTTATATATTTTTCGATTTCATTGGCTATTCTCATTACCATTTCTGTTCTCTGTATAACCAAACATACATCATATAGAGTTACCAAATCTTCAAGCTCCAGGGCGCTCAGGCTTATCATGGCCTGGTCAAGGACTGACTTATATTTTTCAAGGGTCTGTATGGCTTGATTAGCCTTAGTTAATACCTTGTTTATATCCTGCAGTATGTATTTCGACCAGCCCTTATAAAGAGTTATTATGTTTCTCCTTTGGGATATGGATATAACCATATTCCCCGTCTGTCTGGCCACCCTTTCGGCGGTCCTGTGTCTTATGCCGGTTTCAGATGAAGGTATAGACGGGTCAGGGTTAAGTTGGGTATTAGCATATAGAATCTTTTTTTCGTCAGAACTAAGTATAATTCCTCCATCCATCTTGGCTAATTCATACAAGTATGCAGGAGTCAGCTCAGTATTTATATAAAATCCTCCATCCACTAATCTCATTACCTCTTCATTGTCTCCTATAACAATTAAAGCTCCTGTTTTGGCCTTTAGTATATTTTCCAGCCCCTCCCTTAAAGACGTTCCCGGAGCCAAACTTCTTAAGCATTCAGTTATTTCTTCTCCCCTTATTTTCTCTTCTCTAACCAACCGCTTTACCTCCCAGTATTATATCCAGGGCTTCATAAACATTTTCCACCCCTATAACCTCTACATTTTCCAATTTAGGTAGTCCTCCTAAATTTCCCTTAGGTATCACACAGGTCTTAAAGCCCATTTTTTCAGCTTCTCTAATTCTTTTTTCTGCAAAGTTTACTGATCTAACTTCACCGGTAAGTCCTACTTCTCCAAATATAATAGTTTGATAATCAATAACTTTATTTCTAAAGCTGGATGCCACTGCGGCTACAATAGCTAAGTCTACCGCCGGTTCGCTTAATTGAATACCTCCTACTACATTTATATAGCCATCCTGAGCCTGAAGCCTAAGTCCGACTTTTTTCTCTAGTACCGCCATAAGCATCACAACTCTATTGTAATCAATTCCAGTAGCCATTCTCCTAGGGGTTCCAAAATTCGTGGGACTGATAAGAGCCTGAAGCTCGATCAAAACAGGTCTTGTGCCTTCTATGCTTGCTACTACTACGGAACCTGCAACTTTCTTAGGCCTATGGGCTAAAAATAGATGGGAGGGATTAGTAACTTCTATAAGTCCATCGTTAGTCATTTCAAAAATACCTATTTCGTTTGTAGATCCAAATCGATTTTTAACAGCTCTGAGCACTCTATATACGTTGTGCTTTTCTCCTTCAAAATAGAGAACTGTATCTACCATATGTTCCAACACCTTTGGACCTGCTATTGATCCTGTTTTAGTAACATGTCCCACTATAAAAGTAGCAATCCCCATCTTTTTGGAGAGCTTCATCAGAGTAGCTGTTCCTTCCCTCACCTGACTGACACTTCCAGGTGCTGACGCTATATCCGGGTTGTATATTGTTTGTATTGAATCAATGATTAACAGATCGGGTTTATATTCTTCTACATATTTTGAAATGTATTCCAAATTATTTTCGGAAACTATGAAAAGATTTTCATTATCTATTTTTAATCTGTCTGCCCTCATTTTTATCTGTTTTAAAGATTCCTCACCAGATACGTATAGAACAGACAAATTTTTCTTACCTATGTTATTGGCTACCTGGATTAGAAGAGTAGATTTTCCTATTCCCGGATCTCCACCGACCAAAACTAAGGATCCTCTGACTATTCCTCCTCCCAAAACTCTGTCGAGTTCCCCGTTGAAAGTGGAAAATCGGTTTTCCATCTCGAGCTCTATATCTTTGAGCTTTATTGGCTTTCCAAGATTGCCAATAGAGTTTTTATTATTTCCTTTTTTACTTTCAACAAACTCCTCAACAAAACTCTGCCAGCTTTCACATTCGGGACATTTACCCATCCACTTGAGGGATATGTAACCACACTCCTGACATACGTATCTTGTTTTTATTTTACCCACAATGTCCACCTCAAATACTATATTTTACCACATAATTTCTAATCTAAACTATATAGGGATTCCACGTAACATGTAGAATCCCTTTTAAAATTATTTCTTATTAAATACCAGTTTTTCATCTTCCATATCTACTAGTATATCATCTTCTTTAGAAATTTTTCCAAGAAGTATTTCCTCTGAAAGCTTATCTTCTATAACCTTAGTTATCAATCTTTTTAATGGTCTTGCCCCATACTCCTCATCATAACCCTTTTCTACAAGGTATTCCTTGGCTTTGTCTGATACTTCAATGGAAATATTAAGGTCTGCAAGCCTCTTTGTTAAGTCCTTTATCATCAAGTCTACAATCTCTTTAATATGTTCTTTTTCTAACTGATGGAATACTATTATATCGTCAATTCTATTTAAAAATTCAGGTCTAAACTGTCTTCTCAGTTCTTCCATTACATTTTCCTTCATCTTTTCATATTCATTCTTTTTCATGTCTTCAGTGACACCTGCAAAACCTAAAACCTTTTGCTTTTTAATTCTTTGAGCTCCAACATTCGAAGTCATAATTATTACTGTATTTTTAAAGTCCACAGTTCTTCCTTTAGCATCTGTAAGTCTACCATCATCAAGCATTTGAAGCAAAATGTTGAACACATCAGGATGGGCTTTTTCTATCTCATCAAACAGTATTACTGAATAAGGTTTTCTTCTAACCTTGTCTGTCAGTTGTCCTCCCTCATCGTATCCAACATATCCTGGAGGAGAACCTACAAGCTTTGAAACCGCATGTTTTTCCATATACTCTGACATGTCTATTCTTATCATAGCATTTTCATCGCCGAACAGCGACTCTGCAAGGGCTTTTGTAAGCTCTGTCTTCCCTACCCCTGTAGGGCCTAAGAATATAAATGAACCAACTGGCCTCTTCGGATCCTTGAGGCCTACTCTCGCCCTTCTTATTGCACGAGAAACTGCCTCTACAGCTTCTTCCTGTCCAATTACCCTTTTGTGAAGGATTTTTTCCATATTTAAAAGCCTTTCTGATTCTTCCTGAGCTAATTTATTGACAGGTATTCCCGTCCAGAATGAAACTACTTGGGCTATTTCATCTTCTCCCACAGTGGCATTATCATTTTGTCTTACCTTCCAGTTATTCTTTTTATTTTCAAGCTCTTCTCTTATATTTTTTTCTTCGTCTCTAAGCTTGGCAGCTTTCTCAAAGTTCTGAGTACTTACGGCCTCTTCCTTTTCCTGCATTATTTTTTCAAGCTTTTCTTCCAAGTCCTTTAAATCTTCAGGCTGGGTAGCCATTTGCAGTCTGATTTTTGATGCCGCCTCATCTATAAGGTCGATGGCCTTATCAGGCAAAAATCTGTCTGTAATATATCTATGGGATAGTTCAGCCGCTGCCTTTAATGCCTCATCGCTGATTTTGACTCTATGATGAGCTTCATATCTATCCCTTAGCCCCTTAAGGATTTCAACGGTTTCTTCCACCGTCGGTTCTTCAACCATAATAGGCTGAAATCTTCTTTCAAGGGCTGAGTCTTTTTCTATGTGTTTTTTATACTCATCAAGAGTTGTTGCTCCAATAGCCTGAAGTTCACCTCTGGCTAGAGCAGGTTTTAGTATATTTGAAGCATCTATTGCTCCTTCGGCTCCACCAGCTCCTATAATCGTATGCATTTCATCGATAAAGAGTATAACATTGCCTGCCTTCCTTATTTCATCCATTACCTTGGTGAGTCTTTGTTCAAATTCACCTCTATATTTTGAACCCGCTACCATTGATGCCAGCGACAGAGTAATTACTCTTTTATCTCTTAGGATTTCAGGTATATTTCCATCTACAATTTTTTGAGCCAATCCTTCAACTACTGCCGTCTTTCCTACTCCAGGCTCTCCTATAAGACAAGGATTATTTTTAGTTCTTCTACTAAGTACCTGTATAACTCTTTCTATCTCCTTTTCTCTTCCTATAACAGGATCAAGTTTGCCTTCTTGTGCCATTTCGGTTAAATCTCTACCAAATTTATTTAATGTCGGAGTATTCTTATACTTTTCACTAGTCTTACCAGCTCTAGGATTCTCTGAACTCTGTTGATTACCCAATAGATTTAAAACTTCCTGAGAAATCTTTTCAAAATCCAGTCCCATATCCTTTAAAACCCTAGCAGCTACCCCTTCTCCTTCTCTAATAAGGGCTAAAAGAAGATGCTCTGTTCCCACATAATTATGGTTCAGATTCCTCGCTTCTGCAAAACTGATTTCAAATACTCTCTTAGTTCTTGGAGTAATTCCTACAAGCGCAGTTTCTCCTTCTCCTCTACCCACCAAGGACTCAACTTTTTGTCTTAGTTTATCTAAATCTATACCTAAGTTTATTAAAGCCTTGGCAGCAATTCCCTCGCCTTCACTCACTAGCCCTAGAAGTAAATGCTCTGTTCCTACATAATTATGATTTAATCTTTTTGCCTCTTCCTGAGCTAAAGCTATGGCTTTCTGTGCTCTCTCGGTAAATTTATTAAACATAAACATAGATTTTACCTCCTTTATTCCTTATTTAAGTTTAGTTTTTTTCTAATTAGTTTTGCTCTTTTTATATCCCTTTCGTTAGCACTGAGGCTCTTGCCATATATCTTTTGAAGGACCCCTGCTTGAATTTCTATCATAAGATTATTAATAGTCTTGACATCAACATTTTGTATTATACCCAGGTCTATTCCCAACCTTACATCTGAAATAAGCCTTAAGGCTTCCTTAGATCCTATTATCCTTGCATTTGTTAATATACCAAAGGATCTGCATATCTTATCCTCCAGTTTTATTCTGTTATTTGCAAGAAGAGTTGCCCTAGCATCATGCTCCTTGCCCATTATCTGCTTGGTGACTTCCTTTAGAGTATCTATTATTTCTTCCTCCGCTCTCCCTAATGTCACCTGATTTGATATCTGGTATATATTTCCTTCAGATTCAGTACCTTCTCCATATAACCCCCTAACCGTCAATCCTATCTGGTTAGCTGCCTGAAGAATCCTATCCATATATCCGGTTATTGTTAAAGCGGGCAAATGAATCATTACGGATGCTCTTATACCTGTACCTACATTGGTTGGACAAGAGGTAAGATAGCCAATTTTTTCGTCAAAAGCATATTGTATATTCTCTTCCAAAATGTCATCTATCTTATCTGCCAAATCCCAAGTCTCATCAAGCTGAAACCCCGGGAAAAGACATTGAATACGAAGATGATCCTCTTCATTAATCATAATACTAACAGACTCATCTTTATTTATAAGGACTGCACTTTTTTGTGGAGTCTCTACTAAGTTAGGACTTATAAGATGTTTTTCTATAAGAACCTGCTTTTCATTATCAGAAATTTTGTCTATTTCAATAAGGGAAAAATCATCCTTTAGAGCTGTATTGCCATTTATGATGGCATCACTTATTTTTTTAATTACTTCTTTACTCTTTTCATTGGTAAGGGCAATAGGAAATGGATATTCCTCCAGGTTTCTTGCTAGTCTTATGCGGCTACTTATAACTATATCATCAAGAGGCCCTTCACCGTTTATCCATTTAGTCATATTACTACCCCCTACTCACTTTTTTCTAAATCTTTTTCCAAAAGCTTTATTTCATCTCTAAGCTGAGCTGCCCTTTCAAATTCTTCTTTATCAATTGCTCTTCGAAGCTCTTTTTTGAGATTTAGAACTCTACGTCTTAGTCTGATTTGACTACCTGCCTTCTTAGGCACCTTTCCTGTATGATTCTCACTTCCATGGACCCTCTTTATAAGAGGCATCAGTTTTTCATTAAAGGTCTTATAGCACTCGGAGCAGCCAAGTCTTCCAAGCTGCTTGAATTTACCGTAATTCATTCCACACTTACTACAAGTGGTAGTTTTAATATAGTCCACCTTAATTGGTGAGCTATGAATCGAATCCAGAAGTCCCGTTAAAAAATTATTTATTGTAAATGGAGTTTCAAAGGCTATGCCATCATTTTTTCTGGCACATTCTTCACACAAGTGCATTTCAGTTTTCTGATTGTTAACAATTTTGGTAACATGAACAGTAGCTTCTTTTTCATTACACTTTTGACAAATCATACTACCCCTCCTATCTTAAAAGAGACGCAAGCATAGATTTTAAAACACTTGCCCTTACATTATTCTTTACTTCAGAATCCACGCTAAGCGTCCTATTGTTAATGGCTGCTAACATAATTTTGGCTTCTCTTTCTTTAATAATACCCTTTTCAAGGAGAAAATTAACTATAGATATAGCCTTCATCATATTAATACTATCACCTATTTGATTTATCATACTGTATATATGCTGCTTATCATCTACATCCAGTCTGATAATCCTTATATGACCTCCGCCCCCACGTTTACTTTCAACAGCGTATCCCCTCTCTATTGTAAATCGCGTTGACAATACATAGTTTATTTGAGATGGGGCACAGTTAAAATTATTTGCAAGCTCATTTCTTTTAATTTCAATTGCCCTTTTTTCAGAATTTCTAAGCATTTCCTTTATAAATGCTTCTATTAGATCACTCAGTCTAGCCATAATATCACCTTTTTACTTTGACTTTCTTTGACCTTGATTTGATAATAATAAATCTTTTTTAGATTTTCAAGTTTTATTTTTGCTCATATTCTTTGAAAATATACGATTTTTTCTTATCATCTTATAGTTTTTAATTATTTTTTCATTAATTCTTATATTTTCTTTTTAATTCTTTGTTCATTGCTATATAACAAATTTAAGCCCCTACGATTCACTGTAGGGGCTTTTTAGTATAATCTATTCTTTTGCTGCAGCAGCTTCAATTATTTTACTCGCCAATTGGTTCGGTACCTCTTCATATTTTTCAAATCTCATTGTAAAGCTTCCTCTAGCCTGGGTCATTGAGCGAAGGTCAGGAGCATAAGAAAACATCTCGGCTTGAGGAGCTTCAGCGATTACAAGCTGATAACCGTCTTTCTGAGGTTCCATACCTAGTATTCTACCTCTTCTCTTGTTCATATCTCCCATTATATCCCCCATGTATTCTTCAGGAACCAATATCTCAACGTGCATAATAGGTTCTAGAAGTACAGGTTTTGCCTGTTGTATTCCCTTCTTAAATGCTAAAGAAGCTGCAATCTTAAATGCCATCTCACTTGAGTCTACTGAATGGTAGGAACCATCAAACAGGGTTGCTTTAACGTTTACTACGGGATACCCTGCAAGCACACCTTTCTCCATTGACTCCCTAAGTCCTTTTTCAACGGCAGGTATATACTGCTTTGGAACAGCTCCACCGAATATCTCTTCATGGAACTCAAATTCTTTAGTAGAAGGTTCAAATCTTATATGAACATCTCCATACTGACCTGCTCCACCACTTTGTTTCTTGTGTTTTCCTTGAACGCTTGCGGTTCCCTTGATAGTTTCCCTATAGGCTACTTTAGGCTCGGAAAGTTCTACCTCAACTCCAAAATTGTTTTTCAGCTTATGAGTAATTACTGTAAGCTGTATGCTTCCTTGACCTCCTATAAGAAGCTGCTTAGTCTCATTATTCCTTTCAACTATAAATGTTGGATCTTCCTCAGTTAATCTATGAAGTGCAGTACCTATCTTTTCCTCGTCACCTTTTGACTTTGGTTCAACCGCCATAAACAAGCATGGCTCTGGGAATTTAATTCCTTCGTATTTAATTGGAGCATTTTTATCACAGAGAGTATCTCCTGTCTCTGTATGTTGAAGCTTTGCAGTTGCTCCTATATCTCCGGCTACAACTTCACTGCATTCAAGCTGATTTTTACCTCTCAGCATAAAAAGACTACCTATTTTTTCTGTCTCGTCCTTATTTGCATTGATAACTTCCATATCTTTAGTCAATTTTCCCGAGTAAACCTTAAATAATGAAATTTTACCTACAAAGGGGTCAACAATAGTTTTGAATACTAGTGCTGAGAAAGGCTCTTTTTCATCTACCTTCCTAGTTGTCGGTTCATCGTTTTTAGGGTTAATACCTTCATAAATTCCATCATGCATATCCTTAGGAGTCGGCATATAATCATATATCATGTCAAGAAGCGTATGAATACCTATGTTATTTGCAGTAGATCCTACTAAAACTGGAACTACTTCACCGGCTAAGACACCCTTCCTTAGGCCTTCATGTATCTCTTCCGTTGTAAATTCTTCTCCTTCAAAGTATTTTTCTAAAAGTTCTTCATCACTTTCCGCAACTGATTCGATTAACATCTCTCTAACAGGATCTATCATGGCGTGCATATCTTCCGGCACTTCTACGTCCACACATTCCTTACCGTTATATTCTCTACCTACAAGGTCTACAACATTTACAAATCCTTTAAAAGCTTCACCTTCTCCCATTGGTATAGCAAAGGGAGCTATTTTTTTGCCGAAAGTATCCCTTAACTCATTTATCAGTTTTTCATAGTTAACGTTTTCCTTGTCCATCTTATTTATGAAGATAAGCTTTGGCATTTTTCTCTCTTCAGTATATCTCCATGCCTTTTCTGTTCCAACTTCTACACCTGCAGTAGCATCCAACATTATTATTGCTCCGCCGGCAACTCTAAGGGCACTAATTACTTCTCCTGCAAAATCAAAATATCCTGGAGCATCTAAAATATTATATTTAGAATTATTCCACTCTACAGGAATAACTGAAGTTCCAATTGAAAACTTTCTTGCTATTTCTTCTTTATCAAAATCCGATACTGTATTTCCTTCTTCGACCTTGCCCATTCGCTTGATAACCTTTGTAGTATAAAGCATTGATTCAACTAAAGTAGTCTTTCCGCTGCCACCATGTCCTAATAATGCAATGTTTCTTATTTGGTCAACCTTATAGTTCTTCATATTCTTCCTCCTTATCTTCATCAATTATTTCATATTTTTTATACTATTCTATAAAATTGTGAAAATTCCTTTTATTTAAAATATATTATACAACTTTTTGTTTTAAAAAACAAAGTCTTTTATAAATATATGGTATTTCTTCAATATTTAAAACAAAGGTTTTATTTTATGGAAAATATAAGACCTCTGACTAAATTTAGTCAGAGGTCTTATATTTACTACAATATTCCTGACATTTTTATTGCTTCTATGCCTTTTTTTTCAAGCTCTTTTATTATGATGTTAAGTCCAATGGAGTCGCTTGCCATATGTCCTGCAACTATTACATTCCCTATATTTTGTTTTTCTACTTCTTCTATGACATCCTCAGGAACATGCATGCAGACGATAGTTCCTACACCAGCTTCAAAATAGGCCTTAAAGACATCTGCTCCACCATTGGTCCCTCCTGCCATAAGAACTGCTATTTTTCCTGCATAATCCTTTTCACTCCCTACTCTTATGACGGGCCCAGCAATTGCGTTTTTGTACTCATCTATCTCTTTTAATTCTTCTATAACATCTTTCAATGTAGCTTTTGGTTTATCCTCAAACCTTTTATCAATAAAACTTTGTACGTAGTTTTCAGTGATTTTATCTGCCGGCATGTGTATGTTTAAATAGGGCATTTTAAGGAGTCTGGCAGCCGAAGCTACTCTGTCAAAATTTGTTACATGGGTAGCTCTGTCAACCTTTCCTACTTTTTTCTTTAATGCCTTCTGTGCTTTATTTATTGGAACGCCAAACTTAACCATCCTGTCAATCTGCACTTCCATTACCTTATGAAACTTTACCCTTGGCTTTCCTGTGGTAGGGTGATGGCTGATGACACAGTCTACTCCAAGCTCTTTTCCCAGCAGTAATTCTGGAGTTTCCATATCTACTCCAATTAAAACCTTTTTGATATCTTTACCTTCAACTATTACTCCTGAATCAGCGGGTATATCCTCAAGTCCTGCCAATTCAAGGGCTATATCCATTATCTCCTTAGTATTCAACTTAAGCCCTCCTATATAAATTTATTTTTATATTTATATTTTATAATATATTGTGCCTATTTTACAATCATGTTAAAAATTTTATTTTTTATAGTCAGTAACCAAATGATCTAAGAGTGCAATGGCTGTCGCGGCTTCTACAACTGGAATCGCCCTTTGAACTATGCATGGGTCATGCCGTCCTTCTATTTGTATTTCTGTATTTTCCATGATAGATATATCTACAGTTCTCTGAGGTTTCGATATGGAAGGAGTCGGCTTAAAAGCTGCCTTGAATATTACAGGCATTCCGTTAGTTATTCCTCCTAAAATTCCTCCATTATTATTTGTATAGGTTTTTACCACATCATTTTTTATATAATATTCATCATTTGCTTTAGAACCCTTCATTTTTGCCATATCGAACCCTGTTCCAAATTCCACTCCCTTTACAGCAGGAATTGAAAACAATAGATGGGAAAGGGTACTCTCAACAGAATCAAAAAATGGTTCTCCTACTCCTGGAGGCAGATTTATTGCAGCACATTCTATTATTCCACCGATGGAGTCTCCTTCCTTCTTAACTTCTAAAATCATATCCTTCATTTTTTTTCCCTTTTCCTCATCGATGACAGGAAAGTCTTTTTTTCTAAGATCATTTAAAGTCTCTGCTTTTATATTTACTTTGTCAAAGGGGATATCATTTATAGTCCCTATTTGATATATATGACTTCCTATAATTACTCCCTTTTGTCTAAGTATTTGTTTTGAAAGGGCACCTGCAAAAACTAAAGGAGCCGTAAGTCTTCCGGAAAAATGCCCTCCTCCTCTGAAGTCATTGAATCCACTATACCTATGATAACCCGTATAGTCTGCATGACCGGGTCTCATTAGATCCTTTGTTTTTCCATAGTCTTTAGACCTCTGATCCTTATTTGCTATAAAGGCACATAAGGGTGTTCCCGTAGTCCTATCATTAAAATAGCCACTCATTATTTCTACTTTATCAGTTTCATTTCGAGGCGTTGAAAAAGGATCCTTTCCTGGACGTCTCCTGTTCATTTCAAACTGTATATCTTCAATATCTAACTCTATTCCAGAAGGCAGTCCATCTATAATTACACCTACTCCCTTACCATGAGATTCTCCAAAAATCGATAATTTTATGTTTCTACCCCATACTCCACCCATTTTTTTCCTCCTATTCTTCTCTCTTATGGTCATTTTTTAATTGTATAAGTTATATTATACAGTTTATATTTATTTCTTAAAGTCCAATTTTTATTTATCACATAATTTCTATTTAATCAAATTTTGCTATTTTTTATGTATTATTTCAACTTTGTTGGGTTTGCTAAAAGATTTACATCAATTAAACTAAAAAGGCACTAGCATATATTAGCTATGCATAGTACCTTGAACTGAATCAACCTTCTTATTTTATTCTTAGCTTCTAAAAATTCATTTAGATATGAAAAGTATATTTTTATGCTGTCTCAAAAAAATACGATTAAAAATTTTAGTAACACTATCGATGCCAGTGAAGGTACATGCCAAAAAATATACAATCATTATGCGAAATTGTACCTTGTAGCATGTGAACCTGAGGCACTAAGACTTTTAGGTATTGATGATATCGCCACTGAAAGGTGTGGATTTGTTAAAATTTAAAAATTATGTTAAGGGCGGATTTATCCGTTTACTTTAACCTTAACATATTTGAAAATTTTAATATCCTATGAAACCTGGTTATTTAAACCAGTCACAAATTTACTTACAGCCTCTTTTTTATACTGCTTTGGAGTAACACCATATTTATTTTTAAACAATTTAATAAAGTAGGATATATTTTCATAACCTACACTATAAGCTACCTCTGTAACATTATGCTTTTTTAATAGCTCTTTTGCTTTTAATAACCTAATATTTTTTAAATAGTCCTTTGGTGAAACTCCTACTATTTTTTTAAAATACAATGAGAAGTTAGATTCAGACATATTTAAATTCCATGCTATGTTTTTTATTTTTATAGCTTGGCAATAGTTTTCTTCCATATATCTAATAGCTTTATAAATGGGATTATTATATTCTGTGCTTAATATTAGATTTGTACCTTTTATTTTAAGTAAATGGTATATAATTTCCTGACCACATAAATCTATTAGAAATTCTTTGTTTTTATCAGTCCCTTTATATATTTTAATTATTCTTGAAATACAATTTTTTATCTCATTACATCTTTTCCCGATATATAAATTATTGTTAACTAATTTACCAGTTTCTATTTTAAAATCTAAAGATATTTTATTGCTTATATTTTCAATTAAGTCATTATTAAGTTCTAAAACTAAAGCTTTAGTGGGCGTATTTATTTCCATTTCTACACTAGAATAAGGAGGCAAAAGAACAAACTGGTTACTATCATATTTGAAAAAATTTTCTTCGTTAACTTTTATTTTTTTTTTCCCTTCTATTATCATACATAGTCTACTATATTCATAAGACTTATATTTATCTTTATAATGCTCTGGAAAATCATAATATAAAATCCTTAAATACTTAGTTTCAAATCCCTTTAAAAGTTCTAAATTTCTATCAAAACTATTCAGCATGACATCACCTCACTTGTTATAGTTTTCTGACAGGTTAAATTGTAATTAAAATTATATCATAAGATGCGTAATGTGTTAATTTTTTATCTATGGCTTGTAGTTACACATTTTAAAATTTGATTTATTTTTTTAAATTTTGAGTTAGTTTTTTTTAAATGAATATTGTATTATCGAATTGTAAAAAATATTTCCGAAATAATAATTTTTAAGGAGGATAAATGATGGATAGAACTTTCAGATTTTTCATGCCACCTGTAAGTTTAATGGGGCCTGGTTGTTTAAAAGAAGCAGGAAAAGAAATAAAATCTTTAGGGCTTAAAAAAGCTTTAATAGTAACTGACAAAGTATTGGTAAATATCGGTTTGATAAACAAATTAACCGAAGTATTAGAGACAGAGGGAATAGAATACGTTATTTTTGATGGTACTCAACCTAACCCAACTGTTAAAAATGTAGAAGATGGATTAAAATTATTAAAAGAAAATTCTTGTGATTTCATCATATCTTTTGGTGGAGGTTCTCCTCATGATTGTGCTAAAGGTATTGGTTTAGTTGCTTCAAACGGAGGATCAATTAAAGATTATGAAGGTGTAAATAAATCGACTAAGCCTATGTTACCTCTAGTTGCGGTAAATACAACAGCTGGAACAGCAAGTGAAATGACAAGATTCTGTATTATAACTGATGAAGAAAGACACATAAAAATGGCTATTGTGGACTGGCGTACAACACCTAACTTAGCAGTAAATGATCCGTTATTAATGTTAGCAATGCCAAAATCATTAACTGCCGCTACAGGTATGGATGCACTAACACATGCAGTAGAGGCATATGTATCAACTGATGCTACACCTTTAACAGATGCTTGTGCTTTAAAAGCTGTTGAGCTAATTTCTCAATATTTAAGAAAAGTTGTTGAAAACGGTGAAGATCATGAAGCAAGAGATAAGATGGCTTACGCTGAATTTTTAGCTGGTATGGCCTTTAATAATGCAGGCTTAGGTTATGTTCATGCCATGGCTCACCAGCTAGGAGGTTTTTATGACTTACCACACGGAGTATGTAATGCGGTGCTATTACCTCACGTTCAAAAATATAACGCTCAAGTAGCACCTGAAAGATTAGCTGATATAGCTAAGACTATGGGAGAAAATATCGAAGGGCTTTCAGTTGAAGAGGCAGCTGAAAGAGCTATAGAAGCAATCAAAAAATTATCTGCTGATGTAGGTATTCCATCAGGATTGAAGGAATTAGGAGCTAAAGAAGAAGATATAAAAATACTTTCAGAAAATGCTTTGAAAGATGCATGTGGGTTAACCAATCCAAAACAAGCAAGTTTAGATGAAATTATGGGGATATTTAAACAAGCAATGTAGTTTGATTCATGAATTGAATATAGTTATATAAAAATGAGCTATACAGTATTATTTAAATGTGCTGTATGGCTCTTTTTATTGCTTAGGAGCGTGCCCAGCAAAAATAAAGGACAGTATTATAATATATATAAATATTTACTTATATATATTATAATACTGTATTATTTTACTAATATAACAATAAGTTTTAAAATGTTATATAGAAGGGAGAGATATGAATGCTATTTAGTAATGGAAAAATAGGGAGTCTTCAATTAAAAAATAGATTTGTAATGTTACCAACGGTTACAAATTTAGCCCAAGACGGATTTGTTAGTAATAGAGAAATGAAATATTATGATAGAAGGTCAAAAGATGTTTCATTGGTTATTGTAGAAGCAAGTTATGTAAATAAATTTGGTAAATTTTTCGTAAATCAGCTCGGTATAGATGATGATAACAAGATAGATGGTCTTAAGAAATTGTCCTATTTGTTACAAAAAAACGGAGCGAAAGTGGGAATACAACTTGCTATGCACAATCCCAAATATAAACCTGTCGATTTTACTAAGGATGAGATAGAAGGATTTATTGAAGATTTCGCAAACGCTACATTAAGGGCAAAAAAAGCAGGTTTTGACCTTGTAGAACTTCATTTTGCCCATGGCTGGTTTGTAAATCAATTTTTATCACCTGATATAAATAAAAGAACAGATGAATACGGTGGATCCCTTGAAGGAAGAGCTAAATTTGCTCTGGAAATATTACGGAAAGTTAAAAACTTTGTTCCTGATATAACAGTTATTTGTAGGATCAATGCCAGTGATTTTACTTCTGACGGCTTTAATATTGAAGAAAGTATAAAGTTATCAAAAATGCTTGAGGAAAATGGTGCTGATGGGCTTAATATTTCAGCAGGAATTGGGGCAACAGCAGAATACCATATATCACCTATGGGACTAGATGATAAGCCTTTATCAGAACTTATAAAGACAATAAAAGATAATGTTAATATACCAATAATAGCTGCAAATAAACTTGGCTATGCTAACGATTGGGAAAAAATACTAAAGGACAATGTAGCTGATTTTATTGGAATTGCAAGAGGTTTAATAGGAGATCCTGATTGCATTGCTAAACTTAAAGAAGGTAACAGTGAAGACATAAGGTATTGTATACATTGCAATCAAGCATGTTTAGCATATATTTTAAAAGGTTTACCAGTTTCATGTTTGATGAACCCTGAAGTTGGCAGAGAATTAGAATTCCAGGTCAAAACTGACAAGTCTTTGAATATAGCTGTAATAGGCGGTGGACCTGCAGGTATGTCTGCATCTAAATATCTAGCAAAAAAGGGTCATAAGGTTGAATTATTTGAAAAAGAAGATAAACTTGGCGGTCAGTTAAATGTAGCCAAAATACCACCACATAAAGAAGAAATAGGCAGAGTTGTAAAATATTTGGAAAGGGATTTGAAGAAATATAATGTTAATATTCATTTAAACAGGAAAATGACTATTGAAGAAATAAAAGATTTACCCCATGATAAAGTTGTAATTGCAACAGGGTCTGTTCCTATAAATCTTAATGTAAATATGGGTGCTTTTTATTGGGCCATTGATGTTTTAGCAGGTAAGTTGCCGCAAGGTCAAGATATTATAGTGATTGGTGGCGGTTTAACAGGACTTGAAACAGCAGAATTCCTTGCCCAAAAAGGTAAGAATATAACGATATTGGAAGCAAAAGATGAATTAGGAGATGGGATATTTCCAATGATAAAAAAATTAATCATAAATAGACTTAAAAAATTTAATGTAAATATAATTACAAAAGCCAAAATAAATCATATATCTGATAAAAAATTGTCATATGATTTAGACGGAATTGAAAAGATACAGGAATTTGATGATATAGTTATAGCTGTAGGGAATAAACCTGATGATACATTTAAAAAGTTAATAGGTAATGACAGATATCTTTTTATTGGTGATTGTAAAGAGGTAGCATCAGCTGTAGAAGCTATAAGAGAGGGTGCAGAACTTTTATTAAAGCTTTAAAAGATGAGAAGGCTAATATGCAAATATTTTCAGGTATAGTAGTTTCGTTAATAAATTATAAAGAATATAAAAAATAGCGGATAAAATCCGCTATTTTTTATGCTAGACCAATTAATTTTATAACTACAGCACTAAATATCGATATAAATAAAGAGGCAATTGCTCCAAGATATAAAGGCTTAATTCCAACTTTTTTCATATCACTTATACTAAGTTCAAGACCTAGTCCAGCCATTGCAGCTGTCATCAGGTAATTATCTAAATTAATTAGCTCTGTTAATACATTAGATGGAATAGAAATAAATGAATTAATAATTACTACTGCTAAAAACATAAATACGAACCAAGGTACTGATATATTTTTAAGACTGAATTTTTCACTGTTACTTTCTTTCATATACTTTATACTTAGATAAATTGTAGCAGGGATTATATATAAAACCCTTGTTAGTTTTACTAAAGTGGAATAAGTTCCAGCATCATTAGATACGGCAAATCCTGCAGCAACAACCTGTGCCACTTCATGTATAGAGCTTCCTGCCCATAATGTATAGAAAGATGTACTCAAATCTAAAATTTTAAATATTATAGGATATACGAACATAAATATAGTGCCAAAAACTGTAACAATGCCTATCGCAAAGGCTGCATCTTTTTCATCGGACTTTGTAACTGCATTTACTGCAGCTACTGCAGAAGCTCCACATATAGATATCCCACTTCCTATTAAGATTGAACGTTTTTCAGGTATTTTAAATTTTTTACCCAGATATTTTGTGAAAATCATTGTAATAGTACAAACAATGAATATTAGTATAATGGCCTTAGGTCCTATTTTTGTAATTTGAGAAATGCTCAATTTAAATCCTAAAAATATAATTGCCAGTTTTAAAACTTTTTTAGCACAGAACTTGATTCCAAGTTTCATGCTTTCATTAATGCCTATGGTATTTTTAACTAATGCACCAAGTAATATGGCGATAATAAGGGAACTTAAATTTAACCTCTCTATAAAAGAAATTTCTTGAATAAGAAATGATGAAATTGTAATTATTCCTACAACCAATACTCCGTTTAAATACTTTTTAACAATCATAAAATGCCCTCCTAGATATAAATTTCGTAGTACAATTCATATTTTACAGGCATTTATTGTCTAAGTAAAATAATATTATCATATATAAATTATAAGTATTAACTTATAATAAAAGCAATATTAACTTTAACAGGATATTTACAGTTAAGAAATTCGTAAATTGAACATTAGTTAAAATCAGTCGATTGCAACAGTTTCTTTTTTTGCAAAATTAATAAATTCATTAAAAAGATTAGATAAATACTTATCTTTATGATATATAAGGTTAAGTTTTCTAATTATCCTAATTCTTTTTAGTCGTATAACTGCAAGTCTTCCGTCTTCCACTTCCTTTTTTATGCACCTTTTGGATATACATGAAATTCCAAGACCAGCTTCAACGGCTTTCTTAATAGCTTCTATATTACCCAGTTCAAAATCTACTTTATAATGAATACCATTAGTATTTAAAACATTTTCTACAATTTCTCTTGTACCACTGCCCTGTTCTCTCATTATTATTTTTTCTTCTGCTATTTTTTTCATATCTATACTTTTTAGTTTTGACCAGGGATGGTCAGGAGGGGTTATAAAAACTAGCTCATCATTACAAAATTTTTCTACTATTATTTCATCTGAGTAAACCGGGCCTTCTACAAAAGCAAAATCTATTTTGTTTTCCAAAATCATATCTGTGATAATTTTAGTATTTTCAATTGTAATAGAAGTATCTACTTCTTTATGTTTTTTGGTGAACTTTCCTATTATATCTGTAAGTATATATATGCCAATAGTTGTACTTGCTCCTATTTTAAGTTTGCCTTTTTTAAGTCCTTTAATGTCTTTAATTGTTTTTGAGCATTCATCGTACAAATTCAATATTCGCCTCACATAGTTTAAAAATACTTTTCCTTCATAGGTTAGGTAAAGTTTTCTGCCTATCCTGTCAAAAAACTTTACACCGAATTCTTCTTCAATTTCTTTTATGGTTTGGCTAACGGCGGGCTGGCTAATGTACAGTTTTTTTGCTACTTCTGTCATATTAAGTTTTACTGCTACTTCATAAAATATTCTCAATTTTCTTTCGTTCATGATTTTCTCTCCTCTTTCTATTTTTTTATCATTTTACTCTATTATCCTTCATTTTTCTTAGAATATCTAATATATTTATTCTAATATTTAAAAATAATAGATGCCTTTCAACATCTTACAAATCTAGACGCTAGCCTATTCACTTTTGTATTGACAAACATTTTATAATCAAATTACATTTATTCTGTGTTTATGCAATTTTACGCTGCTAGCAGCCCTTGAATCTGATTTAAACAAGGGGTTTTTTAATGAAATTATCAATTGTAGGTGCCAGAGAGACTAGCTTAATTGACTATTTTGATAGTATAGGTGATATTTCTATTGACATTGCGATAGACAAGAATATCGATACTCCAGGAATCTGATTGGCTAAAGAGTTATCTACACCTTATTCACAGTCAATAGACGATATAAATTATCAAGATTTAGACTTAATAATCGAAGTTACAAGCAGTGGTAAGGTAGTTCAGATACTCGATGATACATGTCTACTTGTACCATTCTTGATTCCAAAGCAGCTCTCCTGTTCATGACTCTTGTAGAAGTTATGATTTTGCTAAAGAAATAAAAAAATAAGTCATGAAGTTGAAAAATTGAATAACCTATCTGAAAAATAGGTATCTGCATCCACAGAAGTGAACTAGGCAATAGATACTTTAGTAGAGGTCTATAAGAAAAATTTAAATAAAAGTTTATGCTTTATAAATCATCGTATAAAGTTTATAATAGTTAGTTGAGGGGATAATATTTAATAACGTACTTATTATTTCAAATTGTCAATACTTGTAAGGAGGCCATTATGGGACTGGAAAAAGCTGAAAAAAAATTAAAACTTTATGGATTTAATAATCTGACAAAAACCTTGAGCTTTAATATTTATGACATATGCTACGC
This sequence comes from Candidatus Petromonas tenebris, assembly GCA_014236755.1. Classification (GTDB taxonomy): domain Bacteria; phylum Bacillota; class Clostridia; order Peptostreptococcales; family Caminicellaceae; genus Petromonas; species Petromonas tenebris. The sequence goes on along the minus strand of JACCKY010000014.1, from coordinate 38,059 downwards.
TAAAACTCCTGAAATGCGTAAGGAATATATTGAATATATCGATGAGCAATATAATGCAGAAAGGCTTACTAATATATTGACTAACGTCGCAAATATGATTGGAGCAAACATCCTTAACATTGCAAAACAAGACTATGAACCTCAAGGAGCAAGCGTTACTATGCTTGTATCAGAAGAACAGATAGAACTGTTTGAAGAAAGTGGTCAAAGTGAAAAAGAAGTGGAAACTCCTCTTCCAAAGAATGTAGTCGCTCATTTAGATAAAAGTCATATAACAGTCCATACCTATCCTGAAAGTCATCCCGACGACGGTATAAGTACATTTAGGGCTGATATAGACGTCTCTACCTGTGGCAAGATTTCACCTCTTAGGGCTCTTAACTATCTTATAGAAAGCTTTGAATCCGACATTGCAATCATTGACTACAGAGTTAGAGGATTCACACGAAATACAAAGGGGAGAAAACACTTTATAGACCATAAAATCAACTCTATTCAAAACTTTATTTCTAAAAAAACTAAGGAACTTTATCAAATGATTGATGTAAATGTATTTCAGGAAAATATATTCCATACAAAAATGATGCTTAAGGAGTTTGATCTGGACAACTATTTATTCGGAACTGTAGAAGAAGAACTTCTGCCTAAAGAAAAGATAAAAATAAAACAAAGACTAAAAAAAGAAATGTCTGAAATTTTCTATGGTAGAAACATTCCCAAGCTTTAAAGTTCAGCTTAAACTAAAAAACTACCGTTCCTTAATATTATGGAAAGGTAGTTTTTATTTTTTATGCTCTTTATTACATTCCATATCTTACCGCAAATCCCTCAGCTTTCTTCAAGGCCTGATATCCAACAAAGCCCTGTTCTAATATTCTTTCCCTTTTAACAGTCTCCACATTATCAATATCTATAATTTTATCATATTCTTTTCTAGGAGTTTGTTTTAGATCTCTATGCAGAATATATCTCATCTTTCCACCATATTTCTCCTTCAATTTTTTTATCACTAGCCCTCCTGACATTACATTTCTTAAACTATGATAGTTTTTAGGAGAAATAGTACTACAAATATGGTTACAGTTCATCTCATTAAATATCTCTAGGGCATAGTACAGGGTTTTTCTTTGAAGTCCATTACCTCTGTAATCTGGATGGACTATTGTTGTTTCAAGATGTCCTACTCTTTCAAGTTCCTTTTTAGGTAGTGCTAAATCTATTCCCAAATTCATGCTGTCAGTTTTAGGGACAGTAATAAAACGGTAGGCAATCAATTTTTTCTCAGAAAAAACTCCGATTATTTTGCCTCCCTTTCGTAGCTCATATTTGAAAAACTCCTCGCTATCTGACTGGAAAATTTCAGACATGTTAAGGTTATTTACTACAACATCCTGTAGCTCTATAATCTCTGGTAAATAATTTTCTCCAATCAGCTCCATATGGTATAGCTTTCTTTCGTATCCATCTTTTGTTTTCTTCTTTAAGATACCCCTTTCCATTGTTTTTGACATATTTTTCCACTCCTTTCTATTAGTGTATCTTATACATAATATGACTATTATTTAAAAGATTATTTTAATTATTAAAATTTTTTCATAATAAATTTAAACACAAACCGAATATTCATATTTTTGATATCAATAATTATTGTTTTCTTTAGTAAAGTTTAAATTTGAATAGTAGGACTGAGTAAAAAAGAGCATAAAGCAAAGATACCTATACCTATTAAAGATTGGCAAGGTTACCTACAGAAGGTCACCTACAGTGAGTAGATTCAATTTTAATAATAAATTTGTTTCCCAAGTGGGCAATTTGATTCGAATTATAGAAAGTAATTTAATTGAAAAGTATAATTCAAGAATCAAGATAGGATAATAGTATACTTTTAGACAAGTATAATATTTACAGTATTATTATATAAAATTTTTAATATAATTTCAAGACTTTTTTGGTATTTTATTGAATTTTCAGAATTAATTTCCTAAGATTCCTATTTTGCATCATTTAAGTGATTGTAATGTATCCATTTTTAACACTTCTTAATCAAAAAGTAAAAATTTGCAGCTAAATTTATTTATCTGCAAATTTTTATAAATTTTTATTGTGTATAATTATTCATATCAACTGATTATAATACTCCCACTTTTAAAAGTGGGAGTTAGAGTTAGGAATTCTGGAGGCAGTTATTTTTCATGTAATAATTGTAGATTTCTTCAAATTCAAGCCCTAAACATTCTCCCAGATTTATATATCTTGCAAAAAGTCTTATGTAAATCAATAAGGAATTAATATAATCTTTTTGAAGTATAGCTTCCTTTAAATCTCTGATATCGTCAAAAATACTGGAAAACAATTTTATAATATTGTCGCTTTTTTCTATTGCATCAATTGCTTCTTTATTTATGATATTGAACTCATAGGTATTTCCTATAGATAGCAAAAACTTTATTGCATCTATATATCTTATTATCAGTTTCTCCCTTGATATGTTTTCTTTTATCTTATAATACTTATAACATTTTGTAAGATTGGCAATTTCACCAGTCTTGACTTGAAGAGCCAGAAACTTAAGATCAAAGATATTTTCTTTTCCTACAATATCTTCATCGATATCCGATAAGTTCTTGATTTGATTTTCTATAATCTCTTGGATTTTAAAAAGTTGGCTTAATTCCATAACTCTATCTCCTCCATCAAATAAATTATGTGCTACTATTAGTACCAGATAATAATATATGCGTATACTATTATACATTAAATTACTGCTATTTGTAAAGCCGTTAATCCTCTGTATAATAATGGAATAAAAATACTCCTAAAAAAATAAAACAACTCTATTTATTATAAATAGAGTTGAAAGTAATAAAAAAATGTACAGTTAGTATATATTTACTTTAACACTTCATTCATACTCCCTGTTCTGTATCCTAATATGTCAAGGGTTACATATGTAAAGCCTATTTTCTTAAATTCTGCTCCAATGGTATCCATAATGTCGGCTTCAAAAAACTTTTCTCTTTCATTGCGACTAACTTCTATCCTCGCTATTTCCCCATGATGCCTTACTCTGACCTGTTTAAAGCCCATATCTAGCAAAAATTGCTCAGCTAGTTCAACCATTTTTAATTTTTCAGCTGTAATTTCCTGACCATATGGAAATCTCGATGAAAGGCAAGCAAATGCAGGCTTATCCCATGTTGGCACATTCATGTTCTTTGATAGCATTCTTATATCTTCCTTAGTTAATTTTGCTTCCTTTAATGGACTAATTACTTTTAATTCTTTGGCAGCCTCCATACCTGGTCTAAAATCTCCTATATCGTCATAATTGGAACCATCTAACACATATTTAATATTATTTTGTTTTGCTACTTCTCTTAACTTTGAAAACAATTCATGTTTACAGTAATAGCATCTGTTTGTTGGATTTTTTGCAAATCCATCAATATCTAATTCCTCTGACTCTATAATTTCATGTCTAACTTTAAATTCTTTAGCATATTTTATGGCTTCTTTTAATTCTCTTTCGGGATAAGTCGATGAAGTTGCTGTAACAGCAATAACATTTTCACCTAATACATCATGGGCAACCTTTAACAGAAATGTACTATCCACTCCACCTGAAAAGGCTACTACAGCACTATCTAGTTCCTTTAGAATCTCTTGAAGCTTTTGTAGTTTTTGATTTAGTTCCATATATATGCTCCTCCCCTTATACACACGCAAATTTTTAGTTGAATCTATTTAGATTAAACATATAACTTTTATCCTTGCTATTAAAAAGAAACAAATTGTTACATTTCCGCAACTTATAATTTGTTTATTATACTAGCATTATAAGCTGCTCCAAACCCATTATCTATATTTACTACGCTTATTCCACTGGCACAACTATTCAACATAGAAAGTAATGATGCTAGTCCTCCAAAATTAGCACCATACCCTACACTAGTTGGCACTGCTATAACAGGTTTATCTACAAGTCCTCCAACAACGCTTGCCAGAGCACCTTCCATTCCTGCTACTACTATTACTACTTTTGCCTTCCTCAAAACATCTAGTTTGGCAAATAGTCTATGTATGCCTGCAACACCAACATCAATAATTTTTTCAACTCTATTTCCTAATATTTTTGCTGTTTCATATGCCTCTTCTACTACAGGCAAATCTGATGTCCCTGCTGCAACTATGGCTATATAGCTATCTGTATATTCTTCTTTGGTTTTCTTAATGGATATAGTTCTTCCTAATTTATTATAATGTGCATCCGGACAAATTTTCTTAATTTCATTATACATTTCTTCATTTGCCCTTGTAGCCAATATATCATTATTTTTTGTGAGCATGAATTCAACAATTTTTTTTACTTGCTCTACTGTTTTACCCTCACAGTAAATTACTTCCGGATACCCGTTTCTAATTTCCCTGTGATTATCTATTGTGGCAAACCCTAACTCTTTAAATGGTAAATCCTTAATTTGGTTAACTGCCTCATCTATCTCTAGTTTACCTGATCGTACTTCTTCTAACATCTTTTTTATTTCTGCTATATTCATCTTCTATCCTCCTTTAATTAGCTTTTGTATGCTCATTAAATCACTTTCATGCTTAATCTATAATTCTTTAACAAAATCTTATAAACTATTTATAAACCTTTATGTTTGAGATTATTTATCGTTAAAATCCTTCTCTACTAATTTATTAACTTCTTTATATACATCATTAATTGATACATTATATTGCTGTGCAAGCTTCTTACAATCTTCATATTCTGGTTTATATTTAACCTTCTCGCCCTTATAATAGCTACTCTTTATCGTTACATCTCCATAGGAAGTTCTCACTTTTGTAAAATCCCTATCAAGCATTATTTTTTCAACTTTATATTTTCTTAACCCTATGGACGTAGTTTCTTTAAATATCACTTCTTTTACTGCTTCTTCATTTCTCTCTTTAACCAAAACAGTGAGTTTTGTTGCAGGACGTCCCTTTTTCATAATTATAGGCGTTTTATATACATCTAGTGCTCCATTTTTAAGCAATTTTTCTTCTATATACCCATACAGTTCTGGATTCATATCATCAATATTTGTTTCCAAAATATAATTATTATTTTTTGTATCATTTTTCTCTTTAATTTCCTCAGCTAAATAGACTCTTAACACATTGGGTATTTCCAGGTCTCTATTACCAATGCCATAGCCAACTTTATCAATAGCTAAGTTTAAATTGCTGCTAAATTCATCCACAACTGCTGCCAATATTGCCGCCCCTGTTGGAGTTGTAGTCTCAAACTCTACCTTACCTAACTTGATTGGTATTCCTTTTAATATCTCTATTGTTGCCGGTGCTGGCACTGGAATAATTCCATGTTCACATTTTACAGAGCCTCCACCTAATTCAACGTGGGAAGCCATAATTTTATCTACGTCTAAGTAGTCAATGCATATTGCAGCTCCAACTATATCAACAATCGAATCTATAGCTCCTACCTCGTGGAAATGAACCTCATACAAAGATTTTCCATGAACTTTAGCCTCTGCCTTAGCAACCTCCATGAATATTTTCATACTTAGTTTTTTCACCTTATCACTTAAATCACTTGAGTTTATAATGTTTTCAATATCTTTCAAGTTTCTATGAACATGACTATGAGTATGTATCTCATTATAATGCTCATGACTATGGTGGTGATTATGATTATTTTTTAACACCACATCTACCTTTGTACCATCTATTCCTTTTCTGTTAGCTCTACTTACTTTTAGCTCAAACTCTGAATCTAAATTTAATTTTGAAAGCTCATTTATTAAATAATCTTTATCTACACCTAAATCTATCATAGCTCCCAAGTTCATATCTCCACTAATACCTGAAAAACAATCGTAATAAAGTATCTTCATACTATTATCTCACCTTCATCAATTATATTATTTTTGCTTAAAAATTCTTTATTTTTTATAATTATATCATATTTATCATCTATAATTACACGGTATCTATCAGTAAATACAATAACTGCAGCATAAGACCCTAATAGCATGGCTGCCAATATAACTTCAACAGCAGGGTCCGTTGTTCCTCCCGGTAGCGGTATGTTAAACATCATAAGTTAATTTTTATAAATAAAAAATCCATGAAGGCCTCCTATATCTTTGGAAGACCTTCATGGTCTTATTTTCTTTAACATATTAATATATTTGTTATATAGTTATAATAAAATAAGAATTTAAAGGAATTCTTTCCTTCGAATGACTTCTTTGTCTATTATTTTTCTCATCCCTCTTATATTATAATCAATTTTTATATTATAATCAACTATAATGTCCAGCAATATTCCCTAGTTTGTTTTTTGTAGTTTAATATCGAAAGAAACCACTCCTTAAACTCTTATACAAACTTTCAAAATAGCAACCATTAAATTATATCACTAAATTCTTTTAACTCATCTAGTCTTTTAGCTAATTCATCTATTGTGGCTGCTATTTCTTGTGAGGCAGAAGCTTGTTGTTGGCATACAGCACTAGTTTCTTGAGAACTTTTATTAATTTCTTCAATGTTTTCTATCATTTCATCTAAAATCGAGGACACATTTTCAACTGAATCGTTACTTTGTTCTGATAGTCGATGTATCTCGTTAGCCACAATTGCAAACCCTCTTCCATAATCTCCAGCTCTAGCTGCTTCTATTGCAGCATTCAAACCTAATAGTTTAGTTTGACTTGCTAAGTGCTTTATCATTCCTATTATTTCATCACTCTTTTTAACTTTGATTTGGGTCTCTACAACCATTTCAGCTAATTTTTCACTTATTTCTGCAAGATTGCTTGCAGCCAGTGAAATTTCTTGAATAGTTTTATTCACATATTCAAAGGATTCAGCAAAATTATCTACCGTATTTTTTAACTTCTCTTCATTATCTGTACTTGTGCCAATTAATACTGCGCCAATTATTTTGCCGTCCTCATCATATATAGGCTCAGCTATTGCTTTAAAGGGTAAACCGTAAACTTCTTTAGAAATGTTTAGCACAGTCTTTTTTCCATTCTTCATAGCTAAATCTGCAGTACTTCCTTCTTTAACCCTAGTTCCAACTTTAACATTTAGCTTAAGTCCTTTAGCAGGTGTATAAGCAATATATTTTTCAGTATCTGCTACAGCAATAAAGTTATCACTATATGTCAATTCATTAATGTAAGGACTTATTTTAACAAAAGCCTCTAGTAAATCTTTCCCAACGAATTTTATCATTTTTTGTTTCCCTTCTTTACTGGTAATACCGATAATCTATTGAGTTGTATAATTTATCCAATCTGTAATCCAGTTTTATCTATCATTTGATTTTTTTTGCTAAGTTCGTAGGCAACATCTACAATCATATCCTCTTGCCCACCTACAGTTTTTCTTCTACCCATTTCGATTAATATATCTCTAGCATCTACTCCAAACTTTTCAGATGCCCTTAGAGCATGTAATAAGAAACTTCCATAAGTTCCAGCATATCCTATAGATAACGAGTTTTTATCAATTACTTGCGGTCTTTTCATCTTTGGAGCTACAATATCATCTGCTACATCCATAATTTTATATAAATCAATTCCGGTCTCATAACCCAATTTATTTAATACTGCTGCCAACACTTCTAACTGTGCATTTCCTGCACCTGCACCCAGACCTTTACATGTTCCATCAACAATATCGGCACCTGCTTCTATAGCTGCTAAAGAGTTAGCTATAGCTAAGCCTAAATTATTATGAGCATGATGTCCAATAGGCACAGATACAGCTTTTTTCACTGCCTCTATTCGTTCTCTAACTTCATTTGGTGCAAGGGCCCCTGCTGAATCTGTTACATAAATCGTATCTGCACCATAACTTTCAAATAGTTTTGCCTGCTCTACTACTTTTTCTTTATCTACCATATGGGACATCATCAGAAATCCGATTGCTTCCATACCAAGTTTCTTAGCTAATTTTATATGTTGTTCTCCAACGTCAGCTTCTGTTACATGAGTTGCAATCCTTGCAACTTTAGCTCCATATTGAGCTGCCATTTCCAAGTGCTCTTGAGTTCCTATACCCGGCAACAGTAAAACTGCCAATTTACTTCTTTTTAATACCTTAGAAACAGCCTCTAGGTACTCTTGATCAGATGCAGCTGCAAACCCGTATTGGAATGAAGAACCTCCTAATCCATCACCATGGCTTACCTCAATAGTATCAACTCCCGCTTCATCTAATTTCAAAGCTATTTCAGCCATATCTTCAGGAGTAAATTGATGTGCTACTGCATGCATTCCATCCCTTAATGTAGTATCTACAATTCTAATTTTTTTTCCCATTTTTATCCTCCTTACTCTTTTTCCAACAATCTTTGAGCTATTTTTTCTCCTGCTGCCTTTGCGGCTGCAGTCATTATATCAAGATTACCTGAATATTTAGGCAAGAAAGCTCCTGCCCCCTCAACTTCAAGCATTACAGTTACTTTATCTCCATCAATAATTGGAGGCACTTTCAATTGGTAGCCTGGTACATATTCTTTAACTTTGCTAACCATATTTATAACAGCATCGTTTATTGCCTTTTCATCCGGATTAGCTACTTTAACATGAACCGTATCTCTCATTATTATAGGTGGCTCAGCAGGATTTAATATAATAATAGCCTTACCCTTCTTTGCTCCACCAACTTTTTCTATAGCCTTTGATGTTGTTTCAGTAAATTCATCAATATTTTGTCTAGTTCCTGGTCCTGCACTTTTACTTGATATTGTTGCCACTATTTCTGCGTACTCAACATCTGCTACCTCATTAATAGCTGCTACTATCGGTATAGTTGCTTGACCTCCACAGGTTACCATGTTTATGTTTATACTATCAACATTTTCATCGAAGTTTACTGGAGGAACAACATATGGTCCAACAGCAGCTGGTGTTAAATCTATAGCTATTTTGTTATCATTTTTTAACATTTCAGCGTGCTTTAAATGAGCCTTTGCACTTGTCGCATCAAAAACTATCTTTATATCTTTATTTCCTATAATCGCTTCCAACCCAGTATGAAATGTCTTAAAACCATTTTCCCTAGCTAACCTTAAACCATTAGAATTAGGATCAATTCCTATCACACTATCCAGCTCAATATACTTACTATCAATTAGTTTATACATTAAATCCATTCCTATGTTTCCTGGTCCTACTATAGCTGCCTTAATTTTTTTACTCATCTTTCTTGTACCCCCTATATTTATTTAAATAATACTTTTACTGTTCCAAGTTTATCAAATGTTGCAGTAAATAGATCGCCAGCTTCTATTTCATAGGCTTTAGTAAGAGAGCCTGCTAAAATTATTTCTCCTGGTTTTAATGAAATATCATATTGAGCTAATTTATTTGCTAGCCAAGCTACAGCTATTGCCGGATTTCCTAAAACTGCTGCTCCTGCTGCTGTATCAATAATTTGTCCATTTTTTTCTAATACTAACCCAATATGTCTTAAATCCAATTCACTTATTGGCATCATCTTTCCACCTAAAACTACCATTGCACTTGAAGCATTATCTGCAACTGTATCTTGTATTTTTATTTTCCAATCTTTAATTCTACTATCTATTATTTCTAAGGCAGGCATTACTCCTGCAGTTGCTTCAATTACATTTGCAACTGTTATTCCTGGACCCTTTAGTTCATCTTTCAATATAAAAGCTAATTCTGGTTCGATCTTAGGTTGCAGTAATGAAGAAACCTTTATAGGTACTTCTTCATCTCCTAACATATCATCTAACAGGTGCCCATAATCAGGTTCAGGAACTCCTAGCATTTCCTGCATCGCATGACTAGTCAACCCAATTTTTTTACCTATAATTGTTCTGCCATCGGCAACTTTTTTATTGATATTTTCTAGCTGAATTTTATAAGCATCATCAACTGTTATATCACTGTATATTTTGGTCAAAGCATCCATAGGTTCAAGTGTCCTGCTAGCTTTAGCCAAAAAGTCTGCAGCTTCTTTTATCTGTATATTATTCATTTTTCCCCCTCCATCAATGCTTGTAATGTTGTTTATGATGTTTTTTTCTTAACTTGTCTCTCAAAGATTTTGCTAATTCATTTGCTAAAGTTTCTTTATTTACTCCTATTTCTAAACATCTAATTATTACTTCAATACCAATTTTCACTTCATCATTAGGTCCAGGTAGTGCAATTATAAGAGTTTGTCCTACTCTTCCTATGCCAATTCTAACTCCATCTTTTTCATGTCTACCTGTCCCCTTTTGAAATTTAGCTATATATGGTGTTGCTGCATTAGGATCCAACTTTAAAATAGCTTCAACAGTCTTATCCTTATCTTCAGCTCCTACTCCACCGGTAGTTATAACTAAACCGTACCCAGCATTTACTGCTTGTCGTATCTTTCCAGCAATTAAATCAACATCGTCATCAATCGCATCACCTGAACTAACTTTATATCCTTTTTCCTTTAACATTTCCATAATTAAGGGCGTATTCGTGTCTTCTATCATTCCTCTTTTAACCTCAAAACCTGTTGGATACACTATAACTCTCTTAGCTATTCGCTTTTGAATTTCCTCGGCAATCTTATTTGTATTTTTTATAACTGTGCTGGTATCCTCTTCATCTAATCCAATCATTCCTAGTATCCCTGCTGAATGAATATCTGTATCTTCGAAAATATTTACTCCAGGTATAAAAGATAATTTGTTTAACAACTCTTTCTTTTTGCCGTAAACAGCTTCAGCTTTTAGCTCATGTTGTAATACATCTAACGTTATATGATCTTCTCTAACATCTACTACTAACACCTTATCCCGTGGAAGTTCAAGCACTTCAGCAACTACGCCTGCAATTTCATTAAGATTGGCTTCTTCTAATTTTAGTTTTCCAATCCAAATTTCTGTTTTCTCTAATAGGTTTAAGTTCATATTTTCATCTCCTAACTAGGAACAATATCCAACTTCATATCTAAAAGAGGTGCATCTACTATTTCCTTTCCAATGCATAATAAATCTATACCAACTTCTCTACAACGTGGAATATCTGAAATCTTCACACCCTTGGCAAAGGCAACTTTTTTATCAGATCTAACACCTAATTTTTTTAAGATATTAATAGCTTTAATAGCATCTTCAATTCTTCCCGTGTCAACCATTATTACATCGGCTAAAGCTTTCACAGCTTCTCTAGTTTCATATTCAATTGATCCGGTTTCAGCTTTCAGTTGAACCACTTTTATATATCCCTCTAAGTTTTTAGTAGCCTCTAAAGCCTTTGAAATACTACCAAAAATACGAACATAATTTTTATCTAAATATACAAAAGGAACATCAAAAAGTCTTGGAGAAGCTCCACCTGTCACTATAGCCTCCCTCACAACATCTTTTATTTCTGGAGGCATTTTCTTCCAAGCACCAGATGCTATCTTACAGCTTTCTCCTCCTAGCTTCGATGCTTTATTAGATGCTGTAGCTATGCCTGAAGTTTTCGCCAATTTTCCTATTATTATTTCTTCTGCTAAGGTTATTTGTTTTGGATTACCCTCAAATTTTGCAACTAAATCGCCTTTCGAAACGGTTTTGCCATCAGCAACCAAAAACTCAATATCTACTCCGATGTCCATTAATTTTTCAAATGCATATTTACTTCCTGAAATAAGGCCTTCCCTTTCGGCTGTAATTTGTGCAGTAAACTTTGCATCCATTATTGACTCAAATATAATATCCCTAATGTCAACAATTTCTTCGTGTTTAACCATTATATACCTCCAAACAATAATTTAGGATATCTTGTAGATTCAACTTATTGAACTGAATCCTGATAATAATAGCAACCTATAAGAATCTTCAGCCGACTATCAGTGAAGGACTGTTTTCTTTTATCACTAAAACACTTAACTGGAAAGGCCGTCCTTCAAAATCTCCTCAGCAGAAATCTTATAGGCTGCTTAGCTTACTTTACTAAAATTAATTAACACAAGAGGTAAATTTTATTTAGAAGCTCATTCTCTAATGTTTATTTTACAGCTGCTGGATCAATTCCACGTTGTTTTAACCACTTTGGTAATAATTCTTCATCTACTCTTTTACTAACTTCAGGGGCTTTTTCAATCAATAGTTTTGCAAGAGATTCACTTACGTTCATTCCTCCAGCAGCACCATCGAAGATTAATACTTTATCAGTTTTAGCTACTTTATATGCATATTCCATTGCAGAATCTAAGCTGTCAGATATAACTGAATGTTTCATATAATCTAGGTTTTGTGGGTCCATATTGAATTTATCTGCTTGTTCGCGACCAACAACTATTGTAGGTATATGGTGACTAAAGAATGCACTTGGGTATCCTCCCCAAGCATAGTTATGCACAACCATCTTGATTGCAGGATTTACTGGAGGAATGCTACCAACAAGGGGTTTACCATCTTTTCCATAGAATGCCTCTGTATACCAAGTATAAGGTGATAATGAGTTGTCTAGGTCAAATAAGTCCATATTAGCGCCAACAAAGTTAGCATATATTACCCCTGCAGCAAAAACATATGGTACAGGGCATGGGAAATCAAGGCCAACTATGCATTCATCAATTTCTCCTAGCAGAGTCATTATTTTTCCATAGTACTTACACCCTGCTACAGTTAATCTATCATTCAAATCATATAAACTATTATCAGCATCTACCCCTACTACCCCTACAGGAGACATATCTAAGAATGCTGTAAAGGCAAACTTGCTCTGAACAAAATCCGACTCAAAAATTGAACGTGCAGTAAAGTTAGCAGCTCTTGGTCCTAAGTTTTGATGATATGTTGATCTGGTTTCTATTCTTGCATATGACATACCAAAAGGCTTAACTGCTCTATCTACTTGTCTATGAAAATGTACTTCTCTTACATCACTATTATGTACATGAACGATCCAGTCTGCATCATATATAGCCTTAATCCCATAAAGTGTTCCTATTTCCGTCTCAATTGGTATACCTTCGTCTACAGGAGCTACCCCTTTTACTTTTCCATTGTAATATTTATCTAATCCAAAGGCTTTCATATATTCTTCAGTTTCTCTAAACCTTAAACCTACCCCAGCTCTTAGTCTAATGTCTTCTGTCCCTGTTCTCTCTGCAATTACATCTCTAACTGTTTTTAGTAATACAGCATAAGGCTCTCCACCTAATATAGTAAAACCATGGTGTGAAGCACATACATTAACTGAGTCGCCGGGTTTAATCATACTCATATCAACGTTTTCTAAAGCTTTAAGTGCTGCTTCTCTAACTGCTTCTAACCCCTTGTCACTTGGAAAAATTACTTCTGGTGTATCATCAAATAAATCTCTCAACATCACTGATACCATTTCAGGATATTCAGACATTCTTTTAGTTACAAACTTTGGATCAACTCCATACTGAGATACTCTTGGTGCAATAGGTTGAATTGGCTTATTCATACTATATTACCTCCTTCTCTTCTTCTACCGCTTTTTTTCTAGTCTCTGCAACTTTATCTAATAACTCAATATCTTTATCAAAATAGAATCCTCTATTGTTATACTTTTCTTTAACTTCCTCTGGAATATCCCAAATTGTAGGTGTCTTGCCGTACCACTGCCATCCTTCTGGCCTTTCTGGATTTATTCCTGCAGCTTCTAATAATCTAAGAACTGGTTGAATACACTCAACTTTACAACCTGTTCTAATTCCAGTAGCTAAGCTGATTTTCTCAGGAGTGTCAGCCCCTTTAATAATTGCTGCTGCAACTTCTTCTGCTCTGGTTTCTGTACAATAACAAATAATTTGTTCTGGATTGAATTTTGCTTTAGTACATATTTTTTCAATTTCTTTTTGATCTACCGTTGAAGGATCTACATAAAGCTTTACTGGCTCTTCTCTTCTTTTTAATTCGATAGCATATACAGGACATCTTTGTTCACAGTTTCCACACCCTGTACACTTATCTAAGTCTATTACTGCTACCCTATCTACCATTTTAATTGCTAAAGTAGGACATACTTTTTCACATGTTCTACATCCAATACATTTCTCTTCAATTATTTCAGCTTTTAAAGTTGCTAAACGCATAAATACTTCCTCCTTTTTTGTATATTCTTTACTATATATTGATTTAAATTACTACCTGTTCTTGAAGTCATTTGGTTCAGTTAAGTATGAAACAACAACGCCACCTAATAATGCCCAGAATGGTGCACTTATCTTAAATAGTGTTATTCCACTCATAGCTATAATGAGTGCAAAAAATGACCCAAACTTAAATTTCTTAGTTGCAAAACCTTCATTGAAAGCACTATATAACACATTAATCATTGCTAATCCTGCTACTATTCCTATTAAGGCCTTTGGTAACCCTTTTACAAATGCTAATGCCAAACTAGCAACTAATCCAAACGCACTAAAAATTACTCCATTTACAACAGTTGCAGCATATCTCGCTTCTTTATCATCTCCTGCCTCCTCAGATGCACATATGGCTGTCATAGGCCCAGCTATGTTTGCGTTATGCCCCCCAAACAGGGAAGCTAACATGCCACCAATTCCACTTATAATAGTCATTGCATTTACTGGAGCTTTATAATTCTGTGATAGTAATACACCTGTCGCCTGAGCATTTTCTGCTCCAATAACCAATATTGTCAAGGGAATTGCTATGGATATTATTGCATCTAAACTAAATTGAGGCATTATAAGTTGTGGGGCAATAAACTTGAACTCTGCAGTATTCCAAGTAAGTCCGCCAGTTAAACTAACCGTAATTATTCCTAGCAATAATGCTCCAAGAACAGGTGGTATCTTCTTTGAAATCTTCGGTAAAACTAAAAAGCCAAATAAAGCTGCTATTCCCATTAACGGTACTTGCTGTGCAGAAGTGATTATACCTGTTCCAAATCTTATCAAAGCACCTGCAATCATCGACATAACAATTGGTAGAGGCATCCATTTCATAAACTTACCAATTAAACCCGAAAAACCAAGTATTAATACAAGTACCCCTGATACAAAATAAGCACCTGCAGCTTCATACACCGTAAAGTTCTGAAGTGCTCCAATCATCATAGCAGCTGCTGGAATGGAATAAGCTCCATTAATTGGCATCTTATATTTAAGTGCCATAAAAATACTTATTAAACCTCCAAAGAAGTAAATAGAGAATAACCAAGAAATAGCTTGAACTTGTGTTAATCCACCGTCTGTTGCTGCTTTAATAACTAATAGTGCTGGACCAGTACATCCAAATATTGCTGCAACAACGCCAGCTGTAATTGTTTTAGAATTTAGTGATTTCGGTAAGTCTTTTAATCCTTGTACTATATTAGAGCCTTTTTCAAATCTACTCTCTTTTACAGCTATTTTGTTTTCTACACTCATTCCTAATCCTCCTCATTTGATTTTTAAGCTACCGGGTCAAATTTCTAAGTAGAGTCGTTACAAACGTTTCCCTTGATGATACTATTCTAGAAATAATGTTTTTTATGAAAATCCATCCTCCTTTCTTAATTAGTGTAATTAAAAATTTATTTCTAATAAGCTTTTTGCTTTATGCATGCAAATTATCACTGAAGCGAGCTTTACTACATTATCAAACGCCGTTCTGATACACTGGTGAAAAAAATAGCCAATTAAGGCACTTTAAAATTATATAATTCATTTATATATTCATACATTCTCCTAAACTTTGATTGATATTTTTATTGCATAGGAACTCAAACATTTTTTGAAAAGTTAAATATTAAAAAGGCTAACAGCTAACTGCTGACCGCTCATGGCAAAAAGGTGACAGGTGACGGGCTACAGGAAAGACCCTAAAGAACGACCTTCATATGCTACCAACTACGAACTATTAACTACGAACCAACAAATGCGTCGAAGACGCCTTTGTTCTTAACTGGAATAACTTTCATAACTCGACAAGCTAAATTTTAGAAATGCATATCTATATATCCTAAATTTCTTGATATCATATCTGCAGCTTTCTTAACATCTGTTACTAAATTTTGCATCCTTTCTTGGTCCATTCTCATGGAAGGTCCTGATAAACTGATAGCAGCAACCACCTTTCTCCTATGGTCTCTAATTGGTGCAGCTATACATCTAAGCCCTAACTCTATCTCTTCCATATCAAAAGCATATCCATTTTTCCTAATTTCTAATATTTGTTCCTTAAGCTTTTCTGAATCTGTAATGGTATTAACCGTATATTTTTTAAGATCTTGTTTTAATATCATTTCTATTTCATGGTCTTCTCTAAAGGCGAGTAAACATTTTCCTACTCCTGTACAATGAACTGGATTTCTTTTACCAATTCGCGACATGATTTTAATTGCACCTTTGCCTTCAATTTTATCTATATATATTACCTCTCCTCTATCATATACTACTAAATGAACAGTTTCCTGATGCTTATTAACTAATTCTTGTAAATATGGCTTAGCCAAACTAATCAAATCCATACTGTCATGCACTAAATTTCCTAGTTCAAGTAGTTTCAATCCAAGTTGATACTTTCCTGTTTTTACATTTTTTTTAATATATCCTCTATATTCTAAAGTAGTTAATATTCCATGTACAGTACTCTTATGCAAATCTAGTCTATTAGCTATCTCTGTAACGCCTAGCTCCTTCTCTTCATTGGAAAATGATTCTAATATTTGAAGAGCCCTATCAATCGATTGAATTAACTTTGGTTTCAGTTTAATATTAGCACCCATATATCTACTCCCCTTTTGTTTGATAATACCAAACAAAGTTCTGATATATCCAACTCTTGTGTTTATTATATATAATTTTTAGAAATTTGTAAACGCTTTTTTTATTTTTATATTCATTTTAAGATAGTATTACCTTAATTCCCATGTCTATCACTTCATACATACAAAAATTCATGCTCCTTTAAAAATAATGTTGTTTGTAAAACCACTAATTCTATGGACAATAATGAAAGAACAAAGGCGTCTTCGACGCATTTGTTGGTTCGTAGTTAGTAGTTCGTAGTTGGTAGCCCTGATTAGCTCTTAGTTAGCCTTTTTAATATTTAACTGGTAAAAGTTTGTAATTTCTTGCATCCCTTGAATTTACTTTGTTTTATACCTGCAATTTTTTTCAAAAAATGTTTGAATTCCTATACAATAAAAAAGCAGACTTACATACATAAGTCTACTTAATATCTACTCTAAAACTTCCACATAACCCTTCTCAATCAATTTTTCTATATGTTCATTTATATATTTTTCTACATTTATTCCATGTTGTTTTTCTAAAACCAGTATCATAGTTATAGCCGTTTGAGCCACATCCAAAAGCTCTTTAGTTATCTCATTATATGCCTCTCCATCGGACAGTTTAATTCCTTCCCTTTCTCCATTCATACCTCTAAATTTTCCTATGGCTCTGCAAAGTTCTCCTTGCTCTTCTGATAATTTTAAAGCTGTACTTTCAATCGTCGGAGAAATAGAATTAAGATATGGCAAAGATATAGTTTTAAGTTTAACTTTTGGCATATCTACCTTCTTCCTTATCAGCTTCCTTACTTCATCGGCGGATACATTGTATGCCTCAAGTTCTTTAATTAACTCAAGATATTCCTTCTTCATTCTACTTTCCTATCCTTTCAAGAAACTCCTCTACTATTTCCTCTTCAATAACAATAACAATGCATCAAAAATGTTATTATTTTCTATCAAAGAAAATACTTTTTCCTTTTGCTACTAGCGGAATGCCATAAGCTATGGCAATGTCTTCTCCCAGCAGATTTAAATTCAGAGCAGCTTTTCCTATACTGAACATGATACGGTTATCAACTCTATCATCGGCTGATATACTGACTGCAGAACCAATAGCAATTCCTAGGTCACCTACGTCAAAGGCACAGACTCCACCGTGTTCAATTTTCCCCTGACAGTTTCCAAAACCACAAAATCCACAGTAGGGAATACCTCTTGTTTTTATTTTTGTCCCTATTAAAACTACCGCTTCTGCCTCTCTTAAGTTTTTAGCATCCCTTGCAAAAAAATCTATTCCTTCATTTTGGGCTATTTTATCCATTTCTATTGCCAGGCTTTCTTTTTCAGAATCTGTTAATACTGCTGTTACTATGTTGTCAACTCCTTTGCCCTTTGGCGCTGTACGGGCAGCGACACACATTCTTTCAGCAGTACTCAATATCGCTTTTCTTTCCAGTTCGCCACTATTTATAAGCATTTGTTTTCCTCCCCTTTTCTTTTTATAATTAATTATATTTTTATTTTAATAGGATTTCAACTTTATATTGAAAATAATCTTTCTAATATTGATTATTCTCATCTTTAAGTGCTAGAATAGCAGGGAAATAGAAAGTCATCATTTTGTTTTTTCATCTCTTATACATTTAATAATCTTATTATATAGATATACAATTCTAAGATTAAATTTATATTACTTTAGGGATTTTGAGGTTTCCTTCTGAGTGATTTTAAAGCATTTGTTGCTACTGCTATTTTTTAAAGAGGGCAAATCTTCACATGAACCAGAAGGATTCTCAAAATCCTAATAAATTAAGCCTTGGGCTTTGTTATTTATAGTGTTTTTTGAAAAATAAAGATATAGTGAATTTTTATAAACAACAAGTTAACAATTCTGTAAAACACATATATTCTTCTGATCAATCTTTAAAACATCCATATGGAACTTGTTTGCTAAATACCTAAAGGTTCTAGGGGTGTAAAATGAAATATGGGTAGGGTCCCTCCTATACCACCATTTTTTGAACTTTTCTTCGTTATTGGGATGAAATAACGTCATAATTGCTAAAATACCCTTGCCATTGAGATGTTCTTTTAAAAGTTTTAGAGTTTCTATTGGTTCTTTTAGATGCTCAAACACTTCTGTAGAAGTTATCAAGTCGTATCTTTTACTTTCAAAAACCTTTTCAGGGGCAAAATATGGGTCGTATATATCTACTTGTAACCCCTCTCTTTTAAGCAATTCAGCCAACACCGGCCCCGGACCGCATCCAAAGTCTAACCCATTCCTTATATTATCTTTGTAGGGAATAATGCTTTTTTCTATAAATCTTTTAAACATATTTACATAGCCTTCGTTTTCAATTGAATTTTCATGTAGCTCATACTGTTGAAGTTCTTCCTCCTTTGAAAGAATTTCTCTCTCATCGATAAAAATAAATTCACAATATTCACAATAATAGTAACACATATCAAATTGCTGGTCTCTTATAGTTTGTACATCATTTCCACATATTTTACAAACAATTTTTCTCATAACTCTTCCCTTTCTCTAATTATCTCCAAAAAAACTTTTATACTATTTTCTCTTTTTATTATATAGCAATTCATGACCTGTTCTACCTTTCCTTTAAGTAAAATTATATTTTTTTAGCATAAAGATTGAATCAAAATAATAACAATATTGATATATTGTATCTTTTTATTCTTATAAATCTGAAAGTCTTTTCTAGATTATGAATTTTCTATCTAAGTAATATGTACTTGAAAAAGAAAGGAGAGATAATGTGGTTAATGACTGTTTAAATATCATAAACCCCTTGGACAAAATCCGACTTCACATGGGAGTAAAAGAGCTGAAAAATTTTTTTCATGAATTGGTAGAAAACAATACTAAAAAAGCCATAAAGTTACTTAATGATGAAAATCTACATTTTCCTTCATTATTTATATTAAAGTCAACAATTGAGGAGTTTAGTCTTTTAAGCAGTTTAAATTCACGAAACAGAATTGCTTTAGAAATCACGGATGAAATATTAACTAATAGTGCAAATAATAAAGCTTCTGAATCTTTGCCGTCCGATTATATACAAACGATTCATTCTGTTTTGAAATGGATCTTAGATACAGGTTTTGCCGATGATGGAATAAATAATAAATACGACAAGCTGCTAGACATTGCTGCAACACTTATTACTAAAATATATAAAGATAAAACTTTCTTACCTACTATGGTGGATATGATTTTTAATCGACATAGAAGGGGTTTCTTTATACATGACTTAGTTTGGGCTTTTTTTGAATGTCGTGATCCCGAGAGTCTTGTTCTGATTGCAAACCGCTTACAATCTTCACATCCAAAAGATTTTGAGTTGGCATGTAAACTCCTTGGCTTTATACCATGCATAGATATGGACGATAAAACAGATAAAGAAGAAAAGTATTTATCCTGCCTCAACTGGATCGAGGATAACAGTTTATTTCTATATTTCACAGGAGAAAGTTTTCAGCAAACTCCGCATCCTAAGCCCTATGCTATAGCTTGGGAAGCTAAATATTTATGTAAAATTGCCTCAACTGATACTGGAGAAATATTAAAATCATTAACTAAAGAAGAATATAAGCTTTTGGATGAGTTTAGAAAACTAGATGATGATACAAAAACACTTCTTTCAAACTTCTCATTTAGATTGCATCGTAAAAATATGGAGTATTGGAATGATTGGATACAATATCCCATCGAAAAACAAATACAAATTGCTATAAGGGGGGAGTATATTGATTAAAATTGCAGGAGAAATAATTGTTGACGATAATATTATAAATAAGTATCCTCAAGGCAGTATTGAAAGAAAAATTATTAATAAGATGCTATCAAGTAGTGCGACTTATAGATACGATTCACTATATCAGTTAGAATTTGAACTGAATTTGAGGAAAAATATCATTAATGCTGCCATAGAGCTACATAAGAGTAAATTTTCCTTTGAAACCTTTCGCGAATCTAGGTGCAATACCGATTATTGGACCCGAACTAATGAAGGCGGCTTTCAATTAAAGCAGGGAGTACTCCCTTCTGATGCAATTAGAGATATTTATATAAATAGTTCAAAATACGGTACTGAATGCGCTACGGCAATGGTAATAGTTTTTTACAAAGCACTTCTTAATATATTTCCTCAAAAGCTATTTAATACAATGTTTGCAAATATACATTTAATGAACTGGGCCTATATTGATAGAGATCTAGGAATCGGTCTTTATAGAAATGAAGCTGACTATTTTCCGGGAGACTGTAGATATTTTAAAAACCCCGATGTAAACCCCAAAACACCTGAATGGCAAGGGGAGAATGTAATAGATTTAGGTAATAGCACCTATTACGGGCATGGTATAGGTATAGGAACTGCCGATGAAATAATTAACGCTTTAAATAAAAATAGAAAAGCTAGGGCAACAGAATCTGCTTATCTACTAAACTCTGCAACACGACCGAATTTTAAATACCTGGCTGATAGATACCAAAAATTTATTTCAACACTTCAAAGGGAGGATTATAGAATGGCTTGGAAGTACTACAGGAACCGAGATATGAATCCCGTTTACTTATAGATAGTCTATCCTAGCGTTCCCCTTAATTAAACCAGACCTGCCTTATGGAACATAAATTAATCGATAGTAGTATTAAAATACCCCATGAAAATTTTGGGGTTATTTTTTATGCAATTGCTATTATACCATTTTTTCTCATTATTTTTCTGGCCTTTTCTAGATTTTATCAATATTTCTTAATTTTTAAATACACCTATTGACACAGATATAAAATGAAAATATAATACTAAGTGTATTAGTAATCATAGTACATTTAGTGCGCAATGCAAAAGGAGGTGTCAAATGATACAAATAGATTTCAAAAGTAGGAAGCCCATATATGAACAATTGGTAGAGAAGTTTAAGCAACTAATAATACGAGATGTACTTAAATCAGGTGAGAAAATCCCATCCGTCAGAGAATTGGCAAAACAGCTTACTATAAATCCTAATACCATTCAAAAAGCATATAGGGAGTTGGAGAGACAAGGATATATATATTCTGTACGAGGTAGAGGAAGCTTTGTGTCTGAAAAAATAGAAAAGGTGAATGAAGAAAAGGTGGAAAAACTTAAAAGTGAAGTTGTGAAAAATTTATCGGAACTAATCTATCTGGGTCTAGACAGAGCTGAGCTATTAAATTTACTTGAAGAAGTTTATGAAAGAGTGAAGGGTGGAGAAAAAAATGATTGAAGTAAAAAATTTATATAAATACTTTGATGGTTTCAAAGCACTTGATGATGTATATTTAAACGTACAAAAAGGCTCTATATATGGATTAGTAGGACCTAATGGAGCCGGTAAGACAACATTGATAAAACATCTCACTGGGATATATAAACAGGATAAGGGTGATGTAAAAATCCTGGGGCAAAAAGTATATGAAAACATAAACTTAAAATCAAAGATAGGTTACATACCAGACGATTTATATTTTTTTCCTCAATATACCATTAAGAACATGGCTTCTTTTTATAAAACCATATATCCCAATTGGAATGAAAGGCGGTATAAAGAGTTACAAGAAATATTTGAGATAGATGAAAACAAAAAAATAAATAAGCTTTCAAAGGGAATGCAAAGGCAGGTATTATTTTGGCTTACATTATCAACAATGCCTGAAGTAATGATACTAGATGAACCAATAGATGGACTGGACCCTTTGATGAGAAGAAAAATATGGAACCTTGTAGTTGAAGATGTTGCTGAAAGAGAAACTACTGTACTAGTTTCATCCCACAACTTGAAAGAACTGGAAAACATATGTGATTATGTAGGCATTATGTATAGGGGAAAAATGCTTATTGAAAATAATTTAGATGACTTAAAGTCCGATGTTCATAAAATCCAAACTGCATATAAAGACGATTTCCCCCAAAACCTGACCAAAGAACTTGAAATACTACACCAAGAAAAAAGGGGTAGTGTAGACTTATTAATTGTGAAGGGAGAAAAGGACAAGGTTATATCAAGCTTTAACAAATACAAACCTATAATTTTAGATATATTACCTCTTTCCTTAGAAGAAATATTTATATATGAATTGGGGGGCGTTGGATATGAAATCAGAAACATCCTTTTTTAGTAAAACCATCATAAAAGAAGACTTGAAAAGATTTTGGGGGATAGGAGCTTTATATTTTCTAGCTTTACTTTTTACAGGACCAATATACATTTTTATGATTAACAGCAATAATCTAGATAGAGTAAATTATACCATAGAAAAATTCTTAGATATATATAAAAGTGGATTTGAGCTGATATATACAGTAGCAGTTCCAATAATACTAGCAACCCTTATATTTAGATATTTGCAGCTAAAAAACTCATCGGGTATGACCCACTCCTTTCCATTTACTAGAACAATGCTTTTAAACAGTCATATTGTATCTGGCCTAGTAATACTTACTCTGCCAATTTTAATAAATTTATTAATTATGCTTATAGCATATACAAATCTGTATACAGGTACAGAAATCGTACTTACCGATGTATATAGGTGGTTTTTTATTACATTACTTCTTAATTTTACTGTGTTTTTAATGACTGTATTCACTGGTATGATAAGCGGTGTTTCTTTTGTTCAAGCTGTGCTTTCTTTGATTTTCCTCTTTTTACCTTTAGGTCTAACAGGGCTGGTATTGGCAACCCTTGATAGAATATTATTTGGATTTGTTGCTGACAACACGATTTTAGAAAACTTTGCCATGAATGTCATCCCGCTTACTAACGGCTTTAACGGAGGAAATACAGATCCTTTACTAATAATATGGTATTTAATGCTACTAGCAATATTGTTCTTTGCTTCAAGGTTCCTATATATTAAAAGAAATCTGGAAAATGCAACTGATCCAATTGCTTTTAATATATTAAAGCCTCTGTTTAAATATGGGTTTACATTTTGTACTATGATCTTAGGAGGACTATATTTTTCTGAAATGGCAAAAGATAATCAGATCTGGTTGTATTTCGGTTTTTTCATAGGCGCCCTTCTAGGCTACATCATATCAGAGATGATAGTTCAAAAGTCCATATGGGTTTTTAATAGGCTAATTGGGCTAGTTCCATTTATCGTAGCATCAGGGCTTTTGTTGACGATAATGGAGTTAGATTTAACGGGCTATGAAAAACACCTACCTGATCTTGATAAAGTAGAAAGTGCGTACTTTGGATATAGCATAAATAGTAAGACTTTTAAACAAGATTCTAGGTTGTTTCATAAAAAGGATAATTTCATCCCTATAAAAGAGCTTCATAGACTGATAGTTAACAATAAGGAGGCTATAGATAAAAGACATAATTTTATCACTAGAAATATTGCTATAGGATATAAGTATAGTAATGGAGACACCCTTATGAGAAAATATACAGTCCCCCAAAGTTTTATAGAAGATAATCCATATATTAAAAAAATATATGAGTCAGAAGAGTATAAGATAATCAATAATGGTATATTTAGAGTGAATTTAAGCAAGGTTGATTATGTAGATATCAATGCACGTTATGTTGATAGACAAGTAAAGCTTACAGATAAAAACGAAATTAATGAATTGATAAATGTTATACAAAAAGATATATTAAACCAAACCTATGAGGAAATGACGTCAAATAGAGAAGGTTGGGCAAGCATTAGGATTATGTATACAGATGATACCAAAGAATTACATGATAAACTATATTACAATAAGATAATCCATCTAGAATGGGATAAATCATATAAAGGTCTGGAAAACTTTTTTAAGCAAAAAGGATACTATAATTATTTAAGAGTGTTGCCTGAAGATATTGATTTTGCAGTTGTTGGTAAACTAAAAAATTCAAAGGATGTCGATAGAATATATAAAGAAACAATGGATTTTGAAACTGTTCAACCGGAAATTATAGAAGGTGAAAAAATTGAAATTCGGGATAAAGAAAAAATCGAAAAACTGCTTAGGACTTATAAAAGAGGTTATCCGGAAGCCGGAAAATATATTGTAATCTTTCACCTAAAAAACTCAAGGAAAATAATTGGATGGTATAATGAAAAAACTCTGTAATATAGAGACATGTAATTAAATTGGATAATGTAAAAAATCTGTGCTTAAATTGTTGACCATAATTTTCCATGAACCTGTTAACTACTAAATCTTTTAAAACTTGGAAATCAGTCAAGGTCTGATTTATCAGTGCATTTCAACCTTGACTGATTTTTATCATGGGATAAATCTTATGTCTCATAAATTGATAGATATTACTGAACCAATCTGTGAAGAAATTGATTCTTTTAGATCTTCTATTTTTATTTCTGTTTTCATGGAGCTTATGTCATCTTCAATTGAATTTAATTTGCCTAAAATCTCTTTAAGTATACCCTCCACTTAAGCCAGCCCCTAACTTTTATAACTTATTACCTAAATTATATCATTTATAAATATTGTTTAACAATAGTAATACTAGGTACAAAAATATTTTACAATCCTATTCTTACAATTCTTCATCATAAAAATCTAGATACGAATACTTCTTTCCACTTTTTTCCCAGCCTAAAATAGCATCCATATTAACGTTTTTAGCAGCATTAAAAATTGATTTATCTACATCTTTAAAATTTGATTTTAAATTCTTTATAAGTTCTTTCATCTCGTAACGCTTGCTAGAGGTCTTTTTTGCAGCAACCATACAAGCACAGTTAAGAGGCCATATCCCACTTATTTGAGTAAATCTTTCTATATGTTCCTCCTGAATAAAATACATAGGTCTTATCAATTCCATATTTTCAAAGTTTGTAGATTTTAATTTTGGAAGCATCGTTTTAAAATTTCCAGAGTAAAATATATTTAACAATGTAGTTTCAATAACATCGTTAAAGTGATGACCAAGAGCTAACTTATTGCAACCAAGCTCCGCAGCCTTTGAGTAAAGAGCACCACGACGCATTTTTGCACACATATAGCATGGATAATCCTTTGCTATATCGTCTACTATTCTAAAAATACCAGATTCGAAAATTTTTATAGGTATATTTAAATATTTACAGTTATCAATCAAAAGCTCCTTTATATTTTCATGATAACCTGGGTCCATAACTATAAACTCTAATTCAAAGTCCATTTGCCTATGACGTTTTAACTCTTGAAAAAGTTTTGCCATAAGCATACTATCTTTCCCACCAGAAATTGCAACAGCTATCTTATCTCCATTTTTGATTAAATTGTATTCTTTTATCGCTTTTATAAATTTGGCCCATATCTTTTTTCTAAATTGTTTAACTATTAATCGTTCAATTTCTTTAAGGGGCTTTCTTTCATCAAAGGGTATTAATACTTCGCATCCACTTCCAGCAATACTATCTTCATTTTCGAATTCATTCTTTTCCTTTTCTGTCATATACTTTGCACCTCACATTTATTCTCAAAATATTATAGCATCATTTATATTATTTGTACTATGAAATATTTTTTCATGTAAAAAATAAAAGAAATATTTCTAATCTGTCTAACAAAGTCTTAGGTAGTAAAGAGGGAAGCTGCGTAACTAAGTTTCTAAATAATTCACCTTGGGATGAAGAGTCCCTTAATATTAGTAGACTAAATAACTTATTAGCTCTAGTTAAGCCGAAGGCTAATGAACCTATATTTATTGCTATAGATGATATAGTCATCACTAAAAGTAAAGACACCAAACATATTGAATCTCTAGGATATCACTTTTCCCATACTGAAGGTAAATCAGTATGGGGTCACTGTATAGTTTCATCTCAGCTTATAACTAAAACCCATTCTGTTCCTTTAGAATTTAAACAGTACTTAGATAAAAACTACTGTAAAGAGCATAATTTAAATTTTAAAACTAAAATCGAAATAGCTAATGAACTAGTTAATGCTTTTGCTAAATCAAATACTCGTGTGGAAAACAAAGTTTATATTCTAACTGATAGTTAGTTTGCATCAAAAGCTCTTTTTGAAAATAATCTATCCTACGGATACCATACTATTAGTGGATTTAAACTTAATAGATGTATCTATCCAAAAGGTATAAGAATTAAGATATCTGACTTTATAGGATATACTTCAGATATTGATTTTGAAGTATTACTCTAATCGTTGGGAAATAGAAACATCATTTCTATATCTCAAAGATAGACTAGGATTAAAGCATTATCAAATGCGTAAAATTAAAAGCTTTACAAGTTTTTGGTTAATTGTATATTTAGCTTACACTTTATTATAGCTCTATAGAGCTATAATAAGTCAAGAAAAAGCTAAGCTAACGCTTAGAGATGCAATACAGTTATTTAAAGGGGCTACCTTTAGGTCCATAATTACATAGACATATATATTAGCTACACTTAATATCAATTTATGTGAATTATATAAAATCTTTGGGCTAACGCCCTAGAATTTTTGCACAAGTCAAGTAAGTAATAAAGGATTTTCTTGGAGTAGGGCAATAAATTATATGTGCATTTTACCGAATCGGGCTTATGTGGATAAATAGGGATTCGTATTATGAGATATTTAAGTATACTGATTTATGAATCAGGGCTAAGTGACTTGAGAACTCTTAAGAAATTTTGACCTAATATTTGACGAATCTGGGTTTCTTGTAAACCTATATTTAGCATTGCTTCAATAAATTTATTCAAGTCCTTATGCCCTTGTAATACATCAAAAGGAGTGAAAGGCATCGTTTTCAATGTAAAAGGAGAAAGATATGAAATAAGTGAATCACAAAGGTCTAAGCCTAAGCCGACATGTTCTGCTCCCACCAGATCGATTATATGTTTCACGTGTTTTACCATATATTCTAAAGTAGCATCACTAGGTTTATCAGCTACGAGTAAATTTGAAGCATTTATGCCAATAACACCATTTTTTTCAGCTATAGCTTTGATTTGCTGGTCAGTGAGATTTCGCATGGTGCTTGCAAGTGCTCTGCAGTTTGAATGAGAAGCGATGATAGTCGATTTCGAGAATTTAATGACATCCCAAAAGCCTTTATCATTTAAATGGCTTACATCTACCAACATGCCAAGTTGATTTCCTTTTTCAATCAGTTTTATCCCAAAATCAGTAAGGCCCCCTCTAGTACCAATTTTTATTTGATTAAAATGGCACCCGTCAGCTGAAAAATTCCTTCTACTCCAAACGAGACCAAGGATTCTTACTCCCAGCTCATAGAAAATATTCAATAAACTTAAATCATTGTATAAAGGTTCAACTCCTTCAAATGAAATAAGAATACCTAATTGATTTTTCATGAGTGCTTGTTCGATATCTTGAAAATTCTTACATAATACGAACTTTCCAAAAGATTCATCAATTTCTTCATACAAAGCACTTATTTGTTGAAGGGCACGTCTCAATGCCATTTCAGGTAAAAACTCATCGTCAATATATAATGAGGCAACAATAATATTGATCCCCCCATCAATAAAACTCGGCAAATAATCAGTTTCAATTATTTTTCGTCGTCCCATCTGTCTTTTCCTAACTACATCAAATAGGAGATCAGAATGAGCATCAATAATCACAAATTCTTTTTGAATTTTTCTTGCTAATTCTGAAAGCTTATTATCTTGCAAATACATAATTTTCCTCCATTCTAAAACTAAACATCGATTTATTATTCTTACCATTAGCCGTTATTTCTATTAGATCTTTCAAACAAAAGAGAGCCGTAAAATTGGCTCTCTTAGTCTTTTATTCTCCCCACCATTTTCGCTCTTTTGCTCGAACGGGCATATAAGTGAGTTTACTAGGTCGTAGTCCTAAGGAAATAGTTGCTTCTGTCAGTCGGAGGGAAGCGGCAAAAGCGTCTACTACAGGTATATCATAGCCTGCTTCAGCCAATCTTTCCATAAGTTCGTTGGAAACTCCCATCATACCGGTACATCCGAGGACAATGACCTGAGCATGGTTTTGTTTAATTGCCTCTACACTTTGTTCAAATAGAGCATCCTTTAATTTTTGAATATCAATTAATTCTAACACTGGGATATCTACATGGCGCACAGCAGCCACGCGATCCTTTAAACCAGCCTTAGAAATCAGACCATTAATCATAGGAATAACTTCTTGTAATACGGTAACTATTGCAATTTTGTCTCCTAGACCAGCTGCAATCAACATAGGAGGTTCAAATCCTCCAAACACCACTAAATTAGAGATTTCCCTAGCAGCTCGAACACCTGGGTCGCCAAAACAATCTAGAATTACACCGTCGAAACCTTCTTTCTCAGCTTTATATACTTTATTTAGAATATCGGGAACTGCAATTGCTTCATCATATTCAGATTCGATAGAGGCAGGGCCATAGTCTAAACTCTCAACATCATATTCTACTCCTGGAGTGGCTAAAGATGCTAATTCTCGACGTACTTCGTCTTCAAATGTCTTTGCGATTATTGGAACAATCACTTTAATTTTCAATATAATTACCTCCTAAATTTAGTTACTTGAAAGATCACCAGCAGCTTTTGCACGAATTCTTGTAGCATTACCTGGAAGGTATGCTAGAGGAATATCTTCAATTTCAACAATCTTTATACTAGATGGGTCTGCACCAGCTTTAATCGCTTCATTTATGACTATTTTTCTAGTTTCTTCTAAAGCTTTTTCTCGACTGATAGAATCCAACTTATACACCAGTTCTACCTGCCCACTTACTTGGGCGATAGCTGAGCCCAGAGCATTTGCGACCGCAAAGTTTTCAGGACGTAAAATCTCAGAAACTCCATCTAGTTTATCGCTGATAAGAATACTTCCTCCTCCTACTAAGATAACCTCTGCATCGGCGTTAGAAAGCTTCATTTTATCAATACTATCACTAACTAACTGCATCATTTTATCATAGGCTCTTCTAGCAAAGTTTTCATCAATGTGTGCTACTTTTTGAGGATCTCCAACTTGTGCTACACCTAGGCGTACAGCGATATCTGTAGCAGTTAAAGTTTTTCCGCCAAAAACAAGAGCTTCTTCGGTAATTTTGTATCCAACACTTTGAGGTCCAATTTGGATTTCTCCCTCTTTTTCATGAATGATAGTACCTCCGCCTAAACCTATGGAGATTAGGTCAGGCATTCGAAAATTAGTGCGTGCGCCACCGATTGTTACTGCTAGTGAAGATTCTCTTGGAAAGTTATTTACAATTACCCCGATATCACTTGTAGTGCCCCCCACATCTAATACAATTGCGTTGCTTTTTTTAGTTAAAAAGGATGCGCCACGAATACTATTTGTTGGACCACATGCAATAGTTAGAATAGGGTATTTAATAGCATAATCTACAGACATAAGAGTTCCGTCATTTTGGCATAAATAGACTTTTGCATTATTAACGCCTTCTCGACTGAGTCCCTCTTTAAAAGATAATGCCATGGTTTTAGCTACATCTGTTAAAGCTGAATTTAATATAGTTGCATTTTCTCTTTCCAATAATCCCAATGAGCCAATTTCGTGAGAAAGAGATATAAAAATATCACCTAACTCTTCTCTTAAGATTTGAGCTGCTCGATTTTCATGATTAGCTGAAACAAATGAAAAGATTGAAGTAATTGCAATAGAATCAACTTTACCCTTAAGGCTTTTAGCCACAGTACGAATTTCATTTTCATCTAGAGGTGCAATTTCTCGACCATCAAATTCATGTCCACCAGAAACCAAGAAGTAATTATCACTAATGGCTTTTTTCAAATCACCTGGCCAGTCAGACATCGCACTAATTGCTGCTGAAGCAGGCTTGCCGATTCGGATAACCCCCACTTTACAAAGTTTTTTTCGTTCTACAATTGCATTAGTACAATGGGTAGTACCTAACATAGCATATGTTATCTTATTTTTATCAATTCCAGATTTTTTCAAAACGCCACTGAGAGCATTAAAAATTCCAGTTGTAACATCAGTTGTTGTTGGTGTTTTTATACTTTCAACAAGATTTAAATTTTCATCAACTATTACGGCATCAGTATTTGTACCTCCTACATCAATTCCTATACGGTATCCCATTATTTAACATCTCCTTTCACTAAATCCTCAATTGGCACATAATCTATATCATATTTAAAATATCGTGGTCCGACAGTTTTTATTCCTTCAGGGGTTCTAAATTTTGGATCGCATGGGATGCCTAATACCAAAACTCGTTGACCATATTTGAGTGCTTCAGTTGTAAAAGGAATAGAAGTTTCTAAATTTACTATACAAATTAGATCGGGAGTCGTTGCTAGAATTTTTTCACCCTTGCGAGCAATCAAATTTTCATTTTGAAACTCTACAACTAGTGTTTCACCTTTATAACTTTCCAATCCATCAATTACAGCTTGACCCTTGTTAAAACCTCCTTCTGTTTTTCGAAGGACATCAGTAACTTTTCCTCTAAATAATTCAAAACCACCCGTTATTTGTTGCAGCACATCTATAGGATTTTGTCCATTTTTACGAGATTCCTTAATTCCCTTACCAATTTTTTCAGAGAATGATATGATTCCAGTGACACCATGTTCTTTTACATCTTTTCCAGTCATAGGATAGATACTAAGTGTTGCTGATCCACCCATCAATACTACTGTGCTTCTAGCAGAATTTTCAGTGAAATAGTTATTTACGGTTTTAAAAATAATATCATTACCTTTTTCATCAGATAGAACCATAGGAGTTGCATTTAGTCCGCCTAAATGAAATGTTAGCATTTGAAGTTCTGGGAAGGCACGCCCCATACCATCTGCATCGATTATAGGGATTCCCATGCGAGCAGCAACCACAAATGGAATCATGGAATTTACCCCTCCTGCCTCAATAGGGAGAGTAGCATATATTTTTTTGCCGAGATAATTTTCTAATCCTTTAAAAGAACGAATTAGCTCTTCTCCATTCATTAGTTTTTCTACTAAGACCGTTGGGGCTCCCATCATTGCAGAAGGTACTACTAAAGCATCTTCCGGCACTTCATCAGGACTTAATAAAGTCACTGGACCATATTCTTCGATGGCCTGTTTAGCCATTAATTTTCCAACATAAGGATCTCCACCACCACCGGTTCCTAAAAGGGCAGCTCCTAAAGCAATATCTTCAAGTGCTTGAGAATCAATTTTTCGCATTATAATTCCTCCTATTTTTTTATATTGAACGATTGTAATGTTATTGTTCTTGTGTTGTATTCACTATTTCAGGATTTTGACTAGTTTTAATAAATATCTTATCAAAAACAACATTTACAATCATTGCTGTAATAATTGCATTGATTGGTGCACTTCCAAAGGTGATAAAATAGCCAACTATGAATCCACTAATCCATGCAATAACACCAATCCAATGAATGCCTTCACGTTCCCTCCACTGTTCTTTATTACCTTTCAATTTAATCCAATAATCAGCGATCATTACACCTGCTATTGGAGAAATTCCTGAAGTCAAAGTAATTAAAAATGGAACAAAGTGATTCATAATACCAAATACCGCAAGTAATGTACCAATTAGACCTGCAATAGCTGTAGCCATAGCTCGTTTTTCATCTTTTAACTGAAACATACTTGTGATTGCAATTCCAGCAGAATAAGCATTAACTGCATTAGTTGTCCATGTTGCAAGAATTAAAATAAGAAGTCCGATAAAAGGAAACCCTAAGCTAGAAACTACTGATGTCATATCTGCTGTTCCTGCCATGATAGACATTAATGCTCCAGCTATCAACAAGAAGATTCCCATAGGGAGAACACCAAAAAGTGACGAAAGGATAGCACCTTTTCGATCTCTTGCATAACGTGAATAATCTGGGGCTATAACACCTCCAACTGCGAATCCACCAACTGTTATAGCAACGCCTTGCCAGAAAGAAAGCGAGGTACTAGGTGTGTAATTGAACAATGTGCTCAGACCAAATTTAGAGATGACTGTTACAATCCCATAAAGTGAAAGAATAAACAATGACGGGACAGCAACATAATTAAGATAAGCAAGAGCTTTATATCCGTAAATAGCTGTTGTAAGCATAATAATGCCCCATAATGCAGAGGAGAGTTGAACAGGAATATTGATTCCAATCCAATCTTTCATGATGCTAGAAAAAGCACTTCCTGTAATGCTTGTTTGGACACCAAACCACCCCATAACAGAAACACCAATTATAAAAGATATAATAAATGATGCTCCTTTTTTCCCAAATGCTGAACTTGCAGAAGCTACAGTCGGTCGACCTAGATCAGCTCCTTGAATGCCCTGGAAGGTCATATAAAGGACGACAATTCCATAACCGGTCAATCCAGCAAGAATAGCATGAAGTAATGGTAATCCTGATACAAGCACTCCTCCAACCATCAATGAAGAGACACTAATAATTGCGCCAATCCATATCATTGCAATGCTGATCCAATGCTTTCTTTCAGAATCAGGAATGCTTTCTAAAGCGTGTTTTTCAATAAGTTTACTTTTTTTCCTTTCGTGTGACATTCTTTACACCTCCGTAGTTTATTAAATTAATTGGTAATGCCTTGTCATTATTTAAAGCAAATTGTGTGCCAAAAAATATTTTTGAAATATGCAAAAAAAACAGAAAATTTGCATAAATAAAGGTGTGTCATCCAATAATTGTAAATATTTTTTCTAGAAATTATGAAATTTCTGAGTGGTTGAGATGATTGTTTCTCATATATTCTCATTTTTTGGCTCATATTCTCATTTTTTCTCATATTTTCTCATATTATATTGCTTTTAAATAGATTTTCATATATACTGATAGCAATATACTTTATTACAAAAAAATAAATTCTTTCAATAATTATATGATTACGTGATTCATTTTATTTGATAGTCTTGTTGAAAGGATTAAGAATGAAGGGATTCAATTCATTTAATGTTGGAGTGATCAAATGGTAACTGAAAAATTGAAAAGATTCTTGAGAATTTACGATGAATTTAACTATAAGACAATACTTTTATTTAACAGAGAAAAAATACTTTATACGCATGGTATACCTGTTGAATTTAGAAATTTCAAATTTTATTATGAGCAATATGAAAATTGTGTAATTCGAGATTTCCCATCTGATGCAAGAGTTAGTTTCCATCATGAAATTGCAGTTCTGTGGATAAAAGAAAAATTTGACGAAAATTATGGACTGCATCTAAAATTGTTGAATCTTTTTCTCGAAAATACGAGGCTGCAAAAACGTGAAAATATTTATTTTCAAATGATACAAGAAATCGGCGACGTGATGGAAATGGGTGTCTTATTTTTAGATGAGCATAATAAAAAAATTTATGAGAACAAGGTATCAAAACATATTGAATTGGAAAAGTTGATTAATGAAAAACAAATTTCAATCAATTCAACTAATACAGGAATTGATGAAGTGAGCAAAAAACATTTGACATATAAAATTTTTAGGAAAGCCTTCACATCTACAAATGGAAATTTCTTTTATGCTAAAAAAATTGAAAATTCCCAACCAATTATTGATAAGACAGAAATTCGAAAAAGTGTTGTTGAAAACACTATTATTGGTCAGAATTCGAAATTGATTGAAGTGCTCGACACTATTGATAAGATTGCCACTATAGATTCAACAGTTTTAATTAGGGGTGAAAGTGGGGTAGGAAAAGAACAATTTGCAAAATTAATTCATGACAAGAGTCATAGAGCCAATCAGCCTTTTGTCGCAGTTAACTGTGCTTCAATTCCTGAGAATCTTTTAGAAAGTGAGTTATTTGGATATGAAAAGGGTTCTTTCACAGGAGCTTTAAAAAGCGGTAAAATTGGAAAATTTGAAGCGGCAAATAATGGAACGCTTTTTCTTGATGAAATTGGTGATATGTCTTTAAATCTTCAAGCAAAAATTTTGAGAGTTCTTCAAGAAAAAGTCATTGAAAAAGTTGGTGGGATAAAACCGATTAAAGTAGATGTTAGAATTATTAGTGCAACACATCAAAATTTAGAAGATATGATAAAAAAAAAGGAATTTAGAAAAGATCTTTTTTACAGATTAAATGTTATTCCAATATACATACCCCCTCTTAGAGAAAGAACTGATGATATTGAAAATATAATTCATTATTATATTAAAAAACATTGTATTATTAACAACAAACCTTTCAAAATTCCTTCTAAAGAAGTTATTAATATCCTAAAACGGTATCGATGGCCAGGAAATATCAGAGAACTGATGAATATAGTAGAATATATTGTCTCAACTGAAGAAAAAGAAATAATTACGACACAGACACTTCCTAGAGAAATATTAAATCAAACAATAGATGAAAAAAGAGAAATATATATTAATACAAAGAGGAATAAATATTCTAATAAATCACGAAAACCCAATAAGCAAGAGCTGATTCATTTGCTTGATGAATTTGGTTATTCAAGTGAGAACAAAAAACAATTAGCAGAATTTTTAGGTATTAGTTTAGCAACTTTATATAGATGGTTAAAAAAGTATGATATTACTTAATTCAAAAGAAACTTTTAAAATATTTTATAAGTGAGGTGCTAAATTTGAAGAAAATAGACAAATCAAATCTGAAAGCACTCTTGATAGGAAGTCAATTTTTAGGATCTGGAGGGGGTGGTAAGGTTCATCTTATTAAACAAATAATTGATAATTATTTTGATAACGAATTTTCTGTAGATTTGATTGGACTAGATGAATTATCAATAGATGAATATGGAGCAGCGGTTGGGGTTGTTGGTTCTCCAGAAGTAATTGAAGAATATATGCCAACCGGGAAAGAAGGAAAGAGTTTGTTAAAAAAACTATCTGCTTCAACAGGCAATAAAATTAGAACTTTATTTACAGTTGAGGGTGCCGGGATTAATTTGATTTATCCTCTCGTTGTAGCTTATACCACTGGTTTACCGATTATTGATGGAGATACTATGGGACGTGCATTTCCTGAGATGCAGATGACAACATTTCAGTTCAATAATATAAAAATTACACCAGTCATTTTTCAAGATGTTGAAAATAATTACCACGTATATAATAATGAAGATGCCAGTTATATTGATTTAAATATCCGCCAAAAAATAGCACAAACAAATGGATTGGCTTTCTTTACAGGATACCAAGCACTTCATAAAGTTTTAAAATCAATCTTGATTCCCAATACGTATACATTTGCGATAAATATTGGAGAAGCTTTTATAAAATCGAATACTTATGATGAATTGTTGCAAAATTTGAAAATAGTTACAAAAAATTCATTATATGGAACATCAATCGAGTTAGTACGTGGTCAGATAAATAATATAAATGATATGGATAATGCGAATATAAGTTCATATGTTATTGGAGATTATAATATTTATTTTCATAATGAAAATTTAATGATATTTAAAAATAAGAAAATTATTGGAAGTGTTCCTGATTTGATCACAATAATAGATTTGGAACGATTAAAACCTATTAATGTGACAGATATTCATGTTGGACAAAATGTAGCAATTATTGGAACTCCAGCTCCCCTTCAACTGAGAACACCGACAGCTTTAAGTGTTATTGGACCAAAATCTTTTGGATTTAAATCAATTTATGAATCCCTCGAAAAAATTTATTTTCAATATTATTATCATTATTAGTTTAGCAAGGAATATTTTATGAAAAATACTTTTAGAATTTGATTGGAAGTGATATGTGATGAGGCAATTGGGAATTGTTTATCAAAAGGATAAAGTTGTATTTCAATATGCTGAAAATGGAACTGTTTTCTTTTCAAGTAATAGTGATTCTTTTTTGCAAAACTTACCAATCGATGGAAAAAACATTGATACTGTTATAGTATTGAAAGATTTTACTGAAGAATTATCACAAGTAAATAATCGGGTCGGGTATATTAAACTGAAAACTGACGATTTGACATTATCAGGGTTATTAAAAGAATATTCATCGTTTATAAAAATACATTTAATTGATAAAGATATGATAAATGAGGTATTGAGAAATTTGAAGGAGCAAAACATCTTTGATGTGGCTGTCAATGGTTTTTTAAAAATTGATAAATCGTGGAATGTTCTAGATTTGGATCCGTATGAAATAAGGAATAAGCTAGTCAGGGAAAATTATATTCTTTTCAATTTGCTATTGACAAACACAGCTAAAAAATTCATCTCTCAATTGAGATCCAAATTGTCGAAAATAAAAATTCAAGCACCTATATATTTTCTTATGGGTAGCGGATATTTGACTGATTCTGAAAATATAATCAAGTACCCTATCCTAACTTGGCGTTCGCGAGAAGTCTTTAGATTATTATCCTATAGTTATTTCTATCATTTGGATGATTTTATACTAATAAGAAAAGATGGAGAAAAATTTATAATGACTCTTTTGAAAGATTCTGTACCTGTTACGAATAAAAACTATAGTCGATTTAAAGGGTATGAGCTACCGCCATGGTTTGTAAAAACAATGCAATTTAATATAGATGATTATGATAATACGTTACGATATTTTAAAAGAAGATATCCTGATTTGCCGATTATCTACGAATTTGACATAAAAAAATCTGAAATTGAATATAATCGTTATAGTGGAAAAGTTTTTCCAGAAGAAGCGTTATTTCAGGTACCATATCGAAAACGTATTTGTAAAAAAGTAAATTTAACTTTAAAAGATTCAATAGATTCAAGTAAAGAAAAATTAAATGATTTGATGAACGATTACTTGAAGGAAAATTGCATTTGTCTTAAAGAGATTCAAAGAAATTTTAGGAAAGATTATTTACCCTATTTACATGAAAGTATTGTAAATGTTGAACTTGTTGTTACTGGGGAATTATCAAAATGCTGATATTTGTGGGAAGTATTATTTTATTGGTAGGCATTGAAAAATGTTAATTATAACTGTAATCCATTCGACCGATAGTAAATTGATTATATCTTTTGAATATTCCCTCTACACATTATCTTCTCAAGTGTTATAAATATTTTTATAATAATTTGATTTTTACAATAGTACTATTTTTATATGTGAGCAAATTTCATATTTCTAAATTGTTGATTTTACTAAATTTATTTTGTAAACAAAAAGGGTTTCACTCCCAATATGTCGAATAGATTAAGTGAGACCAAAATCACCCGAAGGGAGTGAAACCACTTAATGTATATTCGACAAATGAGTCTGATTTCCTTTGAAGAAATTATAAAATTTCAGCAAGAAACTAAATTAGAAATGATTTTATCTCAAATTGATGTTTCTAAATTTGCTAATAGTCTAAGAAAATCTAGTGGTTCAAAGGGCCCAAAGGGCT
>JACCKY010000013.1 GCA_014236755.1 Candidatus Petromonas tenebris | reverse complement strand
GATACCTTATCGGCTCCAGCCCTTAAAACCTTTGTGAAATCATCTATAGTCCTTATTCCTCCACCTATACAGAAGGGAATATTAATATTCTCTGCCGTTCTTTCTACCACATCAATGAAAATATCCCTATTTTCATTAGAGGCCGTTATATCATAAAACACCAGTTCATCGGCACCGGCTTCACTATAAAACTTTGCCAATGAAACTGGATCGTCTACATCTTCTATGTCCTTAAATTTCTTTCCTTTTACAACTCTTCCCTTGTCTACATCAAGACAAGGAATTATTCTTTTAGTAAGCATATGGATCCCCCCTTTATAATTCTTCTAGTTTTATCTTCCCTTCATAAAGAGCCTTTCCTATTATCGCTCCGTAAATACCCATTCTCTTTAGCTCTTCAACATCTTCTTTTCTTCCTATGCCCCCGGAAGCAATTATGTTTATATCTACACTTTTCTTTAGTTTTTTAAGCTCATAAAAATTAGGTCCTACCATGGTGCCGTCCTTTGATATATCAGTATATACTATTGTCTTTACTCCCTTTTCTTCAAGACTCTTGGCAAAGTCCACTGCTTGAAGGTCACTACTCTTCACCCAACCGTCTACGCATACATAACCATTCTTAGCATCTATAGATACAACTACTTTGCTCTTAAGTTCCTCTACTAATTCCTCTACAAATCCTTCTTTTTTTACTGCTGAAGTGCCCACTATTATTCTTTCTACTCCTAGCTCTATAATTTCCTTTGCTCTCTCGAGGGTCCTTATACCTCCACCCACTTGCACAGGTATATTTATACTTTTTACTATTTTTCTTATTACATCTTTATTTTTCTGATCACCTGTGAAGGCACCGTCTAAATCTACTATATGAAGATATTTTGCACCTTTTTGCTCCCACTTTTTTGCAGCTATTACGGGATCATCATTGTATATGGTTTCCTGGTCCTTTTTCCCCTGATAAAGTCTTACACATCTACCTTGACGAATATCTACTGCTGGAAATATTATCACCCTATCATCTCCTTAATGTTTTTCAAAAGCTTTAAGCCAGTTTTACCGCTCTTTTCGGGATGAAACTGCATACCAATTATATTATCCTTTCTGATCACAGCAGGCACCTTTACTCCATATTCTGTCCAAAAAACTACTTCATCTTCATCCTTGGGCTTTAGATAATAGGAATGTACAAAATATACGTACTCCCCATCCTTTATGCCCTTACCTATCATATCCTCTCTGTTCTTTATCAAACTGTTCCATCCCATATGGGGAACTTTTAAACCTTCGCCAAATCTGACTATATCGCCCTTTAGAAGGCCCAATCCCTTCCACTCACCATCTTCATGACTTTTTTCATATAATAGCTGCATTCCAAGACATATCCCAAAGAGCAGCTTTCCTTTTTGAACATTCTTCTCTATACAATCCACAAGCCCATGTTTATATAAATTGTCCATTGCATCCTTAAAGGCCCCTACTCCAGGTAAAATAATAGCTGAGCTTTTGTTTATCACATTTTCGTCAGCTGTTACTGTTACATCCAAGTCCAGCCCTACAAAAGCTTTATATACATTCTTTATATTGCCGACTCCATAATCTATTATAGCTATCATAGCTTTCCTCCTTACAGTACTCCTTTAGTAGACATTACCCCTTCTATATTCTCATCAATAGAAGTAGCCTCTTTAATAGCCCTTCCTAGTCCCTTAAATATAGATTCAATTATATGGTGGTTATTCTTTCCATAAAGCAAGTTGATATGAAGAGTTATTCCTCCGTTGTTAACCAGTGCAATAAAGAACTCTTCCGCTGTTTCCGTTTCAAAATCTCCTACGAATTCCCTTGTTAGATTTACATTGTACTTTAGAAAGCTTCTTCCGCTCATGTCCAGTGAAACCATGGAAAGGGATTCATCCATAGGAGTGAAAACAGTGGAATATCTTTTGATACCCTTTTTATCTCCCAGGGCTTTCTTTATGGCCTGACCCAGCACTATTCCTAAATCTTCAACTGTGTGGTGATTATCTACTTCAAGGTCTCCCTTACATCTCACGTCCAGATTCAATTGTCCATGCTTAGCCATAAGTTCAAGCATATGATCTAAGAATTTGATTCCCGTATCAATAGATACGTTGCCACTTCCATCCAGGTCCAAGCTAACTTCGATTTCTGTTTCATTAGTTTTTCTAAATATTTCAGCTGATCGTTTCATTTTTACACTTCCTTTATTACCTTTAGTGCCTTTTTATTTTCTTCTCTTGTTCCAACAGTTAATCTAATACAGTTTTTCAAAATACCATCGCTGCCAAAATCCCTGACTTTAATTTTATTCTCTTTAAATCTCTCGATTAAATCTAAGTATTTATCGGTTTTTATTAGCAAAAAATTACTCTTGCTTGGAATTACTTTTATATCCTTAATTGAAGATAGTTCATTCATAAAAAATTCACGTTCTCTTTTTATTTCTTCTATATACTTATCTACAATACCCATATTTTGCAAGACTACTTCACCAATAGCTTGGGAAACAGTATTTAAATTATAGGGAGGTCTAACCTTGTTTAGTACATTTATAAAGTCACTGTTTGCCACACCGTATCCTACTCTCATTCCTGCCAGCCCAAAGGCCTTTGACAATGTCCTTAGGACTATAAGTCTATCGTATTTATCTATCTTATCTACAACGGTTTCTCCGCAAAATTCGTAATAGGCTTCATCTATAGCTACAATAGCATTGGTACTCTCTAAAACCCTGATTATATCGCTTTGCCCAATTAGAATGCCGGTAGGATTGTTGGGGTTACATAGAAATATTACTTTAGCATTATTTTCATTTGCTGCGTTAATTATATTTTCTATATTTATCTCAAAGTCCTCATTATCTTCTATTTCAATAACTCTACCCCCTGATATCTCAGCCGCTACTTTATACATGGAAAATGTAGGTGTATGGGTAACTACTACATCATCCTTATCCACAAAGGCATCTACAATCATCTTTATTATTTCATCGGATCCGTTTCCACATATTATATTTTCATCCTTCACTCCAATATATGTGGCTATAGCTTCTCTTAACATTAAGGCATCATTATCGGGATATCTGTTAAGATTTTCACTTACAAGCCTCGAAGTTATCAATTCTGTAAGCTCTTCCAGTACATTATAAGGGTTTTCATTAGCATCTAATTTCACATCATATGGTTCTCTTCCTACTTTATAAACTCCTAAATTTTGTACATTCTTTTTTATCAAATCCTTCATAATTAAAACCTCACCTTTATTGAATTTCCATGGGCAGTTAGTCCTTCAGCTTCTGTAAAAGTTATAACTTTATCCTTTATCTTTTCAAGGCTTTGTCTTTTGTAGTAAAGTAAGCTGGATTTCTTGATAAAGTCATAGGTACCCAGTGGAGAAGAAAATTTAGCTGTCCCTGATGTGGGTAGAGTATGATTTGGTCCTGCAAAGTAATCTCCCACAGGCTCAGGTGTATACTCTCCTAAAAATATTGCTCCTGCATTTTTAATCATTGGAAGTAATTCAAAAGGATTATCTACCATAATTTCAAGGTGTTCAGGTGCTATTTCATTTGAAATCTCTATGGCCTTTTCTATATCTTCAACTATAAATATATATCCGTAACTTGAGAGGGCCTTCTCTATAATCTCCTTCCTCTCAAGTCTTTCTGTCTGAACTTTAACTTCCTCAATCACCTTTTCTCCTAAAGTCCTTGAGGTAGTAACTAGTATAGAAGAAGCCATCTCGTCGTGCTCTGCCTGAGATAATAGATCAGCTGCTATATATTTTGGGTTTTTATTCTCATCGGCAATTATACATATTTCACTGGGCCCTGCGATCATATCAATATCCACCAATCCAAATACTGCCCTCTTAGCCCTAGCTACATATATGTTTCCCGGTCCAACTATTTTTTCTACCGGTTTTATTATCCTTGTTCCATAGGCTAATGCTGCCACAGATTGTGCTCCTCCAATCTTGTATATCTCATCTACTCCTGCTACTTTGGCCGCTGCTAATATATATGGATTTACCTTGCCTTCCTTCCCTGGAGGAGTAACCATCGCTATGGACTTCACCCCTGCTACCTTGGCAGGTATGCTGTTCATTAGAACCGTAGATGGATATGCAGCCTTTCCACCTGGTACGTAAATTCCAACTCTAGATAGAGGATTTATCAACTGACCCAAGATGATTCCATTTTTTTCGTTAGTCATCCATGAATTTTGCAGCTGCTTTTCGTGATAGGAGGCTATATTATCCCTGGCTTCCCGTAAAATATCCAAAAACTCACTTCCAACTATTTCAAGGGCTTCATCTATTTCATCTCCAGTTACCTTCAACCCTGTAAGCTTTACTCCATCAAATTTTTCAGTATATCTATACAGAGCTTCGTCACCATCTCTTTTTACACCTTCTATTATTTCCATAACAGTTTTATCAATATCTGCAAAGTTATCTTCACCTCTGTTTAATATCTCATCTAAAACCTCTTTGTAATCGTCCCCTTTTA
Source organism: Candidatus Petromonas tenebris (assembly GCA_014236755.1). Taxonomy (GTDB): domain Bacteria; phylum Bacillota; class Clostridia; order Peptostreptococcales; family Caminicellaceae; genus Petromonas; species Petromonas tenebris. The sequence continues at coordinate 38,585 of JACCKY010000013.1, read as the reverse complement.
TTTCTATTATCCTCATTATTTGTCTCTCCTTTATACGATGCTTTCTAAACCTTCAATTATCCTCTCTATATTCTGACTCTTAGTTTTAAGGCTTACCTTGTTCACTATAAGTCTAGCACTTATATCATACATTTCCTCTAAAACCACCAAGCCATTCTCCTTTAGAGTTCTTCCGGTCTCAACTATATCTACAATTACATCAGAAAGACCTAAAATTGGAGCCAGCTCAACAGAACCACCTAGCTTAATTACCTCCGATAGTATTCCCTTTTTATTGAAGTAATTTTTAGCCGTATTGGGGTATTTAGTTCCCACAATCAGCTTTTTATTGGTATTAAATTCATATTCATTAAAACCGGCCACACACATCTTGCACTTGCCCATGTTTAAGTTTAATATTTCATAGACATCTGCTTTATTTTCCATAAGTATATCTTTTCCTACTACACCCATGTCTACTGCTCCTTTTTCAACATAGACAGGAACATCCGCCGATTTCACAAATACTAGCTTTATTTTTTCCGAATCATCTACAAAGATGAGTTTTCTGCTCTTTGGGGAATAATCTTTAAATTTTATTCCAATACTTTCAAGCATTTTTACTGCATCTTCTGCCAGCCTTCCCTTTGCAAGAGCTATCTTTACTGATTCCACTACAACTCCCCCTAATGAATAGAAACTAAAATTTCTTTATTGTCTAAAACCTTGTAAAATTGTTTTATATTATATCTGTTAATCTGATTTTTTAAAACATTTGTTGCTTTTACATTCTCTCCATTGACTTCTATTATTTCTTTTATATTTCTAAAGGTTGAATTTTTTATATAAAAGGAGGCATCGCCATTGTAGGAATCAGATTCTACAATAAATCCTCTCTCTCTTAAATCTTGGCAAATTTTTATAGCCTTTTCTCTAGCATTTTCTCTATAAAGCACAAGATAATCAGTATAACAGTCTATTTCTTTTTTTACATCATACATACTCATCACCTCAATTAATTTATCTATATTAAGGCCAAACCCACAGGCCGGCTTCTGGGCACCAAACTGTTTCGTCAAATCGTCATACCTTCCTCCACTTAAAACTACCTCACCAAAGTTATTTACATATCCTTTAAATATCACTCCTGTATAATAATTCATCTCTTCTGTAAACCCTAAATCAAATATGATGTACTTGCCGTATCCGTAATCCTTCAGTATATTGTATACATGTTCAAGATTATCCAAGGCTTTTCCCATCTCATCGTTTATAACCAGACTTCTTGCCTTCATAAGTACCTTTTCAGGCTTTCCATAGAGTTTTGGAACCTTGTTAAAAATATCTTGAAGTCTTGGAGAAATATCTGCTTTAGCTAAAAATTCCTTTAAATCTCCATAGTTTTTATTTTCAATAAGGTTATGGAGTTTTATCTTTTCAAATTTATTAAGTTTCGTTTCTTCAATAAGACTGTTTAAAAACTTTATCTGTCCTAGGTCTATATGAAAATCTTGAAATCCACACTCCAGAAGACTTTTTATCCCTACTGCAATTACTTCGGCGTCACAATCGGGCTTATCATTTCCCAAATGTTCAATTCCCGCTTGAATAAATTCTCTTTTATCTCCCTGCTGAGTATTGTTCAACCTAAAAATATTTGTAACATAGGAAAATTTAAGATAATCCTTACAAGACTTATAATTTGTTGCAGCCATTCTTGCAACTGGAATAGTTGCATCGGGTCTTAAAACCAGTATTCTACCGTTATTATCTATAAGCTTAAACATCTTATCCTTAGATAGTGTTCCCTCTATTCCTGAGTAAAGATCATAATATTCAAAGCTGGGAGTTACTATCTGCCTATAACCGAAACTTTTAAATATCTTTTTAATGCAGTTTATTATTTCTTCCTTGAATTCATATTCTTCACTGTGTAAATCTTCTACTCCCTCTGGAAAAAGATCCTTATAAAAAACCATACAGTCACCACCGTTTTTTTCTTTATTGCTTTATCGCGATAAAGCAATAAATTATTTTGTGTTTATTTTATTATTTTTATCTTTATAAGTCAATAGATTTTATTATATTTTTTTAAGAAAGCGTTTTCAATTGAAAATTGATCTTTAATAAATAATAATTACTGGTAAACTATATATATAAGGTTGCAAGTCACAGAATATAGGAGATAGGAAATAGGAGTGATTTCTATGTATGATTACCATGTGCACAGTAGTTTTTCTTCCGATTGTGATGCAGATATGAAAGATATGATTAAAAAAGCCATAGACATGAAGCTTAAGGAAATATGCTTTACGGATCATATAGACTACGACTACTGCGATCCTTCAATCAGTTTTGATTTTGATCTCAACGAATATACTGAGTATTTGAATGAAATGAGAAAAATGTACGGAGAAAAAATCAAGATACTCAAAGGAGTTGAGATGGGTATCCAACCTCATATAATAGAGAGGTGCAAAAACTTTATAAATAACGGTGATTTTGATTTTGTTATCGCCTCTCTTCATACCTGTGAGAAAAAGGACCTCTATACCGGTGATTTCTTTGTAGGTAAAACACCTAAAGAGGCCTATCAAAAATATTTGGAAGAACTATTATACTGCGTTAAGCATTTTGATACTTTTAACGTAGTTGGACATTTAAATATTCTAATAAGATATAACGATGAGGTAGCCAAAGAAAAAATTGAAGATTATTTTGATATACTTGAGGAAATTTTAAAGACCTTGATTAATAAAAATAAAGGATTTGAAATAAATACATCGGGTTTTAGATATAGCCTAAATGATCTAATGCCTACATATAGCGTTTTAAAGTTTTATAAAGAACTTGGAGGTCAAATTCTGACCCTCGGTTCCGACTCCCATATCCCGAATACATTATGTCAAAGGTTTGATTATGTCTATGATGTACTAAAAGATATTGGATTTAAATATATAACTACCTTTGAGAAAATGGAACCCAAATTTATAAAAATATAGAAAATGTTCAATGATCCTAAAAAACCAAGCGATAGAAGAAATTACATGGGGCATTAAAAATCAGCATATCTGATTTTTAATGCCCCTAAAGAATGACTTTCATATGCTACGAACTACTAACTACAAGCCATCAAAGTGACGTAGGCACTTTGGTTCTATTACCATCTTCTATAATGAATATGAATATCTCCTCTTTGTATTCTTTTAGATAAATATTTTTTAACAACTCCTTTAAAAACTTCTCTAGTTCCAGGAATAACTAAACTAAATCCTATAGCATCAGTTATAATTCCAGGTGTCAATAGTAAAGCTCCTCCTATTAAAACACAAAGACCGTTTATAAGCTGATCTCCCGGCATTTTACCCTCATTTATTTCACTTCTGATTTTAAAAAGAATTAATCTGCCCTGACTTTTAGCTAAAAATGCTCCTAATATTCCTGTAAATAAAACAATGCTTATAGTTACCCAAACATTAGTTATCTTAGCCAACTTAAGCAACAGAAACAACTCCACTATAGGAGTTATTGTAAAAAGTAGAATCAATCTAAATAACATATCTTTTTCTCCTCAATATAGACGTTGTTATATTTCTATTTTATATTATTATTTTTTATTTTTAAACATTTTATTAAATTTTTCATTATGCATTATTAAAAACTATCTCGATCAGTGGGTTAGTAGGCTGAATTAATCTTCAGTCTTATAACTTTTCCACCCTTCACCTCTACATGGAAGGGATAAAGATTCTGAGATAAATCATAGCTGTAGATCCCATTTTTTATGAAGGATGGTTCTCCATAAAGATCTTTCAATTTATCCTCACTATCTCCAACTTTTAGTCCCCTGGGTGTGATGTATTTAGGACTTGTTACTGATATTTCAAATGCTTTCATATCTTTAAACAATATTTCAGTACCGTCATTATAAATCAACTTTTCTTCATATGGCTCCGGATCCTTTATGGTTTCAGAAGATTTTTTCCCTATCATATTTTGAATTTTTTCCTTTGTCCATTTTAGGCTTAAATTCCCTAGCTGCAAGTCATAGTAAGTTAATTCATTTTTGTTAAAGTCTTCACTTAGAACCAATTTTGTCCTAATATCTATTCTGAAGTTATTTATTTGTTTATATAAATCCTTCCTCATCTCAAGCAGTATTACCCGATTTAATCTATCATCCTCTGATTTTGGAAACACTTCTTTTTCTATTTCAACTTCCCAATGGTCATTCTCTTTGTCAACATTCTTTATGTAATAATATATATTTTTAGAAGCCTCCCCCGGGTAAATTGCTATAATAGCATAGTCATTAAAAAATTTTTCTGTATAGCTTAAGTTTTGATCCTTTTTTTCGTTAATGAGTTCATATTTTTTGATTACATTATCCAGGTTTTGTTTGTTTTTTATAACTTGAAAATATGTATAACCTTTATTTTCATATTCTTTTTGTTTTTCCAAAAGCTCTTTATCCCTTTTTCCTACTGTATAAATAGCCCTTATGTCCCCTCTGGTAGCATTGTCAATTTGTTTAGTTACCTCATTATCTTGATCGTTATTATCTTTTTCTCTCTTTATATTTGCTTCAGACTGACATCCTACAAAAGTTAATACAAACAACACAATAACTAGCAGGAATAAAATGCTTCTGTTCATAAGTGTTTCCTCCCCCCATTTTACATACCCCTATTATAGACACATTTTCAAGTGAAAAAGTTTCAAGTTTTTAAGATTTTCTTGCTGAAAAAAAAGCAGCAAGGCTGCTTTCTATCTTCCTGTGAGAATTTTTATCAATCTTTCGTAGTCCATTCCCTTTTTTACTTTGAAGGTTCCAAAAACAAAATCCCTTCCAGCTTTTTTACTCACAACTACCTCAGTAAATTTTTCCTTATCATCAATAATTCCCAATTTGAATAGTCTACTGATTATATCTTCACTTTTTTCCCCTTTATGTATTTTGAATTCTATATACTCTTCTGATTGTTTACCTGATTCAAGAGTCTTTTGTGCCCCATCTCCATTATCTTCTTCTATGACTTCTTCATTGAGTTTAGTTTCTGTGACTATCTTTGTATCTTTTTCCTGAGTTTTCTCTAGCTCCTGTTTGGTATTCTCTTCTGTATTAGTCTTTTCATCAGCCTTTTTTTCTTTATCTAATTCTATAACTTCCTTTAATTCGACCATCCCTAGTTCTCTAGCCCTTTGCTTGATTTCTTCATCGGTATATTCTACATATTTTATAGTAGGATTCATCATATTTATTAAACTTGCAACAGTAAGTACTACCCCAAATACAAGAAGTATTATATACAAAATTTTTCTCCTTGAACTATCCATAATATATCACCTAGTTTATTATTTATAGAGTTATTACTTTTTAACGATACAAATAAATTATATCATATATTGGCTGTACTTAGGTTGAAATTTTGCTTTAGTTGTATATATCTGAAAACTCAACATTTATTCTTTCCACATGGCCGTCAAAACAATAATCATTGCCAGAAGTACCGACAAACTGCTTGTCTAGTATTTTAACAGGTAGTTCAATAAAAAATTCCGTTTCGACCTCGTATTGGCTTTTTACGCTGATTTTACCCCCATGCATTTCTACAAGAGATTTTACCAGTGATAATCCAATACCACTTCCTTCTCTATATTTTGTAGTTGATGATTCTATACGTTCAAAACGGTTAAATATTGTTTGTAGTTTATCTTTCGGGATACCTTTACCGGTATCTTTAACAGAAATAATGATCTTTTTTATCCTGTCATAAATATTTACAAAGATACTTCCTCCGTCATCAGTGTATTTTATAGCGTTTGAAAGCAAGTTTAGCATTATTCTTTCTATTTTATCAGGATCAAAGGCCATTATCCTTTCTTCTATTTCTGTATCAAACACAATATTTATTCCTTTTTCCTTAGCGAATTCTGCTACGGATAGGGTTATTCCTTCAATAACATTTACAATATCATAATTTCCCGGATTTATTTTGTAAAATCCCAAATCTATCTTATTTATATCTATTACATTATTTATTAGCCTAAGTAGTCTATAGCAATTTTGCCTCATTACGTTAATATATTTTGCAATTTTTTCACCTTCAAGTTCATCAATATATTTTTCCTTATAGTTATTTAAAATTTGTACAACTCCAAGAATTACATTCAGTGGTGTTTTAAGTTCATGGGATACATTAGAAAAAAGCTCAGTTTTCATCCTCTCGTTTTCTATTGTTTTATGAAAGAGCTCTTTATTTTCTTCCATCATTTTTCTTAAATATTCTTCTACTTTTTTACGTTCACTGATATCTCTTGCAAAGCTTACTATTGCATGCCTGTCGCCGATATTCAATATATTAGATGATACTTCAACATCTATCTCTTCACCGCCAGATGATACAAATTTGCTTTCTTCAAGAGGAACACTTCTTTTTTCATTTAAAACCGTATGAATACGTTTTTGTGCCTTTCCATAGTAATTGGGGTGAATAAAAGTAATAATTGATTTCCCCAGTACATCCTCTTCTTTTAATAATCCTAGGAGTCGAATTCCCGCTTCATTGGCAAATATTATCTTATGATTATCATGCACATAAATAGCATACGGCGAGTGTTCAATGAAACTACTATACCAATCTTCACTTTCTAACAAAATATTTTTTATCTTATCTTTTACCCCATCCCTATTTTTTTGTTTTAGGTCCGTAATTTTCAGTATGGCATTATAGGTAAGCAAGTAGATAATAATAGATGACAGTATAACATATGCACTTTCTTTAATTATATAATAACTGATTCTAACCGTCATATCTTTGAAAATAAACTTCATAAATATATTGGAAGTTACGACCCAAATTTCAGAAATCAATAAATAAATCCCCAGGATTTTTAATGCATATTTTTTTTCTTTAGTTAAATGATATATATTATCAAAAAAAGTTTTATTAAATTTTTTAAAAGTTGATTTTTTGTCTTTCTCAGGATTATTACATTTGTTTTTTTCACAATTCATAGACATTCTCCTCATCATTTATGTTATTAAAATTACATTTTATGTCAAAATGATGCTATGAATATTTTTGGTTTTACTAATACATATAACTAATCACTTACACCATTTAGAATTATATGATAAATATTAATTTCACGAAGCCTATACTTCCCTCTTTTATTATAATTCTACACTCACCCTTGTTTAACCTTTGTCGACTTTTGTTTTTTTGTAGAATCTTGAAAGAATTAAATTTTTATGTTGTTATAAATAAAAAACCTCTTCCTCTAGGAAGAGATTTAAAGTTCTTATTTTAATGACCTGTTAATGTCTGGTCTATTGTATCCCAAATATCGTCGGTTTCAAAGCCCCTTCTCCATGTAGCCACACCAGCTAGCCCATATTTGTTAACAAGTTGAGCCTTTAATCTAATAGATTTTGAATCTTCAACCCAAATTTTATGAAGTTTATTATCTTCTATATATACAACATAATATTGTCCAGATTTTTCATCCCATAATTTTGTTATATTCTTCTTCTTAAGTATTTCATTGACAGTTTCCATAGTGATAGCCTTAGATCTTACATCCATCTTGTTAACTTCTTTGGTTGAAGGAGTCTCTATCCACACTCTGGTGTAAAAAGGTATACCCAACAGCAGTTTCTCTGCAGGCACTTCCTCCAGCACCCCTTTTATACCCCTTTCTACCCAATCTAATGAAGCCACGGACCCGCTGACAGGACTGGAAGCCCAGTGTTCATCATAGGTCATAACGGCCATATAGTCTACCACTTCTCCAAGTGCCTTTCTATCGTAAAAAAGTGACCAATTTTCACTGCCACCTTTCACAGTTACATCCATGGAAACTACTAATCCATTTTCATGAAAAACAGGTGTCAATTCCCTTACAAACTGTACAAGTTTTTCTTTATCCTTAAGATAAACATTTTCGAAGTCTATATTTACTCCATCCATATCATTTTCTTTTATCATTCTTAATAAATCTTCTATTACTTTTTCCCTAGCTAAAGAATTATTTAAAAATTCATGAGTAAGATCAGGGTCAAAGGAATTTGAAAATAATACCCAGATTTTATAGCCTCTATTTCTGGCCCACTCTATATATTCCTCACTTATATTATTTTTTAATTCACCTGAAGAGTTCTTAAGGCTTATCCAAGTCGGTGAAACTATGTTTACCCCTGACATCTTTCCTATCTCATCTGTATCAGGATTTTTAGAATATACATGTTCCCACGTTAAAAATACTTTTCCTTTTTCAGGCTTCCATATAGGGAGGTTTATTATTTTTTCTTTTCCTACAATTTCTTTGCTATTTTTAACTTCATTAATTTTTATATATCCTTTAATTCCCTTATCAGTTAAAATCTCAATCCATTTTGTTCCCTTCTTAATAATATATACCTTTTCCCCATCCATTAGCGTATCTTTGTTTTTAGCCCAAAGGCTTTTCTCATCCTTAACCTTTATATTATCTCTTACAGCCTCTGCAACGATTTGAATTCTATACAGATTCCTAATCATAACTGTATTACTTTCTTCTATAAACTTACTTTCTATATGAATGAATTTTTCTATTTCATTAATTGGTATCATGGGCTTCTCATCAACAAAAATCATTTGTTTTATATTTTTTTCAGCATTATTAATTTTTACCTTACTATCCTTACCATAAAATCTAATAACTTTATCATCAGTCGTGATTATAGCTACTTTATCATCGGAATCATAGTCAAGATTTATATTAAGATCTGTTTTTAAAATATCAAGCGAAAGGTATATCAAGTTTTTTTCTGAGACTTTGATTTTTTCTTCTCCGTAATACTCTTTAATAAAGTTTGAACCATATATAACTAATTTTGTTTCTCTATTAGTGGTAAAGGCAGGTTCGAATATATAATTATGATTGTAGTATAATATGACATATAATGCCGTTATAATTAATAGTACTACTAAATACTTTTTCAATAGGGTTCCCCTTTCTAACAGTGATGGATTATAGTCCAAGCTTTAACTTGTTTTAATGCTAAAAAGTATCTCCAACTTATTATACAAAGCTACTTTTATTGTAATATTAAGTTATTTGGTTTAGCAAGGTTTAATATTTTCCACTGTTATATTTTACTAAAATAAAAATCCTTTTATATTTAAAGGATTTTCTATTTATTCCATAAGCTCTATCCCAATGGCTTTGTAAAACTCATAATCTATATTGTGAGTCAGTCTTAATCCTTTATCCTTTCTGAATTTAATCACATAGGCCTTCATTCCATCTCCATATATTCCATCGATCCATAGGGGATAATATCCCTGTATCTTCATTCTTTTTTGTACTTCAAAAACATCAGCTCCCCTGTCCCCTGGTTTTAGTATTCTTAATCCATTACCAAAGGGTCCAAAGGGTCCTCCCCAAATAGTTACCGGCGTACCTACTTTAACTATCTTGTAAAGTTCTTCCACATCTTTATTCCTCATTCTTATACACCCATGGGATGAAGCCCACCCGATGGAGTGAGGTTTATTAGTGCCGTGAATACCATACTTCCCCCATCTAACATTCAATTCCATCCACCTTGTACCGAAGCCTTCTCCCCATTTTGCCTTGTTTATTATTTTAAAGCTGCCTATAGGCGACGGTGTACTTGGTTTTCCACTAGCTATTGTATATTTTTTTATAAATTTATTATTATCTAAATCAATCAATTCAAGGGTCTTTCTATTTATATCTACAAAAATAGCTAAATTATTGTAGTTGGAATTTTCCTTCATTTGCTTTTCTTCCCACTGATTATATTCTCTATCTAACATAAAACCTGATAAAGAATTGGTTACTAATCCCATGTTACTAAAAAAAAGTTTTGCCACAATCATTAAAATACTCAAACATATTATGCATATTAATACCCATAGAAATGAATTTTTCAACCCGATCCCTCCCCACATATAAATTTATATGCTAGGAAGACGCGTTCATATTACAAGGGACAATCTTCAAATGGAAAACTTTTGATTTGAAATAATTATTTCTATCATTTACAAATATACTTAAAATTTAGAAACAAATTAATAATGTGGAGATAGGTTATTAAAGTAGAAAAGAAGCATAAGATTGCCCATCGGACAAATCTATGCTTCTTCTTGCACTGGTTTTTACAGAGAGTTTAATCTAATATGGTGGAGATGATGGGACTTGAACCCACGACCCCCTGAATGCCATTCAGGTACTCTCCCAACTGAGCTACATCCCCATGCACATATAATATTTTAAACTATATTTTTAAATTTTACAATATTTTTTTCTAATTTTCTCTTTATCTATTAAAAAATATTGCTGCAATTGTCACATATTTACTTAAATTGTATACTTTATTATATAATAATGCCTTCTAGATTGATATATTTAAATTTATATTTTAAACTAGGAATGAAATAAGAAAAATGGCAAGTATTAATAATAGCAAGAAGAAGCCATAGATTCACGGATAAATTCCAATAAAGTTTAGATGGAGTATTTGCTCCATCTAAACTAAGTTTCATTTTATTTACCTATTTTTTATCTCAATATCACTCCATACTCTTTCATCCAAATATTAAGCTGTATCAAAAAAGCGATAAGTTGTGGGCCAGTCATCAACTGTCCGAACCACGGCTTTTTGAAAGTTTCTCCTCCGGTTTTTACTATTTCGCTAACTTTATTTTTATCAATAAGCTGTAGAATAGGAGAAGTTTTATCCTGTAAAATTTCCATCATCCAGCTTTGTACTCCTTTAGTATACTGTGGATGATGGGTTTTAGGATATGGACTTTTCTTTCTATATATCACATCATCGGGTAGTATGCCCTTAAGGGCTCTTCTCAAAAGTCCTTTTTCTCTTTCATCGCACAACTTCATTTTTCTTGGAATATTGTATGCATACTCCACTAGTCTGTAATCTGCATAGGGAACTCTTACTTCTAAACTATTATACATACTCATTCTGTCTTTCCTGTTTAGCAAGGTTATCATAAACCATTTTATGTTGATGTAAAATAACTCTCGCATCCTTTCATCTTCAAAGGATTCTCCCTTAAGTTTTGGAACCTTAGCAATAGTTTCATCATATCTATATTTTACATATTCTTCTAGTGGCAATGTTTTTAAATTTTTGTTCAAAATACTTTTTCGCTCATTGATAGATTTTGACCATGGAAAGGTATTTGCATTTATATCCTCATTCCTTGTATACCATGGATAGCCACCAAATATTTCATCGGCACACTCACCCGAAAGAGCTACGGTTGCCTTTTTTCTAACTTCTTTACAAAAAAGATAAAGGGAAGAATCTATATCTGCCATACCAGGCAAATCCCTTGCTAAAACTGCTTCTTTAAGTGAATTAACCAGCTGTAGATTATTTAATACAATATTGTTATGATTGCTTCCTATATAATCTACCACTTTAGGAATCCAGTATGAATCAGAATTGGGCTGAAATTCATTTGCTTTAAAATATTTTTCATTATCTTCATAATCTATAGAAAAAGTATCTAATTTGCCTCTACCATCTTTTTCAAATTTATTTTTTACTATAGCTGATATAGCACTTGAATCAAGTCCTCCAGATAAAAATGTACACACAGGCACATCTGACACCAACTGTCTTTCTACGGCGTCAAGGATTAAATCTCTTAAGTGTTCTACTGTTGTATCTAAATCTTCTAAATGGGGTTTTGCCTCTAAGTCCCAATACTGATTCTTTTTTATCCCTTCCGGATCAATAATTAGATAATGTGCAGGTGGAACTTCCTTAATATCTTTAAACACTCCGCTTCCAAGGGATCTAGCAGGACCTAGTCCAAATATTTCCATAAGTCCTGTCCTATCTATAACAGGTTCTACTTCAGGGTGTTTTAGTATTGCTTTAATCTCTGAGGCAAATATCAGAGAATCATTTTTATATACATAAAATAGAGGTTTTACTCCCAGATGATCTCTTGCCATAAAAAGTCTTTTATTCTTTTCATCCCATATACCGAATGCGAATATTCCATTGATATTTTTCAAACAATCAGTACCCCATTCTATATAAGAAGTCAGCAGAACCTCTGTATCAGAATATGATTTAAATGAATATCCCTTTGCCAGAAGCTTTTCCCTTACCTCTTCAGTATTATAAAGTTCACCATTATATATTATGGTATATTCTCTATCTCCTATTCTTTTTGTCATTGGCTGCCTACCGCCCTCAGGATCTACTATGGTAAGTCTTCGATGTCCTAGCAGTACATTTTGCGATAAATAAAATCCAAAGCAGTCAGGCCCTCTCTTCTTTAAAGTATCAGTCATATCTGTAATAACTTGTTTTTTTTCAATGATATTACTCTTATAATTAATCCATCCTGCTATTCCACACATTCTACCCACTCCTTGATATAGATTTTCTATACCAGTTAATAATTTATATTATGATCATATAGCCTATTATGTTCTTCATATTTTCTATCTTAGTTTGTTAAAAATCTGTTAATATACTTTTAACTCCATTGGTCGATTTGTTTTAAAGTTATATATAGTTCGTTATGCCTATTTTTAATATAAGCGCCTCTAACTATATAGGCTGTAAAAGATGTGGTACTTTAATTTTATCAATTTATCACAAATACTGTCCCAAATGTGAAAAAACAGTTTTAAGAGAACTTAATTAAGCTAAAAATTATTTTGCAAACAAAGATATGGCTAAAATGCACTATGTAACCTATGTAAAATAGGTTTATCGTTCATTTTAGGTTTAAATAGTAATGCTTACTTTCCTCCCACAATTTGTACATTTACTTGATTTAATATTTTGTGCTACTACTTTAGTTTCTCTGTTAATCAATAGGGCACTACACTGGGGACAGTATGTATTTCTATCTATCCCTACGACATTTCCTATGTACACGTAATTTAAATAATTTTGCGCTATATCCTTCAATTTTTTTATTTTCTCTATAGAAGTGGGGGGAATGTTCATTTTATATGCAGGATAGTACCTTGTTAAATGCAAAGGTATATCCCTATCGATAGATGCTATCCACCGAGATAAAGCATCTATTTCTTTTTCTGACGTGTTTAAATTATCTATTAGTAATGTAGTTACCTCTACATGACAATACTTGACCGCTCTTTTAATAGTTTTTAAAACTGGTCTAACAGCTCCTTTACATATGTCTTTATAAAATTCATCTGAAAATGCTTTTAAATCTATGTTCATGGCATCAATGAAAGGAAGAAGTTCTTTTAGAGATTCCTCATTGATATACCCATTAGTTACCATTACATTCTTTTTACCCTTCTTCTTAACCATCTGTGCTGAGTCCTTTACGAATTCATACCACATAAATGGTTCATTATAAGTGTAGGCTATACCTATATTGTTTTCCTCCCTGCAAGCAATATCTGCAATCTTTTCCGACTCTGTATAAGTACCATTTGGCTCCCCATGGGCTATCGTATAATTTTGACAGAAATCACATTTTAAATTACATCCGTAACTTCCTATAGAAAGGATATCTTGCCCCGGATAAAAGTGATAGAGTGGCTTTTTTTCTATAGGGTCTATATTAAAGGCGGCAACTTTACCATAATTTAATGCAAATAAACTTCCGTCAATATTTTTTCTTACTCTACAGATGCCCGTTTGGTTTGGAGAAATTATACAGTAGTGGGGACAAACTTCACATTTGACCTTATTATCTTTCAATTTTTGATAAAAATAGACTTCTTTTAAATTTTGATATAGACACATCTTACACCTCCTACTTTATCCCACTTAATCCACAAGTTCTATTGATATGTGGATAAATTTTATTGACAAATTGTTTACATTAAATTTCCCATAAGTAGTGAATCATAAATGCTTGTCCACATATCCATATTAATAAATTAATATACTTATGGATAAACATGTGGATAACTTTAAGTGCAGCAACCTATGGTATTTGCTACTTTCGACCTATTCCCTAAAGATTTTATCAACATTTTATCCACAAGTCATTTATTTATGTCTCTCAACTTCAAATCTTTCTATATTGTATCCTTCATTTGGGCTTATCCCTGCCTTCCTTAAGGCTATTCTTATCTGTTCCTCTACCGAATTCACTCCCTCTATGTTTGGAAGAAGTAAGCCCCTTCTCATTCCGCTACTTACTATAACACCATATTTTTTCTCATCCAACTCATCTATAGATTCAACAGGCTCTGGATCCTTCAAAATATCCACTGAATATACAAGAGCATCAAGCTCGTCTTCCTCTACAGGATAGAATCTTGGATCTTCAGTACCTGCCTTTATGGCATTTTCGATAATTTCTTCAGCAATGCTTCCCGTAGTAGGTGCGATCGTCCCTATACATCCTCTTAGTTTGCCATCCTTCTTTATAGATACAAAGGTACCGGCTTTTTGATTCAACATCTCTTCAGACACATTGTTATCTATTGGGAGTTTACTGTGATTTTTAACATAATGCTCAAGACTTTTCCTTGCAAGAGCTATATAATTATCCTCATTTGTTCTGATTTTTCTAATTCTGTTTTTCCGATTATTATATAACTTGTCTAAAATCTCCTTATCTCTATTTCTCTTTCCTATCTCCAGCTTTACCACTCCATAGCCTACTCCAAAGGGTCCTTCATAGGATAAGAGCTCTGAATATATATCGTATCCGTCTAATGATCCCATCATAATATCTATGGAACGCAAGCCACATTCTCCAGCTTCTTCACACAATTCCTTATCTATGCCAATTATTTCCTCAGGCTTATAGCTTGTTAATAGATCCATGATTAATTTATCAAATTTTCCCCCCGCCGGATTATACCCATAGGGTCCGTCCTCTGTGAGTTTATGGGATAAATCGCCACTTGCTATTACTACCACATCTTCCTGTTCTCCTTCTACAACTTCTTGTATTACTTTACCAAAGGCATATAGGTCCTCATAGGAAAGAAGTCCGTAGGTTATGTGGACCAATCTATAATGTATATACTCCTTATCTATAAAATATAATGGAACAATAGCTCCATGGTCCAGTTTTGTTGACAAATTGTACTCCTTAGCCAATTCCTCATTTATCTTAGCGCATGGAATACCTTTTTGCCCTGCATAAGCAATAATTTTATTAACCAGTTTAAGATTATTGTCTTTAACAATTTTTACTTCCCATGCTCCAAACTGGGACATGTCTCCCTTAAGTTCATCTTTAATTGATATGGCAATGCCATCGCTGAACAATGGGCCATGGGGAGTAATAAGTATGATAGTTTTTGGTTTTTTACTCTTGATATCTCTTGCTACTGCCTTCATAGCTTCTGAAGTTTTATTTATCTTCCTTTCTTGTCCTTTTCCAATTTCCTTCAATAGAATTGGAGGGTGGGGCATTAAATATCCAGCCAATATTTTCCCCATAGTTATATTATCCCCTTTCCATAAAATATAAAGCAATAAAGCTTAACCTAATCTATAATGTTATCATAGATTAAGTTTTAAAAGCTCACTATACATTTATCCTATGAAAATATCTAAGTATTCCTACATATATACTCCAAGCAATTTTTTCCTGATATTCAGGATCTTGCAGCCATAATTCTTCTTTGGGATTTGATAAAAAACCACATTCTACAATCACCGTAGGGACTTCTATATCCTGAAGTATATATACATCATTTTTAGCCTTTGCCTTTCTAGTATTTCCATTATCTAATACCCTTATTAGCTCTTCTTGAATCAGTTCAGCAAGTAATTTGCTGTTTTCTGAGTTGCTGGGATAAAAAGTCTGAGCTCCGTAATATTGAGACTGAGGAAAGCTGTTCAGATGTATGCTTAAAACTAAGTCTGCATTACTTTCATCAAAAAGTTTCTTTCTGTTTCTCAAGTCTTCATTTTTCTTCTTTCTTATACTGCCATCTTCAGTATACAGACCTACATCCTTATCCCTAGTCATTAATACTAAACTTCCACTTTCTTCTAAAAATTCCTTCACCCTTAATGCAATTTCTAGATTTACTTTATCCTCGTGGACGCCTGTATTTATTCCAACTGCTCCTCCATCAACGCCACCGTGGCCCGGGTCAATAATTATTACTTTTCTCAATGTTGGCAGGGATGAAGCCTTTACTATTTCGTTATAGCTACCCAGTAAAACTAAGGCTATACATATTATTAACAATATAATTAGGCCCCATATTATCCACTTCTTTTTTAGTATTATTATTATCACTTTTTCTCCCTCCCCGACTTCATATATATAAATATGTAAAAAAATCCTTTTTTAACACTTAAACTGCCTTAAATTGAATGTAAACATTCTGCAAAATTTTTCTCACCTGATTATGATACTCCCAATTCTGAAAGCGAAAGATAAAAATTCCTACTAAATTATTCAATTTTCATATTGAAAAGCTAGCTCATATGTTATAAAATATTTGTAGAGTATGTATACATATTTTTTCCATATATTCAATTATATATAAATTTCGACAAAAACCTCTTGTTTCACAAGGGCCTTTTTGAGTTTTTTGTCATTTTTTGAAGGGAGATTGAAAAGCATGTCGAAAGAAATAATTAAAATGAAAATGGACGAGCTTCATGGCGAATTAGAAAAATTAATACAAAAAAAGAATTTTGATTTATTAGATTCATCTGTAATTATTTATAGTAAACGTTTAGACAAGTTGATTGTTGAGTTTATGAAACGTTCTAAATAATTTGCAAAACAAAAGACATCGCATATGCGATGTCTTTTGTTTTGGTTGGATGTATGAAATATTTATCTTTTTGAGAATTGTGGAGCTCTTCTTGCTTTTTTGAGACCGTATTTCTTTCTTTCTTTCATTCTTGGGTCTCTAGTTAAGTATCCAGCTTTCTTAAGGGTAGATCTTAATTCTCCGTCAGCTTTAAGTAATGCTCTTGCTATACCATGTCTTAAAGCTCCTGCCTGTCCTGTAAATCCTCCACCTTCAACCTTAGCAATAACGTCAAACTTTCCTTCGGTTTCAGTTATTTCTAAAGGAGCCTTTACTTCTTTTTTTAATGTTTCATAATTAAAATACTCATCTATATCTCTACCATTAATTACTACCTTTCCGTTCCCAGGTACTAATCTAACTCTGGCTATAGAGGTTTTTCTTCTGCCAGTTCCATAATATTGTACTTTAGCCATTTATCTCCCTCCTTTGACATTTACTATATATCAAGAACTTCTGGTTGTTGTGCTTGATGATTATGCTCTGATCCTCTGTATACTCTTAATTTTTTAATCATCTTTCTTCCTAACTTATTTTTAGGAAGCATTCCTTTAACAGCATGGAAAATAACCTTTTCAGGTTTAGTGTTTAACATATCTCTATACGTTCTTTCTTTTAATCCACCTGGATAACCAGTATGCCATCTATACATCTTTTGATCTAATTTTCTACCAGTCAGCTTTACCTTATCAGCATTTAAAATTATTACAAAATCACCTGTATCAACATGTGGAGTAAATGTTGGCTTATGTTTCCCTCTTAATATAGTAGCAACTTGAGAAGCAAGTCTACCTAAAGTTTTTCCCTCTGCGTCAACTACGTACCATTTTCTTTCTACCTCATGGTGTTTCGCTACGTATGATTTCATCTTTTTCCCTCCTATCCTGCAATTTCAATTGTTAATTTCCAGTTAGTAGTTTCATCTATTTATCTTAAAATCCGGGGCTAGTGGATTTTATAGACACATTTAAACCATATTATATTTTAATACATGGACCCGTGTGTGTCAAGGAGTTTTTAACATTATTTCAATAATAAACTTCAGCCAGATACAATCCTTCTGCAGGAGCAGTATGGCCTGCTTTGTTTCTATCCTTTAATCTAATTATATCTTCTAAGTCTTCCATATTTATCTTGCCGAAATTTACATCTAATAGGGTCCCCGTAATTATTCTCACCATGTTATATAAAAATCCATTTCCTTTATAATCAATAACAATAAAATCATCTCTTTTATATACATTTATACTGTAAATAGTTCGTACTGTAGTTTTAATGCTGCTCCCTTTGGTCATAAAGGCTTTAAAATCATGCTCTCCTAAAAAGTATTTACTAGCTTCCTTTATTTTATTAATATCTATTTCTCTATTTACAAAGTATGAATAATTTCTATATAAAGGATTTCTTACCTTTGCATTATATATTTTATATATATATCTTTTACCCTTAGAAGAGTATCTGGCATGAAAATTCATATCTACATCTTCTGCTTTTTTAATAGCTATATCTGGTGGTAATAAGCCATTCATAGCAACCGGTATCCTATCTACTGGTATGGTAAAGTCTGCTTTAAAATTGGCAACTTGTTCTAATGCGTGAACTCCTGCGTCGGTTCTGCCGGAACCATTTATTTTTATATCTTTTTTCATTATTATCTTTAGTGCCTTTTGAATTTCTTCTTGGACAGTTCTGGCATTAATCTGAAACTGCCAACCGCTGTAGTTTGTTCCGTCATATGCAATTGTCAATTTTACATTTTTCATAATAAGCACCTTCTTTTTATTTAGGCTATACATAGAAAAAAGCGTCTGATGACGCTTTTTCTATGCATGTTCCATGTTGCATGTTGAAAGTTTTAAAGTCTTTCTAACGGGTTTCAAGAGAACACAGGCTCTGACGACGCATTTGTTAGCTCTTAGCTCCTAATCCTTAGTAAATCCAGGTCATTCTTTAGGGTATTTCCTGTAACCGATAACTTATCACCAATCTCTAACCTTGAATTCTAGTAAATATTAATAATACCACAAAGGCTATTACTATTACTGAAGCAATGTAATCTCTTTTGTGAAGCCTTAGTTCTTTCATCCTTGTCCTGTTTTCTCCACCTCTGTAACATCTTGCTTCCATGGCCATTGCTAAATCATCAGCTCTTCTAAAAGCTCCTATAAAAAGTGGCACCAGCAGCGGAATAAGACTTTTGGCTCTCTTTACTATGTTTCCGCTTTCAAAGTCAGCCCCCCTTGCCATCTGAGCTTTCATAATCTTATCCGTTTCTTCAAGGAGTGTTGGAATAAACCTCAAAGCTATAGTCATCATCATTGCCAGTTCATGGGCAGGAACACCAATCCTTTTAAAAGGATTTAAGAGCTTTTCTATTCCATCGGTAAGTTGTATTGGCGAAGTAGTCAACGTTAAAAGCGATGTTCCTACAATAAGGTAAATAAGTCTTAAGACCATAAATACCGCTGTTGTCAAACCTTCCTTAGTTATTTCAAGGGGGCCTATGTTATATATTACTACTCCTTTTGTCATAAAAATATTTATCCCGAAGGTTATTATTATTATTATAAATATGGGTTTTAAGCCCCTTAATATATAGGCTAATGGAACTTTAGAAAGTATAATTAGTATTCCCAAAAAGACCGTTACTAAAGTATATGCAAAAAGCTTATCTATAATAAATAAGGATATTATATATACAAATGTAGCCAGTATTTTGAATCTGGGATCTAATCTGTGAATTATTGAATTTTCAGGATAATATTGTCCTATAGTAATATCTCTAAGCATGTTTTTTCCCTCTTATCAATTTAATTATTTCTTCCTTTGCTTCATCAACGGTAAGGACATCCTCTCTAATGGCTATGCCCTTTTCTCTTAATTTTCTTACCAAATAGGTGATCTGTGGAACTCCCAACCCTATTTTCTCTAAAATATCTGCTTTTTTAAAGACTTCTCTTGGAGTTCCTATTAGTGCAACCTTTCCTTTATCCATCACTATAATTTTATTTACTAATCTTGCTATATCTTCCATGCTATGGGAAACTAAAATAACCGTCATTTTATATTTAGAATGAAGCTCTTTTATCTGAGCAAGGATTTCATCTCTGCCTTCCGGATCAAGTCCAGCCGTTGGCTCATCTAATATAAGAACCTCAGGTTTCATGGCAATTACTCCCGCTATAGCTATACGCCTTCTTTGTCCTCCACTTAATTCAAAGGGTGATCTATCTTTAATTTCTTCAAAATTAAGTCCCACAATCTCTAAAGCTTCCTTAACTCTGCTTTCTATCTCTTTTTGCTCAAGACCCAGATTGAAAGGTCCAAAGGCCACGTCCTTAAAGACTGTTTCCTCAAAGAGCTGATATTCAGGATATTGAAATACTAATCCAACTTTTTTTCTCACCTCGCTCAGCTTAACATCCTTTTGAGAAATATCTAAATCATTTATATAAATTTTGCCTGATGTTGCCTTGAGCAGTCCATTTAAATGCTGTATTAATGTGGATTTTCCTGAGCCTGTATGTCCTATCAGCCCTACAAATTCACCTTTTTCTATTTTAAAATTTATATTCGACAACGCCACAGTTTCAAATGGGCTGTCTGGGTTATATACATGTACAAGATCTTTTATAATAATCGACATAATTCATTCACCATCTCATCAACTGTAAGTATATTTTCTGAAATTGCAATTCCCTCGTTTTTAAGTTCATGGGCTAAAAGAGTTACTTGAGGTACATCAAGTCCAAGCTGTTTTAGTCTATCTACATTTGAAAATACATCTTTAGGTTTTCCGTCTAAGGCTATGTTACCATTATCCATGACTACTATTCTGTCTGCTTTAACTGCCTCATCCATAAAGTGAGTAATATGAATAACAGTTATTCCTTCTTTGTTAAGTTTTACTATTGTATCCATTACTTCTTTTCTTCCTGAAGGGTCAAGCATAGCTGTAGGTTCGTCCAATATAATGCACTCCGGTTTCATTGCTAAAACTCCTGCTATAGCTACTCTCTGTTTTTGCCCTCCCGATAGCAGATGGGGGGATTTTTTTCTAAATTCATCTATACCTACAGCCTTCATAGCACCTTCAACTCTTTCTCTTATTTCCTTTGGAGCAACACCTAGATTTTCCGGGCCAAAAGCCACATCCTCTTCTACTGTGGTAGCCACAATCTGGTTATCAGGATTTTGAAATACCATTCCTGCAGTTCGTCTTATTTCCCAAATCTTTTCTTCATTGGTTGTATCCATGTTTTTTATATAAACCTTTCCCCCGCTGGGAAGGTAAATTGCATTCATAAGTTTTGCCAATGTAGACTTACCTGATCCATTATGCCCCAATATGGCTACGAACTCGCCTTTTTTTACCTTAAGTCCTACTTTTTTAAGGGCCATAATCCTTTCATCTTCATCTTTTTGGTATTCATAAACTAAATCAATAGTTTCTATCATTTTTGTCATATAACTACCTCACAAATTTAGATTTACACTTATATATTATATATCTTACAGTTTTAATTTCAATACCTACCCGTCTACTTCCATTCGATCATGATTTGGACAATGGAGGCTAACCCCATTGTCCAAAATTATTAATTATTTCTGTAAAACTTTTACTCCTATGGATCTCATTGAAATCTTAACTGCCTTATATACAAATATTGTTACAAAAGTATTAGCCACTGCAGTAGGCACTACAATGCTTAAAAATAATACTTTAAATGGCACTGGCAGCCCAACCATATATAGTGCAGATGTTAAAAATACGCTACCACTTACTAAAGTTCCAATTAACGCTATTAGTCCAACAAATAGTATGTTTTCTTTTAAATCTCCAAGCATTCTAATTATAACATATACAACTAAACTTGTAATAAATTTATCAATTATATTTGGTATTTGACCACCTGGAAATGTAGTTGTCATTGCAGTAATTACTCCTCCTAAGAATGCTGTTAGGAGTACGTTTTTAAAGTCTTGATTGATTAGAAGGCAAACAAACATAACTGCCAACATTAAATCAAACTTCATTCCTCCAATCGTTCCTGGTATAATTTGTCTTAAAATAAAACCTATGGCGATCAGCAATGCTGTAATAATATTTTTTCTCAAATTCGTATTCATTATTTCTCTCTCCTTTTTTAATTATTTTTTTATTCTCCCAATTCCAATCTAATTCATCATCTTTTCAAAACATTCTGATCACCTCCTTATTTTTATACCAAAAAAGCCTTTCACCCCTATTAAGGGACGAAAGGCTTTTTTCCGCGGTACCACCCTGATTAAATAGCTCTATGCTATTTCTCTTTCCAGATACGGAGATTCTGTATAAATCTCGATATCCTGTTTCTATAACGGGAAACCCCCGGCTACGGCTACTTTTATAATGATTTCACCTAGCTTCTCCCAGGCCCATTCATCAGACATCTTTCTATCGGACTTCCACCAACTCCGACTCGCTATAAGCAAGATATTCTGATTACTATTCCTGTTCAAAGAATTTATATTTTAATTTATTGTATTTATTTTAAAATAAAATCATATATAAGTCAATATGTTTTAAAATTTTTGTAATAATTTACTGAATAAAAAAGGGACTAAGTTTTTACTTAATCCCCCAGCTCACTAACTAGATCAGTTCTATTATAGCCATTGGAGCAGCATCTCCTCTACGTGGCCCTAATTTGAGAATTCTAGTATATCCGCCGTTTCTATCCTGATACTTAGGAGCAATCTCATCAAAAAGATTTTTAACTACAGATTCATCAAGAACGTACGCAAGAACTTGACGTCTTGCATGAAGATCTCCTCTTTTAGCAAGAGTAATCATTTTTTCCGCCATTTTGCGAGTTTCCTTAGCTCTTGTTTCTGTAGTCTCAATGCGTCCATTCTTTAATAGACTGGTAACAAGGTTTCTAAGCATAAGGTTTCTGTGACCTGTAGGACGTCCTAATTTACGATGTGAAGCCATATCTTTCCCTCCTTTTCACTAGTCTACTCGTCACTAGGTTTTAAAGTAAGATTGAGTTCAGCCAGTTTATTCTTAACTTCTTCTAGAGACTTTTTACCAAGATTTCTAACCTTCATCATATCTTCTTCCGTTCTTTCAGTTAATTCCTCAACAGTATTAATACCCGCACGTTTTAAACAGTTATATGAACGAACAGAAAGGTCTAATTCTTCTATAGTCATTTCAAGCACTTTTTCTTTCTTATCTTCTTCTTTTTCTACCATGATTTCTACATCCTCAATGTGTTCGGTAAGATTTATGAATAGATTCAAATGCTCATTCATAATCTTTGCACCTAGGGAAGCAGCCTCATCAGGTTTGATACTTCCATCTGTCCAAATTTCTAAAGTCAGTCTATCATAATCAGTTACCTGTCCAACTCTTGTGTTTTCAACCATGTAGTTTACCTTTTTTACCGGTGTATATATAGAGTCTACCGGTATAACTCCTATTGGCATTCCTTCTTCTTTATTGTTTTCTGCTGGAACATAACCTCTACCCTTAGATAGTCCCATCTCCATATTAAGTTGCGCTCCCTCTTCAAGGGTTGCAATTTCAAGATCTGTACTGAGTATCTCTACATCAGCGTCAGCAATTATATCTCCCGCAGTGACTTTACCAGGTCCCTGAGCTTCAATTCTAACTACCTTTATTTCTTCTTCTGAGTGTATTTTTGCAGATAACCCTTTTAAATTTAGGATTATTTCAACTACATCTTCTTTTACACCAGGTATAGTTGAGAATTCATGAAGCACATTATCTATCTTTATCCATTTTACAGCTACACCCGGAAGGGATGATAGTAAGATCCTTCTAAGGCTATTACCTAAGGTTGTACCGTAGCCTCTTTCTAAGGGTTCCACTACAAACTTGCCATATGTGAAATCATCGCTTATATCAATACATTCAATTTTAGGCTTTTCTATCTCAATCACGTTTTACCACCCCTCTTAATTTAATATTATTGCGAGGGTAACTGATTCTAATATATTAATATTACTAATATATATTATTTAGAATACAACTCTACTATCAAGTGTTCTTCTATTGGAAGGTCTATATCTTCTCTTGTTGGTGCTGCAACAACTTTGCCCTTTAAATTTTCCATGTCAGCTTCTAGCCATTTAGGAGCATTCACTGACCTTTCTTTTAACTCTTTAAATTTAGGTGAATTTTTGCTCTTTTCTTTAACCTCTACAACGTCACCTACATTTACAATTATTGACGGAATGTCAGCCTTGTGCCCATTTAATGTAAAATGACCATGTCTTACAAGTTGTCTTGCTTCCTTTCTTGATGAAGCAAATCCTAATCTATAGACTACATTATCAAGTCTTGACTCGAGTAATCTTAAAAAGTTTTCACCTGTAATACCTGGCATATTTGCAGCTTTTTCATAGTAGTTTCTAAATTGAGTTTCTAAAATTCCATAATATCTCTTAACTTTTTGTTTCTCCCTTAACTGAATGCCGTAGCTTGATAATTTTATTCTTCTACCTCCATGTTGTCCTGGTGGTTTACCTCTTCTTGAAATAGCACATTTATCTGTATAGCATCTTTCACCTTTAAGATATAGTTTCATTCCCTCTCTACGACATTGTCTACAAGATGGTCCTGTATATCTAGCCATTTTTTTTATGCACCTCCTACTCTTTTACTATACTCTTCTACGTTTTGGCGGTCTACATCCGTTATGTGGTATCGGAGTAACATCCTTAATTAAATTTATTTCAAGTCCTGCAGCCTGAAGAGATCTTATTGCCGCCTCTCTTCCGGATCCTGGTCCCTTTACATATACCTCAACAGTCTTTAATCCGTGCTCCATAGCTGATTTTGCTGCCTGTTCAGCAGCCATTTGTGCAGCAAATGGAGTTGATTTTCTTGAACCCTTAAATCCGCAATTGCCCGCACTTGACCATGCTACAGCATTTCCATTCATATCAGTTATAGTAATTATTGTATTATTAAATGTTGATTGAATATGTGCTTGACCACGTTCTATATTTTTACGCTCACGTCTTTTTCTACGTACCTTACGTACCTTCTTAGCCACTATCACAAACCTCCTTTACTATTTCTTCTTACGTCCTACAACTCTCTTAGGCCCTTTACGAGTCCTAGCATTATTTTTAGTGCTCTGTCCTCTAACTGGCAGACCTTTTCTATGACGAATTCCTCTATAGCATCCAATTTCCTTCAATCTCTTAATATTTAAAGATACTTCTCTTCTCAGGTCACCTTCAACTGTATATTCGTTATCTATTATATGTCTCAATTTGCTTACTTCTTCTTCTGTTAAATCTTTTACTCGTGTATCATAGTTTATACCAGCTTTTTTTAGGATCTCTTGAGAAGTTGGCCTACCAATACCAAAGATATAGGTTAAACCAATCTCTACCCTTTTGTCTCTGGGCAAGTCAACACCTGCAATTCTTGCCATTTAATTACACCTCCTAAATATACATACTACTAGTTTATCTATCTTTAAACTTTGCTCAGGATGAATTTCTCTTTGTAACAAAATAACTAATAATATAGTTTGCAGCCGCTAGGGTTATTCCCTAAAACAGTATTATACTAAATCTTTAATTAAAATACTATATGAAATTAAAAAAATTATCCTTGTTTTTGTTTGTGTTTTGGATTTTCACATATAACCATTACTCTACCTTTTCTTTTTATAACTTTGCATTTTTCACATATAGGTTTCACAGATGGTCTTACTTTCATGATTATCCCTCCTTCATCACTTACCTCGCCAAATAATTCTGCCTCTAGTCAGGTCATATGGAGATAGCTCTAAAGTAACCTTATCACCGGGTAGTATTCTGATAAAGTTCATTCTTAGTTTACCGGATATATGAGCTAAAACTTCATGCCCGTTTTCCAGTTCAACCTTGAACATGGCATTGGGTAGAGCCTCTACCACAGTACCTTTGACTTCAATAGCTTCCTTTTTTGCCATTAGGAATCATACCTCCTATTGTTGTTGGGAATGTTAGGTCCCAATTTATCGATCTCTCGCCTTAGCATCAAATTACTAATCTTTTTCTTTTCTTCGCATCTTTGCTTTATTTCGTCACTGATTAAGTTGTATTTGGACAAATGTTTTATTTTTTTCTTCTTCGGTTTTTCTATTTTTCGAAGATCACCGTCTGCTATTAGAACGTAAAGATCATCTATTATATCCACAACTATAAAAACTCTATTTTTATCTCTACCTGCCTTGGATTTAACAAATTGACCTAAAGTAACTTCCCTTATGCTTTGCAAGTTATACACCTCTTTTTATAGCTTTGTTAAGATTAAAGGTTCATCATCAGTTATGGCTACTGTGTGTTCATAATGGGCAGACCACTTACCGTCAAGGGTTACTACCGTCCAATTATCAAGAAGTGTTCTTACTTTATAAGTACCTATATTAACCATAGGTTCAATAGCTAGAACCATTCCCTTAGTAAGTCTAGGGCCTTTTCCTGGAGGACCGAAGTTAAGTATTTGAGGATCTTCATGCATATTAGCTCCTATTCCATGACCTACATAATCCCTTACAACTGAAAATCCGTTTTTTTCTACATGGATTTGTATCGCATGGGAAATATCTGAAAGTCTATGGCCTTCTTTGCAAAACTTTAACCCTTCATAAAAACTTTCTTTTGTTATTCTTATGAGCTTAAGTGCATCCTCATTTACACTTCCAACAGGATATGTCTTAGCTGCATCACCATAGTAGCCATTATATACGGCCCCTATATCTATACTTATAATATCGCCATCTTTTAATTGTTTTAATCCGGGAATTCCATGAACTACCTCTTCGTTTATTGATGTACAAATACTTGCAGGGAAGCCCCCGTATCCTTTAAAAGCAGGTATTCCTCCAAGAGCTCTTATCTCTTTTTCTGCAATTTTATCAAGTTCCTCTGTGGTAATGCCAGGTTTAATATGCTTTCTCAATACCTCATGGGTATGAGCTACAATTTTACCTGCTTCCTTCATATGTTCAATTTCTTTATCGGACTTGATGATAATCATTACTTTTCGCTCCCTAAGGCCTTCACTATATCTTCAAATACTTTATCTATATCTTGTTCTCCTTCAATATCTGCTAATAATCTCTTGTTACTGTAATAATCTATTAAAGGAGTGGTTTCTTGCAGGTAAACTTCTATTCTCTTAGTCACTGTTTCTTCTTTATCATCATCTCTTTGGTAAAGCTCTCCACCGCATACATCGCATTTTCCTTCTTCAGCAGGTGGATTAAACTTAACATGATATGTGGCTCCACAGTCTCTACATATCCTTCTACCTACAACTCTATCCACAAGAACATTCTTATCAACTTTAATATTTATTACTTTATCAAGAGATATATTCATATTTTCTAAAACTTTATCCAAAGCCTCAGCCTGATTCACCGTTCTTGGAAATCCGTCAAGTAAAAATCCGTTTTTACAATCTGCTTCCTTTAATCTATCCTCTACTATGGCAACTACTATCTCATCTGGCACCAGTAGTCCTTTATCCATATATTCCTTTGCTTTTTTTCCAAGCTCTGTACCTTCTTTTATATTCTTTCTAAAAATGTCCCCAGTAGAAATATGAGGTACTTCATATCTTTGCACTATCCTTGAAGCCTGCGTTCCTTTACCGGCTCCAGGTGGTCCTAATAGAATGAGTCTCATTTTACCATCTCCCGGCTTTACATAAGTTGTATCATGGGGCTATGCCCCATGAATCTATTTCAAGAAGCCTTGATAGTGTCTCATAACCATTTGAGCTTCTATTTGTTTCATGGTTTCAAGTGATACACCTATAGCTATAAGCAGTGCTGTTCCACCGAATCTAAACTGAAGATCAGTAAAGTTTAAGATTATAGATGGCATTACAGCTATCACTGCTAAAAACAATGCTCCTGCTAAAGTTATTCTGTTTAAAGTTCTTGAAAGATATTCAGAGGTTGGTCTACCAGGTCTTATTCCTGGAATAAATCCACCGTTTTTCTTCATATTATTAGCCACTTCTACAGGATTGAAAGTAACCGCTGTGTAGAAATAAGTAAAGAACACTATTAGAATCGCATATAATATATTATATATCCAAACCCCTGGATTTCCAGTAGGTGACAGATATGTGTTAACAAAGTTTGAAAATCCTCCATTTTGGAAGAAATAAGTAAGAGTTAATGGAAACTGCAAAAGAGATATTGCAAATATTACCGGAATAACGCCGGCTTGATTTACTTTTAATGGAATATGGGTGCTATGTCCACCATACATCTTTCTTCCCACAACTCTTTTAGCATACTGGACAGGTATTTTTCTAGTTCCCTGCTGTATAGCTATTACACCAGCTATTATAATTATCGCTAACACGACAAATATAATTAGTGAAACTATTGAAACATCTCCAACCTGAAGTTTCCTAAAAGTTTGGAACGTTCCCACAGGGATTCTAGATACAATACCGGCAAAAATTATAAGTGAAATTCCGTTTCCAATTCCCTTTTCAGTGATCTGTTCTCCTAGCCACATTAAAAAAGCAGTACCTGCTGTCAATGTGATAACCACTACGGAAATAGACCAAACATCAGTGGATATCAAAGCTCTTCTAAATAATCCTATACTAATTCCAATGGCTTGAATAACTGCGAGGACAACTGTTCCGTATCTTGTATACTGAGCTATCTTCTTTCTTCCTTCTTCCCCTTCTTTAGCAAGGGCTTCAAGACTTGGAATTGCAATAGTAAGCAGATTCATAATTATGGAAGCGGTGATATATGGTGAAATGCTCAGTGCAAATATGGTGAAGTTTTTAAATGCTCCACCAGATATAAAGTTAAAAAAATTGAGTAAACCGCCTTGACCGGTAAACATACTTTCTAATACTTCTTTATTCATACCCGGAACTGGTATATTTGCCCCAAGTCTAAATACTGCAAGCATCATCAGGGTATATAAAATCTTTTTTCTTAAATCTGGAATTTTCCAAGCATTTCTAAGGGTAGATATCACCTTAAATCACCTCTGCCTTTCCTCCAGCAGCCTCAATCTTTTCTATAGCAGACTGACTGAATTTATGAGCTCTAATCGTTAGTTTCTTTTCAAGGTTACCGTTGCCAAGAATTTTAAGACCATATTGCATCTTCTTAACTAGGCCCTCTTCTTTAAGCAGCTCAGGAGTGATTACAGTTCCATCTTCAAATCTATTTAAATCTTCTATATTCACAATTGTCCATTCTTTTCTGAATGGATTATTGAATCCTCTCTTAGGAACTCTTCTGTACAAAGGCATCTGACCACCTTCAAAACCGGGTCTTACACCTCCACCTGAACGTGACTTTTGACCGCCCTGTCCACGACCGGCTGTCTTTCCCTGTCCAGTTGCCGTACCTCTACCTAGTCTTTTTCTATTTTTAACTGCTCCCTTAGCAGGTTTTAACTCATGAAGTTTCATAACTGCACCTCCTTTTATTAAACTTCTTCAACCTCTACCAAATGCCTTACTTTGTTAACCATACCTCTCATCTGAGGATTATCAGGTTTTTCAACTGTTTGTCTTATTTTTCTAAGTCCAAGAGCTTTGATAGTCTTTCTATGCTCAGGCTTTGTGCCAATTGTACTTCTGACTAATGTGATTTTTAATTTGTTAGCCAAGGTATTCCCCCCCTAACCTAATATTTCTTCTACAGTCTTACCTCTAAGTTTTGCAACTTCTTCAACTGTTTTTAGATTTTTTAATCCATTCATTGTAGCATTAACCATGTTTCTAGAATTATTACTTCCGATAGATTTCGCTCTAACGTCTTTAATTCCAGCAAGCTCTAGTACTGCACGTACTGGTCCTCCAGCTATGACTCCTGTACCTTCACTAGCCGGCATTATAAGAACTTTACCTGCACCAAAGCGACCTTTTATTTCATGTGGAATTGTAGTGCCTACCATTGGAACACGTATCAAGTTCTTTTTAGCATCTTGTATAGCTTTTCTAATGGCTGCTGGAACCTCTTGAGCTTTTCCTGTTCCAATGCCTACGTGACCATTTTCATCGCCAACCACAACTAAGGCGCTGAATCTAAAGTTTCTACCACCTTTTACAACTTTAACTACACGACTTATGGAAACAACCTGCTCTTTTAGATCAAGTTTGCTAGCATCTATTAACTCGCGGCGCATTTATTTCCCTCCTTCTGTTAAAATTCTAAACCAGCTTCTCTAGCCCCTTCAGCTAATTCTTTAATTCTTCCATGATATATATATCCGCTTCTATCGAAAACTACTTTTTCTATTCCTTTTTCTTTAGCCTTTTGACCTATAAGGGTTCCTACAAGTCTTGCTGCCTCTTTGTTACCTGTATGTGAAACCTTATCTTTAATATTTTTTTCTAAAGATGAAGCAGCAGCTAAAGTAATGCCATTTACATCATCAATAATTTGAGCATATATGTTGTTCAGGCTTCGATAAACATTAAGTCTTGGACGTTCAGGAGTTCCAAATACTTTTTTGCGCACTCTGCGATGCCTTTTCTTTCTTTTAAAATTACTGCTTGGTTTTGTAATCACCTTATGTCACTCCTTTCCTACTATTTACCTGCTTTACCTTCTTTACGTCTTACATATTCATCGGCATATCTAATACCTTTACCCTTATATGGTTCAGGTGGTCTAAGTTCTCTTATTTTAGCAGCATAACTTCCAACTGCCTGCTTATTTATCCCTTTGATTATTATTTCAGTTTGTGAAGGTGTTTCAGTAGTAATTCCTTCTGGATCCTCCATCTCAACCGGATGTGAAAATCCTAAAGTCAAGTTAAGCTTCTTACCTTGCTTAGCAGCACGATAACCAACTCCAACTATTTGGAGTTTTTTCTCGTAGCCCTTTGTAACACCTTCTACCATGTTGTTTATTAAAGCTCTGGAAAGTCCGTGTAAAGCTCTGTGTGCTTTATTATCGCTAGGTCTTTCTACGATAAGTTCATTTTCATTTATATTAACTTTAATATCAGAATTTATTTTTTCACTTAGTTCTCCCTTAGGACCTTTTACCGTAACTACATTATTGTCGTCAACAGTAACCTGTACACCCTGCGGTATCGTTATTGGTTGCTTACCTACCCTTGACATTTTTGCACCTCCTATGCCACTAATTTCTTATTACCATACGTAGCAAATTACTTCTCCACCTACTCCATGTTTTCTCGCTTCTTTGTCAGTTATAACTCCTTTAGATGTAGAGATAATAGCTACTCCTAAACCTCCAAGCACCTTTGGTACCTCATCTTTCTTAGCATAAACTCTTAAACCTGGCTTTGATATTTTCTTTAAGCCTGTTATAACTCTTTCCTTATTCGGTCCGTATTTCATCTGGACTCTTATTATTCCTTGTTTACCGTCTTCTATAACATCGAAACCTTTGATAAAACCTTCTTCTAATAATATATTTGCAATAGACTTTTTCATATTAGAAGCAGGAATATCTACAGATTCATGCTTAACCAAGTTTGCATTTCTTATACGTGTCAACATATCTGCAATTGGATCTGTCATTGTCATGGCCTTATACCTCCTTCCCAGTTTACCAGCTTGCCTTTTTAACGCCTGGAATTTGCCCTTTATAGGCTAATTCTCTAAAACAAATACGGCATATTCCAAATTTTCTCAAGTAACCATGTGGTCTACCGCATATTCTGCATCTATTATATTCTCGTGTAGAGTATTTTTGTTTTCTCTGTTGTTTCACCTTAAGAGCCTTTTTTGCCACTATTTTCCCTCCTTACTATTTGCTAAATGGCATTCCCATTAGCTTTAACAATTCTCGGGCTTCTTCGTCTGTCTTTGCCGTAGTGACAAAGATTATATCCATACCTCTAACTTTTTCAACATCATCATAATTTATTTCAGGGAATATAAGCTGCTCTTTTATTCCTAGTGAGTAATTTCCTCTACCATCAAATGAATTAGGATTAATTCCCCTAAAGTCTCTAACCCTTGGTAGAGCTACACTAATCAATCTATCAAGAAATTCATACATTCTTTCTCCTCTTAAAGTTACCTTAGCACCGACAGGCATTCCTTCACGAACCTTAAAATTAGCAACTGATTTTTTGGCTCTTGTTACAACAGGTTTTTGACCTGCTATAATTTCAAGCTCCTTTACAGCTGCATCTAAAGCCTTACGATTATCCTTAGCGTCTCCTAAACCCATGTTCAGTACGATCTTTTCAAGCTTCGGAACTTCCATAATGTTTTTATATTGAAACTTATCCATTAATGACTTTATAACATCATTTTTGTATTTATCTTTTAATCTAGCCACAAAGTTTACCTCCTTTCAACCCCGTAGATTAGTCTAGAACTTCACCAGTTTTTACTGAAACTCTGACTTTCTTTCCGTTATCTAATACTTTATGTCTAATTCTTGTGCCGCTTTTGGCCTTAGAATCATATATCATAACGTTAGATACGTGTATTGGAGCTTCTTTTTCGATAATTCCGCCCTGCTGCATATTAGGTGTTGGCTTTTGATGCTTTTTAACCATGTTTACACCTTCTACTATAACTCTTTCTTCCTTTGGAAAAGCCTGTAATACTTTGCCAACCTTCCCCTTATCTTTACCTGAAATCACTACTACAGTGTCATCTTTTTTAACATGCATTCATTCCACCTCCTAGACTATAGTACTTCAGGAGCTAATGATACTATTTTCATGTATTGTTTATCTCTCAATTCTCTTGCAACCGGTCCAAATATACGTGTTCCCACTGGGGATTTATCTTCTTTAATAATAACTGCAGCATTCTCATCAAATTTAATATAACTACCATCTTTTCTTCTTAGGCCTTGCTTACTTCTAACCACAACAGCTTTAACTACCTGACCTTTTTTTACAACTCCGCCTGGCGTTGCATTTTTAACAGAACAAACTATCGTATCACCAATATTTGCATATCTTCTACCAGAACCGCCTAAAACTCTAATACACAATAATTCTTTTGCACCTGAATTGTCTGCAACCTTTAGACGTGATTCTTGTTGAATCATTTATATACCTCCCCTCATAACCTACTTAGCACGTTCAATTATTTCAGCGACTCTCCATCTTTTTTGCTTACTTAGAGGTCTTGTTTCCATAATTCTAACCTTATCACCTACATTACATTCATTGTTTTCATCGTGAGCTTTAAATTTCTTTGTTCTTTTAACTGCCTTTCCATATAGAGGATGGCGAACAAAATCTACTACAGCCACAACAACTGTTTTATCCATTTTATCACTTACTACGCGGCCAACTCTAACTTTTCTGTTTGCTCTCTCCACGATATTACCTCCTCTCAATCAATCTATGCGTTAGTTTCCTTTAATTCTCTTTCTCTCAAGATAGTTTTAACACGGGCAATATCTTTCTTTACACTTTTGATTCTCATTGGGTTTTCCAGTTGACCTGTGGCCAATTGGAACCTAAGATTGAATAGCTCAGCCTTTAAATCACTTAGTGTATTTGTCAATTCTTGTGAAGTCATGTCGTGTAATTTACTAGCTTTCATCTGCTTCACCATCCTTTTCTACTGCATCCTGGCGTGTTACAAATTTACATTTGATTGGTAGCTTCATAGCAGCCAGTCTCATAGCTTCTCTAGCAAGCTCTTCGCTTACACCTGCCAATTCAAACATAACTCTACCAGGCTTAACTACCGCTACCCAGTATTCCGGTGACCCTTTACCAGCACCCATACGAGTTTCCGCAGGTTTCTGCGTAACCGGCTTGTGCGGGAAAATCTTTATCCAGACTTTTCCACCTCTTTTTACTCGTCTGTTAATTGCAACCCTTGCCGCTTCTATCTGATTAGAAGTAATCCATGCCGGCTCTAATGCCATTAAACCGTACTCACCATAAGTGATCGTATTACCTCTATTAGCTTTACCCTTCATTCTTCCTCTATGAACTCTACGACGTTTCACTCTTTTAGGCATTAACATGACGTTTCTCCTCCTTCCTTACACTTTCTGCTCTATCTATTATTGTCTCGGTTTTGATCCCTTCTGTTACTTTTGTTTTTTCTTTTTCCTTTATTCTCTTCTTTTACACCAGGAAGAACTTCTCCTTTGTATATCCACACTTTAACACCGATCTTACCATAAGTAGTATCAGCTTCAGCAAAACCGTAATCTATATCTGCTCTTAAAGTTGATAAAGGAACGTTCCCTTCACTATAATGTTCTGTTCTTGCCATTTCAGCACCATTTAATCTTCCTGCAACTTGAACCTTTACACCTTCAGCACCAGCTTTCATAGCTCTACCCATAGCCTGCTTCATAGCACGTCTAAAAGAAATCCTTCTCTCTAAAGCATAGGCTACACTTTCTGCTACTAATTGTGAATCAAGTTCAGGTTTCTTTACTTCTGTAATATCTATGTGAATAGTTTTATTTGTCATCTTTACTAGTTCTTTTTTTAGTGCCTCAATATTTTCTCCGCCTCTTCCCACAACCATTCCTGGCTTAGAAGTAAAGATGTTTATATTAACTCTATTGTTCGCTGCTCTTTGTATAAGAATTCTTGAGATTCCTGCTGTGTACATCTTGTTCTTTATATATTTTCTTATTTTAAAATCTTCTACTAAAAGATCCGAAAAGTCTTTTTTATTTGCAAACCACTTTGAATCCCAGTCCTTAATTATTCCAACTCTTAATCCGTGAGGACTAACTTTCTGACCCATTCACTTTCCCTCCTTCTATTCTTTCTCTTTTAAAACAACTCCTACATGACTACTTCTTTTCAAGATTGGGTTAGCTCTTCCCATCGAGCCGGCTTTCCATCTCTTCATGGTTGGCCCTTGATTAGCATATATTTCAGATATATATAAATTTTCTGCATCCATGCCAAAATTATTTTCAGCATTTGCCATAGCAGATTCAATTACTTTCAAAAATACTTTAGCACCTCTTCTAGGCGTAAACTTCAATATAGCTAATGCTTCCTGGGCATTTTTACCCCTTACCATATCAGCAATAGGCTTAAGTTTCCTAGGTGAAATCCTTACATATTTTGCAATTGCTCTTGCTTCCATGCTGTTACCTCCTTCCACTGCATTACATTAACTTGTTATCTGACCTTACTTGATTTTTCACTGCCTGCGTGTCCTCTAAAAGTTCTCGTTGGAGCAAACTCTCCCAATTTATGTCCGACCATATCCTCAGTAATGTATACTGGAACATGTTTTCTTCCATCATGAACTGCTATAGTGTGGCCAATCATCTGCGGGAATATAGTAGATGCCCTTGACCAAGTTTTAATAACTTTCTTTTCACCCTTTTTATTCATCTCTTCTATCTTTTTAAGAAGCCTTGGGTGTACAAATGGTCCCTTTTTCAAAGATCTACCCATGTTTTCTGAATCCTCCTTTCATCTGTAAAACAACAAGTCTTTCACTCAGAAAAACCGAATTCCAAGCCCTTGTTATTTCTTTCTTCTTCTAACGATGAATTTATCAGACTTTTTATTTTTCTTTCTAGTCTTATACCCTATTGTAGGTTTACCCCAAGGAGTAACCGGTGAAGGTCTACCTATAGGTGCTCTACCTTCTCCACCACCATGCGGGTGATCGTTAGGGTTCATAACAGATCCTCTTACTGTAGGTCTTATTCCCATGTGTCTCTTTCTTCCAGCTTTACCTATCGTAATATTTTCATGATCTAAATTTCCTACCTGACCAATTGTAGCTTTACACTCCAGCCTTATAAGTCTTACCTCACTAGATGGAAGTTTTACATGAGCGTAATTGCCTTCTTTAGCCATAAGCTGTGCAGCAGCTCCAGCAGATCTGGCTAATTGGCCACCCTTTCCAGCCTTAAGTTCTATATTGTGTATCATAGTACCTACCGGAATGTTTTTAAGCTTCAATGCGTTTCCAGGCTTTATATCAGCATTGTCACCTGCAATTACCGTGTCACCAACTGATAATTTATGGGGTGCAAGTATATATCTTTTTTCTCCGTCTGCATATGTCAAAAGTGCAATGTTTGCTGATCTGTTTGGATCGTATTCTATAGCAGTAACCTTTGCTGGTATATCTTCTTTATCTCTCTTAAAGTCTATAATTCTGTACTTAACCTTTTGACCGCCACCTCTATGACGAACTGTTATTCTTCCCTGGTTATTTCTTCCTGAATTCTTTTTCAAAGTAACTGTTAGAGATTTCTCTGGCTCTTTTTTGGTTACTTCTTCAAAAGTTGAAACTGTCATCTGCCTTACACCAGGAGAAGTGGGCTTAAACTTTTTAATACCCATTGTGCTTTCCCTCCTTCTATCCTTTTAAAAATCTATCTACATACCTTCAAAGAATTCGATTTCTTTACTGTCCGGTGTCAGCGTAACAACTGCCTTTTTCCAGCTTTTAGTTCTTCCCTCATATCTTCCCATTCTTTTCTTCTTACCTTTAACACTAATAGTGTTAACCTTATCAACATTTACACCGAATATCTTTTCTACAGCCTTTTTAATTTCAACCTTATTTGATCTTTTGTCTACTTCGAAAGTATATTTTTTCTCTGCCATTTCTTCCATACTTCTTTCTGTAATAATCGGCTTGATTATGATATCGTAAGGTGTCTTCATTATACATACACCTCCTCAATCTTTTGTACAGCGTCCTTAGTTACTATAAAAGTATCGCAGTTCAATATATCATAGACATTTAATGTGTTAACCAATGTAGTATTTATTCCTGGTATATTTCTTGCTGATTTTAAAACATTATCGTCCTTTTCTCCTAATACAATAAGCGCTTTTTTAGCTGAATTAATGTTTTTCAAGATGCTAACCATATCCTTAGTTTTTGGAGCATCCATTGTCAGTTCATCAAGTACTATTATTTCATCGTTCTTAACTTTTGAGCTAAGAGCTGATTTCATTGCAAGTCTTTTAACCTTTTTAGGTAATTTATAGCTATAATCCCTTGGCTTTGGTGCAAATACTACTCCACCGCCAACCCATTGTGGAGATCTAATGCTTCCCTGGCGAGCTCTACCTGTCCCTTTTTGCCTCCAAGGCTTTCTTCCTCCACCTCTTACTTCTGATCTATTTTTTGCTGATTGAGTGCCTTGTCTCTGATTAGCAAGGTAATTTTTAACAGCTTCATATAATACGTGTTGATTCACTTCAATCCCGAAGATGTTATCATTTAACTCTAACTCTCCTACTCGTTGCCCCGATACATTCAATACGTCTACCTTAGGCACTTTACATCCTCCTCTCTTTAGCTAGAATACTAC
The DNA here is from genome assembly GCA_014236755.1 of Candidatus Petromonas tenebris. GTDB lineage: Bacteria > Bacillota > Clostridia > Peptostreptococcales > Caminicellaceae > Petromonas > Petromonas tenebris. The sequence goes on along the minus strand of JACCKY010000013.1, from coordinate 1,539 downwards.
TTGTTACCCTTAATAGCTTCTTTTATTGTTACTACTCCGCCCTTAGGACCTGGTATCGCACCTTTAATCAGTAAAAGATTTCTGTCTGCATCCACTCTTACTACCTCTAAGTTTTGAACAGTAACTCTCTCATTACCCATTCTCCCCGCCATTTTTTGTCCTTTAAATACTCTTGACGGATGAGCGGACGCTCCTAACGAACCAGGGCCTCTGTGGTATTTAGAACCGTGACTCATAGGTCCTCTTCCTTGGTTGTGTCTCTTGATCGGCCCTTGAGTTCCTTTACCCTTTGAAATACCGATCACATCAACTTTTTCTCCAGCTTGAAAAACATCAGCCTTTAATTCTTGACCAATACTATAAGCATTCTCATCTTCTATCTCAAACTCTTTCATATATTTTTTAGGAGTTACTCCCGCCTTGTTAAAATGTCCTTTCAAAGGCTTATTAACTCTTTTGCTTTTTCTGTCTTCATAAGCTACCTGAATAGCCTTATAACCGTCATTTTCTTCTGTCTTTATCTGAGTCACATATACCGGCCCAGCTTCTACAACTGTTACCGGAATTACATTTCCATCTTCGTCAAACACTTGTGTCATGCCTATTTTTCTTCCCATTATTCCTTTCATCTTTACACCTCCCATTAATCTTACAGCGGATTACATAATTAAATGCAATCATACTAAGATAGGTAGGCTTACCACACATATATATAAACCTATATCTTAGTAATTATTAATTTTTCTTAATTATAATTTGATTTCAATGTCTACTCCTGCTGGCAAATCCAATCTCATAAGTGAATCTACAGTCTTAGGAGTAGGGCTTAGAATGTCAATGAGTCTCTTGTGAGTTCTCATTTCAAACTGTTCTCTAGCATCCTTATACTTGTGAACAGCTCTTAGAATAGTAACTATCTGCTTCTCTGTTGGAAGCGGTACTGGACCTGAAACTTCCGCACCTGTTCTCTTAGCAGTCTCAACTATTTTTACAGCAGATTGATCTAATACTTTGTGATCATAGGACTTTAACCTTATTCTGATCTTCTGATTTTTATTAGCCATCATTTCCCCTCCTTTTCATCGCACGCACTTGAAATTTTACGTGCGACTGGAACCATGTACACTCTCCCGGGTGTTCACATTCTTTTTTTTATATAGGGAGAGGTTAGCTTCCCGTCGCCCGATTCATGAACGGACACTTCTCTACAGAAATTCACCCAGCATGACTGGCAACCTTCTGTATCATCGCAGTCCAAACACATACCTTTATAGTATAGCCTAACTTACGTTTTTTTTCAAGCCCTTAATTAATTATTCAGAATTTTAAATTTTTCTTATGCAAATCCTACTTTATTCAAAACATGCAAACCTAGAAGAAAATTTTCCTCTAGGTCTGCATGTCATTTTCTTAAAGTGATTACTCTATAATTTTAGCAACAGCACCTGCTCCTACAGTTCTACCACCTTCACGAATCGCAAATCTTAGTCCCTCTTCTATTGCTATTGGTGTGATAAGTTCTATTTCCATTTCTACGTT
>JACCKY010000062.1 GCA_014236755.1 Candidatus Petromonas tenebris | reverse complement strand
AAAGTAAAACTCCGTCCTTGACACAATGTCAAGGACGGAGGATAGAATCCACGTGGTACCACCTTGTTTTGCTGCATATACAGCCTCTATATTATAACGGTTTTCCCGGCATAGGTTTTTTACCCCTATGCAGCTCCAGGTCGGATTCAACAACTCCTGTTATCGGTTCACACCGTCCACCGACTCTCTTAAAACAGGATATTGCTTACTACTACCTTTCATAGCCTTTAATTACAAAATTGTAATTTGTATAGTATTATATAACCTAATGAATAAATAGTCAATACTTAAAATAAATTTCCATGCAAAATATTTTTAATACGAGGAAAACTCATAACCTAATGAGTAATTTTTACAAATTCTCTACCTTCAAAATACTTGCAATCTGATCTACTACTGAAAATGAATTTATTTCCTCTAGAGCCTTATCCAGCTGACTACGTTCTATTTCATGGGTGATAAATACCAGTGGTGCCGTTCTTCCACCCCTGCCTCTTTGGACTACTGAATCCAGACTAACTCCGTGTTTTCCAAAGGTAATAGCTATTTTACCCAATACGCCGGGTTCATCTATTACTTCCAATCGTATATAGTACTGACTAATACCCTCTCCGCTGATCTTTAAATCCTCCTGAATCCCTTTACCTGCAACTTCACCTTTGTTTTCAATGGATTTAATTATGTGAATAAGGTCCCCTACTACTGCACTTCCCGTAGGTAGTGACCCGGCTCCCTTACCGTAAAGCATAACTTCACCAACGGCATTTCCACGGATAAATAGAGCATTAAATTCGTTGTTAACTGAAGCTAAAGGATGCTCATTTGGAATCAGTGCAGGATGGACATGAAGTCCTAGACTTCCGTCATATTTTTTAGCCGATACCAGTAGTTTTATTTTATATCCCAACTCAGAGGCATATTGGATATCCTTCTGAGAAATTTTTGTAATACCTTCTCTAGGAATTTCACCGGGATCAACTTTCTTTCCAAAGGCAATGTCCGATAAAATGGCCAGCTTAAATGCAGCATCCTCCCCTTCTATGTCAGACGTAGGATCGGCTTCTGCATAACCCTTATCCTGAGCTTGTTTTAAAGCCTCTTCAAAATCTATGTTGGAAGTAGTCATTTGAGTCAGTATGAAGTTTGTAGTACCATTTATAATTCCTACTACTTCTTCTATTTTGTTACCTGAAAGACTCTCTTTCAAAGTATTTATTATTGGTATACCTCCGCCTACACTGGCTTCAAATCTTAACTTTACCCCACAGCTTTTAGCCAAATCCTCAAGTTCTTTACCGTATGTAGCAATCACTGCCTTATTGGCTGTAACCACATGCTTTCCGCTTTCTATTGACATCTTCATGTAATCAAAGGCGGGATTTATCCCACCTAAAAGTTCTACAACAATTTGTATTTCAGGATCGTTGATGATTTCATATACATCCTTTGTCATTATTCCCTTTGGAACATCCACATCCCGTTGCTTTTCTGGATTTCTGACTAGGATCTTTTTTATTTCAATCTTTTTTCCAAGTTCTTCTTCAATTTTCTTTCTATTATCAGAGAGTATTTTATATAATCCTGTTCCTACATTTCCCATTCCCATTATTCCAATTTTTATGCTTTCCATAGTCCACTCCCCTTTATAAATTAATATTATAAAAATTTGCCCTCTATTCCATTGCTATTAAATCCAGTTTCACAACTCCCTTGGATTTCTTTATTTCATCCATGACATCATCAAGATGGGTGGTCAAATCCGTCACATCAAAGGTAATACTTACATTCGCTATGCCATTTATTGGTATATCCTGATTAATAGTCAATATATTGCCATTTTTTTCAGCCATTTTATTGAGTATAGTGGATAGTATTCCAGGTTCATGCCTAAGAAGCATAGATATGGTCACCTTTTTTCCCTTTGTTCCCTCAGAAAGGGTAAATACATAATCCTTATATTTATAGAAGGTACTCCTACTTATTTGGGCCTGCTTTACTGCTTCTGTTATGCCTTTTACTTTCCCCTTACGCAATAGTTCCTTTGCAACTAGAACTTTTTCAAACACTTCGGGAAGTATTTCTTTATCAATAACTAAATACTTGTTATCCATGACATCCCTCATAATATTTGTTTGTATATTACATACATCTGTTCTAACACTACGAACCACGATTAGGATTATAACATACCACAATTTCAAAGACAACACTTTTTTTGAATTATTATACATTACTTTAAGTACTAAATTTTTTGAATATCACCATCTTTGGAATAATTAAAATTAGTATAAAAAAACAGTTGGGGCAAAAATGCCTCAACTGTTTTTTTATTTAAAAATCTTATCTCTTACGATAGTTTGACTTCTCTTTGGTCCTACAGAGACTATTTTTACTGGAACTCCTACAAGCTCTTCAATTCTCTTTACATATTTTTGAGCATTTACAGGTAGCTCTTCAAAGGTTTTAGCTCCAGTTATATCCTCAGTCCATCCATCAAGCTCTTCATAAATGGGCTCACACTGAGATAAAGTCTTTAAGCTTGCAGGGAAATTGTGAATCTCCTTATCCCCTAGCCTATAGGCTGTACAAATCCTGATTTTATCAAATCCTGTAAGTACATCCAGAAGCATCAGAGCAATGCTTGTCATTCCATTTACTCTGGCGGAATATTTAAGCATAACTGCATCAAACCATCCACATCTTCTAGGTCTCCCTGTGGTTGTCCCAAACTCATTTCCAGCTACCCTTATTTTATCTCCTGTTTCGTTATCCTGTTCTGTCACAAATGGTCCCTTACCTACTCTTGTAGTATAGGCCTTGGCAATACCCAGTACTTCTTCTATCATATTAGGTCCTATTCCCGAGCCAACTGTAAATCCTCCTGAGATCGGATGTGAACTGGTAACATAGGGGTAAGTTCCCAGATCTATATCCAAAAGTGTTCCCTGGGCACCTTCAAAGAGAACTTTTTTGTCTTTTATAATCTCATCATACACTATCACCGTTGTATCATCAACGTATGGTCTTATCTTGTCGGCATATTCCAAATACTTTTCAATTATTTCCTCTTTATTTACCGACTTACCTTTGTATATTTTTTCAATTATTTCATTCTTTTTTTCTATCTGCTGTGTCACTTTTTCAATAAAAACTTCTCTATCCATCAGGTCGCATATTCTTATACCTGATCTTTCCACCTTATCCATATAGCAAGGGCCTATTCCCTTCTTTGTAGTTCCTATCTTTTTAGCCCCCCTGGCAGCTTCAGAAAGTTCATCTATAACTTTATGATAGGGGAATATCACATGGGCTCTATCGCTTATCTTTATATTTTCCGTGCTTACACCTTCTGCTTCAAGCTGCTGAACTTCCTTTAAGAATCCTTCCGGATCAAATACAACTCCATTTCCTATTATATTAATTGTCTCCGGATACAATATGCCCGATGGTACTAAATGAAGGGCATATTTTTTATCTCCAACTACTACCGTGTGACCAGCATTATTCCCACCTTGACCTCTAACAACAACATCTGCCTGTGCAGCCAAAAAATCTATAATTTTACCTTTTCCTTCATCTCCCCATTGTGCTCCAACAATAACAACGGTTGACATTAAATCTACACCTTCCTTCAAATCAACATAAAAATCCGAACATACACATTTAATATTATCAGAATGGTATTATATAGTCAATTATTATGCGAATTTTTTTATGTATAGTCATTTTAATATTCGTATAAGAACGCTCAGCTTTATTCCTTTTCTTGCAAAGCTGTTTGAATTTTTTAACAAAAATAGAAAGCTGTAGATATATTTATAGTTGTATATAATCTACAGCTTTTGCCTTCCTTCTTTATTTTTTACTCTATACTCCTTTGGAGTAAATCCCGTAAACTTTTTAAAAATATGGCTAAAGTAGCTTAAATTATTGTATCCCACTTTTCTACCTATCATAGATATTTTCATATTACTTTTTGTCAGATATTCCTTGGCCTTTTCAATGCGAATCTCATTTATATAATCACTTAGAGAGATTTTATTTTTTTCATTAAAAATACTGCTTAGATAGTTTGGGCTGATATAAAAAACATCTGCTATAGATTGGAGAGTTAAATCTTCAAAATAGTTATCTTTTATATAGCTGTTTACCCTTTCTACTAAACCGGTCTTTCCCTGAAGAAGAATTTCCCTTATAACATCTATCATCTCACCGATAAAATCAAGTAGGTTTTTCAGTAGCTCAGAATAGTCGGAAGCATCATAAATTTTCATCTTGCATTTTTTTCTCATTCTAGATAAAATATCTAAATCACCTGTTTCTTTATGCAGCGTTCTACAGATAACCGTAAACATCTCATCAAAAATATTTTTTGCCTGATTTATAGGAATATTTTTTTGTTGATAATCACTAACTATTCTGCTAATTATATCATTACTTCTTTTTTTATTTAATGATTTAACACTGCTTTCAAGCTCTATTTCAATATTTAACGGATAATCCAATTTTATACCAGTTCTTGATGCTATATTTTCGTTATAATTTATAGTGTTTAAATTAGAAACAACCTGGGACTTCAATAACTTAATGTTTGCTTCATTTAAAGCATTTTCCAAGTAGAGTTTTTCCTGAGTCTTTTCTAAGATCTGATTATTCTTTTCACTGAGTTCTTTCTCAATTCTACTATTTATCACAATGCCAGCAATATATTTTGCAACAATTGTCAAAGATTCCCCAAGGGCATATAGCCGGCTCTTAGGTACAAGAGGCAACTTGTTATAGGCCTCTAGAAGTTCATCGTAGTTTAAATTATGCTGCATCGATATAGACCGTATTTTCTCTTCAATGTTTTCGGGCTTCTTTATTAGTATATATCCACATTTTACATATCCTACTATTTCACCACTAGTTAAAATAGGCACAGAGAAACTTATAAGATTATGATTACAAATGTAAACTTTGTGCATTCTTTTTAAGGGACTGCTAAGGGCTGTGTGTATTTCTTCACGACAGCTCCCTCCGCCGGAACAAAGTCTGCAAAAAGAATTGAGATTGGTCGCCTCCGTTATAGGTCGCCTCTTTTCATCTAGAATAACAATAGAAAGTTTTAAAAGATTTGATATTTCATTCTGGATTTCCTCTAGTATTGCTATATCCACATTGTCTACTATATTAGCTTTGTTGACTATAGACACATTTTGCTCTATTTCCGCAAACTGAGCTGGAGTGTATACAATCAGAAAAGTAAGATCTATATTTTCCGTGTTAATAACTTCATGCTCTGAATAGGGAGGACAGTGAAGCACCATACCCTCATAAATTTCTTTTTTTTCTCCATTAACGAGCTGAATTCCTCTGCCCTTAAGAACGTATAATATCTGCTCTTCTCCAAAATGGAAATGTCTTTGGTGTCTTGCTTTTGGAAAAATCCTTACTAATCCAGTGCTCAGCCTTTGGGTATCTACACGTGAAGGTTCATGAAGCCATAGGACCTCTCCCCATTCAAATTTTTGTATATCTTTGGCATCTACGGGAAAAAATTTATTTCCATTCATATACATCCTCATCCTTTGATATTAAACTCCATCTTTGAAATATTATATCACATTTCTCAAAGGATGATTTATCTCACTTTATTACAATACTTCCTTTTCTGGAAGTGAAAGATAGAGTAAAAAAGTGAGATATATTTTCACAATAATTTATAGATAACAAAGTTCAAGGTTAAATTTATTAGGATTTTGAGAATCCTTCTGGTTCATGTGAAGATTTGCCATCTTTAAATAAAGAAGACAGAAGTAGCAACAAATGCTTCAAAATCACTCAGAAGGAAACCTCAAAATCCCTAGAGTAATATAAATTAAATCTTAGAGTTGTCTATCTATAGTAAGAGTTAAAAAAACTCCTACTAAATTAACCTCTTGTGCTAGTTACTCTAACAGTATAAATTTAAATATCCTTCAATGTTTCCTCTGAAGCGACTCCTAAAAGCTGTTTTTACCTCTAAATCTCTTCTTTTAAAACAGCTCTTCTACGGATCCTGAAGAGGATTATTGAAGGATATCTGTAAGGAACTAGCGAGGCTAATTAGATTATTTACCTTTTATATGAATATATTTATTAAAACTTTATAAAATTATAGGAAATACTAATGGAAGATACAGTATTAAAAGCAGCACTACTATTAATCCAAACAAGTAAGGCAATATTGCTTTAGTTATGGTTTCAATTGGAAGGTCTGTAATTGTAGATGCAACATACAAGTTTATTGCCACAGGTGGAGTAATCATTCCGATTGCCAAGCCCATAACCATGACTATACCAAAATGAATCAAATCGATCCCTAATCTTTCTATCAAAGGTAGAAATACAGGAGTTAGGATAATTAGGGCCGATGCCGTTTCCATAAATATACCTGTTATTAATATGATTGTGGTAATCAGTAACATTATAATATATTTATTAGAAGACATTGCCAGTATGCCGTTTGCTACGATGGTTGGTATATTCCAGTTTGCAAGTATCCAGCTTAAAATTGATGAAGTAGCTATTATAAACATTACCACAGACATAGTCATAGCAGATTTGCAAATGATATCAAAAATATCTTTCATTTTCATATCTTTATATATAAATAATGAGACAATCAAGGCATAATTAACAGCTATTACCGCTGCTTCCGAAGGGGTAAAATATCCGGAAAATATCCCCCCTAAAATAATTATAGGTGTAAGCACCCCCCATATTGCATCCTTTAGAGTCCTCATTATATTACCCGTTGTGAATTTTGCTCCCGTGGGATAATTCCTGTCATATGCCTGTTTAATTGCAATTCCTATAAGCATGAGGCCCATCATAGTCCCAGGTATAAATCCATTTAAAAAAAGTCTGGAAACAGATTGGTCTGATATAACTGCATAGAGTATCATAGGTACTGATGGAGGAATAACTACTCCTATTGTTCCACTGGCTGCTATCAGTGCAGCAGATGAAGCTTCATTATATCCCTTCTTTTTCAGTTCAGGTACCAAAGTAGTTCCTACAGCAGCAGTTGTAGCTGCACCAGAACCTGATATAGCTGCAAAAAACATACCTGCAAGAACTGAAACTATCGACAATCCTCCCTTAAAAAATCCAAAGATAGAATCGGCAAATTCAACCAACTTTTCTGAAACCTTTCCCTTGGCTAATAAATCTCCCGATAAAATAAAAAATGGAACTGCTACTAAGGGAAAGGAATCTGTTCCGGCAAACATTCTCTGAGCCATTATAACCAAAGGCATACCCTGACTGGAAAGTGCCACCATAGATGATATGCCTATCGCAATTGCAACGGGGACACCTAGTAGGAGAAACACAAAAAAAGTTATAAAGAGTAAAACAGCCATTATTTAACTCCCCCCCTACTAAATAGTTCTTGAAATATTGCCGTTATACTATGTATGGTCATAACTGTGAAGCTTACCGGGATCACAGTATAAACCCATCGCATGGGAATGCGCAATGCTGCTGATACCTGAGAAGCCTGCATCACCATATATTTAAATCCAAAAACTATAATGGTAATAAAAAATACCATTGAAGAAATAATGCTTAGTACAACTATTAATTTCCTAATTTTATTTCTAAACAAGTTTACTATAAATGTGACAGAAATATGCATGCTTCTCTTATAGGCTAGAGTAGCCCCTAAAAAAGTAGACCAGACCAGTAAGTACCGCGATACTTCCTCTGTCCAAGTTAGTGCCTCGAAGAAAACTCTAAAAACAATTTGAAGAGTTATGGAAATAATCATTAATACAACTGAAATAAAAACAGCTCTCGTAATCAAACTATCTATACCGTCACTGATCTTTTTTAATATTGCCACTGCTCTCATAAATATCCTTCCTTCTTATCCTTTTATTTTATTAGCCCTAGCTTAAAAACTAGGGCTAATACCTCAATTACTGAAGCTGCTTTTGAATTTTTTCTATATATTCACCGTATTTCTCAGCATATTTTTCATATACTGGTTTTACTTCTTCTTTAAATGATTTTAAGTTAGGCTCTACAATTTCCATTCCGTTTTTCTTTAAATCCTCTATCTGCTTAGCTTCATTTTCTGCATTTACTTTACGTTCATATCCCGCAGCTTCCTGTGCAGATTCTTTGAAAATACTTTGAATATCTTCAGGTAGTTTATCAAACCTTTGCTTGCTCATTACAAATATTGCCGGTGCATAGGTATGTCTGGTCATTGATAAATACTTTTGGGTTTCATACAGTTTAAAGGAATGAATAACGTTAATAGGGTTCTCTTGACCATCTATAGTTTGCTGTTGAAGAGCAGTCAAAGCCTCTGTCCAGGCCATAGGTACCGCATTGGCTCCTAAAGCTTTAAAGGTATCTATATATACAGGATTCTCCATGACTCTTATTTTAAGTCCTTTTACATCCTCTACAGTCTTAACTGCTCTTTTAGAATTTGTCAGATTTCTAAATCCCCTCTCTGCATAGGCTAATCCCTTTAAATTTACATCTTCAAGCTTTTTCAGAAGCTCCTTTCCTACAGGACCGTCTAATACTTTATAAGCTTCCTCTGGACTGGTAAATAAAAACGGCAGTTCAAATACAGCTATTTCTTCTACAAAGTTTGCTACCGGGCCGTTTGTTATAACCCCCATGTCTACCGTTCCCATCTGCATACCTTCAAGCAGTGTTCTTTCATCTCCTAGAGTTGCATTAGGATAGATTTCGATTTCCACTTTACCTTTTGACTTTTCTTCTACCAGCTCTTTAAATTTCTCAGCCGCAATATGGAATCCATCCTTTTCATTAACAACATGGGCCAGCTTTATCTTTATAGGCTTGTCATCCTTTGCTTCCTGAGAGCTTCCCTGCTTGGCTCCTCCACAGCCAGCCAATAAGGACATAACCATTGCGATACTAACTAACAAAGTAATTATCTTTTTAAACATTTTTCTCCCCCCTCTAAAATTTTGGTATTGTCAAAGATTTAAACATAATCTTCAACTCAACCCATTAATTTTACTTAAAATTTATATCAAAACCTTGCCACCCCCTTAAAATAGGGTATAATTTTGGAGACACCACTCACCAAAATTCCCAAAACAAACAGAACGGTGGCAAAGGTTTTGAGCATAATAATAAAAATGTTGCTATTTTACATTGCTATAC
>JACCKY010000061.1 GCA_014236755.1 Candidatus Petromonas tenebris | reverse complement strand
GAAAAGCTGGGAGCAGGAGAAATTGTTCTCAATTCCATAGATTCTGATGGAGTTAAAGAAGGATATGACATTGAAATTACACAGCTTATATCAGAAAAAGTAAACATACCTGTTATAGCCTCCGGTGGAGCTGGAAAGATGAAGGATTTCCTAAAGGTTTTAAATGAAGGGAAAGCCGATGCAGCCTTAGCTGCCTCAGTATTTCACTATAGAGAAATTGAAATAAAGGATCTAAAGGAATACTTATATAAAAATGGAATAGAAGTCAGGAGAGATTTTTGATGGTCGATATAAAGGAGTTGAAGTTTAATCAACAGGGGTTAATACCTGCAGTAATACAGGATTATAGTAATGGTAAAGTTTTAATGGTTGGATATATGAATGAAAAATCCTTAAAGCTCACTATAGAAACAAGAAAAACATGGTTTTATAGCAGAAGCAGACAAAAACTGTGGAATAAAGGAGAGACTTCCGGGAACTTTCAGGAAGTAAAAACTATTAAATATGATTGCGATAAAGATACACTACTAATCGAAGTAATACCTAAAGGACCCGCATGCCATACAGGCGAGGAAAGCTGTTTTTATAGAAGCCTTTTAGAAGATGAATCCTCTGATGACGTAAATAGAAAAGAGATTTTAGATCTGCTCTACGATAGGATAAGGGGAAGAAAAGAAGAAAACGTACAGGAATCATATACTAAATATTTATTTGATAAGGGAATTGACAAGATACTTAAAAAAGTAGGAGAGGAAGCTAGTGAGGTAATAATAGGTGCTAAAAATGATAATGAGGAAGAGATAATATACGAAATATCAGACTTGATATATCACCTTATGGTATTATTGGTTGAAAAGAATATATCCCTTGATGCCATAAGAAATGAATTATATAAGAGATATAAAAAATAGGGACCTAGTGCAAAGAGGTCCTTTATTTTTATATTAAATACTATATAATTGACTTATACTAAATTTTATAGATTCATGGTTTTGAAGTATGATTTATATAATAATGCTTCAATTTAAGGGAAAGGAGGTGCAAGATGGAAAAAACGCTAGTATTAATAAAGCCCGATGCAATGAAAAAGAATATAATCGGGAAGATAATAAGTATGTATGAGGAAAAAGGATTAGTAATTGAAGACTGCAAGATGGTGGTTCCCAGTAGAAATATTCTGGAAAAGCATTATGAAGAGCATATAGGAAAGGACTTTTTTGAGGACTTGATAAAGTTTATGGAGGGAGAAAAAATAATAGCTTTAGTTGTAAAGGGTGAGAATTCCATTTCTATAGTTAGACAGATAAATGGAGCTACTGACCCTAGCAAAGCTGATCCTGGGACAATTAGATATCTATACGGAACCGATATACAGCAAAATGCAGTACATGGATCTGCAAATAAAGATGATGCGAAAAGAGAAATCAAAATATGGTTTTAAAAAAATATACGAGTATTGTAATGATATCTTCGGAAATGACTGAGGTGCTAGGAATGAGTGACAGGATACTAGTTATGTATAATGGCAGCATAACTGGAGAATTTGACGGAGACGAGGCTACTCAAGAAAAAATTATGAAATGTGCCGTTGGAATTAAAATGCTTTTAAAAAATAATCAAACACCTTTAATAATCCCGCTTTCATGGATAGAAGCGGGATTATTATTTACCTTATTCGAATTTATTCTTCTGTTAACTCAGTTACTGGAACTTGGTAATGTTTACGGTTGCCATCACGAGTTTCTATGAAGGCATTACCAATGGTTGGATTTATGCTGTTTATCCATACGGATTTCCCTTGATATTTTACTTCGATATCATTTGGAGAATTTATAATTTCCCTTGCTCTGTTAATATCCATAGCATCAACTCCTCTAAGTTCTTGTTCCTATTTATTTTATCCAAAATATAAAAGATTATAAGATTTCAAACAAAAACATAATAACAATTTTATAATATTTTTAAGATATTAAGAAAAATAATTAGAGTTAGACAAAAGCTCGAACTTTTAATTTTTTGGCTTGTATTTTAGATAAAATTGGTTTAATATTATAAATAAATATAAATAAATATATATATAAAGGAGAGACAAAATGAAAATTGCAGTGATTGATGGCCAAGGTGGAGGACTTGGCAAGTCCATAGTTGAACGTATAAGGGCGCAATCGAGGGATGATATACAAATCATCGCATTAGGAACGAATTCTCTTGCAACGTCAAATATGATCAGGGCCGGTGCCAATTTTGGGGCTACAGGAGAAAATTCAGTTAAGATCATGAGTCAAAAAGTTGATGTGATAGTTGGACCCATAGCAATACTTATTTCTAATTCTATGATGGGAGAGATAACTCCTCAGATGGCAAAAGCTATATCGGACAGTAGTGCTAGAAAAATTCTACTTCCCTTAAACAGATGTAACGTGTATATAGCGGGTACACAAGAACTAAATGTCAATCAAATGATTGACTCTGCCATAGAAGAATTGAATAAACTTAAGGACTAAAGCCATGAAAGTGATCCTATGGGAGGGATTGTTTTCGTGGCTACTTTATTGTAACGAGGTATAAATGTGAGAAGAAACAGATCTGCAGCCTTAGCTTTTATTGCTGGGATTATAACTCCAGTTTTAAACTCAATGATTAATGGAATAATAAGAACAAAATATTAAATAATATTAAACTTTGATAAGTTGTTTGATTGTAGTAAAGGAAGGAAGATAAAATGGATGATAAGGATTTCTCAGATTCGATTAGATATAAACGACAGTGTAGAAAAGCTATACTATAAAGCAGGCAAAATACTCAATATAAAACCAAGTAAAATAACCAATTTAAATATCTTTAAGGAATCAATCGACGCTAGAAGAAAGGGAAAGATTGATTTTATTTATACAGTTGATTTAGAGGTAGAAAATGAAGGAGAAATACTGAGGAGAACAAAGAATAAAAATATTACCATGACACCGGATATGGAATATGTATATCCGGAAAGGGGAAACACATTATTGATTAATAGACCTGTAATTATTGGTATGGGTCCTGCAGGGCTATTCTGTGGACTTATACTTGCTCAGATGGGATTTACCCCCTTGATTTTAGAACGAGGAGAAAATGTAGAAAATAGAAGCAAAACTGTGGATAGATTTTGGAAAACCGGAGATTTGAATCCCGAGTCAAATGTTCAGTTTGGAGAAGGAGGAGCAGGAACTTTTTCCGACGGAAAACTAACTACAAGAATAAAAGACCCAAGGTGCAGAAAGGTATTAAAGGAGCTTGTGGATGCTGGAGCCCCAGATGATATATTATATTCATTCAAGCCTCATGTAGGAACTGACATACTAAAGGGGGTAGTGAAAAATATTAGAGAGAAAATAGTCAGTTTAGGTGGTGAAGTAAGTTTTAATTCAAAGGTAACAGATTTAATTATTAAGGACGGCAAAATCTCGGGATTAAAACTTAGCGATGGAGAAATAATATATTCACAAGCCGTAGTTCTTGCTATAGGACATAGTGCCAGAGATACCTTTGAAATGCTATATGAAAGAGGAGTAGAAATAATTCAGAAACCCTTTGCTATAGGCGTTCGAATTGAACATCCCCAGGATATGATTAATAAAGCTCAATATAAACAATTTGCAGGACATGAAAGACTTGGTGCCGCTGATTATAGACTTACTTATCATGCGCAAAATGGAAGGTCTGTATATACATTTTGCATGTGTCCTGGAGGAAACGTTATTGCAGCAGCTTCTGAAAAGGGTAGGATAGTAACTAACGGAATGAGCAACCATGCAAGAAACAATATAAACGCAAACAGTGCACTACTGGTTTCAGTGGGACAGGAGGATTTTGAAAACAGTCATCCCTTGGCAGGGATGTATTTTCAGAGGCGATGGGAGGAAAGCGCATATAAGCTTGGGACAGGAGATTTTAAAGCTCCAGCCCAATTAGTAGAAGATTTTCTAAAGGACAGAGCTTCTCAAAAAATAGGATCGGTTATACCCTCTTATAAGCCGGGGGTTAAAATGACAGATATGAAGGGCTGTCTGCCAGGGTATGTTATAGAGGCCATGAAAGAGGCAATTATTAACATGGATAGGAAATTAAGGGGCTTTGGAATGAGAGACGCGGTTATAACAGGAGTTGAGACTAGAAGCTCATCTCCTATACGGATTGTCAGAGATAGCAAGACCATTGAAAGTGTAAACATAAAAGGTCTATATCCAATAGGAGAAGGAGCCGGATATGCAGGTGGCATAGTATCAGCGGCAGTAGATGGGATAAAGGCAGCTGAAAAAATAATTTCAAAGTATAGGATGGATTAGTTACATAAGTATTATAATAAAATATAAAGGCCGGCTCAGTTGAGCCGGCTCTTGGATATTAAAAAAATCTATCTGACAACAGGCTTATAATAAATTAAGTCAGTATAAATCTTACCCTTATATTTTTCAAATCTAGTTCCAGCTAAAGTAAATTTTTGCTTTTTTCTAAAGGCTAATGAAGCAAAATTTGGAGTAGGACTTACTAAAGTTTCAGAAAAAATATTATATATTCCGTCCTCTGCTAAATCTTTCATGTATTGTTTATATATTTTACTGCCTATACCATTTCCTGTGAATTCTGCATGGGTTGCAATCTTATCTGTGAGTACAAAGTTTTCTGTTTTTTGCATATCGAAAGCTGGAGACCAACTGATGTCATCTATCCACTCCGGATTATACTTTAGCCATTCTTCTTTAGTATAGCCCATAAGGAATCCTAGGGGCTGCCCATTTGATTCTGCAATATAAAAGTATTCTAATTCTTTGATTTTGTCGGCAAAAAACTTTTTAAACTTTCTTGGACTAGAAGCATAATTATCCATTAAAAAACCGTTATATGCTTCTTTTTTGCTTGCACCAACGCTGGAAGCTACAGTAAACACAGCTTCTGTATCCTCAAGAGTTGCTTTTCTAATGTTGGTGTTTTTAACTAATGCTTTTTTCTTAGCTTTAGTCATTATCCCCTTTTTTAAAGTTTTTTTCTTCGGATTTACTATTAAACTTAAACTATCAGTTTCCATTATATCCCTCCTAAATAATTTTTTATAAAGGAAATTATAATTACTATAATTTCTCTTATGTATTAAAAAAAGTCTTTTAAGTAAGACTTTTTTCTAATTAAACATATTCTAAAGGCTTTGTAGATATACATGATATGCAAAGTCATAATACAGTGACAATAGGAAAAAATGAGTTGAAAATAGGGAATTCAATAGAAAATGAAACTGAGAAGTGATTTGTTTAGAAATAATCCCTAGTTTTATAAAACGATTGTATGTACTTTTATTGTATCATAATGAAACAAAAATGTAAAATTTAGCATATATTAGGTTCTTTTTGGATGCTATAAATAATAATTGTAGGTAAAAAGTATTTTTATAGTATTTTTTATTGACATAATTAACTTAGCAGAATATAATAATATTACCCTCGGGCGGTATGGGGCAAAATAATAGGAGGGTTTTCTATGAAAATAAAAGTTTCTAATAAAGCAAAGGAAATGATTCAAAAAACGATTGATGAAAAAAACATTACTGAACCAAATATAAGAATATACATTAGTGGTATTGGTTGAGGTGGTCCTACATTTGGTATTGCTCTGGATGAGCAAAAAGATAATGACTTTTTAGAAGAAAAGGATGGTATAAAATATTTAGTAGAAGAAGAGCTTATTCAAAAATATGGTGGATTTGAAATTGATTATTCAAATGGATGGCTTTATAGAGGATTCCATGTAAGACCAAATTCTGGTGGTTCTTTTTGTTCATAATACTATACTTAGAAAGGAGGAGATAAAGATGGCGAAAGCAAAATCATATATGAAATGGTCTTGGATTTTATTTGTAGGTTTTATGGGAGCGGGAATTGTGGATTTTAGATTTGCTGTGGTGGGATTATTATGCATGATTTCTCCATTAGCTTTATCTTTACTAGGAAAAGGAAAGAGACACTGTTCTCATTACTGCCCAAGGGGATCGTTCTTAGCTAGATTCATGTCAAGAGTTTCAATGGGATATGATGTTCCGAGTTTTATGAGAAAAAAATCTTTTAAAACTTTAATTCTGATTTTAATGTTAACATCTTTTACTGTATCTTTATATACAAAAGGATTAACTCTATACAATATAGGTTTTACGTTATTCAGATTAGTAATTATTACCACGGTGATAGGGGTTTTTCTAGGTGTTTTTTATAAGCCTAGAACATGGTGCACAATATGTCCAATGGGATATGCATCAGGTTTAATAAAACAGTCGAAAGATAAAAAAGCAAAAGCCATTAAAAAGGTTGCATAAATTCATTTAAAATGAAAGCTTGTAGAACATGTAAAAGGTTCTATTAGATTATAAAGTGGTTTAACTATATATACAAAAAACTAAAATGGAGGTATGTAAAATGAAAGACGTTATAGTATATTCAAGCGATAGTTGTATTTATTGTAAGGATGCAAAAAGTTATTTAGAGTCAAAGGGTATTGATTTTAAAGAGAAAAATGTTTCTACAGATATGATAGCAAGAAAAGAATTAATATCACAAGGTTTCATGGGAGTTCCTGTAATTATCATAGATGGTGAAATAATTCAAGGATTTGATAAAGATAGAATAGATGAGCTGTTAGAATAGATAAAAGCCTGGTAGCTTTAGCTACCAGGCTTTTATCTATAGATTATGTTTAGTGTTTCATTACTTTACAGGTTTATAGTAAATCAAATCGGTATAGATTTGTCCTTCGTATCTTTCATATCTTATTCCCGCCAATGAGTATTTTTGTTTTTTTCTAAAAGCCAGAGAAGCGAAGTTAGGAGTGGGATTAATTATTGTTTCAGCAAAAATATTCTTAATTCCAGCCCTATTTAAGTCGGTTATTAAATATTTATATAGTTTACTACCTATTCCCTTTCCAGTATGTCCAGCAAGAATGGCAGTTTTATCGATTACAACGAAATTTTCAGTTTTTTTTATATCAAAATCAGGAGACCAATGTATATCGTCAAGCCATGTAGGGTTATATTTTAGCCATTGTTCCTTAGTATAAGCCATGAGAAAGCCCAAAGGTTCTGTGGATTCTGCCAAATAAAAATAATCAAGTTCTTCTATTCTTTTACGGAAAAATATTCTGTATTTTGTAGGACTTGATACATAGTTATCCATTAAAAAGCCTTCATAGGAATCCTTAGTCTTTGATCCAACACTGGCTGCTATGCTATAGACAATATCTGCATCTTCTGGAGAGGCCTTCCGTACATTGATTAACTTAGTATCAAGCTTTAACTTTCTTTTTACAGGAACTTGATTTGAATTTAAAGCCGTATTCAAATTGGATATTTCCATATAATACCTCCTATTCATTTATTTGTATATATATGAAAAAATTACTATACAAAAGGACAAGAATTTTATTATGACGAAAGATAAAAATTTTGAAATATATTGAACTAGATATAATAGTATACTATTATTTAAAATATTTAATTTTGTAGAATTAGAATGACCTCAAAAAGAGTATAGAAAATAAAGCCATAAACTAAAAAAATAAAAGAGGCCTGCCAAATTAAAAGAAAAGATATAAAGTTATGGGCAAATCAACTTAACTATAGATGTCAAATTAAATTAAGAAAATATAAGAATGGTTAAAGAGGATGTTATAAATAAGTGAGAAAAGAGTTCCTCCTAATTAGATAAAAAATGATCAAGTTGAATTGAATAAAAACATCCAATAAAATTATATCATAGCTATAGAAAAAAGTAAAGACTCAATAGCAAAAAAATATTTTATTATTAATTTTTATATTAAAATATATTATCTAGAGACAAAGACTCTTTTTCCCTTATATGATTAATTAGATATTTAAGATTTGAAGATTCCCCTAAAGCCAAGGGTTTATTTTTGATTTCTATATAACCTTTAAATTTCATTAATGATAGATTTATTTTCTCCAATTCTTGATGATCTAAAACTAATGTTAATAGTTTAAGTTCTTTTTTCCATTTCTGGTTAATAACTTTGAATTCAGCTTCAATTATATCCCAGTTGTTTGTATATACATTATTTTCAATTTTATCTAGGTGCGAAGTGAGAACTTGAGATAAGTTGCTTAAAGAATTGTACATCATCCACCAACCTAATACTAATATCAGAATGGCGGCAATAGAAATGTAAAAAGTTTTCAATAGAGCACCTCATTTCCTTTGTTTTTTCTATGTAAATTCAGTTTTTTGTTTTGGTCTACGGAAGCATATAGTACTTCTTTAACATCACTTATGTTTTGTTTTTTTAATTCACTATATAGCCAATTAAAGTCCAAGGAAGCTTTGGTGAGATTTTCATGATTTATTTTACCATCTATTATAATGCTTACAGGTAAATCTTCATCCTGAGTTACTATGCCAATATCGGAAGGGGTTAAAGGCTTTTTAGAAGCTTTAGGGATGATACTGAGTTCTCCATTAGTTTCGAGTATTGCGAATTCAACATCTTCTATATTACTAAAATTTTTAATGCGCAGCTGTTCAATTAGATCATTCATATTGATGCGCAATTTTTTCAATTCTTTCTCCATGATCTTACCTTTTTGTATTAGAATGCTGGGTTTGCCGCAAATTACAGCTCTAGCCTTTTCACTATTAAGAGTAATAACTGATATTATCATTTGCAAAAAGACCAGTGTAAATATTGATATTACACCATTTATAAAAGGAATCTCTACATCTTCCATCGGAATAGAAGCTAATTCAGATATCATAATTATTATAACCAGTTCATAGGGTTGCAGTTCAGAAAGTTCTGATTTACCCATGATTCGTACTGCTATAACTACTAAGGCATAAAGCAACAAAGTTCTAACAAATATAGTAATCAATAAAAACACCTCTTTTAGTACAAAACATTTTCTTTTATCAATTATCCTGAGAAAGAATAGAAAGAATTAAATTAACTTGACTTACTAGTTCTCCTTTTAAATATTTTTTGATAATCCTCCTCAGCTTCTGCAGAAGAGCTGTTTTAACACAAAACATTTAGATGTAAAAACAACTCTTCAAAGTCGCTTCACAAAAAACGTTGAAGGATATTTAAAGCTCTTTTATTAGCTTAACTTGCATAAGAATTTAATTTATAATCTAGTATTTCATATTAAGTGAAAAATTATAAAAGTTAAAAATTAAAAGTAGTATAGCTTTTTAAGAATAATATAAAATAACAATTGACATTCTAAAAAGAACGTGATAATGTATATCTTGTCGCTAAGCAAGAGCGTAAAAAGAAATTTTCAAAAAGCTCTTGACAAGATATCAGTAACATGATAACATATTCAAGTCGGCGATAACCGACGACAAAAAAATGGTCTTTGAAAACTGAACAGTGTAAGGAAAAAAAACCAGCTTGTAGTTGGTAGCATGTAGCTTGTGGCATTTAGGGTCTTGGCCCTATAGTAATGCTGAGCATGAGCTACAAACAAAGAGCTACGAACTACGAACTGACCACAGATTA
>JACCKY010000012.1 GCA_014236755.1 Candidatus Petromonas tenebris | reverse complement strand
TAGGTTTATTAAGTGTACCCAAAAACAAGTAAAACATCCTGTTTACATTAAAATAGGCTCAAACATAATAATGGAGCAGGATTGCAAGGAATCCTACCCCAACTATTGACAAAGAACCGGAAAGAAAAACGACTTACATTTATAAATGCAAGTCGTCTTTTTATTATAATCTATTGACCGTATGTAATATACTAGTTATTGACTATAATTTTACAACATTAGCAGCTTGAGGGCCTCTAGCACCTTCAACTACTTGGAATTCAACATTTTGACCTTCTTCTAAAGTTTTGAATCCCTCTCCTTGAATAGCTGAGAAATGTACAAATACGTCATCTTCTCCCTCAACTGAAATAAATCCAAAACCTTTTTCTGCATTGAACCATTTTACTGTACCTTTTTTCATCTAACATCCTCCTAAAAATTAATAAATTCAAGATGATCGTACTAGTAAGGCCCTTATACTTATTGATATTTTTCATTCTTCTCAACCAAAGAAAAAAATACAATAAATAACCCTCTTTTAAATTAACAATCATCTTTAGAATATGTTTTATACAAGAAAAAGATTACTATAGTTTTCTACTATTGTCAATAGTTTTCAAAAACATTTTGTATACTTTAGCATAATTTAACCTCTTGTGCTAGTTACTCTAATAGTATAGCTTTAAATATCCTTCAATGTATCCTCTGAAGTGACTTTGAAGAGCTGTTTTTACCCTCTAAATCTTTTCTATTAAAACAGCTCTTCTACGGAGCCTGAAGAGGATTATTGAAGGATATCTATAAGGAACTAATGAGGCGATTTAATTTAAGGAACGAATATATACCGTTCCTCCATACATATCATACATACTATTAGAACTTCAAATAACTGCTTCCATCTAAGGGAATCAGTACCTGTAGAGGTGGTCTTTCATTTACAAGTCCCACTGCATATACTGTGTAAAAACGATTTGGTCTAAGTCTTATATTAGGAACGTAAAGCACTCTTTGATTAGTGCCTGTAGGAAATACCTCTACGGTATAAGTTCCCGGATTCACTTCAATGTAATCTGTTATCTCTTTATATCCTACATCGGTAAATAGTTCAGTTCCATCGGGTAGCTTTACATCCACATTCGGTGCATTTTGCGACAAATGAACAAATCTTAAATAAGTTTTTCCCTGTTGTATCGGCATCTGCACATCCTCTATCGGAAGCAAAGCGATATTTTCAGGTTTATTTATAGCCGCTACTGTTAAAATAGTGCGTGGAGGAATATCTACCATTGTATCGATAATTGGATTTGTAGTACGTCCCGCAGGAAAAAGTTTAATGTTGTATCTTCCATATGGAAGCGGTAAGTATTCTGTAAATTCTCTATATTTAAGATTGGAAATGGCCTTTCTATTATTTATATATATATCTACTGGAGAGGCGCCCGGGGATGCATGTAATATTCTTACATAGGATAGATCAGGTCCTATGGGAGACCGCCTATAATAACTGTTTTTATTTCTGAAGACATCTAAAAAAGGGCATTGATAAAAACTATTGTACATTTATTTCACACCTTTCAAAACTTTTTAACTCTTCCTTATCATAATATTCCCCACCCCTAAAAGTGTTCCTAATATTCACAAATTGATAAGTCCCTCTGAAGCGATTCAGAGGGACTTATCAATTTATAAATATTTATTAAGATTTTAATATATACCTTTTTCATTAAAGAAATCTTTATATTGATGGTCTGTCTTTAAAATGTGATTTTCTATCCAGTCTGCTATAAAAGTCAAAATATCCATAGTCACCTTTTTTTGATTTTCGTCAATATCCTTATCCGCAATTTCTACAATTTTATTTATAAATGCATTGTGCTGTTTCTTATGGTTGTCTAAACCTTCATAACCATGCTTAGCCATTAATTCCTCTTCATAACTAAAGTGATAAATGGTATAATCTTTTAGTTCATTTAAAACCCTCATAATGTCATCATAATGATCCAGTCCGTCTTTAGCTGAAACTATTATTGCTAAATCAGAACCTAATTCAATTAACTTTTTATGCTGTTTATCAATTTCTGCCACGTTACAACTGAAAGCTTCTTTCCATTTAAACATTGTCTCACCCTTTCCCATATACGTTGTTTTTTTATAAATTATACTATGTAGGCAACCAACTTTGATCTTAATATAGGGTTTTTCTTGTCACCTTTTTACTGAAAGCTTTATTTTTTCTAACTTCTTGTCGGAATGAACGTTCTTTTTATTTCTACTCTAAAGATTCAATCCTGTATCGTTATTATACATATTTCAATATTAACATAAATATTCCTTCTTAATTTGAAACTTTCTCTGAAAAACTTGAGGTTTCTTATATCCCTCTATTATCTTCGCTGATATCCAAGTTCTTATTTATCTTATCATCATACTTGTCAACATACATTTTCCCACTTGGGTCTATTGTAGCATACATTACTTCTTCCACCCTATTTACTCCATACATTTTTAAACTATTGATTAGATCCCTACCCGTCAATTTTCTCTTCCTTAAATTCTCATAAATTACCTGTCCGCCAATTATTATCTCCGTAGGTAAGTCTTCAGGACTTGGTGTCAAATTTAAATCACCCACTGTAACATTTCTCTTGTCTGCTCTTTTTATAATACTTAAATCACCATTCATCTCCAAAAGAGCATATTCAACCTCATCTGGTGAAAAACAATCCTTTTGTCTTAATAGCTCATTTAATTCATCCATACTGTATCTTACTTTTTTTAAATTATTTTCTAATACTTTACCATTCTGTATTACTAATATCGGTTCACCTTCAATTATCTTTCTAAAACTTCTTTTTTTAAGAGAAATATATGAAATCATGCCAGTAAGAAGACCAAACAAAATAAGCCCAGTTAAATGTTGAAAAGTCCTCTGATTAACGTCTGTAGCAAGTGCTCCCGCTATTGAACCAAAAGTTATGCCATTTATGTACTCATAAAGAGTAAGCTGAGATATTTGCTGACGTCCCAAAAGTCTCGTGATAAATAATATAGCAAAAAAAGCTAAAAACGTTTGTATAACAACTTCTAAAAATATTTTCATTTAATTTCACCTTCTTCATTCATTTTCTATATTATTTTGTTACTATTTGATAATACTATACTATAAATGACAAAATTTATTTTTGCGAGGTGAATCAAATGAATCTTTTGTACGAAGCTATTTTTACAGTTATATTTATAATAGTCGGTTTTGTCACTATCTATATTTTACATAAAAAGGAAATGATGTAGATAGGCTTCAAAACTATATCTTATTTATGCCTATAAATAAAGAAAGGGGCTATCAAATGAAAAAGAAAAATATCTTAAATCTTATGCTTGCTATATTTTTACTAACTGGCATTTTTATTATTGTGGGATTTGTAATTCAAAAAAAATATAAATATGTGCTTGAATCTGCTACGATTTATGTATTTTTTTTAAGTTATATTTTTATTGAAAGAAGGGGCAATTTTAGAACTGAAGATTTTATTAAAATTCTTGTTATTCTATCCCTTATAAGTCACAGCTTGATAGGTAGATATTTTGAGCTATATAGGAATTCAAAATGGTTTGATGACCTTCTTCATGTATTTGGTTCATTTTCCTTTGCTCTTTTTTACTATTCTATAATTAATGAAACCATTGGGATCTATTATAAAAATAAAATTTTTCCGTTTATTTTTATAATATTACTTGGAACTTCTTCTGGTACTTTTTTTGAACTAATAGAATTTTCTGTAGACATCTTGTTTAATACTAACGCTCAAAATGGGCTACTTGATACTAACCTAGATATGTTATTTAATACTATTGGTGCCTTTTTAGCTGCTCTTTTTTATCATAAGAAAAGGGAAAATAATATTATAGATTATAAATAATAAAAAGAGCCTAGGCTCTTTTTATTATTTTGAAAATATATTTATTTTTTCTATTCTGTCAAAGGCCTCCTTCAGTTTATCTGTAGGAACTGTACATGCAATACGTATATATCCTTCTCCGCTTTCACCAAAGGCATTGCCTGGAATAGTTAAGACGTGGGCATCTTCTAAAATCTTTTTAGTAACTTCCGAAGAAGATAGCCCCGTTTTCTTTATATTAACAAACATGTAAAAGCTTCCTTGAGGCTTCATCACAGACATGTTAGGAATATCCTTTATTCTTTCATAGGCATAATTAACTCTTTCCTTATACTCATCAATCATACTTTGCTGGAATTTATCCTTCATTCTCAGAGCATGAAGAGCTGCCCTTTGAGAAACCGATGGAGCAGAAAAACAAACTCCTTCATTTATATTTCTCATACAATCTATAATAAAACTTGGAGCCAATACATAACCTACACGCCATCCAGTCATGGCATAGTCCTTAGAAAAACTACCTATAGTAATAGTCCGCTCCTTCATTCCCTCAATAGCTGTTATTGGAAAAAAAGATTCTCCAAAGCTAAAGGCTCCATATACGTCATCGGCGATAATTACAAGATCATACTCTATAGCTACCTTAGCAATAGCCTCTAAGTTATCTTTACTTAGACAAGCCCCCGTAGGATTATTAGGAGTATTTACTATAATGGCTTTTGTTTTGTCATTTATTAATGTTATTAAATTCTCAATATCTATACTAAAATTATCCTTCTCATATGTTTTGAGAGGGACCAGTTTTCCTCCTGCCAATCTTATCTGATTAGCATAGGGAGTGAAATAAGGCTCCGGTACAATCACTTCATCTCCATCATTTAAAATAGCCTCCAGCGTTAAAAACATACCATGGCAAGCCCCTACCACTACCATAACTTCCTTCAAATCCATATCATAATCATATTTATTTTTATAGAAATTAATTATCTCTTTTCTAAGCTCGGGTTCTCCCTGGGAATCCGTATACTTGGTATGTCCTTTGATAGCATCTTCAAAGGCTGCATCTATAACGCTTTTATCTGTTATAAAATCATGATCCCCTAGGCTTAAATTTATAAGATCATCATATTTTTTGACCAATTCATTTACTTCGCCCATTGGTGTTTCTACTGTATTCCAATGCCTCTTTGAAATGAATCTATGTTTCAATCTATTCACCTACTTTTACAGAATCTTTGCTAAAAACTCCTTAGTTCTCGGGTGCTGAGGATTGCTGAAAAGTTCCTTAGGAGTGTTCTGTTCAACTACCTTTCCATCATCCATAAACAGTACTCTAGTTCCAACCTCTCTTGCAAAGCCCATTTCATGGGTCACTACCACCATGGTCATACCCTCTGCCGCTAATTCCTTCATAACTTCTAAAACCTCTCCAACCATTTCAGGGTCAAGGGCAGAAGTTGGCTCATCAAAAAGCATTACATCAGGAGACATAGCCAGTGCTCTTGCTATTGCTATTCTCTGCTTCTGTCCTCCTGAAAGCTGACTGGGATAACTGAGGGCCTTGTCTTTCAAACCTATTCTTTCTAACAGTTTATAAGCAACTTCTTCGGCTTCCTGCTTAGACATCTTCTTTACTTTTATAGGAGCTAAGGTTATATTTTCCAGTACTGTCATATGTGGAAAAAGATTAAATTGTTGAAAAACCATCCCCATTTTTTGTCTCTGTTTGTTTATATCATTCTTTTTATCGGTTATAGAAATACCTTCAAATATTATTTCTCCGCTAGTAGGATGTTCAAGTAAATTAAGACATCTTAAAAAGGTGCTCTTCCCTGACCCACTAGGTCCTATTATAACAACAACCTCTCCTTTTTCTACATGCTCATTAATCCCCTTAAGTACGTGTAAATTATCAAACTTTTTATTTAAATTAGAGACTTTGATCACCAGCTCTTAACCTCCCTTCAACAATAGCTAATAGTTTTGAAAGCGTAAATGTTATAAGGAAATATATAATTGAAGCGTAAACCAAAGGCATAAATGGCTTATAGGTAATTCCTCTAAGTGTATCTGTATTGTACATCAAGTCGTGTATGCCAACTATAGAAATTATTGCCGATTCCTTTATTAAAATAATAAACTCATTTCCCAAGGCAGGCAATATATTTTTAAATGCCTGAGGTATTATTATATACCTCATTGCCATTCTATGGGTCATTCCCAAAGATCTGGCTGCCTCCATCTGTCCCTTGTCTATTGACTGGATACCTGCACGTATGATTTCCGCTACATATGCAGCACTGTTTAAAGACACGGCAGTTATACCCAATCCAATTGAAGGCAAGTCCATTCCTACAAGTCTAGGAAGTCCATAGTAAACCATATATAATTGTACAAGTAATGGTGTACCCCTTACAAATGATATATAGCTTTGTGCTAATTTATTTAAAACTTTATTTTTGGAAAGTCTCATTAATGCTAAAAGAGTACCAAGGATTACTCCACAAATAACTCCAAAAAATGAAATGAATAATGTTACTCCTGTTCCTCTAAGATAAAATTGATAGTATTTTGCTAAGAATGCAAAATCCAATATTGTCACCCCCACAATGAATATATCTTTCTGTTTCTCTTACTACGACCTATTTTTACTACATAGAATTAGGCAAAAGATGACTGTTACTGAATCATCTTTTGCCATGGCTACTTTACTAGATATTCTACTCCTGTTCAGATAATAAAGTTGCATCAGTTATAAATTTATCTATTTTACCTTCGTCAAGCATTTTTTGCAAAGATTTATTTATTGCATCTAAAAGCTTTGCATTTCCTTTATTAACGGCTACGGCAACTCCCGCCTCCTGACCAAAGCTTATTTCCGGAACCGCCAGATCTTCATTTTGCTCTCCATATGCCATTGCAACTGGCTCAACTAAAACTATTCCATCGATTTTGCCATTTTTAAGTTCCAGTACTAGATCTGTTATCTTGCTAAGCCCCTTTACCTCTACACCCTCTACATTAGGCTGTATTTTTTCCTTTGCTATGTCTTCCTGAACTGTTGACTTTTGAACACCTATCTTAAAGCCTTTAAGATCCTCTATTGTTTTAATCTTATCAGCAACATCTGCTCTTACAAGCATTTTTTGTTCTGCTGCATAATATGGAATTGAAAAGTCTACGCTCTTCTTTCTCTCAGGCTTTGGTACCATACCTGCAAGTATAAAGTCAATATCATCCGCCACTAATGCTGCTAATAAACCATCAAACTTCATATCCTTAATTTCAAGCTCTACGCCTAGGTCCTTTGCTATTTGTTTTGCAATTTCAATATCGAATCCTACGATTTCATCTTTTCCATTTATTACTTTATGAAACTCGTATGGTGGATAATCTGCCGCAGTACCAAGGACAATCTTTCCATTTGCCTTAATCTCGTCAAGCTTTGTTTTTACTACCTCAGCCTTTTGCTTTTCTCCCTCTGCCTCGGTATCCTGGTTAGCTGTCTCTTGTTGCTGACATGCCGTAAATGTGAAAATCATTAAACCTATAAGTAAAATAGATATTAATCCTTTCATTTTCTTATCAAACATTTTTTTATCCTCCTTATGAAATATTTATAAATTTTTTTATATCTATACGTTTTATTATACATGTTAATTTATATTTATTCAAGAAAAAATATAATTTTTTTTGAATAAATTTTAAAGAAAGACTGGTAATGTTTCAGAACCATTGGGCATTATATAAGTTTTTAAATCTTTTCCTTTCTCTTTGTAAAAGATATCTAAAGCCTCATCAATATCATTAGCAGATCTAATATTGATTTTTTTTAATAATTCGTCATCTATATCCGATATAAGTATTATATTGTATTTTCTTGCTATTTCCGCAATAAGATAGCCTATAAATCTTGATACGGTATAGTGGTTTCTAACTGATTTTTCTCTTTCCAGATTATTATCATAGTCTTCAATTATCTCCTTTAGCTCTCGATGTCCTACCCCTTCAATGCACTGACTTACCATAATAATACCACCGTCTTTTTTTACAGCCTCCTTTGCGTTAATCAAAGCCTTTGAAGCCTGGTATAAATCTATGTCCTTCGGATATCCACCGGCAGAAACAACTACTAGGTCAGCCTTTTCTTTTATAGGAATTCCATTTATATTACTAACTTTTTTCTGACCTTCCTCGTGAGCTTTTATATAATGACCTGCTACGGCGTCACATATGTTTCCTTTTGAATCTATAATTACATTAAACAAGAAAGAAGGATTGACAAAGCCTGCTGCTTCAAGCATATCTTCATGAATGGGATTATTTGATATATTTCCAGATTTGACCATGGGATGTATTCCTTCTCCTATATTTGGGCTTAAAGATAGAGAATGATTTGCCATTATGGATTCATAGGAAGCTATTCCCGGAAGTATGGATTTTTTGCCTCCACCCCATCCCGCCAAATCATGAAAAACTACAGCCCCAGTTAGTATGATGTGGTCACTCTCCATGGCAATTTTATTTATGCTTACTGGTGTACCGAAACTAGTGGTTCCAAGATGCACCATGTTTTCTTCATCTCTGGAGTCGTGGTCTATTACCTCAAACCTCTTTGACAATTTTTCCCCTAACAGTACCTTATGTTCCTCCTTAGTATGGCTTCTGTGGGATCCGGTTGCACAAAGAAATGTTATATCTTGATCATCTATCCCTGCTTCATTCAATTTGTCTACAATATAAGGTAAAAAAAGGCTCATCTTCTGCCAAGCTCTAGTTATATCAGAAATCACAATACAAATTTTTTCTCCAGGCTTTACTATATTTTCTAGTCTCGGACTATCTATGGGATTCTCAAGAGCTCTTAATATAACCTCAGCTTCTGAAAGCTTAGTATTATCTCCATTACCCCTTATAATTCCCAGCAAATTTTTCTGTGGTATAGAAAAACTACGTTTATCCTTTCCATATTTCATTTCAAACTTTTTCATATTTCATTTCTCCTTAAGATTATCAACTTTCTTTCTAACAAATTTAAATTAACTGGCCTTACTAGTTTCTTATGAATATCCTTCAACAATCCTCTTCAGGCTCCATAGAAAAACTATTTTAATACAAGTCATTTATACTTTCAAAGATAGCTGTATAAGTCTATATTGTAAGTTTATTATGTATATTTATCCTTGTCAATGTATAAAAAAGACTAGGCTTACAAAAATGTAAGCCTAGTCTTTTTTATACTTGTTCTATTCAACCTTTTCCAGCTTAATTCCAGTGTCATGACCATTTAAATCGTGCTTTTCAAAACTGTCATCATTTACTCTGTCTATACTTACTGCTAAGGTTTCTTCCATAATATAATCCTTATGAAGCTTTACAGCTTCAGTTATCTCATCGTCTCCATCAAAGAATATCTTGATATTATCCATCATTTCATATCCATTATTCTTTCTGAGCTGCTGCACCTTGGAAATAAACTCTCTTGCAAAACCTTCATTAATAAGCTCTGGAGTAAGAGTTGTATCTAAGATCACAAATAGATTATTTTCCATCTCAACGGTAAAGCCTTCCTTAGCAGAAATATTTATTTGAACTAAATCCTTGGTTACCTCGAAGTTTTCGCCTTCAAGCTCAACCGATACACTTCCACCTTTTTCTAATGTAGGAGCAGCCTCGGAACCATCCAGCTGAGCTAGAACTTTACCAAAGGTCTTAATTTTTGCTCCAAGCTTAGGTCCTGCTACTGGGAAGTTTGGTTTTAAACTGTAGTCCATAAACTCCTTTAGATCCTTAGCAAATACTACTTCCTTTACATTCAATTCCTCTTTTATAAGGGGAACTAAATCTGAAATAAGTTTTTCATATTTGCCATCTATGAGCACCTTGCCTATCGGTTGACGTACCTTTATTCTTACTGACTCTCTTGCAGCTCTGCCAAGTCCTACTAGGTCCCTTACAAGATCCATTTTTTCTTCAAGCTTAAGGTCTATAAGTTCCTTATTAAATGTTGGATAATCGCTTAAATGTACAGACTCTTCTCCTGTGAGCTTTCTATATATCTCTTCCGAAAGATATGGGGCAAAAGGTGCAACTGCCTGGCTTATGCCTGTCAATATTTCAAAGGTTGTATTGTAAACCGCCTTCTTATCTTCTGAAAGTTCTGTAGCCCAGAAACGTCTACGGGAGCGTCTGATATACCAGTTAGACAAATCTTCATTTACAAATTCCTGTATCCTTCTAACTGCCTTAGTTAAGTCATATGCTTCTAAATCTTCTTCCACTTCTTTAAGTAAGCTATTATATTTAGATAGTATCCATCTGTCAAGTTCCGGTCTGTCCTTATATTCAACAAAGAACTCCCTTGGGTCTAGTTCGTCAGTATTTGCGTATAATGTAAAGAAGTTATATACATTTTTAATAGTATTAAAGAATTTACTTTGAACTTCTTTTAATCCCTCTTCATCAAACTTTGTTGGAGTCCAGGCAGGCGATACATAAAGAAGATACCATCTGAGAGCATCTGCACCATATTTATCAAATAGTTCAAATGGATCAACAGTATTCCCTCTAGACTTAGACATCTTTCTTCCTTCTTTATCCAGTATAAGGTCATTAACCAAAACTCTCTTATATGGAGATTTACCTGTAACAAAAGTTGATATGGCTATTAACGAATAGAACCATCCTCTAGTCTGGTCTATACCTTCACAGATAAAATCTGCCGGGAACAGTTCGTCAAAGAAATTCTCCTTATTTTCAAAGGGATAATGATGTTGAGCAAAGGGCATTGATCCACTGTCAAACCAACAGTCTATTACGTCAGTTACCCTTGACATTGTTTCTCCACATTTTTCACATTTGATGTGAACCTCGTCGACGTAAGGTCTATGAAGCTCTATAGATTCATCTATATCCTCTATAGCCTTTTCTACTAGTTCCTTTCTGGAACCTATACTTTCTCTATGACCACATTCGCAGGTCCAGATGTTCAGTGGAGTACCCCAATATCTGCTTCGTGAGATAGCCCAGTCATTTAGATTTTCAAGCCAGTTTCCAAATCGTTTTTCTCCTACGTAGTCGGGATACCATTTAACTCCATTATTATTTTCTATAAGTTTGTCCTTAAGCTTAGTCATCTCTATATACCAGCTTGGTTTAGCATAGTATAAAAGTGGAGTCTTACACCTCCAGCAGTGTGGATAATTATGGGCTATCTTTTGCTTTTTATATAGCTTTCCTTCCTTATGAAGCCATTTAATTATGTCTATATCTGCATCCATTACAAACATGCCTTCCCAAGGAGTAGTAGTATACTTACCCTCCTCATTTACAGGCTGCAATACAGGAAGACCATATCTTTGACCTGTATTATAGTCATCTTCCCCGAAGGCTGGAGCAGTATGGACTATACCTGTACCATCTTCAGTAGTTACATAGTCTGCCACTGTAACAAAAAACGCCTTTTTATCCGCTTTAACAAAGGGCATCAACTGTTCGTATTCGATATATTCAAGCTCTTTGCCCTTGTATTCCTCTAAAATTTCATATTCACCTTCAATTACTTCTGAAGCAAGTGCTTTAGCTACATAATAAACATTTCCATCCTCTGCCTTTACTTTCACATAGGTCACATCAGGATGAACAGTAAGGGCAACATTTGAAGCTAGAGTCCATGGTGTAGTCGTCCATACTAGAAAGTATTCATCCTTATTTTTTATCTTAAACTTAACTATAACAGTATTGCTCTTTATTTCCTGGTAGCCCTGTGCAACTTCGTGACTGGCAAGACCTGTTCCACATCGACTACAGTAGGGAAGGATTTTATGCCCTTCGTATATAAGTCCTTCTTTGTTAAACTTGTCTAATATCCACCAAACGCTTTCTATATAATCATTATCCAAGGTTATATATGGATTTTCAAGATCTATAGCATAGGCCATACGCTTAGTCATTTCTCTCCAAAGTCCTTCATAGGTGAAAACCGACTCTCTACACTTTTCATTAAATTCCGCTATTCCGTATTCTTCTATGTCCTGCTTGCTTTTTAAATTAAGCTGCTTTTCTACCTCAATCTCTACTGGAAGTCCATGGGTGTCCCACCCTGCCTTTCTCTTAACCTGATAACCCTTCATGGTTTGATATCTACAAACGGAATCCTTAAGGGTTCTGGATATAACGTGATGTATACCCGGTCTTCCATTGGCAGTTGGAGGCCCTTCATAGAATACAAAGGATTCCTTTCCTTCTCGAACTTCTACGCTTCTCTTTAGAATATCTATTTCATCCCAAAATTCAGATATTCTTTTTTCATTTTCACTGACCGATAGATTGTATAATTCTTCAAACTTCTTCATTTTATTCATCCTCTCTTTCTGTATTAGTTTTTAAATATAAAAATCCCCAAGTCTATATTAGACCTAGGGACGAATTTTTTCCGCGGTACCACCCAATTTACAGGACTTAGTCCTATCACTCATTATAATTTAACGCATTTCTACGGGATACCCTACTTACCCTTCAGTTCAGGTATCCGGCTCAAAGGTGATCTTCATAAAGGTGTACACCGATAATCTCTCAGCAAATGATTATCTCTCTGTAAGGGTCAATCCTTTACTACTCTCCTTATCACAGCCATAAAAAATTTATTATATTTTCTATTAATAATATATCAAATTACAGGCATTTGTCAAAACTTTTCGCTAATTTTTGTTTTAATTTGTTAACTTATTCATTTTCATATGTTTTGATTATTATTTCATATA
Organism: Candidatus Petromonas tenebris; assembly: GCA_014236755.1. Taxonomy (GTDB): domain Bacteria; phylum Bacillota; class Clostridia; order Peptostreptococcales; family Caminicellaceae; genus Petromonas; species Petromonas tenebris. Next base: position 90,722 of record JACCKY010000012.1, on the reverse strand, counting down.
GCTATCTTCTTCTATACATTATCCATGGCTCCATATTTGGAAAGTAAATTAGATATATACCCTTAAATTCTTCTTTGCTATCTTATATTGTTATCTATATGCAAAGATTTTAAACTAAAATATAGATACAAATGCAAAATAAGTCACGTATTTAAAAAAAGTGCCTACTGCACTTTTTTCTTATATGGTAGACAAAAGATTAAATTTAAAAAGTAATATATTCAGTACTAGGACAAGAATTATTAAAATAAATATTTCAGCTTTATTTTCTAAAAACCCTCTTTTGTAGCCTTCTTTACTTTTTTTGTCACCAAATAAAAATTCGTATTCTTCTTCGGTAACATTCTTGTATACTCTAGAATCCATTGCAATAACTCCTTATTTACATTGCTTTAAAGTCCTTATTTTTTAATAAGAGCTTCAGAACACTTTCAGTAAAATAGATTGTCCCCATTTATCATACGATAATCTGTTCTACATATCTTTTCATTTTCCTTCTTTTTTCTACAAAATTTACTTTTTCTTTACAATTAAATTTGGGACTGTATAGCATCCATGAAAACTTGATATTATATTGTTCTGACTTACTCTAGTATAAATTCCTACGAATCTCTCTTTATACATGTATAATCCTATGATATGTTTAAAATCAAAAATGTTACATTCTCCCCCATCGTTAAATTCAACCATTTTCTTTTCATAGGGCATAACAAACTCCTGTACCAGATAATCGTTATTTAAGCATTCTTCTAATTTTCTCTTCCATTCTTCCTGAGATAAATCTATACCTAGGTAGACGCCCTTGGATGCATAAAGGTCTTTAGGCTTTAATACGTATTTCTCTTTATTGTTTAATACATTATTATATACTTCATCTGTAAATTCAGCGGTATATGGTATATGCCTTTTAACAAACTCCTTTTCTGCATCCTCCAAAAAACTCAAGGTGTCTTCATCATGAAGTATTTTAAATATTATCTTATTATGTATAATTTGAGAACGAATAGGTCCTACAAAACATGCTGCTCCATTTTTATATCCCTTAATAAATTCACCTAGTTCATCATATTTTTTCATTAACTCCCCTGTTACAAGCCTTCTGTAAATAAGGTCAATTTTCATATCGCCAAAATAAAGCTTTCCGTCCATATATTTTAATCTTCTCGGATCCACTATTTCAGCTTTACAGCCCCATTTTATATATGCTCTTTGAAATTCCTTAAACTCGTTTATAGTTTTTGCTCCCTCAAAGTCTACTATTGCAACATTCGGATTATCTTTTTCCCCACCCCAGCTTCTATATATCTCTATGCTTTCCTTCACCCATTTGTATACAAGCTCTTTATATTCCAGATCATATTCTTTTTTTATTTCTTCTACGGCCTTAGTTTCCATGAATATTCGTTCAAGCACATTTGTCTCATTCATTGCTGAAGAACCATCAGCGTTTAATTCACAAAACTTAAAATTGTTATCGTCATCGTAAAATATATCAAATCGTGCCATGGGTACATTGTATCCGTATTCGTGATCAACTAAAATAAGTTCTTCTAATTCTTTAGAATAACCAAATTTTCTTCTGAAGCTGGGAGATTCTGTATACTTTTTTATTACTTTGTTCAGTATAGTCATTAAGGTTGATGTTGCTTTATCAAAGGACTCTATTTCATTTTCAGTAAAAAACATGGGGTTGTATAGGAAAGGAACAGGCTTTCCTTCGTAAATTGCCGAAGAGTTTCTAACCAATTCCTTTGTTTTTAAATAATCTTCGTAGTATTTTTCCCTATCACTTGTCACAATTTCTATATACTTCTCATTTATATCATTTGCAAACATTCATCTCACTCCTTGGAATTTTGTTAAGAATACACCAATCTAAAGCTCTATGCTTTCCTAAATGTAGCTTTTCTTTTGTAACCTTAGCTGGAGTTTTTCTACTATAGACTATATTCTCAAGTGGATATAAATATTTCTTTTCTCCTTCATTTAATCCTTCCTTTGCCATCCCAATAATCATCTTTCCTATGTCATAAATAGCCTTATTCTGCATTTTGCCATCTACTCCATGCTCTATTGCATCTAATTTTGCTTTATTTATATCTTCAATACTGATATCAGTAAATAAATTGTACAATTTATTAAGATTTTTCTCATTATACAGTAGTCCCTTCCATAAAGCTGCTCCTGCAAAATTTAAAGGGTAAGGCACTTCATCTGTCATCCTTATTTCAATGAATTTTTTTAATCTCACATCCGGAAAAACCATGGTAAATATATGCTCTAGCTCTTCCATTGTATAGTTCTCTACATCAAACAACTCTCTATAAGGTGTATCTCCTGTATACTTAACATTTTTCCCATCATCTATGAGTATCGGGGGAGTATTTAATATGTACTCTGCATACTTCTTATAACTAAACTCTTCATCTGGATCTAATAAACTATTCACTACACCGCACCTGTCAGAGTCACAGTTGAGCCATATTTTTGTCCTGATATTATTTTTATCCCAGATACGCCCCTCAAAAAAAGGCCCATTGTCAAAAATAGCTGATATAATAGGCGACAAAGCATTGGCTACTGTAAACTTCTTCATGTAATCTACTTCCGATTTATAATCCAAAGTTACCTGCAAAGATGCAGTTCCCTTCATCATGTTGTGGGCTAAGCTACCTCTTGATTCAAAGTACTCAGACATATATTTGTATCGGGACTTGGGTATAAAAGGTATATCTTCTATTTTACTTTCAGGCTGATAACCTACAGCTATGAGTTGTTGTCCTTTTTTCTCCAATATTGGAATTATTTCCTCCAGAAAGTCTATATATTCCCTTTCTATATGCTTTATTTCTTTATAAGGTTTAATACTCAGTTCTACTTGTGCACCAGGCTCAAGAGTTACTGTTGTTCCATCTCTTTCAAGTCCTAATAAATATTCTCCTTCATATTTACCCTTCCAACCCTTTTTTAAAAGCTGTTTTAAAGTATCTTGAACTCCTCCGTCCTCATAATAGGTTATTGCCCTTAGGCTTTCTTTATCTATTATAAAATGTTCAAATTCAATTCCAAGTTTAAAATCCTGTTCTTTCTTTTCATTCCTTCTAAAGTAATTAACTATTATTTCTATTTGCCTTTCATAATTTTGCAAATCTTTTACCTCCCAAATCTAATTATTTTAATAATACCCAACTATTCCACCCTAATAACTTTATTTTATAATAGTTCTCCATAAATTTACAACTTCCTTCAGAAAATTAATTTTATTTAATTTAATAGCAAAAACCTCCCACAACCTAATGTGGAAGGTATAAAAATTTTTTTAAAATTCAGCGGATCTAGGAGTTCTTGGAAATGGAATAACATCTCTTATATTTCCCATGCCTGTCAGATACATAATAGCCCTTTCAAATCCCAATCCGTATCCGGCATGTTTAACTCCACCATATTTTCTTAGCTCCAAATACCACCAGTAGTCTTCTTTGCTAAGCTTCATTTCTTCCATTCTCTTTTCAAGTATATCAAGTCTTTCTTCTCTTTGACTTCCTCCAATTATCTCGCCTACTCCTGGAACCAGAAGATCCATAGCAGCCACTGTTTTATTATCATCATTCATTCTCATGTAAAAGGCTTTAATATCCTTAGGATAATCGATTACAAAAACAGGCTTTTTGAATACTTTCTCAGTTAGGTATCTTTCATGCTCTGTCTGAAGATCACATCCCCACTCAACAGGATATTCAAACTTTTGATCAGATTTTTTAAGTATATCTATAGCTTCAGTATAAGTTACTCTGTCAAATTCGGAATTTGCCACATGGTTTAATCTGTCTATTAGTCCCTTATCAATAAACTTGTTGAAAAACTCTATTTCTTCCGGAGCATTTTCCATTACGTATGTAATGATATATTTCAACATACCCTCAGCCAGCTGCATGTTATCATTTAAATCTGCAAAAGCAATCTCTGGCTCAATCATCCAGAACTCTGATGCATGTCTAGCGGTATTTGAATTTTCTGCCCTAAAGGTTGGCCCAAAAGTGTATACGTCTCTAAAGGCAAGAGCAAATATTTCGGCTTCTAACTGACCACTTACTGTAAGATTTGTTTCCTTTCCAAAGAAATCCTTAGAAAAATCTATCTTTCCTTCATCATCCTTTGGTATGTTATGTAGGTCCATCGTAGTGACTCTGAACATTTGCCCTGCACCCTCACAGTCACTTCCAGTAATAATTGGGGTATGAACATAAACAAAACCCCTATCCTGGAAAAACTTATGGATTGCATAGGCTGCCAAGGAACGTACTCTGAACACAGCTGAAAAAGTATTGCTGCGTGGTCTTAAATGGGCAATTTCTCTTAAAAATTCGAAGGTATGTCTTTTTTTCTGTAATGGATAATCCTTATCGGAGTCTGCCTCTAAAACGACCTTGTCAGCTTTAATTTCAAAGGATTGTTTAGCGTTTGGAGTCTCAACTAAAGTACCTTCTACAATAATTGCTGAGCTTATAGATAGTTTAGTCAACTCTTTAAAATTATCTAGTCCATCTTCAATGACTACTTGAATATTTTTGAAAAAGCTCCCGTCATTTACCTCTATAAATCCAAAGGACTTTGAGGAACGTACCGTTCTTACCCATCCTGCAATCGTTACTTTTTGCCCCAAATATTTTTCCGTTTCTCTATAAATGGACTTAATTAAAGTAGTCTGCATTTTGTCTGATCCTCCTTATCTTTTTTAGTGTTTAAAATTTTTAAATATAAAATGCCTTCCATCTCCTATTAGGGACGAAAGGCTTTATTCCGCGGTGCCACCCTTATTGTCATAATAATGACCAACTTAAGTCAGTACAGAAAGCTCCTATACTGTCTATTTTATAACGGTTTGATTCCGTCTAAGCCTACTATCCAAACTCCGGATTTCAGTTAGAAACTCAGAGATGTTCTTCGATACAGGCTTCGTATCGGTCTTCCACCGTCACCGACTCGCTAAAACTACATCCTATATCTACTCTTCTCATCGTCGTCTTTTATTATATTTTGCTCTTTTCATGGACATTATAATATTTTATCACAAGCTTGTCAAAGTATTTATATCATTTTTTCCTTAATACCCAATAATTATTCATACTTAAACCAAACTATGCTTTACAAAGTGCCAGCTTTTATATATTACAACATTGCTAACTGAAATTTTTCATTTTATAATCAAGGCGATATTGTAGCAAAGATGTATTTTATACTCTATATTCTTCTTTTAGCTTTCATAGCCTTAAGTATCTTTGCCACCGATGCAACCACAATTATTCCTACTGATATGGCACCTCCTGTAAAAACAGCCTCAGTCCCAAATTGCGCTGCATTATAAAAATCTTGATTTATAAGGTTTACCATCGAAAGATATATTCCATATCCTGGTACCAGTGGCACTATTCCTGGAATTACAAAGGTAGTAACTGGCTTTTTATCTATTCTTGCAAAAACTTCTCCTAAACTTGCAACAATTATTGCTCCAATAAAAATAGAAAAGGGGGGCGACGCAGTCATTTCTTTCGTATAAATATATATCGTCCAGCCAAAGGCTCCGGTTAAACTAGCATATAAAATAGACTTCTTAGGAACGTTAAAGAGAACTGAAAAACCAACAGTGGATATAAAAGAAAATATAAACTGTTCATAATAAGCCACTAGAAAACACCTCCAAATAAATATACCCAAAACTTAAGTACTGTACCAACGCCTACGGCAATCGATACAGCTATCAGTATAGCTTCAGCAACCCTTGAAACTCCTGCTATAAGATCTCCTGATATAAAGTCTCTAAGTCCATTTGTGAGTGCAACACCAGGCACTAGCGGCATAATTGATCCAACTATAATCATATCCATGCTATTTCCAATTCCAGTGCTTTTAGACAAAAGAGCAAGCAAAGATATCAACGCTCCACTGGCAGCATTAGCAAGGAAAGTCGTTTTACTTAATTTTTCTATTTTTTCGTTAACTATTATTGTAATCATCGATATTAAAAATGCAAGTATGAAATCATTAAGCCCTGCTCCAAATAAGAGGGCAAAAAAGGCCGATGCAAGACCAGTAAAAAACATCCTAATGACATTTTTATACTTTCTGCCTTTATCTATTCTTCGAAGTCTTTTTAAAGCATCCTTTGGACACATATCACCTTTTACAAATTCTCTGGCAAAATTATTAACTTCAGAAATTTTGTTTAAGTCTATGGTTCTACTCTTTATTCTCTTTATAAAACTTATACCATCAAATCTGTTTTCTGAAATAAATATTCCCGTCGGCGTAACAAAGGAACTAACATGCCACAATTTGCTAGATTGACATATTTTATCTATTGTATCCTCCGTCCTATAGGTTTCAGCTCCATTCTTTAAGAGTATTTCCCCTGCATAAAGGGCTATCCTCAGTACTATTTTTTTATCCTGCACTACCATTACAATGACCTCTTTTCATTTAGATTGCACGTAAATCTTAACATTAAGTAAAACTTAGTTCATATGAAGTTCAAGTCTTCATTTAAGCAGTAGTCCAACTTATCTTGGAAATGTATGTCTTTTGTGTAAGTCATTATTTCATTATATACTTTTTTTGATATCCCATGTCAATTTTTCGCATTATTTAACATAATCTTACGTTTTCTCAATTTACTAAGATTTTTGTAAATTATAAACCAGTAAATTTTAAAAATTTTTTAATCCTTTATTTTCCTAGTATTTTTATTCTAGGCCTGCAAAAAATATACTTATGAATATGTAATATAACAAAGAGGTGATTTTTTTGGCTAATAGACCAGTTGATCCCAATGCAATAAAAGCCTTAAATGAACTGAAGTATGAAATAGCCAGCGAGTTAGGCATACTTGAAGATATGACCAAAAATAAAGGATCTATACAAAATATTTTTTTTGCTGGACACGTTGGTGGTCATATGACAAAAAGACTCGTTAAAATGGCTGAAAAGGAACTTTCAAACAAAAATAAATAATAGAAGAGCGACAGGCCTTTTCCTGTTGCCCTTCTATTATTTAAATCTTTTTTGATCTTCAAAAGCTCCTTGGAAAAAATTCGCTATTTTTACTCTATTATGTATATCAGCCATAGCATCTACTATTTCGGGATGAAATTGAGTACCTTTATTGTTTATCAACTCATCCAACGCCCTTTCTAAGGTCATAGCCTTTTTGTAGACCCTATTTGTGGTCATGGCATCAAAGGCATCTGCAACTCCAATAATACTCACCTCAATGGGAAGACTGTCTGCACATATTTTATAGGGATATCCCCTTAAGTCATATCTTTTATGATGGTATTTTATGGCATAAATCATTGTATTAGAGAAATCAAAGTTCTTTAACATTTTATAACCTATTACGGGATGTTCTTTTATAACGCCATATTCTTCCCTTGTCAATTTGCTTGGTTTTTGTAATATATCTACACTTATTCCTATCTTGCCTATATCATGTAAAATGCCTGCAAGCTTTAACTCATCGCACTTTTCTTCTGACAGTCCTATATGTTTTCCAATAATACAAGCATATTTTGATACCTTTAAGCAATGATTGAGGGTATAGGGATCTTTAATTCCCAAGCTTATTAGTAAATATTTTATAATTTCCTGATGGCTTTCTCCCAATGTGTTAAAATATTTTACATCTTCTAAAGCCGCAGCTATACTTTTTTTCACTTTTTTATACATAACTTAACTGCCTTTCGTTCAATGTATTTAAATTTTTAAATCGTTTTCTTAAATTCCTTTGACTATATAACTTTTTTTCCACTTTATCCCCCTCTTTCTAAACTTTTTTCAAAAAATCAAAGGCACCTACATAATTATAGGTGCCTTAACATTCCATAGAACATAGACAAATCAAAAATATATTTCTATGTATCTATATGTTTCGGCAACCTGGCAATCATAGGAAATTAATCCTTTAGACCCATGGCTTTGCGTCCTCACCTTTCGGTAAGTTTGCTATTCTCGTCATATAGAAATATTCAATTTTAGAGTTTTAGAAAACGACGACAATAGTCATTTAGTACTTCTTTTCGACAAAATCTATACGTTTAATATATTATCACAAATAATTGAAATTTCAACCATTTTATCAAAAAATTACATCGTTTTTTGATAAAAAAAAAGAGCCTAAAACCCTTAGACTCCTTTACTTATAAAATATACTTTTATTTTTATTCTTCCTGCTCCTTTAGTCTTATTTTATATTTAGTACACTCTTATATATCTTTCGATTTTCCAAACTCCACACCTTTTCTGAAAAATCTCCCGGTTTTACTCCTTCAACGGCCTTTTCCATGTCATACATTCGAGCATCTATAATATCCAAATAGTGCAGCAGCTCTGCCTCGGGAATCATAGGTTTTTTAGGACTACCAAATTCCGGTTCATAATGATGGGAAAGAATCATATGCTGCAAGAGTGTTGATATCTCTTTATCGGCACCAATCTCCTCTGCTATTCCCTCGATTTTCTTTATTCCCTGAATTATATGGCCTAAAAGTTGTCCTTCAGTCGTATACTCAGAAACTATCCCAAGTTCACTGGCATCCATTTCATCGAGCTTTGCAATGTCATGGAGCATAACCCCTGCAAAGAGGAGGTCAGTATTCAAATGGGTATATATTTCACTCAGTTTTTCAGCCGCTTTCAACATGGTTACAATATGATAGAGGAGACCTCCACGGACTGCATGATGGTTCGATTTGGCTGCAGGATAAAACAAAAGTCTATCTCTACTCTCCTTGATAATCTTGCTGACAATTTTATGTATATCCTGATTCTCTATTTTGTCTATATATTTCATTATTTCATTGTACATAACCTCAGGCTTTTCTGGAGCCGTCTGAACATAATCCTCAATACTTAGTCCGTCATCTTTCGTGGCGGGCCTAATACGCATTATTTTAAGCTGCAATCTGCCCTGCCATTCTGTAATACTACCCCTTACCTTTATAAGCTGGTTTTCACTAAAAACCGATTCATCCTCCGGGTTAGAATCCCAAAGCTTTGCATTTATCTCCCCTGTTTTGTCCGTCAGGGTCATATCGAGAAAGCTTTTATTATTGCTGGAAGTTTTACAATCTAGTGACTTAATCAAAAAAAATCCCTCTATGAAATCTCCTACTTTAAATTCACGTATTTTTTTATTATCCATATCTAACTCCTCTTTACTGATTTTTATAATTCTTGTTATAATAGCATTAGTTATCTATATTTTAACATTCCTTTTTAATTTGTAAATTCCTACTAATAGATAAAAAAATTTTGTTGTTTCAATTTTTGTACTAAATTCTGTTATTTTGTAGGGATAAAAAATAATTTTGAAGGATTTTAACAAAATACGTAGAATATAATTTAAATTAAATTTAGGCTGAAAAAGGTGAAAATGAAATGTTGAGGCTATCTTTGTTAGAATTGTTTGTAAGGCTTATTCCTGAAGGGATTATAATAAGCTTTGCTTTATATATATTATCTAATGTCAAAATAGATAAGAAAAAATTATTAATTAGTGGAGTTATTTTTGGAATTAGTATATATTTAATAAGGTTGCTTCCTATTCATTTTGGTGTTCATACTATACTTTTAATAATAATTTATATTGTAATATCGGTTAATTTTAACAAAATTAATCTTTTAAAAGCTATTTCTTCAAGTTTAGTTACCCTAATGATATTATCGGCATGTGATTTTATCAATTTTTTCATGATTGTTCATGTGTTCAATATATCTATTGAATATCTGCTGAAGGACCCCTTAACTAAAACCTTACTTGGACTACCGGGTCTAGGGTTATTTTTTATAATAATACTTGTTTTTTATAAGATAAAATATAAAAATTCAGAGGAGAGCAATCATGTCTCTAATTGAAAAACTATCTAACTCATTAGCCTTTAAAATCGCGTCAACTTTAAATATGGATAAGGATAGGGAAGAGGTCCTGGCCTATGGGGCCTTTGCCATATTTCAAACTCTTTGGTCTATCGCTTTAGTTATTATTTTGGGAGCCATTTTTGATGTTTTACTGGAATCGTTAACTATCTCCTTTACAACGGCTATGCTGAGAAAATATTCCGGCGGTGCCCATGCCACCTCTCCAAACAGGTGCGCTATTATAGGTGCTATAGCTGCCGTCGGTTTAGCTCTGATATTAAATAGATTTCTAGTCAGCATAAATCCCATAGGAATCTTTATTTTTGGAGTCATCAGCTTTATTTCTGCATACTACATCATCTACAAATATGCTCCCGTAGATACTCCCAATAAACCAATTATCAGAGAAGAAACAAAAACACGTTTAAAAAAATTATCCTTTAGATTTGTACATGCTTTATTAGTTATCACTTCAGTTTTATTCAATAGGTCACTATGTAATAGCTAAGGCTGATATTTTATTAAATAAAATCAATTTATAACTGGAGGTGAAACAAATGAAAAAAAGAGCATTCATGTTAATGGCTGCATTTGGAGCTTCAATTTTAACTTTCTTTGCTACTTCTGTGTCAGCATCGGCTTGTATATGGGGTTCTTATCAACCTAAGGAACCGAAGTCACTTCAGGAAAAAATAAGATAGGAGATCACATTTTGATCTTCTATCTTATCTAAATTTGCATTAAGATAGGTGTTAAATATGCATAATTTTGAAAATAATAGAAAAAAACAAATATATGAGGTATTATCAATAGTTAAGCTACTCTCCCTATTTTTTTGTGGAATAATATTTTTTAGTCAATATCATTCTTTAATTCAAAATAATAATAATATGATATTTAGTGAATTAAATATCGGGACTACGCTTAGTTTTTGCATAGTATTATTTTTAATCTATCAAATATGGATTATCACTTCAAAAAAAATGTCAGATTCACAAAATTTTAAACTCACAAATGCATTAGAATTAATCTTTTTCATATCATTATTTTCTGGTTTAATCATTCTGTCCGGCAAGCATACAAGCCAGTATAAATTTTTATTCCTATTTGTCATAATTACATCTACAATTCAGTTTGGAAAAAAATTGGGATTAAGTATAGCAGTTATAAGCTCAACAATCATACTGGTTATTGACCTAATGGGCATGCCCCTCAATGAAGTCAACACTTTTTTTGAAATCGACTTAGTTTTAGTGGGTATATTTTTACTTACTGCATGGCTCCTAGGAGACTATGTAAAGGTTGAAGCCCACTATAGAAAGCAAATACTAAATCTTGCAAATATAGATGAGCTAACAGGTTTATATAACCATAGATATTTTCAGGAATCCTTAGACAAGTATATCATGGAAGCTAAAAATTCAAATCAACCTGTTTCTCTCTTGTTTATAGATATAGATTACTTTAAAAATTATAATGATCTCTTTGGCCATATAGCTGGAGATAAGGTTTTAAATGAAATCAGTAACATATTAAAAAGCTTAGTCAAAGGAATAGGCATAGCAGCCAGGTATGGCGGAGAGGAATTTGGTATAATACTTCCCGCCACATCTGAAAGTGAGGCCATAGGTGTAGGAGAAAAGATAAGAAACGTCATTGAAAGTAAATATTTTGAAGGGCAGGAAAATCTACCCAGCGGCAACCTTACGATATCTGTCGGTGTTTCAACCTTCCCCCATAAGGCAAAGAGTAAAAAAGAGCTTTTAAACAGTGCAGATGATGCCCTTTATAGAGCTAAATTCTTTAACAAAAACAAGGTTGAATCCTATTATTCCGTTTTAGAGGAACTTAAACAGGATATCAAAGAAGAACATATAGACCTAATTAGTTCTATCAAGACCTTTATAAGTGTAATCAATGCAAAGGATCGCTACACCTTCGGTCATACTGAAAGGGTTGTTATATACTGTAAGTTAATGGCAGATAAATTAAATCTCAGTGAAGAAGATAAAAGGATTTTAAAATATGGGGCGTATCTTCACGATATAGGTAAGATACAGATTTCCAAGGAGATACTTAATAAAAAAATGCCTTTAACCAATAAAGAATGGGAAGCAATCAAGCATCATCCTCAAAATGGTGTTACCATAATAAAACCCGTAACTTCTCTTGAAAAAGTTATACCTCTCATTTTACATCATCATGAAAGATATGACGGTAAAGGCTATCCCGATAACTTAAAGGGAGGAAATATACCCTATCTTGCTAGAATTTTAACATTAGCTGACAGTTTCGATGCAATGACCTCAAACCGCCCCTATCAGCCAGTAAAAAGTTACGAAGAAGCAATAGAAGAACTAAAAATGTGCAGTGGTAGTCAATTTGACCCACTATTGGTTGAAGCCTTTATAGAAGTTATTAATAAAAATAAAGATTATTTAAATAGCTTTAGATTTAAAGGAAGTCCTACATAAAAGCTAGATTGGAAATGAACTTAAGATATCCAATCTAGCTTTTAAAATTTGTAATTTTATTTTTTTATCTTTGGGAAATACTAAGTATATGTTGATTATTTAGTTTTAAAGGAGCGAAAAAAATGAAAATAAATGGTATTGAAGAAATCAAGCGTAAAGGCTGCACCATTGATGTAGTATTAGATGTCGATTTTGATGATGAAACTGCCAATCAGTGGGAGTTTATAGATCCAATTACTCTAGTAGTATATAAAGCCCATGGGGACCTTGATATCGATTATATGGAGCTTGTAGATAATGGAATGAAAGTACACGGTTACGAATTCTCTAAAAAGGAGGAAAAACAGATTATGGATTTTCTGAAAAAAAATAATATTGAAGATAAGGTGAAAAATTATTTAAACTAGGTAAAATATAAAAATGAGGTACGGATTAAACCAGCCTCCGTACCATTATCATTTTTTATTTCTCGTTTTTCTTAAAGTGTTTAATTATTTCTTCAAACTCCATAGCCATACTGCTTAACTGCTGAGCCATAGCGCCTATCTCCTCTGTGGCTGCCGTCTGCTCCTCAGTACTTGCACTGATCTCCTCAGCTGTAGCTGCTGTATTGTTAATAGAGCTTAGGAGATTGTCCATCAATGATGTCATTTGCTGCGCTGCAGCAGCCTGTTGTTCTGACACCGATACAATTTCCTCTACTGCTATCAATGCTTCTTTAGAATCCTTCACAATACTCTGTATCTGCTCTCGTGTCCTATGGGTCTTATCTACGACTAAGCTTAGCCTTTCATTTGTATATTCAAATATATCAGATGTTTCTTTAACTTCATTTTGAATTGCTTCCAGTATGCCTGTGATATTTTCTGCTGATCTACTGGACTCTTCCGCCAGTTTTCTTATTTCTTCAGCTACAACTGCAAATCCCTTACCTGCTTCTCCAGCCCTTGCCGCTTCAATGGCAGCATTAAGTGCAAGAAGGTTAGTCTGCTCTGCAATACTCATAATTGTCTCCACTATAGTGCCTATGTTGGCTGTTAACTTTTCCAAACCATCCATCTTCACATTGATTTGCTCTGAAGATTCAAAGGTTTCTTCTATAGATGAAGAAGTGTCTTGCATCATCTCTGCACCTTTTTGAGCAATACTAACAGTTTTTCTTACGATTTCATTTAAACTCTCGGCATTCTGGGCTACGTTTTCCGATCCCTTTGCTACCTGTTGGATAGCCTCTGCACCATCCCTTGTTGCTTGTGAGTCTCTTTGAGAGCTTTCAGCAAGCTGATTAGTTCCTGAAGCAACTTCCTGCATTGCTGCAGTATTTTGCTCCACTATATCACTTAGATGTGCTGAAGATTTTGTAAGTTCATCGGCTGATTTAGTCAGCCTCTGAATTATATCATTATTGGCATCAATCATGGAATTGAAGCTACTGGCTAATAATCCAAACTCATCTTTTCTTCTCAAGATTTTTCCAACAATTTTGGCTGATAAATCTCCTTTAGAGGCTAACTCAATTTTATCCTTTAATAAATTTAATGGCTTTGTTATGTAATTAGCTATAAGGATTGATATAAACAATCCCAGTACTACAGCTACAACCGTTAAAATAGCAAAATTTCTTCTCTGAATATTTAGCTCTTTAAATGCTTCTTTAGATGTCAACTGGACAATAACTCCCCAACCGGTTTTTCCTATGGGCATATATGCTGCCAGCTTGTCTACACCTTCATATGTATATTCGCCTATCCCCATATTTCCATTAATAACTTCCTTAACAGGTTTCAAATCAGAAACGTCTTTCATTTCTTGAACTAATTTTTCATCAGGATGGCCGATAATTTTACCATTGCGATCTACTACAAAGCCATAGCCGGTTTCACCGGGTTTAGCCTCAGCAGCCATCTCGCTCAATTTACTTAAATCTAAACTTGCCCCTATTACTCCTACAATCTCGCCTCCTCTTTTTATAGGATGGGCTATTACCACGATAGGTTTATTGGTGCTTCTTGAAATAATTACATCGGAAAAAGCAGACTGACCTTTTATTGCTTTTTTAAAATAATCTCTATCGGATCTATCTCCTAAAGTTCCTGAAGTTTTATATATCTGCATGCCGGTTTTATCCATAACATAGATTTGTGATATAACAGGATAATCAAGAACTACCTGCTTTAGTAAACTATGCATTTCAAAAGGATCCATATTTCTAACTGTATTCGTATCAGATAAGATTTCCAGCATACTGTCGGCATCTTGTGCCATAAGCTCTATTTCTTTTCCCATCATTTCAGCTAAACTCATATTTTTTTCATATATACTTTTCTCTATAGATTTTGCGCTGTTACTCATGGTAATATAGCTTGCCACTACCAGCGGCAATAAAATCATGATAGTAAGTAGTATACTAAGCCTTGTCTTAAAGCTTTTACCTAGATTCATAATTTCCCCCCTCTGTTTTTCACTATTTGTAGCCTATAAAAGTATAGACCGAAATACGTCTTGCTTATCGAAACAAAAAATGACATAGGGACATCCCTTTATATAAAAAGGTCTACCTATGCCGTATAACTTTTAGGATATAGTGATGGAAAGTCACTTTACTAAAAATCTGGCAAATATATGATTTATCCAATATTAGTAAAACATTCTTAACAAAATTTTAACATAATTAGACATATTTTTCAAATTATATTTTGAGCCTTAGTCATCCAATTTATCATTTTAACAAATTAAATAGAATTAAAAAGAAAAAGGATAGATTTAATTTTTTACTAACTTATAAAGAAAGGTATTCCTCTAATAAGTATTGAGATTGTGTACAATATACATAGTCCATATATAAAGTATTTTCCTGCCCTTTTAGAATATTTATAAATAAAGTATGTTGAGGACACTAATACAAAGTATACCCAACTAAAAAAAGTCATAAAATAAAAAGGTGAAATATTTCCTATTCTCTTGCCTATATAGTAAAAAATAATAAAATTAACTATTGAAGTGATACTATGTGTTATAAAAAATGTCCTATTATTGTTAAGACTGTTATTGTCTATACTTATTAACATAAGATAAAATGATCCTATAATCATAAGACATGGTATTACATATTCAAGAGGATTTATATTTTTAAAACTCGATGAAAAAACTCGTATGATAAATGCTAGATATCCAAAGGCACTGGAAAACATGAAACAACTAAAAAAAGATAAAAAAGTTTTTTCAGTCCTTTCCACTATATTTCCTCCTTAGATTTATGATGTCAAAACTTCGGAACACGTTTTTGATACTATTTATTATACCCCCAATTTATTATAATACAGCTAATAAAAGTAGCACAATTTTTTCCAGGGTTATGATATGCTAATTAATCTCTTGTGCTATTTACTCTAACAGTATAGCTTTAAATATCCTTCAATGTTTCCTCTGAAGCGACTTTGAAGAGCTGTTTTTACCTCTAAATCTTTTCTATATAAAACAGCTCTTCTACGGAGCCTGAAGAGGATCATTGAAGGATATCTATAAGGAACTAGCGAGGCAAGTTAATTAAATATTATATACACTAGGAGGTATCATTTTTTGAAAAGACAATCCTTTGCCGAAGGTACTATTATTCTAATTTTTCTAAGCTTTTTTGCAAGATTTCTAGGTGTTTTTTTTAAAATTCCCTTAGATTATTTAGTAGGAACTCAGGGCCTAGGTCTATATAATATTTTATATCCATTCTATACAATTCTTTTAGCTGTTTCTACAGTCGGATTATCTATTGCAGTCTCTAAGATGACAGCTGAAAGAATAAGTTTGAATAGATTTGATTCTGCCTATAGAGTATTTAAATTATCCTCTATATTGTTTATGATTTTGGGTAGTCTATCATCTCTTTGCCTGCTTTTACTTAGTCAAAAAATAATTTTACTTTTAAACTGGCCTCCTGAAACTTACTTTGGTCTAATGGCTTTAACTTTGGCTCCTTTTCTAGTAGCTATCATGTCTGCCTTTAGAGGCTTTTTTCAGGGAATGGGAAGTATGACTCCTACTGGAATTTCAATGGTTATTGAACAAATAGGAAGAATTCTAGTAGGAATAGGTCTCTCTTATTTTTTCCTATTGAAAGGTAAAGACCTTGGAATAGTAGTGGCAGGAGCTGCCTTTGGAGCAACGGCAGGAGCATTTTTAGGCGCATTATTTTTATTACTTTACTTTTTTAAGAACAAAGAAGAAATAGACAGGAAAGTCAAAAATAGTTTCAATGAAACAAATATAGAGTCCGCATCGGCTATATTGATGGAACTGCTATCAATAGCAGTACCTATTTCAATGGGAAGTGCTATTAGTTCGATTATGGTGTTTATAGATTCCACAATGCTACCTAATATATTGACAAAACTTCATAACAGCAGAGAAATCGCCATAGGATTAATGGGAAGCAATGCAAGGGCCCTAACCCTTATCAATGTTCCATTAGTGATTAGCGTTTCCATTGGTACAAGTATCGTACCGGTTATAGCTGCAGCAAATAAATCAAAAGATTATAATTTGCTAAGAGTTAGAATTAATAAGGGACTGAAAATAGGTAGTATCCTGGCAATACCAGCTGCTGTAGGACTTTCTATGTTGTCAGGCGAGGCCATCGGCACCGTTTTTTCTAGTAAAGCTGGAGAGGATATATTGAGAATCTTAGCCTTTAGCGTTATATTTATCGTCATGGCTCAAATATTCACCAACATACTACATGCCATCGGGAAACCTTATATACCCGTGTTTACAATAATCATCGGTGGTATAATCAAAATCTTGCTTAACTCTTTATTAGTGTCAAATCCTTCATTAAGCATAAGAGGTGCCGCAATAAGTACTATTATTAGTTATATGATTACTGCATTTCTTAACTTTATCATAGTAAAGAAACATACTGGGCTTAAACTAAATATTTCTTCAATAATTTTAAAACCTATCATAGCGTCTGCCCTAATGGCTCTAATTCTTCCTCACTTATATAGTATACTCTTTTCCCTAACATCTTCTTTGAAGATAAGTACAGTTTTAGCAGTAGTGCTTGGTGGTGGTTTTTACATGCTGTTGATCATAGTTTTAGGGGGATTGACAAGTGAAGAGCTAAAGATGCTTCCCATTATTAAAAGAAATTATCAATGAAACTTTCGGCACTTTCTATCATCTCTAAAACACTCTTCTTGGAAGTTGAGCCCTTGGATACCTTTGCTTCAACACAGTTCTCTATATTTATCTTTTGTAAAATATCTTCCTCAAATACATTGGAGAAGTTTTTAAACTCTTCCTGAGTCAAATCATCTATCGTCTTATTTCTCTCTATGCAGTAAAGAACCATCTTACCTACAATTTCATGGGCACTTCTAAAGGGAAGTCCTTTTTTAACTAGGTAATCAGCCACATCAGTGGCATTCATGAATCCCTTTTTAGTAGCCTTCTTCATGTTTTCTTTTTTAAATTCTGCAGTCTTTAACATTTTATTAAAAATTTCCAGACAATCCTTTATATTTTCTACAGTGTCAAATAGGGGAGGCTTATCCTCCTGCATATCCTTATTATAGGCAAGGGGCAGTGCCTTCATAACCGTTAATATATTTATAAGGTTACCGTAGATTCTACCAGTCTTCCCTCGAATCAGTTCTGCAACATCGGGATTTTTCTTTTGAGGCATTATGCTGCTTCCTGTGCTATAGCTATCATCCATTTCAACAAAGCCAAATTCCGATGTGCTCCAAATAATCAGTTCTTCACAAAAACGACTAAGGTGCATCATAATAATTGCTGAGGTACTTATAAATTCGATTATAAAGTCTCTATCACTAACAGCATCCATGCCATTTTCACATAGAGATGAAAAACCTAGCTCACGGGCTAGGAATTCCCTGTCAGTATGATACGTAGTACCTGCAAGGGCTCCTACTCCTAAGGGAAGCATATTTACTCGATTATAACAATCCTTAAGTCTATCGTAGTCCCTTTTAAACATCTGAAAATAGGCCATTATATGATAGGCCAATGTAACAGGTTGTGCTCTTTGTAAATGGGTATAACCCGGCATAATAGTTTCAGTATGAGCTTTAGCGATATCTATAAGGGAGGACAACAAATTCTTTACTAAGTTGCAGATATTTGTTATTTCCTCACGAAGATATAGTCTTATATCAATGGCTACTTGATCATTTCTGCTCCTTGCCGTATGCAGCTTTTTACCCAGCTCACCAATTCTATCGATTAATAACTTTTCTATATTCATGTGAACATCTTCCAGCTCCAACTTAAATGTTACCTTTCCCCTTTCAATATCCTCTAAAATAGACTGAAGTCCCTTTATAATAATCTTAGATTCTTCTTCTGTTATAATATTTGTTTTGCTAAGCATTTTAGCATGGGCTATACTACCCTCTATATCATATTTGTATAGTTTTTGATCAAATTCAATAGATGCATTAAATTTATCCATTAAGGATGCGGTATTTTTAGCAAAACGTCCTCCCCAAAGCTTATCATTACTCTTATTCTCTCCCATGTACGATCCCTTCCCTTTATTATTTTTTTCTAACTTTATGTATAAATACATAACTTTAAGATTTAATTTATATTGCTCTAGGGATTTTGAGGTTTCCTTCTGAGCCATTTTGAAGTATTTGTTGCTACTTCTATCTATATATTTAAGAGCAACAAGTCTTCACATGAGCCAGAAGGATTCTCAAAATCCTAATAAATTAAAACTTCATCTTTATAATATTTATAACATTTATTGCATATTTATTCAATAGTTTTATTTTATTTTCCTAAAATATTATTCTATTAAAAGTTATAAAATATCTTATTATTACGCAAACTAATAATGTAAAGACTTTATAAAGGAGTTGTTCTTAAATGAGCAGAAGAAATAATATTGCTCCAGAGGCTCGCACAGCTTTTGAGCAATTGAAGATGGAAATCGCCAAGGAACTGGGAGTTGATGATACAGTTAGAAGAGAGGGCTGGGGATCAGTATCTTCTCGAAATTGTGGTAACATAGTAAAAAAGGCTTTAGAAATGAGGGCGAGAAATCAAATATAAGAAACTGTATAAAGAAAAATAGCAAGGTTTCTTATAAGAAGCCTTGCTTATTTTATAGTAAAGGAACTCAAACATTTTTTAAAAAAAATTGCAGGTATAAAACAAAGTAAATTCAAGGGATGCAAGAAATTACAACCTTTTACCAGTTAAATATTAAAAAGGCTAACAGCTAACTGCTGACCGCTCATGGCAAAAGGGTGACAGGCCGCAAGAAAGACCCTAAAGAACGACTAGGATTTGCCAAGAGCCAAGAGCTAAGAACTAAGAGCTAATAATGGCTAACAACTACGAACTAACAAAGCGTCGCCAGACGCCTTTGTTCAGTGTGATAACTTATGAAAAGATAAAATCTAATAAGTCAACTGAAAGATCTGCAGTAGCATCATCTTTATCCAGTAATACATTTAACTCCACAAAATCCATGGATTTTAAAAGTTTTGTTTTCATTATACTTTTTATGAAAAGTTTAGCTTCTTCAACATCCAGACCTCCATCTACAGGAGTTCCAGTACCCGGTACATATTTAGTATCAAGTACATCTAGATCAAAACTCAAATGAATAGCATCAATATTTTTTTCTTGAAGTTCCTTAATGATTTCATCAGTTACTTTATCTATACCCTTCTTGCGAATATTTTCAACTGACAAAACATTCAAGTCTTTTTCCTTTATTAGCCTTACTTCTCCCTCATCTAATGCTCTAGCGCCTATTATATAAACGTTTTCCGTTGGTACTTTCTTCCCTTCAAAATAAATATTTATTAAGTCCTCGTAGCCTATTCCCATAGCTTTAGCTAAGGGCATACCGTGGACATTTGCACTTTCACTCGTATCATGGGTATTTATATCTGCATGGGCATCCATCCATATAACTGCAAAATTTTTGTGAGCTCTACTAGCTCCTGCTATACTTCCAATACCCACTGAGTGGTCTCCACCTACTACAAGGGGAAAGCTTCCTGCTTTGATTGAAGAATATACTAAATGAGCAAGATTTGTATTGACTTCCACTATAGGTTTTAAATATTTCATATTTGAATGAAATGAAAACTTCTCATCTTCTTTAACTTCCGGCACATGAAGATTTCCGAAGTCATAGACACTATGATTATTTTTGCTTAAAATGTTGGCTATATTCTTTTCTCTCAATTTGTTCGGAGCTAATTCAGTCCCACTCTTATCTGCACCATAGAAAATTGGAACACCTATTATGCTTATGTCCATTGTAAGTTCCCTCCAATCTCTAATATTTTTCTGCATAATTATGGACTTGTTTTTCGTAGTATCGTACTTAATCATTAAATTTACCTCTTGTGCTAGTTACTCTAACAGTATAACTTTAAATATCCTTCAATGTTTCCTCTGAAGCGACTTTGAAGAGCTGTTTTTACCTCTAAATTTTTTCTATAAAAACAGATCTTCTACGGAGCCTGAAGAGAATTATTGAAGGATATCTGTAAGGAATTAGCGAGGAGAGTTAAATTTATAATTTTTTTCTAATAAGTCATATACATGACAAACACTTAAAATAAAACAGTTACAGTTGAATTTATATAAAAGTTAAACAGTTTTAATGAGAGTATTATAATTAGATGAAATAAAGCAACCTTATAACATTTTGAAACGACGTTTCAATAAGATTTTATCATCATTTCTTAAATATTACAACTACTTTTCTACCATTTCTGCTTTTTGTGAAATTTGTTTAGCCGTTTCCTTTAGCTTTTCAGTAATCTTATTAATATCTTTAAATTCTAGTCTGCTGGTAGGACCTGATATACTCAATGCAGCAATTATTTCATTTTTTTTATTAATAACCGGAGCAGCTATGCAAGTAAGTCCATATTCATACTCTTCGTTATCAAAAGCAACTTTCTCTTTCTTAATCTTCTTGATTTCTTCTTTAATTTTGTCAAGATTAGTTATTGTTTTCACAGTTCTGGACACAATTCTATTGGAATTAAAATACTCTTTAAGCTGCTTTTCATTAAATCCTGACAAAAAAATCTTACCCATCGATGAGCAATATAAGGGGGACAAAGGAGTCAACCTGGATATTAAAACCGATTCTTCGCCCTTTTCTGTATGAACAGCTAGTACACTGTCTTCATAATTTATACCCAAATTTACTGTTTCTCCTATTTCTGAAGCTAATCTCTCCATATAGGGTTGTGCAATCGTCTTTAAATCCATATTTAACTTTACTCGTTCTCCATATTGAATAAAAACTAAACCCAATTTATATTTATCTGTGTCTTCAATTTTGTCAACAAATCCCCATTGTTGAAGGGTATATAAAATTCTATAAACAGTCGCCTTTGGTAAATCAAGCTCCTGAGACAATTTGGAAACCCCAATGAACTCATCACATTTATAAAGCAGTTCTAAAATTTTGCATGCTCTATTAACCATTGTAACTATATTTGCATCATTATTCTTCTTAGCCATAAAATACGACACCTCATTATCTGTTAATTTATAGATAAATAACTTTAAAGTCTAATTTATATTACTTAGGAATTTTGAGGTTTCCTTCTGAGCGATTTTGAAGTATTTGTTGCCGCCTTTATTTTTTATTTATATTTATATAAAGCAACAAATCTTCCCATGAGCCAGAAGGATTCTCAAAATCCTAATAAATTAAACCTGGAACTTTGTTGTCTATATCTTATATTTAATATTCTATTTTTTATACTATTTTTCCTTCTAGAACAAATGCATCTTCGACGAATTTGTTGGTTCGTAGTTAGTAGTTCGTAGTTGATAACCCTAATTAGTTCTTAGCTCTTGGCTCTTAGCAAATCATGGTCGTTCTTTAGGGTCTTTTTCCTGTAACCCGTCACTTAAATAATAAAAAGCTGCTCAATAACCTATACAGGCTTTAGAGCAGCTTTTACAGTATTATCTATTTTATCCAGCTATCCTTAATTTTCTTGCAGACATTCCCATGAATCCTCCATGCATCTTTTTTACGTCCTGCACAGTAACAACGGCACGTATATCATTCTCCCAGATTATATCTTTAAGATTATTAAGCTCTTTTCTTCTAAGCATCACTATAAGTACTTCCTTGTGGGAATCCCTTCCTCTTCCTTCAACTGATGTAACTCCATATCCTTTTTCCCTCAGCATATCACCTAATTTATCGTCTTTCTTCTCAATAATTATTTGGGCCTTTAACAGTCCTATTCCAATCTTTTCTTCTAATTTACCTCCAAGATAATTCCCTATCCCAAAGCCTGCAGCGTATACTATTATGCCAGCTGGATCATTAAGCGAAGTCATCACTTTTCCAAGGGCAGTAATCCAAATCATCACTTCAAAAAAACCTATGATACCTGCTGCCGACGGGTTTCCCCTCATAATCATCAATGTTCTAAAGGTGTAAAGTGTCACCTCAATCAATTTTGCACAAAAGATAAACACATATACTAAGATATCCATCTGAGCCCTCTCCCCCTATATAATAGTCTAATCTAATTTGAGAACAATAAAATATTCTTCTAAACAGATGCTATTATAACAGTACCATATTAAATTTCAATACTTTTTTCGATAGATTTTTTTAATAGGACTATTCAATTTTTATATAGTATATAAGTGGATAAAGGAGCCACCTTTACACTATCTTCAAAGTATTGATTTCCCTTATATACGCCCTTTATGTTTACCTCATGTTCGTTGGCAATAACTTTCCACTTTCCATAAATCGGAAGATTGATTTCAACCTCATGTCTATTAGCATTATGCGCAATGAATATATGCTTATATTCTTCTTCATAGGGGGAATTTAAAAAATAAGCTACTGCCCTATTGGGAGAGCCAACAAATTTTAAATATTTTCTTATATCCTCTGCTCTATTCATAGCCATAATCTTTTGACTTTTTCTAACTTCAATCAATCCTCTAATGTATTCAAAAGTATCTTTATATAAACTTTTTCTACTCCAGTCAATTTTATTTAATTCATCACCTGCATTATAGGTATTGTGATGGCCTTTTTTAGTTCTTAATATCTCTGAACCACCATTTATGAATGGAATTCCCTGAGAGGTAAGGATGATAGACAGAGCCAATCTATTCATTTTTATCTTTTCTTCTATGGTTGCATTGGGATTGCTCTTTTCAATTTTGTCAAACAAAGTCAAATTATCATGGGAACTAACATAGTTAATAGTTTCTACGGGTTCCTTAGCAAATCCAATTATATCATGTTCATAGTTTATGCTTCCCACAATACCTTTTTTTATTTCCTTTTTCAATCTAGATGCCCCATTTACAAATCCCCATCCTGTTCCGTCATTATCACCCTTGATTGCATTTCTAAAGTCATCGTTAAAAAAGGCCACATTCATACCCTGTTGTTTTCCTTTTTTAAATTGAAGGGATTCGTCAAGAGAAGAAAGTCCTCCCGTCCAGGGTTCTCCATAGATTAAACAGTTGGGATTTATTTTTTTAAGCTCTCTTTCAGCAGCTTTTATTGTTTCAATATCATGGAGGGCCATAAGATCAAATCTGAACCCGTCTATTTTATATTCTGTCGCCCAAAATTTAATGGAATCTAGTATAAATTTTCTTACCATGGGTCTTTCTGAAGCTATTTCATTTCCACATCCGGAACCATTGAAATAGTTACCTCCTTCATCTGTTCGGTAATAGTATTTTGGAGCTAAAATACCAAAGGGAGAGTTATCTACTGAGTAAGTGTGATTAAATACAACATCCATGACAATTCTAATGTCATTTTCATGGAGCACTTTTATCATTTCCTTCAGTTCACGAATTCTTACGGTACCATCGTAGGGATTCGTAGAGTAGGAACCCTCAGGAACATTGTAAAGATAAGGGTCATAACCCCAATTATACTCCCCATCCTTAGTTTCATCTACACTGGCAAAGTCGAATATGGGCAAAACATGAACATGAGTAACTCCAAGCTCTTTTAAATGTTCAAGCCCTGTAGACAATCCATCTTCGCTCCTGGTACCCTCTTCTGTAAAGGCCAGATATTTACCCTTATTTCTCATGCCAGAAAATTTATCGATGGAAAAATCCCTTACATGAATTTCATATATAATGGACTCTGTGGGGTCTAAAGGCTTAGGCAATTTATGGTCTTCCCAGTCTACGGGGTCAATAGATTTAAAATCAACAATCATTCCCCTCGTCCCATTCACAGTAGCACCCTTAGTATAGGGGTCAGTAACTTCAATTTGCATATTATCTTTAGTTACAACATAATTGTAATATTTGTTTTTAAAGTCACCTTCAAGCTTTAGCTCCCATAGTCCGTTTTCTCCCTTAACCATTGGATAAACTTTGCCTTCACTGTCATCATATCTATCGTATATTTTAACTTTAACATCTTCATGTATAGGAGCCCAAATTTTAAACAATGTGTAATTACTATTATAAGTTGCTCCTAAATCGTCTTCCTCATATATAAACTCTTCTAAGTTTAGATCTTGCTTTACCATTTAATCCGCTCCCTTTAAACTTAAGAATAATAATTGGTTAAGCTGAGATTACTCAGCTTTAACCAATTTTTCATATATTTCCTTATAAATTGCAGCAGAATTTTGCCAACTGTAATCCTGCCCCATTGCATTCTGTGCTATATGTTTCCATGTCTCTTTATCTTTATATATTTCAAGGGCCCTTCTAATTGTATAGAGCATATCATGGGCATTGTAATTAGTAAAACTGAAGCCGTTTCCTTCACCAGCCTCTTCATTGTAGGACTTAACTGTATCCTTAAGGCCACCAGTCTCTCTTACAATAGGGAGTGTTCCGTATCTCAATGCAATCAGCTGACCTAAACCGCATGGTTCAAATAAAGAAGGCATTAAAAACATGTCGCTGGCAGCGTATATCTTATGAGCTAATTCTTCACTGAAAAAGATATTGGCTGAAAACTTATAAGGATATCTCTGAGCGAATTCCTTAATTTGAGATTCGTAGTAGGAATCACCTGTTCCTAAAACTACCATCTGAATGTCTTCAGACAACAATTCATCTAATATGCAAAGTATCAGATCAAGCCCTTTCATATCTACCAACCTCGTAACCATTCCAATCATTGGTATTTCCTTATTTTGAGGAAGTCCCAACGTTTCTTGAAGGTGTGTCTTGTTTTCTTGTTTTCTCATACCTCTTATAGATCTTACATCATAGCATGAAAAAATAAATTTATCTTTTTTAGGATTATAGATATCATAATCTATACCATTTACGATTCCATGTAATTTATCTTTTTTTTGTCTCAATAATCCGTCCAGTCTCTCACCGAAGAAGGGGTATTGTATTTCTTCTGCATAAGTTCTGCTTACAGTGGTAATTATATCCGAATAGTTTATTCCACCTTTCATAAAGCTGATTCCACCATAAAATTCAAGGGCATCTACACTGTCATATTCCATCCCTAAGCCTAACAAATCTCCTAACATTTCCTTTGGAAATAGCCCCTGGTATTTTAGATTGTGTATGGTAAACACAGTTTTGATATTAGAGAATTTATCTTTGCCTTTATAATGCTCCTTTAAAAGAGGGCTAATCATACCTGTATGCCAATCATTACAATGTATAGTATCCGGTTTAAAGTCAATATTTTCTATTGTTTCTAAGACTGCCCTACAAAAAAAGCTAAATCTTTCCCCATCATCATAATGTCCGTAAAGCCCATCCCTTACAAAATAGTATTCATTGTCTACAAAGTAATAGGTAACTCCTTCATGTTCCAGGTATTCAATTCCACAATACTGTTTGCGCCATCCCACTGGTACGATGAAACTAGTTATAAAAGTCATATTTTCTTTAAATTTTTCAGGAATGTCTTTATATTTAGGTATTATCACTCTTACATCGACTCCAAGTTTTTTAAGGGCCTTTGGCAATGCAAAGGCTACATCTGCAAGTCCTCCTGTCTTTATAAAAGGCACAGCCTCTGAAGCGGCATACAATATTTTCAACAATTAAATCTCCCCCAAACTTAAATAATTTATCCGTAGTACACAATATAAAACTATTGAAATTTAATATTATTTTTATAAGCTTAATCCTTTTTTAATAACAATAGGATTTCTCCTGTCACCGCTCAACATCTTTTCCTTGCCTATATGAACATACTTATCCAGTATTGCATTCTTCAGATATGCACTTTCTTCTACTACACATTTTTGCATTATAATACTATCTTTGATTACTGCTCCTTTTTTGACCTTAACATGTCTTCCAATTATACTGTTTTCAACAGTTCCTTCAATTATGCAGCCGTTTGCCACAAGGGAGTTTACAACGTTTGAAGATTCCAAGTATTTTGTTGGAGGTTCATCCTTAACCTTTGTATAAACGAGTCCATTTTTGTAAAACATTTCTCGTGCAATATCTACATCAAGTAGATCCATATTTGTTTCATAGTAATTGTGTATTGTATTAATACAAGCTAAATATCCATCATAGGGATATCCATTTACATCTAAGGTCTTTACGCTCTTTAGTATTGCTTGTTTCAAGTATTCGCTGTCTCCCATCATAATACTGTCCTGAATAATGTTCATTAATAGTTCCTTTTTCATAATGTACATTTCTGCCGACACATTATAGTACCTTCTACTTCCTGCATTTCTACCGATACTTATAACCTTCCCATTTTCATCTAAGTTAAGAGTGTCGCAACCTAAAAATCTTCCATTGTGGTTTATCATTCTTTTATAAACAATAGTCATATCTACTCCTGTTTCTTTATGATATTTAAATACAGCTTTAAGGTCTATATTACAAACCATATAGCTTCGCGTTACAAGCACATATTTTTGTCGGCTGTATTTAATATAGTCTAAATGATTTTTAAAATTATCCAAATCTCCTGTATGAGTGATCATATCATTAATATTTATTACAGGATTAAGAATAGATAATCTGTCTATCTTTCTATCCAAATCCCAGGGCTTACCGGTCCCTATATGATCCATCAGCGAACGGCTTTTACCTTGGGTAAATATACACACGTTGTGAATTCCTGCATTAATCATGTTTGAAAGTATAAAGTCTATGACCCTATATCTTCCTGCTATCGGAATAGTGGCAATTGGTCTATTATATGTTATTTCTTTAATCGTCTCTTCATTTTCACTAAGGTTTATAATTCCCATAAGATCTTTCACAGTATTCATCCCCCTTTGTGTAATACGTAAGCAAAACAAAGGCTTCTTTGACGCATTTGTTAGTTCGTAGTTAGTAGTTCGTAGTTGGTACACCTTTTTGCCATGAGCGGTCAGCAGTTAGCTGTTAGCCTTTTTAATATTTAACTGGTAAAAGTTTGTAATTTCTTGCATCCCTTGAATTTACTTTGTTTTATACCTACAATTTTTTTAAAAAATGTTTAAACTCCTAGACAATTAAAAAATCAGCATAGCTGATTTTTAGGTTGAAACTAAAGTTGCCGTAGGGGCAGAATATATTGTACCCTTACAACTGTTACCTGTAACCTGTTTCCTTTCCTTATTTAACTAGACTATCTTCATTTACTACCGCTATATCTTCTGAATCTCTGTTTCCAATCTGACTTCCACGTTTTATAACTATATCGCTCATCACTATTGCTTGTTCAATGACTGAATAGTCCTCAATTCTAACGTTAGGCATAACCACAGTATCAATTACTTTTACATTTTTTCCTACATATACCCCAGGGAATAATACCGAACTTATAACTTCACCATGGACAATACATCCTTCATTTAGCATGGCTCCCTTAACTTTCCCTGTGGAGCTAATGTAGTGGGGTTGACTGTTTGGATTAGCTGAATATATCTTCCAATTATTATCATAAAGATTCAGATTGCTATCATCTCTCAAAAGATCCATATTGGCTTCCCAAAAACTTTTTATAGTTCCTACATCCTTCCAGTAACCGTCAAATACATATGAGTATATATTCAGTCCATCATCTACCATTTTAGGTATAATATTTTTACCAAAATCATTACTTGATTTTTCGTCCATCTCATCTTCTATTAAATATTTCTTTAAAACACGCCATTTAAATATATAAACTCCCATGGAGGCTAGATTACTTTTCGGATTTTCTGGTTTTTCCTGAAATTCAAAAATTCTATTCTCATCGTCTGTATTCATTAATCCAAACCTTGAAGCTTCCTCCCATGGAACCTCTATAACTGCAATGGTAGCCTTAGCATCCTTCTCCTTATGATATTTGAGCATCATAGAATAATCCATCTTATAAATATGATCACCTGATAAGAGTAAAACGTACTCCGGATCATATGCATCAATAAAATCCATATTTTCATATATGGCATTTGCAGTCCCCTTGTACCATCTTCCACCTTCTTGACTTACATAGGGTGACAAAATGTGTACTCCACCATTTCTCCTGTCAAGGTCCCATGGACTTCCGATTCCTATATGGGAATTCAATTCAAACGGCTGGTATTGAGTTAGTACTCCGACAGTGTCTATGTCTGAGTTAGAACAATTACTTAATGCAAAATCTATAATCCTGTATTTTCCCCCGAATGGTACTGCAGGTTTTGCAAGCCTTTCAGTAAGCTCCTTTAGCCTTGACCCCTGCCCTCCAGCCAGCAACATAGCTACAATCTCTTTCCTGGCTTTTCGCATAGTTATTCCCCCTTTGAAAATTTTTCCCAACAAATATTAATATATGATTGAAAAAATCAAATTATGACTGTTTTTTTAATATACTTTCATCCATATTCTTTTTAAGCTTTATAAAGGATGCCCCTAAAGGCGGAACATCAATCTCTATGTGATATGGCTGATTATGCCACTTTGATTTATTTGATTTGATAGTACCTTCATTCCTAACTCCTGATCCCCCAAATTCTTCCAAGTCACTGTTAAGTACTTCTATATACTCTCCTTCTTTCGGAACCCCTACTTTATAACTGTTGTGTACTTCAGGTGTAAAATTACAAAGAATTATTAAAAATTCTTCATTTTCTTTAGCCTTTCTCATAAAGGTAATTATACTTTGTTCATAATTCTGATGATCTATCCAGGAAAAACCTCTGTGGTCATTATCTAGCTTATACAAAGGCTTTTCTTCTTTATAAAATTTATTTAATTTTTCTACAAAGTGCTGCATCTTTCTATGCATTTCATAATCCAATAAAAACCAATCCAGAGATTTTTGGTAGTCCCACTCTATAAACTGTCCAAATTCTCCTCCCATAAATAAAAGCTTTTTACCGGGATGGGCCATCATATAGGAATAAAAAACTCTAAGATTGGCAAATTTCTGCCAATAGTTTCCAGGCATTTTATTAAGTAAGGACTTTTTTCCGTGAACCACTTCATCATGGGACAGAGGAAGTATAAAGTTCTCTGAAAATGCATACATAAATGAAAAAGTTATTAAATCGTGATGCCATTTCCTATATATAGGATCCATTTCCATGTACTTAAGCATATCGTTCATCCAGCCCATGTTCCATTTAAAGTTAAATCCTAGTCCTCCTAAATGAACAGGCCTCGTTACGAGGGGCCAAGCTGTTGATTCTTCAGCAATCATTAGAGCCTTAGGAAAATATTTAAATACAGTCTTGTTTAATTTCTTTATAAATTCTATTGCCTCCAGATTCTCTCTTCCTCCATATTTATTTGGTCTCCACTGGCCTTCCTCTCTTCCAGCATCCAGATAAATCATATAGGATACTGCATCTACCCTTAAACCATCTATATGGTAAATATCGAACCAAAACAAAGCATTAGATATTAGAAAACTCACTACTTCGGGTTGTCCATAATCAAATATAGCAGTTCCCCATTCATAGTTTTCTGACATGATAGGATCATTTTTTTCATAAAGAGGAGTTCCATCGAATTTAAACAGTCCATGCTCATCCTTGCAGAAATGTGCTGGTACCCAGTCCAGAATTACTCCAATGCCCTTTTGGTGGCATCTGTCAACAAATTCCATAAAGTCTTTTGGTTTTCCATATCGACTTGTAATAGAAAAATATCCTGTAGTCTGATATCCCCAGGAACCATCGAAAGGGTGTTCCATTACTGGTAAAAGCTCTATGTGTGTGTATCCCATCTTGAGCACGTAATCTATAATCTCATCTGCTAGTTCACTATAAGTATAATATTCTCCGTTTTCCTTTGTTCTCCATGAACCAAGATGCAACTCATAGATATTAAGAGATTTATCATAAGCAGCGTCTCTTCTCTCCATCCAGTCATCATCATTCCACTTATGTTTATCCAGTGAAGCTACTATAGAGGCAGTGTTTGGCTTTACTTCAGAATATACAGCATAAGGGTCGGATTTAAGTATAACCCTACCGTCCCTTGTATGAATCTCATACTTGTAAATCTCATATTCATCTAATCCAGATATAAAAATGTTCCATATTCCGGTTTTGTCAATTTTTCTCATTGGATAATTAATTCCATTCCAGCCGTTAAAGTTACCAACAACTCTTACTTCTCTTGCATTTGGTGCCCATAAAGTAAAACTTACACCCTTTATTCCATTATGTTCTGTCAAATGAGCACCTAAAAAGTTATAACTTTTAAAATTGTTTCCCTGATGAAAAAGATAGATGTCATAGGAACTTGGTGACAAATATCCCATAAATCTTTCATTCATCTCTAATTCCCCTTTGTTTTTCATGTCAGTCTTATTTATAGACTACAAAATATTTTTTAAATTGTTCATTATTAAAAAATCACCCTTTAGCTTTAAATCTAAAGTATATTATCTATAGATAACAAAGTTCAAGGTTAAATTTATTAGGATTTTGAGAATCCTTCTGGTTCATGTGAAGATTTGTTGCTTTTTTAAATAAAAGAAGACAGAAGTAGCAACAAATGCTTCAAAATCACTCAGAAGGAAACCTCAAAATCCCTAGAGTAATATAAATTAAATCTTAGAGTTGTCTATCTATAATATTTATTCATATGTATTTTTTTATTGATTTTGCTTTATCTAGACTAAAGGGACTTCCTTTCTTCACATTATATTATTGAAGCAAAATATTATACATACTATTTCATAGTAAAACGTTTCCAATTTTGCTATATCATTGTTAAAATGTTAAATATAAAAAAAGAAAAAAGCGGTTAAACCGCTTTTACACAATGTACATTTTGTTGTAATAATCCTTTAGCATCCTTTCTATAGAAAACTCATCCTTAGTACTCAATATACTGTTTCTCATCATTTTTATCCATTTGTTCCGATTATTATAATAAGTTGGTATTACTTTCTCTAATAACACTTGGTATAGTGCTTCCAAATCATGTTTATCTGTTTCTTGCTCGTTTGCGCCTTGAAATCCGTCGCCGAACTGCCATCCGTTGACATGGTGCTTACAAGCCTCAGGCCACCATCCATCAAGAATGCTAAGATTAAGAACTCCATTCATAGCTGCTTTCATTCCTGAAGTCCCGCTGGCCTCCTTAGGTCTTCTTGGATTATTCAGCCATACATCACAACCTCTTACAAGTTTTTTTGCTATAGTAATATCATAGTTTTCCAAGTAAACAATTCTATCGGGATATTTTTTAGATATTTTAACTATGTCCGCAATAATTTTCTTTCCTCCATTATCCTGAGGATGTGCTTTGCCTGATAATACTATCTGCAACTTTCCTTTTTCTAAAAGAGGTCCTATGATGTTTTCATCTCTAAATATCAAATCGCCTCTTTTATATGTTGCAGCCCTTCTTGAAAAACCAATAAGCAATGATTCCTCCTCAAGTTTAACACCTGCTTTGTCTCTTATAAACTCTATAAGCTCTATTTTGTTCTTCATATGAATACTCCATATATCTCTATCTTCCTCAGCTGCTTTTATTATTTCACTATCAACCCAGGTAGGTAGATGTATTGCATTAGTAATTCCTATTATTTTTGAGCGGTTATCTACATGTTTCCACATTTCATTGGAAATCTTACAGTGAAGCTGGGATACGGCATTGGAAATATGTGAAAGTCTAAGGGCTGCTACTGTCATATTGAAGGGCTCTCCCCCTATTTTAATCATCTCTTCCCTTGTTATCCCGTTATTAGCACCCATATACATTAATCTGTCTATAGGGTGGGACTCATTTCCTTCAATAACAGGAGTATGGGTAGTAAATACAATTTGTTTTCTGGATTCTGCAAGAACCTCCTCAAAAGATGCTCCTCTAGACATCTTTTCTCTTATGAGCTCCAAACCTGCAAATACTGCATGACCCTCGTTGAAATGATATAAGTCCACATCTATCCCTAAAGCTCTTAGGGCCCTTACTCCTCCCACACCAAGAACTATCTCCTGTGCAATTCTATCATCTCCACTACCATGATAAAGCTTTTCAGTAATCCATCGGTCCTCGTTTTCAGGAAGATCTGTGTCAAGTAAAAAAAGCGGAGCATTGCCAAAACAGTCTACCTTCCAAATCTTACATAAAACATCTTTATTACGAATTTTTACCTTCACATTTACACCAGTATCCTTTAAAAAGTCATATTTATAGTCTTTGTAAAGATCGTAGGGCCATCCGTCCCCATTTATATACTGGTCGGTGTAACCCTGCTTCCATTTTATACCTATCCCAACTATAGGATAACCATAATCCTTTACACCCTTTAAATAATCACCCGCAAGTACTCCTAATCCTCCTGCATAGGTTTTTAAAGAAGGATGAAGGCCAAATTCCATACAAAAATATGCTACGACAGGTAGCTCTCCATAATACTTCATTTTTCCACCTCCTCTTTTGGCTTTAAAAATATCTTACTGTCATAATATGAATCTTTAAGCTATTATGTAACAAAAATCTATTCTCCTAAATACACTCTAATGTTTTCTCAATACGATTCATATCATGGAATTGATATCTCTCCTATCTATAATCTTGTATAAATCATATTTCACGATAACATCCCCCATCAATTTATTATTTTTATAAAAACATATGATAGACAACTCTCAAAATTAGTACAATCTTTGTTCTGATCATAAACCATACTTACATTGGAACACAATGGCCCTTCTTGCATATAATACAGTATGGACTTTTTATAAAAAAATAAGAGGTGATATGACAAATGAGACAATGTCCTCCTAGAACAAGACCCTATAGAATAAAACCTGGAGACACTTTATACAGATTAGCTAGAAGATTCGGTACTACAGTACCGGCAATAATTTCTGCAAACCCTTTTGTGGATCCCATGTTTCTACGTATAGGGCAAGTTATATGCATACCTATGCAGAGAATCTATCCCCCATGTCCTGAGGGAAATTATTATAGAGTCAGACCCGGCGATACTCTCAATGAAATAGCAAACTTTTTTAACGTTTCTTTGGATGATCTGATAGAAGCTAATCCAGGTATAGATCCCGATGAAATAATGGTAGATCAAATCATATGCATACCTTTGGCAGTTCCACCCGTTACTTGTCCTAAAGGAACCAGAAGATATATTGTTAAACGGGGAGATACCTTCTACTCTATTGCTAGAAGATTTAACTTAACCGTTGAGGAACTGATTGAATCAAATCCTAATGTAAATCCAAGATCTTTACTAATTGGTGAAGTTATTTGTATTCCTGTTTCTGAATAATGGTCATAAAATAAATAAAACTCCTCTTTTGTTTATCTTTCCTTCAATTTGATCCATTTTTATAATTTCCACTATAAATTTCCTCCTTATTAATTAAAATTTGTTAATACAAACCTAAAAATTTTGTATAGAGTACAGCAATTAAGCTATTTAACTACCTTTTTAAACCAATCCAAAATAGATTTAACAATTCTTTTTTTATCTGTAAAAAATCATATTGTGAACCATTCGCAACATTAAACGCCATCTCACGAATAGAATAAAAGATAGTATCTGCTACCAATCTTGAATTTACTTTTCTTATTTCTTCTTGTTCAATAGCCTTATCAATCATTTCCTTTAAAATCAATGGAATCTTTTCCATAAAAATCTCAATTGCTTCTGGCCTATGTTTTATGGGAGCTCTGCTTTCTTGCACTATAACTATTGCCTTTGCAAGATTTTGTTGTAAATCCTCAAAGTGTCTATCTAGGAAAATAGCTATTTTTTCTTTCAAAGAAATCTTTTTCTTCTTTAGTTCATTTAATAAACGTATTCTTTTGCTAAACTCCACCTCAAAAATATAGTCTAGAATTTCATTTTTATTAGAAAACAGGATCATAATCCATTGCTATATAGCTTTTGCCTTCTTAGTATCCTTAAAAGTATATCCATTAAGTATATAAATGTAAAATCCATATTGACTTTCATTAAGTGTGGCCTCCCGCTCTTCCTCCATCAAGAACCATTTAAGTTCACCTCCACTATTCTTTGCTTATTATTAGACGTAAACATTTTATTTTTGTTTCATAGAAATTTAAAAGTTAGTTATCTAAACATAGATTCGTGGAAGGTTCTCTTTATAACCTCAGCCTGCTGTTCCCTAGTCAATCGATTGAAATTAACTGCATAGCCTGAAACTCTTATAGTCAGTGAGGGATATTTTTCAGGATGCTTCATGGCATCTAAAAGCACTTCCCTCTTCATCACGTTTACATTCAAGTGATGTGCTCCCTGCATAAAATATCCATCTAATATAGAAACCAGGTTAGATATTTTACTATGCTCATCCTTCCCTAATGCTTCAGGTACAATGGAGAATGTATTTGAAATACCATCTTCACAAACAGATGTATAAGGTATTTTTGCTACGGAATTTAAGGCCGCCAATGCTCCATTTTCATCCCTACCGTGCATAGGATTGGCACCTGGTGCAAAGGCTTCCCCCGCCTTTCTTCCATCAGGTGTAGAACCTGTCTTTTTACCGTAAACCACATTTGAAGTAATTGTCAGTACTGATAATGTATGCTTTGCCTTTCTATAGGTTTTATGTTTTTCAAGCTCTTTAATGAATTTTTTTAATATCTCTACCGCTATATAGTCTACCCGGTCATCATCGTTTCCATATTTGGGAAAATCTCCTTCAATCTCAAAATCTACTACTATTCCGTTCCTTCTTATAGGTCTAACCTTTGCATACTTAATTGCACTTAGAGAATCGGCAACTACAGATAGTCCTGCTACTCCAAAGGCCATAAATCTTCCGACCTTCGTATCGTGGAGAGCCATAAGCCCTGCCTCATAGGCATATTTATCATGCATATAATGTATTATATTCATGGTGTTTACATAGAGATCAGCCACATATTCTAAAACCTTATAATAATTTTCCTTAACCTTGTCATAATCTAATATTTCATCTTCAATTTTTTCTATTTCAGGCACTACTAATATCCCTTTTTTTTCATCTATCCCACCGTTGATTCCATACAAAAGGGCTTTCGCCAGGTTACACCGTGCTCCGAAAAACTGCATCTGTTTACCAATTTCCATGGCAGAAACACAACAAGCTATACCGTAGTCATCTCCATAAATATTTCTCATAATATCGTCATTTTCATATTGAATAGAACTGCTTTCCATTGACATCCTACTGCAATATTTTTTAAAGTTTTCGGGAAGTTTTTCAGACCATAGAACCGTCATATTAGGCTCTGGTGCAGGACCTAGATTTGTTAAAGTATGCAAAAATCTAAAGGAAGTCTTTGTAACCAAGGTCTTTCCATTTATCCCCATACCTCCTATAGATTCCGTAATCCAGTTGGGATCTCCAGCAAAGAGCTCGTTGTATTCCGGTGTTCTCAAGTGTCTTACCATTCTAAGCTTTATGACAAACTGGTCTATTAATTCCTGGGCTTCCACTTCTGTTATTACTTCATTATTCAAATCTCTTTCTAAATATATATCGATAAAAGTACTTATCCTTCCTAAGGACATAGCTGCACCGTTGTTTTCCTTTACTCCTGCTAAATAGCCAAAATATAAAAACTGAAGGGCTTCATTTGCATTTTTAGCCGGCCTAGAAATATCGAAACCATATGACTTAGCCATATCTTTCATTTCATTTAATGCACGTATTTGCTCCTTTACTTCTTCTCTCAGCTTTATTAAATCATCGTCCATTGGTCCCTTTAAACTTCGATAATCTTTATTTTTTTGTTCTATTAGGAAATCTACTCCATATAAAGGTATCCTTCTATAATCCCCTATTATTCTTCCTCGTCCGTAGGCGTCAGGTAGACCCGTTAATAGCCCTGCAGTTCTGGCTTTCTTCATCTCTTCTGTATATACGTCAAAAACTCCATCGTTATGGGTTTTTCTATAATTTTTAAAAATTTCATTTATTTTACTATTCATTTCATATCCATATGCTTCTAGTGCAGATTCTACCATTCTTATACCGCCATAGGGGTTAATCATCCTCTTTAAGGGCTTATCTGTCTGTAGCCCCACTATAACCTCATTTTCTTTATCTATATAACCTGGAGCAAATCTATTTATTCCAGAAACGCTTTTTGTATCAATACTGAGAACTCCCTTTTCAAGTTCCTTTGAAAGA
This sequence comes from Candidatus Petromonas tenebris, assembly GCA_014236755.1. GTDB lineage: Bacteria > Bacillota > Clostridia > Peptostreptococcales > Caminicellaceae > Petromonas > Petromonas tenebris. The sequence continues at coordinate 53,782 of JACCKY010000012.1, read as the reverse complement.
AGTTTTTTGCAGGTATTCCACAATTTTTCCGTTCTTTCAGATTTTCCCGTTAAAAAACTTTCATCTCCTTCATAGGGTGTATAATTCTTTTGAATAAAATCCCTAACGTCTACTTCTTTAGTCCAATTTCCTTCATTGAATCCTGCCCATTCTTTTTTAAACACAAAAATCCCTCCTCGACTTTCTTAGCCAAGCCCGGGATTCAACAAAAAACAGACCGCCCGGACTTGGAGCCCAGGCGGTCGGCATATTTTAAAATCACACTCCATGTGGTCAATTCCACTTCCGCCAGTCATGTGATTTCCTTTCAATGAATTTATTATTAATATTGCGTACGTTTATAATATCATTTTCATAGCATTGTGTCAATAATTTTAAAATTAGTTCGTCACGTTTCATATTTTTATGAGTTTAACTATATAATAATTCGTATTTGTTTAGAAATATCTAGAGTATATTATGGTATCAATATGTACTAAAGTTAACCTCTTGGGCTAGTTACTCTAACAGTATAACTTTAAATATCCTTCAATGTTTCCTCCGAAGCAACTTTGAAGAGCTGTTTTTACCTCTAAATCTTTTTATATAAAACAGCTCTTCTACAGAGCCAAAAGAGGATTATTGAAGGATATCTATAAGGAACTAGCGAGGCGAGTTAAGTTAACTTATCATTTCCTAAATAAACTCCAATGCCAAAGACTTCACCTAGTTTTTCCATCAAGCAACAGTATCCAATTCTAGTTGTTTTAGGATCTTCAACAGCAAAAACATTGTCAATGCAATTAATACATAGAACAATCATCTATCTCTATAATAAAATCTTATAGATAAAAAAGTTTTATTGAAAAACTTTATTTTACAATTCCCATCGGAAAACTATATAATAAAAATGTCATTTCGACTAATAATAATTATTATTATAGAGGAGGCTATCCTATCATGAAAAAAATAGTAGCATATTTATTAATAGCACTTATTATAATTTCTTTAACTGCTTGCTCACAGAAAGAAAATTATGCAGGAGCAAATCAAAAGGAAAAACCAGTATTTAAAATTGGAGCCATACCCGATCAAAATGCTTCAAAATTAAACAGACGTTTTGAAGAGTTAGCAAAATATATTGGTGAAAAGACAGGCCTACAGGTAGAGTATGTTCCTACTATTGATTATGCAGCTTTGGTAACAGCTTTTCAACGGGGAGATATTCATCTAGGTTGGTTCGGTGGTCTTACAGGAGTTCAGGCAAGAAGTGCAGTTCCCGGTTCAGAAGCCATTGCTCAAAGACCTAGAGATGAGCAGTTTCATTCTGTTTTCATAGTTCAAAAGGATTTAAATATCGAAAAGCTGGAAAATTTAAAGGGATTAACCTTTACCTTTGGTAGTGAAAACTCTACCTCCGGCCACTTAATGCCTCGATATTTTTTGATCAAGGCAGGTATCGATCCTGATAAAGATTTTAATGGGAAGCCAAACTTCTCTGGTTCTCATGATAAAACTTGGAAACTTGTAGAATCTGGAGCTTTCCAGGCTGGAGCCTTAAATGAGGCTGTATGGGAGAGTGCTGTAAATGAAGGCAAGGTGGATTTAAATAAAGTAAAGGTTTTTTACAGGACACCACCTTATTATGACTACAACTGGACAATTAACAATGTTGATGAGATATTTGGCGTTGGAACTAAAGAAAAGGTAAAGCAGGCTCTACTTTCCTTTGGTAGCGAAAAAAGTGAAATCATGGAGCTTTTCCAGGCTGATAGATTCATTGAAACCAAAAATGAAAACTATGAAGCCATTAAATCCGTTGCAAAAAAATTAGGTATAATTAAGTAGTAGGTGAACGTATATGCAAGCAAAAAAAATACTTGAGTTAAGAGAAATATCAAAAAACTTTGGGAAGATGTCAGCACTATCTTCCCTTTCTTTTAGTATAAAAAAAGGAGAAACAGTTGCTCTAGTGGGTCCAAGCGGCGCAGGAAAAACCACTTTGTTAAATATTCTAGCCAATACCGTTAAGCCTGATAAAGGTTCATTACTAATAGATGGTATACCTAGTTATAAGTATACTACAGGTAAGCAACTTTCCCGTAAAATAGGAATTATTCGTCAGCAGTTTGACTTAGTGGGGCAGCTACCGGTAATTCATAATGTTTTAGCAGGACGATTAGGCGAATGGGGTTTTTTTAAATCTCTTTTATCATTGATTCTTCCCCAAGATAAGGAGCTTGCTATCAAATCTCTGGACAGAGTAGGTATACCAAATAAAATCTATGAAAAAACTTCCAATCTGTCAGGCGGAGAACAGCAGCGGGTGGCATTAGCTAGGTTACTGGTCCAAAATCCCGAAATAATTCTAGCCGATGAACCCGTATCTTCTTTAGACCCATCCCGTGCTGAAGATATTTTATCAATGCTCATTAAATTAGTTAAGGAGGAAAATCAAACTCTTATAGCCAGTCTTCATTCCGTAGAATATGCTAAAAGATTCTTTACACGAATAATCGGATTAAGGGAAGGTAAAATATGCTTTGACCTTCCGGTAGAAAAAATAACTGATGCGGACTTATTCACTCTTTATAATTTAGAGGAGTTGAAATAAAATGAGAGATCTTAGGCACTCCATCGACCTTCATAAAAGAACATTCCTAACACTGGGACTTATCCTAGTTTTTTTCTGGAGCTTATTATCTGTGGAGTGGGGAACGAACCTTTTTCATTCGGGAGGAGGAGTTACTATACTTCAAATCGCCTATGGTTTTTTTCATCCCGATTTATCTCCTGAAATATTAAATCTTGCCATAACTTCATCATGGACAACCTTGACATACGCAGTGGCTGGCATGACAATAGCAATCCTTATTGCTTTTGTTTTTGGAATTATGGCATCCGGTGTTATATCTGCAGGTAAGATGACCACTCTATTTTCAATGAGCTTTTTTAGAGGATTATTGGGTTTTATGCGTGCTATTCATGAACTGATCTGGGCATGGTTATTCGTGGCTGCCATTGGTTTATCGCCCTTTGCTGCAATTTTGGCCTTAGCTATTCCCTATGGTGGCACATTAGGCCGAATTTTTGCAGACATAATCAATGATGTTCCGAAGGAACCTATTGAGGCTCTGAAATCAAGTGGAGCTTCGAAGCTACAGGCCTTATTTTATGGTTATTTACCTCTTGCCATGGGAGATATGATTAGTTATGCAATGTATAGGTTTGAATGTGCCATTCGTTCTTCAGCCATTATGAGCTTTGTAGGCTTAGGGGGTTTAGGATATCAAATCCATTTATCATTAGCCGATTTAGAGTATGATGAGGTTTGGACATTTATGTTCTTTTTAATAGGACTGGTGGTAATCATTGACCTTTGGAGCAACTTACTTCGAAAGAGGTTGGTAGAATGAAATGGAAATTTGACTTTATTAGGTTCTCCTTTTTAATGATTTTTATACTAATTATTGCCTCATGGATGTTTATAATTAATGTGGAAAAAGCAGATTTTTTTAATCTATTTTCCAATAAAAATATATTTCATGCAAAAAAGTTTTTAAGAGATTTAACTGGTATTGGAAATAAAAATCCGGCATTTAAAGATGTTGAAGCCTGGAAAAATGCTTTGCAGCTTACCTATAAGACCTTAGTAATGAGTATTATGGCTATAGGATTTGCAGCCATAGGTATGATAATTACTGTAATACCTGCTGCAAGGAATGCAGCCGATAGCACATTAACCATGTCAAACAAATGGTATAACTGGATTTTATTTGGAGTGATTCGTTGTCTGTATATATTCTCTAGAGCCGTGCCTGAACTGATTTGGGCTATGATTATAGTTTTTATTTTTAAACCAGGCATTCTTCCAGGAGCTATAGCTTTAGCTCTCCACAACTTTGGAATACTAGGTAAGTTATGTGCCGAAGTGGTAGAAGATTTGGACTTAAAACCTATCAGAAATTTATCATCTAGTGGTGCCTCAACAGGCCAAATTCTCATCTATGGCGTACTGCCAATGGTAACACCGAAGTTTATTACTTTTATTTTGTATCGCTGGGAGGTAATTATTCGTACAACTATCGTCGTAGGATTTGTAGGTGCCGGTGGCTTAGGTCAACAATTCAAACTCAGCATGAGTTGGTTTCATTACACTGAAGTAGCTCTACTTTTAATATGCTACATATTACTTGTAATATTAGCAGATTTGTTATCAGAGGGACTACGTAGAGTGTTTCAATAGATTAAACAAAAGTTAAATTAACTGCTTGTCCCAGTTAATCTAATAACACAGATTTAAAAATCCTTCAATATTTCCTCTTAAGCGACTTTGAAGAGCTGTTTTTACCTCTAAATGTTTTATATTAAAACAGCTCTTCTACATTCCAGTAGTAATAAGAAAAAAGATACAAGATTATATGTAGTAGATAAAATATAAGCATTTTGTTAAAAATTTGTTATTATATTCATAGCCTAGGTTTACATTATCCCTAAACTACACTATAATAGTAATTAAGTTAAAAATATAAGGAGGAAAATTTATTTAATGTCATTAAAAAGTGGAGAGATAGTTGAAGGTATAGTTTCAGGTATTACTAAATTTGGAGCTTTTATAAAGCTTTCTGATGAAAGGACAGGTCTTTGTCATATTTCTGAGATAGCCGATGATTATGTAAAGGATATTAATGATTATTTAAAAGAAGGTCAAAAGCTAAAAGTAAAAGTTCTTAAAATCAAAGACGATAATAAAATAGAACTGTCCATAAAACAAGTTAACAAAAAATCATCATACGATAAAAGAAGCAAAAACCGTACTAAGGCAAAGCCAAAGGAATCATTTGAAAATATGTTATCTAATTTTCTAAAGCATAGTGATGAAAAACTAAAGGGAATAAAGCAAAGAGACCAAAGATATTAATTAGAAAGTTAGGATTATATATCCATAATAAATAAAAGATACTGTAGCTTCAAAGCTATAGTATCTTTTATTTATTTAATCGCTACTTACAACTTTCCCTTATTATCAATTTAGTGGGTACAACAACTTTTTTAGGGATTTCTCTATTTTCATTAATCCGCTCAAGTAATAATCCTACCGCTGTAGCACCCATAAACTCAGTATATACTTTAACGGTACTTAGTGGCGGAACAAAATATTTGGCAGTGGGAATATCATTAAAACCAATAATACATACATCACCTGGCACATTGATATTTGATTCGTATAATGCTTTAATAGCCCCTATTGCCATAGTATCGCTTGCTACAAAAAATGCCGTAGGTAGATTACCCTTTTCAATAGCTTTTTTCATTAGATTATATCCGTCTTCCGCTATAAATCTGCCGATATAGACACAATCAGGGTCATATATTTCCCTATTCTTCATAAATTTGTGGTATGCTATTTCACGCTCATCATCTATAGGTTCTCTATTCCTACCTATACATTCTCTTCCACCAATAAATCCTATTTTACTATGTCCAAGATCTAATAAATGTTCTAACACCTCTAGCATAGCCTTCTTAAAATCAATCACTACTGAATCATATTTTTTTTCATCTGGGGAAGAATCTACAAATACGATATTAGAAAAATACATTGAGAACTCTTTAAGGTCTTCCTTGCTAAATTTACCTATAGCTATGGCGCCATCCAAATCATTTAACTTGTTTATCATAGAACTATCGTCATTTCTGAAAACTGTTGTCACTTCAATTTTTTTATCGAAACATTCTTCTTCAACACCTTTTCTTATGGTGTAATAATAGGGATCTTCTAACTCTTGTTTTTGTGAATACCAGTGTATAACCCCAACCTTCAGTCTTCTATCTGGATTTTTATTTCTTTGCTTAACGGTTTTATAATCTAATTCTGCCGCTACTTCAAAAATTCTTTTTTTGGTCTCATCAGCTACAGAAAGACTATTATCACAGTTTAATACTCGGGATACTGTAGCAGGTGAAACTCCAGCTAGTTTTGCTATGTCTTTTAAAGTAGCCATAAAATTCTTCCTTTCAAAATATATTTCTTATACACATCTTTTTACTATCTCACTTCCATAGGGTTCAATAATAATTCCATTAAACTCTATATCTTCATCGGTATGGTTGTTTATAAATAACCACTCTTCATTATTATAGTCTCTTATATATACTTCTAAACCTTCAGGTGATTCAATATAGCGGATATTATTTTCTACTACAATCTCTTTTGCTATATCATTTAATATTTTGATATCTATCCCGCCACCTACGTAATAAACTTTACCTTTACCATACTTATTTTCAGTAATACATGCATTTTCCTTATAAAACTTATCATTATATCTATACAACACCCTAGCAGTTTCAGGAATAATTAAATCACGCCAAACGCTACACTTTCCTTTTTTACCATTATATTTATTAAGTCCAATAATTTCAACTTCCTGCCCCTTTTGCAAAGCTTCTGCTTCCTTAATTTTAATTCCCGCTATCTTTCTAACTTTGCAAGGGAATACCTCTTCAAAATTAATATTATTATCTCTATCTTTAATACCACTTCTGAAGGAAAATATTATCGTACCGCCTTTTTGAAGGAACTCTTCAAACCGTCTTCCTAATTTTTCATCGATAATCTTCATAACCGGTACAACTAATACTTTATATTTGAAAAAGTCTTTACTAGTGCTTATTACATCAATATTAGTATTTAAATTATAAAAAGGCGTATACAGACGAACTAATTCATCCGTAAAATTAAACTGGGATGATTGTTGCTGGTAATGCCAGGACCATATATTATCGTAGTCATATAAAACGGCTATATCTGATTTTATCTCACTCTTTATAACCTCTTCGTATTTTATGACATCTTTCATAAAGGACTGAACTTCTTTAAATTTACGACCATCTTCATTGTCATGATCAATAATACCCAAACAGAATTGTTCTGCTCCCCGGGTCATTCCTCGCCATCTAAAAAACAACATATTCTCACATCCATGTGCCATAGCCTGATAAGCCCACATTTTAGCCTGATTTGGTCGGGGCAAGTATCCTATTACATTATGACCCTGGGCTCCCATTAACTCTTCAACTATCCAATAATTTTTGTTTTTGAGGCCTCGAACATAATCATGGGTCATGGCAATATGCCCTGGCTTTAAAGGTTCCCTTAATCCACCCCATACAGGATAATTGTCATAAGAAACAAAGTCCAAATCCTCAGACATCACATTCTGGTCGTATGCCTTTTCAAAGAATCCTCCGTAAAAATTATGGGTGATTTTTTGGTGCTTCCCCTTTAATTCCCTTACTAAATTAATTTGCATTTTGGCATAATCATTGATTGAGTAGGATCTAAATCTTGCCCAGTCTAATCTTAAAGTAGGATTATGGGTAGTAATAGTTGGTTGAGGAAGTGGAATTTCATCAAAGTCATTATAGGTCTGGCCCCAAAAAATTGTTCCATATACTTCATTGAGATTATTTATATCTTTATATTTTTCCTGTAAAAATTCTCTAAATTTTAAGTGACACTGCTCACAAAAGCACATGTCACTCCCTTCATGACCAAATTCATTATCAATCTGCCAAACTATAATTGACTCTTCATCTTTGTAATGATTAACTAACTTTTGTACAATTTTTTTTGTGTATTCACGATAGACCTCAGAATTGTAACAATATTGCCTTCTACCGCCAAATACTCTGGTATGACCGTACTCATCCTTAGATAAAATTGACGGATGTTTTTTTGCAAGCCATGCGGGAAAAGTGGCCGTTGGCGTACCGAATATAACTTTCAAATCGTATTTTTGGGCTTTTCTTATTACCATATCAAAGTATGAAAAGTCATACTCTCCTTCTTTTTTTTCCATAAGATGCCACGCAAATTCACCAATGCGAATAATATTTACTCCCATCTCCTTCATACGCTGCATATCTTCGTCTATCATACTTACATCCCAATGTTCCGGGTAGTAATCTACGCCTAGATACACTACGATCCCTCCTAGCAAGTCCTAAACTTCAAAACAGTTCTTTCATAATACTTCTCTCCTGCATCTAAAACAGCTGAATTCAAATTTGCATTATTAATCCCATCAGGCTCATATTGGGTTTCAAAACAAATACCATCATATTTACTTCCTATCCTGCCATATTTCAACTTTTCATTATTTGGAAAGTTATAACTATAAATTACTACGCTGGGATAAGTGGTAGTAATAATCATTTTTCTGCCACTTAATTCATCATACATTTCAATCTGGTCTTCTCCTTCATCTAAAACCCATGTATGGTCATATCCATTTACCATAGAGAGCTGTTCATAATCGCTGTCTATATCCCTGCCAATTAATTTATATTCCTTAAAATTCATAGGAGTATTCTCTACATTAATAAGTCTGCCTGTAGGAATTTGATTCCCATTTAATTCCAAATAGTTTGATGCCTTAACTTTTAAATACTGCTCAGTTATTTTCCTTTTATAATTGCCGGATAAGTTAAAATATGAATGATTTGTTAAGTTACATATCGTCCTTTTGTCGGTTGTAGCTTCATATTCAATTATAAATTCATTGCTACTAGTTAAAGTGTAAATAACTTTTACGTTTAAGTTTCCGGGATAATTTTCCTCCATATCTTTACTTAAATATGCAAATTCTACTACTGTTTCACTTTCTTTTTCTACTATTTTGTAGTCCCAAAATCTAAAACTAAATCCCTTCTGTCCACCATGGCCCTGATTTATTCCATAATTTTTATTTAACTCATATACCTTGCCATCCAATATAAATTTGCCATTTGCAATACGACCTGATGTTCTTCCGACTGTTGCACCAAAGTATGGCTGGTTTTCTATATAGTCTTCTATATTTTCATAGGTCAATACTATATTTTCCACATTACCATCTCTATCAGGAACCAACATTTCTACTATAGTTGCGCCATAATTTAGAAGCTTAACCTCCATGTCATTCTTATTTTTTATAGTTACTAATTCAGCTTCTTTGTCGTCTCTATTAAAAACCTTCTCAATCCAATACATATACGTCACCTACTGCACAGAATTAGCAAATCGTTCAAAGGCTTTGAGCCCTTCACTGTTCTGTTTAAATACACCAGCATCTGTTAATATTCTTTCAAAAACCTTACCCACTTCTAATTTTAATATTTTATCAAAGTCTAAGTTGGCATCTTTATACTTATTTTTTAAATAATTATACCACTCTCTGTGCTTTTCCAATTCTTCATACTCGTCAATATTTTGGTTTCCTATGAGACATCCTTTTAGTAACTCCAACTCATTTTTCAATCTTGCAGGTAATACGGCAAGGCCCATGACCTCAATCAATCCGATATTTTCCTTTTTTATGTTATGGACATCGCTGTGGGGATGAAATATTCCCATAGGATGTTCATCACTGGTTCTATTGTTTCGAAGTACCAGGTCCAGCTCGAATTTATTATTTTTGTATCTTGCAATGGGTGTAATGGTATTGTGGGGTTCACCATTTGTATGGGATAAAATTTCTACGCTTTCATCACTATACCCTCTCCATGCATCGAGGATTTTTTCGCCCAGTTCAGCCAATCTGTTTCTTTTTTCACTTCTTATTCGTATAACTGATAAGGGCCACTTAACAATGCCTACCTCTACATCTTCAAATCCTTTTATACTTATTTTTTTTAGTATAGGAGCCTTTTCCATTGGAAATCTATAGTTTCCACCTTGAAAGTGATCGTGGGATAAAATAGAGCCACCTACGATGGGTAAGTCAGCATTTGATCCGATAAAATAATGAGGAAATTTTTCTATAAATTCTAATAATCTTTCAAAGGTAGTCTTTGTAATTTTCATTGGATCATGACTACCTTTAAAGATAATTGCATGTTCATTATAGTATACATAGGGAGAGAATTGTAAAAACCATTCTTCATTACCTAGTTCCACTGGTATTACTCTATGATTATGTCTTGCCGGATGATTAATGCGGCCTGCATAACCTTCATTTTCTTTACATAATAAGCATTTTGGATATGAAGATGATTTTAAGCTTTTTGCCGCTGTTATAGCCTTTGGATCTTTCTCTGGCTTTGAAAGGTTTATTGTAATATCAAGCTCACCAAAGTTGGTTTTAGTTTTCCATCTTAAATTTTTATTTGTTCGTTCAGTTCTGATATAGTTTGATGCCCTTGACATATTATAATAATTTTCCGTTGCCAGTTTAGGAGATTTTTTATAATCTTCATAAAACCTTCTTATTATTTCACTTGGTCTAGAAATAAAACAGTCCATAATTTTTGTATCAAGAAGGTCGCGATATGTCACTGTATTGTGCTCCAATACTCCCTTTTCATAGGCATAGTCTAAAATATTATCTAAAATTTTCTGAGGATTTTCTAAATCTTCTTTTTCCACTTCTGCATCTTCATATTCATCCAACTTTAAAATTTCCAAAATTTTATTTCTAACATAGATTTCATCTTCTTTATATATCAATCCCTTATTTATTCCATAGTTAATCAAACGTTTTATTTCTTTGAAGATATTCACTACTTAATCACCCCTTACTCCTTAAATCCATTTGGGTTCTTTTTATGCCATTTCCATGCCGACGCTATTATATCCTCAATACTCGTAAAATTCGGTTTCCAATCTAATTCTTCCTGCGCTTTTTTGCTTGAAGCTATGAGTTTTGATGGATCTCCTGGTCTTCTTTCTCCTATAACTGCTGGTATCGGATGTCCTGTTACTTTTCTTGCTGCTTCTATCATTTCCTTTACTGAGAATCCTTCTCCATTACCTAAGTTGTATACTGAGCTGTCTCCACCTTCACGCAATTTATTTAAAGCAAGAATGTGGGCATCTACTAAATCCATTACATGGATATAATCTCTAACGCATGTACCGTCGGGGGTATCATAATCGTCACCGAAAATTGAAATGTGCTTACGTTTGCCAAGGGGAACTTGCAATATCAATGGAATCAAATGTGTTTCAGGATCATGATCCTCACCTATTACAGCACTTTCATGGGCTCCTGCCACATTAAAGTATCTTAGTGAAATATATTTGATATTATGTGCCTTATCAGCCCACTTCATCATTTTTTCTACAGCTAACTTAGTCTCACCATAAGGGTTAGTGGGCTCCGTTTTATCAGTTTCTAAAATCGGAATATTTTCCGGTTCTCCATAGGTCGCCGCTGTAGATGAAAATACAATTTTATTTACGCCGTGCTTGTTCATTGTCTCCAATAAAACCTGCGAGCCATATACATTATTATTGTAGTAGTTTAAAGGCTCCTTCATACTTATTCCAACTAATGAATTTGCTGCAAAATGTATTACTGAATCTATCTCATTTTCCTTAAAGACCTTATTTAAAAACTCTTTATCTTTAATATCACCCTGATAAAATTTTGCATCCTCATGTACTGCATTAAGATGTCCTGTTTGCAGATTATCTACAACGATTACCTCTTCCTTCTTATCAATTAGGGCATATACACAGTGTGAACCTATATAACCTGCACCACCACATACTAAAACTGCCATACCATTCCCTCCTTTTAAAATAGAACAAAGATGCCTATAGCACTTTGTTAGCTCTTAGCAAATTCAATCCATTCTTTGGGGTCTTTCCTGTTAACCTTTACCTGTTTTCCATAAGCTATCAGCTATTAGTTACAAGCTACCCTTCCCAATACCTTACTAGAAGTAGTTTGTAGTTTCTTGCCAAAAATGTTTAAATTTCTATACTATAAAATAAGAGGCAGTTTTATAAAATTGCAAAGGGCAAAACCACCTCTTATTATACTATACTAAATTTCTCTGGCTCCGTCACCAATAGAAACTACATAAAAATCAGCTTCATATCCAATTTTTTCTTCGTATTCTTTGCCAACCTTTTCAATAAACTCTGTCAGCTTATTATCTGGCACGAGATTTACTGCACATCCACCAAATCCAGCTCCAGTCATCCTGGCTCCAATAGCGCCATTTTTCCATGATGATTCTACTAAAATGTCTAATTCACTACAAGTAACTTCATAATCATCACGCAACGAAATATGAGATTCGTTCATTAATTTTCCAAAAAGCTCTATATTTCCATCATTCAGTGCCTTTGTAGCTTTAATAGTTCGCTGGTTCTCGTATACAGCATGTTTTGCACGTCTTCTTTCAATCTCATTTTTAATTAAATATTTATTTGCCTCAAACCTTTCTTCAGATAAATCGCCTAGAGAAGAAATATTGAGTTTTTCCTGTAGTTTTTTTAGTGCATTTTCACATTCACTTCGCCTCTCATTATACTTTGAAGCAGCTAAGCCGCGGCGTTTATTTGTGTTGGCAATAACAATAGAAATCCCATCCAATTTTACTGGAGCATATTCATACTTTAAAGTATTAGCATCTAATAAAATAGCATGATCTTTTTTTCCCATACCAATTGCAAACTGATCCATAATACCGCAATTCACACCGATAAATTCATTTTCTGATTTTTGACTTAATTTGACCATTTCAATCATATCAATATCTAAGTTGAACAAACCTTTCAAAAGTATACTGGTAGCTAATTCGATAGATGCACTGGAAGATAAACCTGCTCCATTTGGAATATTACCAAAGAATAAAACCTCAAATCCTGTTTGAATTTTATATCCTGCATCCTTAAACATTTTTACAACACCCTTTGGGTAATTGGCCCAATCGTGCTTCTTATCGTAAACTAGATGAGAAACATCTGCTTCAATAATACCTAAATCTTCGAAGTTTCTAGAGTACAATCTAATTTTCGAATCGTCTCTTTTACATGCAATAGCATAAGTGCCAAGGTCTAGAGCACAGGGGAAAACGTGACCACCATTATAGTCTGTATGTTCACCTATTAAATTAACTCGACCCGGTGCAAAGAATGTGCGAATTCCTTCTTTAGTTCCAAAAACTTTCTTAAAGTCATTTACTAGATTATCTAAATTCATAGTGGACACCTCTAACTAAAAAGTTGTATATAAAAATTTCTGCATATTATAACATTCTATTTTTTCTTGATATGTTTACGTGAATCGATAGCTACTGCTATAATGATAATCAGACCTTTAACGATAAACTGCATATATGGGTTCACGCCAATAAATGATAGACCGTATGCAATAACTTGGAATATTAATACTCCAGTTACTATACCTGCAATACTACCAACACCACCTGAAAATGATAAACCTCCAACTATACATGCAGCGATAGCATCAAGCTCATACATATTACCTGTGTTGTTAGTGGCACTACCGATACGAGCTGCTTCTAATGAACCACCAAATCCATATAAAAATCCTGCAAGGGTATAAACCATTAATAGGTATTTAACTACATTTACACCCGATACAATAGCGGCTTCTTCATTACCACCAATTGCAAATATGTTTTTACCAAATTTTGTTTTATTCCATAATATCCACATAAAAATAGTAATAATTGTTGCATAAATTACGAGATATGGGATTTTAAATCCTCCAAGGTCAATGAAACCTTGTGCAAATTTTGTAAATCTAGGATCTAATCCACCAATAGGCTGTGCTCCGTAGGGAGGACGGTCAAAATAGATTGAGTTTACGCCATAAACAATAATCATCATTCCCAATGTAGCAATAAAAGGATCAACTTTAAATTTAGAAACTATAAATCCATTAATGAAACTAAAAAACCCAGTAACAATCATAACGATTAATATAGGTAGAATAATTGGTAACTGTGGTAAATCCGGATACATTCTGTAGGCATAATCAGGCGCCTGTAAAAGTGAAGCAGATATTACAGCAGCTAGCCCTACCTGACGTCCTAAAGAAAGATCTGTACCTTTAGCAACAATAATACTTCCTACACCAAGAGCAAAAATAACACGTGTTGATGCTTGGGCCAAGATATTTCTAAAGTTCCTCATTGATACAAAGTCTGGTGAAACTGAAATAATGACTATAAGTAATCCAATAAGCACGAAGAAAATTGCATTATTCATCATCCATGTTAGTACATCTTTTTTATTTAAATCTTTCATCTTTTCAGAAATTGAGCTGAACACTTTTTTCACTCCTTATCCTATAAAAACTTTGCTGATAGTTTTAGAATTTCTTCTTGAGTTGTTTCTTTTGTATTTACAATACCTGCTACTCTTCCATTACTCATAACCAATATTCTATCAGTTACCCCTAATAATTCGGCCATCTCCGAAGATACCATAATAACTCCTTTTCCTTTATTGGCTAAATCAACCATTAACTGATAGATTTCATACTTTGCTCCAACATCAATACCTCGTGTCGGTTCATCAAGTAGTAATATTTCAGGTTCAGTCAGCAACCAACGTCCGATAATGACTTTTTGTTGATTTCCACCTGATAGTGAACTAATTAAAGTTTTGTGGGATGGAGTTTTTACTCTCATACTATTGATAACCCAGTTAGTATCTTTTATTATCTGTTCTTCATCTAATAATTTATTTTTTTTAATATATTTGTCTATATTAGCAATAAAAGTGTTAAATCTAACATTCAAAACAGAAAATATACCTGTTGCACGACGTTCTTCTGTAACAAGGGCAAATCCATTTTTTATTGCAGCGTGTGGATTTTTGTTATTTATTTCTTTACCATGTAGAAGTATACTTCCGGATTGTATATGTCTTATGCCGAAAATAGTTTCGACAAGCTCAGTTCTTTTTGCCCCTACCAGTCCAGCTATTCCTAAAATTTCGCCTTTTCTTAGTTTAAATGAAACGTCTTTAATAGATGGTTGATAAGTAGCGGTTAGATTATTTACTTCTAGGATTACATCACCAGGCTTATTTGTCTTTGGTGGGAAACGATGAGTCAAGTCACGTCCAACCATTAAATTAATAATTTCATCGGTTGTTATATCGTCAATATTCTCAGTTGCAATCCATTGACCGTCACGCATTATTGTAACTTCATCTGCAATCTGTTTGATTTCTGCCATTTTGTGGGAAATATATATAATTCCTGCACCTTTGTCTCTAAGTGCTCCAATTATCTTAAATAAATGATTAACTTCCTTTTCTGTTAACGATGATGTTGGTTCGTCCATAACAATTATTTTTGAGTCATAGGAAACAGCTTTAGCAATTTCCACCATCTGACTTTCTGATACCGTTAGATTTTCAACCTTTTCACGGGGATCTATGGGAATATCTAAATCCTTAAAAATTCTTAATGTATCATTATACATTTTCTCTTCATCAATAAAAAGTCCTTTTTTAGGAAAACGTCCAAGCCATATGTTATCCATTACTCTAGTTGTTTGAACCTGATTCAATTCCTGATGGACCATTGAAACGCCATTATCTAGTGCTTCCCTTGATGATTGAAAATCTACTTCTTTACCGTCTAGCAGGATTCTACCTCCATCTTTTTTATAAATACCAAATAAACATTTCATGAGTGTAGATTTTCCAGCACCATTTTCCCCCATCAGTGCATGTACAGTACCTGGTCGTACTTTAAATTGCACACCATCCAGTGCTTTAACCCCAGGGAACTCTTTAGTAATATTAATCATCTCTAGTAGATACTTTTCTTTTCTTTTTAACTCTGCATTGTTACTCATAGGTTTTCACCCCATTCTATTGTCTATCTAAGCAAACAAGGATGCGGATGCATCCTTGTCAACATTGTTAGCTGCTAATAATTTATCTTTGAATAAAGAGGTTTACTTGTAAGCTTCTTCAGCTACTTCTATGTTATCTTGTGTGATTGCTATATATGGTACACGTACAGCTTTCTTATCATCCAATTTCCACTCTGTACCTGCTAGTGGGTCTTTTCCATTAGCAACGTTAAAGGCTAGGTCAAATGTAGCTCCACCTTGGTTCTTAGCATCATTCAGTACTGTACCCACCATTAAACCATCTTTTATTTGCTCTAACGCATCAGGTATAGCATCCACACCAACTACAGGCATGAACTTGTCTCCTTCAAAATATCCATTTGCTTTCAATGATTGAAGAGCACCTAATGCCATCGCATCATTATTAGCAATTACAAATTCAATAGCATCACCATGTTTAGATAGCCATGCATCCATTAATTCTTTACCTTTAACAGTATCCCACATACCTGTTTGAAGCTCTAACTGTTCAACTTCAATTCCTTCAGCTACAACAGTTTCTACAGAATACTTAGTACGTGCTTCAGCATCAGGATGTCCTGGTTCTCCTTTTAATAGTACATATTGGATTTTGCCATCTCCATTTTTATCCCACTCAGGATGTTCTTTCCAAGCATCAGCTATTAACTTACCTTGGATTACTCCTGATTCAGATGAAGTAGTACCTACATACCAAACCTTGTCATAGGAAGCCATAGCTTCTTCACTTGGTTCTTTATTAAAGAATATAACTGGTAAATCTGCTTGTTTTGCTTTAGAAATAATTGTAGGTGCCGCCTGTGGATCAACTAAATTAATAGCTAAAGCTTTCACACCCTTTGCAATCATCATATCAACTTGCTCATTTTGAGTAGCCTGATTGTTTTGAGAATCATTTAAAATCAGTTCAGCTTTACCTTGAGCCTTTGTTTCAATGGCACGACGTACAAATGACATAAAGTTGTCGTCAAACTTATAAATTGTTACACCAATCTTAGGAAGCTCAGAATCACTTCCACTGCTTGTCTCTGTTTTGGAACTACATGCTGCCAGTGAAAATACTAGTGAGAATGCAAGTAATAACGCTAATACTTTTTTCATTTTACAGTTCCCCCTCTTAGATTTTTTTGAAAGCGTTTTCCGTTCAAGTAAAGTTTACTAAATTTTTAGTGAGCTGTCAAATTGTTTTTGTAGTAAATTTTTGTTCAAAAAATATTGCTATATGATAAAATTTTCATTAGATGATTTAAGAGGTTTCTAGTATTTTTTTAACATCTCTTCAGCTTAGCTTTTTCAATGATTACGCTTAATTTGATTTATGTCAGCATAATAGGGAGAAGTATTTTTTTGTTTTTGATCTAGTAAACATTTAGTAAATTTATTGTTTGTTAAGATTTTATCATAAATATAATAATTATACAAATCTTTTTTATTATATGAGAAAATTGCATAATTAATTTTTAACTAAAAAATAGAACATAGAGTGGTAGCACATCAAAAATAAGATTCTAAAAATTCAATAACTTAATTTTGTAGAAATTACAATATCCTCCTTTGAAATTTGATTAAAATATTTAATCTACTGTTATATCTTTCAACTGATGTTCTTCTATAATATTGCTTTTGTCATTCATTAGACAGTATCGATTTTATTTTATTATTTGAATGAAATTGTATGCTAGCTTTAAACCATAATATGTAATAATAGCGCCACATATTAAATTTACGGCCTTAATGCCCTTATTAGTGAAATTATTTTTGAAAATGCTTACTATAGTTGTAACGCCTGTAAACCATGATAGAGAAGCTAAACATACTCCAATGATAAATATCTTTGACGCTTCAACTGGAAGGGAAGCTCTAAAACCACCTAACAACAAAGATCCATCTATTAAAGCCTGAGGATTCATCCAAGTAACCGTAAAACAATCTGCAATTGTCCGGGTTATGGTTTTATTTACATCTACTTCTTTTGAGGCTTCAGGTATACTTCTTAGAAGATGAATCCCTATATATATTACTGCAATGCTTCCCAAAAGCAGTACTACTGTTTTTAGTGTTTGGGATTTTTCCATTAAGACTCCCATTCCATAAAAACAGGCTAAAGCCAGGGTGATATCAAAAAAAGATGTTATAAGAGCCACTTGATATGCCTTAATTTTATTTTTACTTATTGCAGTATTTATCACATAAAGATTTTGCATACCTATCGGTGCAACATAAGCGAGTCCCAACATAAAACCTTGGACTAAATAGTTAAGCATTAATCATTTCCCCCTTGTATTTTTTTACTTACTATTAATTATACTCATTAATTTCAGTAAAGTCTCCAAGCAATCATCATAAAATTTACCAAACCAAAACTAGAAGCTGAAATTAAATCAACAAAAAAGTATCTACTCTTTTAGTAGATACTTTTTTATCGATTTAATCAATTTTTATTTACATACATCTATCCACACAGCATTAGTTATTTTCTGTATTTCGTCCGGACTTATCTTTACTGCCGAATTTTTGGATCCTGCAGCAGGATAAACATAATCAAATTCTTTTAATGAAACATCCAAGTAAATATCCAAAGGATTTTTTAATCCAAAGGGACATACCCCTCCTACAGGATGACCGGTCATATCCAAAACTTCATCAAATTTTAGCATCTTGGCTTTAGTTTTAAAATAATCCTTATATTTTCTATTGTCTATCCTGGCATCTCCCTTTGTAACTATAAGAATGTCCCTATCCTTTAATCTTAATGCCATGGTCTTTGCAATCAAAGCTGGTTTTACGCCAATAGCTTCGGCAGCTAATTCAACTGTCGCCGTACTTTCATCAAACTCTATTATTTCATAATCCAGTCCCTTGTCCTTAAAAAATTTTTTTACATCTTTGACGCTCATGCGGTATCTACATTCCTTTCTCTATAATGTATATCTTTACAGATTGTAAAAAGTTTTGCTTTTTTAATAAACACTATATTGTTTTGAAATACTTTCTAAATAGTCGTTGTTAAAACCTTTGAAATTTCTCTACCTTTTTCTTTTCTTCCTTTGATTTATACATTATTTTATCAGCTCTTGAAAGAAGTTCATCTAGTGTTATTTCATCTTTGGGATCATAATATACAACCCCTGCGCTAATTGATAGTTTATATGGTCGGTTACTTCTACTATTGTGTCTTTTTATAGCTCTTTCAAGCCTCTTCAAAATCAGTTCAGAACTTTCGCAATCAGTATCCAATGTAATAACTACGAATTCATCTCCTCCAATTCTACCTATAATGTCAGATTCTCTAAACGTGCTTTTTAATACATTTGCTGTATCGATTATGGCATTATCACCTTGAGCATGTCCTAGGTTATCATTAATCCACTTTAGGCCATCCAGATCTATGAATACTAGTGAAAAACCTTTATTAGAACGTTTAGATCTCTTTATTTCTCTTTGAGCAGATGTAAAGAATCCCCTTCTGTTATATAAACCGGTCAGATCATCAAGTATTGATTTTTCCTTTAATTTTATAAGTAATTGCTGCCGTTCAATTGAATAACGAATAGCTCTAGTTAAGATCCCAGGTGAAACCTCACTTTTATTAAGATAATCCTGTGCTCCTTCTTTAACTGCTTTTAATGCTATAGATTCATCACTTACTCCTGTAAGAAGTATTATAGGTATCCCTTCAGAACTCTTTTTTATTTTCCTAAAAGTGTCAAATCCTTGGGAATCCGGTAATATCAAATCCAATAGAATTACGTCAAATTTTTTCTTATCAATCATGTTTAAAGCATCCTTTAAAAGTTCAACGTGAGTTATTAAAAACTCGATATTCTGATACTCTGTCAGCATGTCATTTATAATTCTAACGTAGAGCAAATTATCTTCTACCAACAATATTTTAATGCATTCTTTATTCCTTTCCATTGGATTACCCCCCAAGTAATTTGCACTTGTACTTTAAATCCTACCTTTAAACAAAATATTAGATATATTTAAAATTTATAATAAATTTTAAAATTTTTCTAGGTTTATTTATTAAAATTTTTAAATTCCTCCTCAGTAAATCCAAAATATTCTTTTCTAACATTATCTAAAAATTTTTCATACTTCTCTTTTTCATCATTTGACAGCTTTTGAGAATATAGGTTTACCATCAAATCATGTGCTATGTAATCCTCACTCATTTCTATAAAGCCGGCGTCTTTAGTCCAGGTTACCTGACTATTTTCTCCCCTCGATACTACCCCCGATACTACATGAACTCCGTCAATTATAACAGTTATGTATCTCTCCTTTTTTTCAGAAAGGTATCTTTCTATTCTTCTATGGGGAGCTAATTCCTTGTATCGGTTGTTTTTACCGAAATATATACCTTTAACCATAACTCCTCTATCTATGGCCTCATCAAGAACGTCAGAAATATCATTTATTTCTTCTTCCCATATTGAAAGAACGATCCTCTTTTTTGAATCTACGATCAACATACTCAGAAAATCCATTATTTTTTTTCTTCCCTTGATGACAATTAATCTGTTATCACTTTGTTCCTCCAAATAGATCCTCTTTGTATAATCATTCAAGTTATCCAATACTTCATTGAAATGTTTTTTAAATTTTTTTACCAGTAATTTAGGATCAAGGGGATGGTATAACGTTGACTTTTCTTTCTTTTGCTCAAAAACTATTTGTTTGTCTTTTAAACTCTCTAACACTTCATATATCCTTGACCTTGGAATACCAGAATTTTTACTCACTGTATAGCCATTTACAGGATATTCCTCCAAGAGTTTTAAATATGCCTTAGCTTCATACTCGCTAAACCCTAAAGTTTTCATGTCCTCTATAATTTGTGTACCATTATTCATATACAGTTCACCTTTCCACTACATATTTAAAAGATTAACTTAACCTCTTGTGCTAGTTACTCTAACAGTATAGCTTTAAATATCCTTCAATGTTTCCTCTGAAGCGACTTTGAAGAGCTATTTTTACCTCTAAATCTTTTTATATAAAACAGCTCTTCTACGGAGCCAAAAGAGGATTATTGAAGGATATCTATAAGGAACTAGCGAGGCAAGTTAATTTACTAAAAGTACTCCATAGGCTACCAATATTGATCCCAGCACCGGAACTATTATACCCCCCTTATACCATGCATAAATAAAAGCAAATCCAATGCCAAATATTGCAGCTTGGGGCATTTCTGGTATCGATGAAAATACTCCCGGAATAATTAGAGCTCCCAAAGCAGCACATGGTATGAATTGTAAAAACTTTGACAACCTAGCTGGCATCTTTTCCCTGTATACTACTACAAAGGGAAAAAGTCTCGGTATATAGGTCACAATCATCATCCCGATAATCAACAATAAATATTTATTCAATGGTCTTCACTTCCTCTCTATCAAATACGAAGGCTCCAAAGGCAGCTACAATGATTATAACTAAGACTAGAGTCCACCCTTGAGGCAAAACTTTAAAGTAATTTAATAAAAAATTCATCATTCCCGACAAACCCGCAAGTAATGCAACTCTACTCGATTTTTTGGCCTCTGGGATTAAAATAGCTACAAACATAGCATATAGAGCTATACCCATACTGCTTTTTATATCCGATGGTAGTATCTCTCCTACTATATATCCTAAGAAAGTTCCTCCTATCCATGAAAAATACGCCACTGCCTGCAGTGGTAGAATAAATTCCTTATCAATCATCTGTTTTTTAAATGACGCTACTGAAAAAGTCTCATCGGTTACACCAAAGGCAATTAAAGGTATCCATTTTTTCTCTCTATTTCTCATTTTAGTGGAAAGGGAAGCACTCATCAAAAAATGGCGAAAATTCATAAGAAGCGTAGCAACAATAATTTCTCCAATTCCTACACCTGCATTTAATAAATTAAGAGCCATAAATTGACTTGCTCCTGCATAAACCAGTGCAGAAAATAAAAAACTATCCATCATAGTAATACCTGTAGCCTTAGCCAGAATTCCAAAAGCCATAGCTATTGGTACATAACCTATAACGATTGGAAATCCCGTTACCAATCCTTCCTTTATGTCAAAATATTTTTCTCTCATCCTAAATCATCCCCCTTATGCCTATAAATAATCATGATAATATTATGAATAATTATTATAGTGATTATTATAGTAACTACTACATTTATTGTCAATAATCTTTTGAATATTTATAAATAATCTAATCTTTTAACTCCACGGATTTATAGGTCATTATTAGTCATATTTTTGAATATTTATAAAAAAACCAAGTATATTTATGTTGATTATTTTATTTTTTCTGATATAATATACATATAAATTCATAATTATTCAAAAGGAGGCATATTTATGAAAAAGGATAAAGTAGTTTTAGCCTATTCAGGAGGGCTTGACACATCTGTAATATTAAAGTGGTTAAAAGAAGAACATAATTTTGATGTTATTGCTGTTTGTGTTGATGTAGGCCAGGAAGAGGATTTGAAAGCGGTTGAAAAGAAAGCTCTAAATACAGGGGCGTCAAAGGCATACGTAGTGAATGTTAAGGATGAGTTCGTTACGGATTATATCTTCCCCACACTAAAGGCAGGTGCTATTTATGAAGATGACTACCTGCTTGGAACTTCCTTTGCACGACCACTTATAGCTAAAAAATTAGTTGAAATCGCTGAACAAGAAGGAGCCGTTGCAATTGCCCATGGTGCAACCGGTAAAGGAAATGACCAAGTACGTTTTGAAGTGACTATTAAAGCTTTAAACCCGCATATGAAAATCATAGCTCCATGGAGAGAGTGGGACCTAAAATCCCGTGAAGACTGTGTAGATTATGCTTTAAAACATGATATTCCAATTCCAGTTACTAAAAAGGATATATATAGTCGCGACAGAAACCTTTGGCATCTAAGTCACGAAGGAGGTAATCTGGAGGATCCATGGAATGAGCATGACAACAATATTTATAAAATGTGTGTACCACCTGAGAAAGCACCAGATAATCCAACCTATGTACAAATAGAGTTTGAGAAAGGTATACCAGTAGCTGTTGATGGGGTAAAATATTCGCCTGTCGATTTGGTATATAAACTTAATGATATTGCTGGAGCCAATGGAGTAGGTGTTATAGACATAGTGGAAAACAGACTTGTAGGTATGAAATCTCGAGGCATTTATGAAACTCCAGGAGGAACAGTACTTTACTTTGCCCATAAGTCTTTAGAAAAGCTTGTTCTTGATAGAGCCACTTTAAGTTTTAAAAAGATCGTAGCAGAAAAATATGCTCAACTGGTTTACGATGGTTTATGGTTTACTCCCCTTAAGAAAGCACTGGATAAATTCGTAGACAGCACTCAAGAAGTAGTTACCGGTACTGTTAAATTGAAACTTTATAAGGGAACATGTAATATTGCAGGAACAAAGTCTCCATACTCTCTATATAACGAAGAGTTCGTAACCTTTGGAGAAGATAACGTATACAATCAGAAAGACGCTGAAGGATTTATCAACCTATTTGCACTACCATTAACAATACGTGCACTTATGAAAGATAACTTAGATGAAAAATAAACATACTTAAAGCCATAGGATTTAAATTCTATGGCTTTATTTTGGTTTTGTTTTTTTTGACCCTAAAACTTTGCCCTAAGGCTAAGAACTAGGGACTAAAAACTAAGAGCTAACAAAGCGTCGAAAACGCCTTTGTTCTTAACCCTTCAAATACTCTGTTACTGTCAGATACTCGACTCCTATACCTTCTTTTTTGACCTTAATGGCCTTCAGGAATAGCCCTGCTGTATCAAGGGAGGTAAATAGTATAGTCTTATACAATACCGCTTTATTTCTAATTTCTAATGATTTTTCTTCTAAATCAGTACTTATCACTATATCTATTTTTTTATCTGCTATATAATTAATTGCATATTCCTTGCTTAATATTTCATATTGTATTCCTTTATCTTTCAAAGCTTTTGCTGTTCCATCGGATGCATATATTTTAAATCCTGCTTTTAAGTAGGCCTCTACAACCTCATATCCTTCACCCTTATCGTCATTCTTTAATGATACATATAGGCTACCTTTATTTGGAACATTGATTCCTGAAGCTGTAAATCCCTTGTATACAGCTTTTTCAAAATCTCTGTCTATTCCGAGAACCTCTCCTGTAGATTTCATCTCTGGTCCAAGGACCATATCTACATCACTTATCTTTTCCATTGAAAAAACAGGAACCTTTACGGCATATAGATTCTTATTTTCTATAAGATCTATACCGTAATCATACTCTTTAAGTTTCTTGCCCAACATAACTTCTACGGCCAATTTTACCATAGGTATACCCGTTACCTTACTGAGTATGGGAACAGTTCTCGATGCTCTAGGATTAACCTCTATTACATAAATATCCTTTCCGTCAAAAACATATTGAATATTTATGAGTCCAATAACTTTTAGCTCTCTAACTATTTTTTTAGTATATTCTACAAGTTTATCTACTACTTCCTTTGAAAGAGTAAAATATGGATATATACTTATGCTGTCACCCGAATGCACTCCCGTCTTTTCTACGTGTTCCATTATTCCAGGTATAATTACATTTTCTCCATCGGCTACGGCATCTACCTCTATTTCAGTACCCTTTACATATTTGTCTATCAGTACGGGATATTCTTCTGAAAGACTTACTGCCTCTTTCAGATATTCCAAAAGGTTCTTTTCATCATAAACTACTTCCATTGCTCTTCCTCCAATAACATAGGAAGGTCTTACTATAACTGGATACCCAAGCTTTTCAACTGTATCTATAGCTTCCTCTGTATTAACTACTGCTCTCCCTATAGGCACAGGAATATCCAATTTATTTAGAAATTTAGCAAATTTATCCCTATCCTCTGCCAGATCTATTGATTCAAAGGATGTCCCAAGTATGTTAACTCCCAGCTTATGAAGTTTTTCTGCAAGATTTACAGAAGTCTGCCCTCCCAGCTGTACAATTACTCCTTCGGGCTTTTCCTTTCTTATTACATTCATAACGTCATCTATATAAAGGGATTCAAAGTATAATTTATCTGCCGTATCAAAATCAGTGCTCACAGTTTCTGGATTATTATTCATGATAATAGATTCGTATCCTGCGTTTTTTATTGCCCATGCTCCATGAACACAACAGTAGTCGAACTCTATCCCCTGACCTATTCTAATAGGTCCAGAGCCTATAACCAATATCTTTTTCCTGTCAGATACTATACTGTCATCCTCTTCTTCATAACAGGAATAATAGTATGGTGTGCTTGCTTCAAACTCACCACTACAGGTATCCACCATTTTATATACGGGAAAAATATCATGTTCTTTTCTAAAACTTTCCAGTTCATTGGTATCTAAACCAATCAGGTCACATATTTCTTCATTTGTAAAGCCCATTGCCATAGCTTCCAATAGAAATTTTTTGTCGACCTTTGTTGTTTTTAATTTCAGCTCCATATCGACAATGTTTTTTATTCCATACAAAAACCATTTGTCTATTTTTGTAATATTCCATATTTCATCTAATGACATCTTTCGTCTAAAAGCCTCTGCTATGGCAAATATCCTCTCATCATCGCATAGGCTTATCTTATATACTAACTCTTCATCCTCCATCACCATTATATGTGGTATCCTAAGCCCAATATATTTCCCCTCAAGACACGTTATGGCTTTTAAAAGAGCACTTTCAAAGGTCCTTCCTATTGCCATAACTTCACCTGTAGCTTTCATCTGGGTTCCAAGGGTTTTTGATGCCTTTCCAAATTTGTCAAAGGGCCACTTAGGTATTTTAACCACAACATAATCTAATGCTGGCTCGAAAAAAGCACTAGAATTTTTAGTAACATAATTTTTAAGTTCATCCAAACTGAAGCCTATGGCTATTTTAGCACCTATTTTAGCTATAGGATAACCGGCAGCTTTAGATGCCAAGGCACTTGAACGACTAACCCTTGGATTAACTTCTATAACTATATACTTTTCACTTTCAGGGTCTAAAGCAAACTGTATATTGCATCCACCTTCCACCTTGAGGCTTCTTATAATCTTTATGGCTGCTTGCCGAAGCATTTGATATTGCTTATCTCTTAAGGTCTGGGAAGGAGCTACAACTATACTGTCTCCCGTATGGACACCTACGGGATCTATATTTTCCATATTACAAATTATAATACAATTATCCTTTTTATCCCTTATGACTTCATACTCTATTTCCTTCCACCCCGCTACACTCTGCTCTATGAGCACCTGGCCTATGGGACTACTCTTTATTCCATTGTCACAAATTTCAAGAAGTTCCTCATGGTTATTTGCAATTCCTCCCCCAGTTCCTCCAAGGGTATAGGCAGGTCTTATTATAAGGGGGTATCCATATTCTTTTGCAAACTTTTCGCACTCATGAATTGTGGTTGCAGTCATACTCATAGGTATCGGTTCATTTATTTCAATCATCAACTTTTTAAACTCTTCTCTGTCCTCAGCTTTTTTTATAGTATCGCTATTTACCCCTAGTAACTTTACTCCATACTTTTTAAGTATTCCTTCACCCTCAAGCTCCATAGCAAGATTTAGGGCTGTCTGCCCTCCAAACCCTGCCAGTACTCCATCGGGTTTTTCTTTTTCTATTATTTTCTCTAAAGTTTCTATATTTAAAGGTTCAATATATACTTTGTCGGCTATATTTGTATCTGTCATTATAGTTGCCGGATTACTGTTCACAAGGACAGTCTCTATACCTTCTTCTTTAATTGCCTTACATGCCTGAGTACCTGAATAGTCAAATTCTGCAGCCTGGCCTATGATTATTGGGCCTGAACCTATAATCATTACTTTTTTTAGTGTTTTGTCTAATGGCAATCTTCTCACCCCTCTACTACATCAATAAATTTGTCAAACAAATATGCTGAATCCTCAGGTCCCGGTGCTCCTTCTGGATGAAATTGTATGGAAAACACTGGGAGTTCTTTATGCTTCATTCCCTCTACAGTATCATCATTTAAATTTTTATGGGTTATTATCATTCCCCTATCCATCATGCTTTTGCTGTCAACACAATAACCATGATTTTGCGATGTTATATATGCTTTATCCTTTTCTATGTCAAATACTCCATGATTTCCTCCTCTATGGCCGTATTTCATCTTATAGGTCTTCCCCCCAAGGGCAATGGCTAGTATTTGATGTCCCAGACAAATTCCAAAGGTGGGAATCTTATTTATAAGCTTTTTTACAACTTCTATGGCCTCCTCAGCCTGGGTAGGATCTCCAGGTCCATTACTGAGCAGCACTCCATCGGGATTTATATTCATTATTTCTTCATAACTAGTATTATAGGGAAATACAGTTATGTTACATTTTCTTTTAATCAGATTATTTATAATATTTTTCTTAACTCCAAAATCCATAAGGGCTATTGTAGGTCCTATCCCCGATATATGGTATACTTGCTTCGTTCCCACTTTTTTCATCCAATCATCTTTTTTATCATTTTCTTTTAAATATTTTTCAAGTTCATACATAGGTAGTTCCTCATTTGATATGACGCACTTTAAAGTTCCTGCAGTTCTAATTTTCTTTGTAATGCTTCTTGTATCAACGTCATATACTCCAACTATATTCATTTTTTTCAGCATTTCATCTATATCATGCTCACTCATGTAATTGGAAGGAGTCTTGGATATCGACTTTACTACAAAGCCCTTTGCATGTATTTTATCCGACTGCTTTTCCATGTTGTTCACACCATAGTTTCCAATCAATGGGTAGGTCATGGTTATTATCTGACCTGCATAGGAAGGATCCGTAAGTATTTCCTCATATCCAGTCATTGAAGTATTAAAAACCAGCTCACCTACGGAAGTCCCTTTATGGCCAAACCCTTTACCTTTATAAATACTCCCATCTTCTAAATATAAAATCCCATCCATATCCATACCTCTCTCCTCACAAATTCAATGCCTGCATACTATAAATTCCCTATAGTAGCGACCATTACTGCTTTAATTGTATGCATTCTATTTTCTGCTTCATCAAAGACTTTTGAATGCTTTGATCTAAATACTTCATCAGTAACTTCCATCTCCTTGATACCAAACTTTTCATAAATTTCTTTTCCGATTTTGGTTTTAGTATCATGAAAGGCCGGAAGGCAGTGTAGGAATAAAACCTCATCATTTTCAGTCTTTTTAATAGCATCCATGTTAACCTGATAGTCTTTTAAAAGCTTTATTCTCTTCTCAAACTGATCTTCCTCTCCCATAGAAACCCAAACATCGGTATATATTACATCAGCATTTTTTACTTCATTTACATCATCCGTAACCCTTATTGAAGCTCCAGTTTCCTTCGCTACTTCCTTCATTTCATTAACTAATTCCCCAGATGGAAACAATTCTTTTGGCCCTATGGCTACAAAATTCATTCCCATTTTAGCTGCACCTATCATCAGAGAATTACACATATTATTTCTTGTATCACCCATATAGACAAACTTGACTTCATTTAAGGGTTTATCTAAATGCTCCTCCACCGTTAAAAAATCTGCCAATATTTGCGTTGGATGGTATAAATCCGTAAGTCCGTTCCAAACCGGTACTCCTGAATGCTCAGCCAGTTTTTCCACAGTTTCCTGCTTATAACCTCTAAATTCAATTCCATCATAAAATCTTCCAAGAACTTTTGCAGTATCTTCGATAGATTCCTTAATTCCCATTTGGGAATTAGTTAGAAATGTTGTGGTAGCTCCTTCGTCGTGGGCAGCAACTTCAAAAGCACATCGCGTTCTAGTAGAAGTTTTTTCAAATATCAAGACGATATTTTTACCCGATAGCAAACTACCTTTTATCCCTGCTTTTTTCTTTTTCTTTAATTCTTTCGAAAGGTCAAGAAGATACTGTATTTCTTCTGTACTGAAATCCTTTAGCGTTAAAAAACTCTTTCCCTTCAAATTTACAGATGTGCCTAAGCCTACTACTGTTTCTAGATAATCCTGCATATCTTTTACAACCTCTGAACTCATAGACATTTTATAGCCCTCCTTTTCCATCCTTCTGTATATTTATAAATTTTATTGCAAATTTATGAGTATTTTAAAATTATTATATCTATTCAAGGTTGTAAAGTCAATATATTTCTGTATATTTATGCTTGTATTTTTATAAATTATCATTAAGCAAATATCGTTCATACCTATTGTGTTTTTATATTAGAACATCTTTCTTTTTTGCAATAAAAAAAAGACGCCAATATATATTAATATCAGCATCTTATTTCTCCCCTACTTTTGTACTATTTTTACTTATAAAGAGCGAAAAATCAAGTAAATATATGTCATAATTCTATTATTATGATAAAATACAATTATATGATAGTTAATTACAAAAATGGACATATATAGACAAGGAGGATTTATATTGGGTGAAGTAATAGTAATCACTTCCGGTAAAGGTGGAGTGGGCAAAACAACTACAACGGCAAACCTTGCTACAGGATTGGCCCTTGCTGGAAAAAAAGTAGCAGCTTTAGATCTGGAT
The DNA here is from genome assembly GCA_014236755.1 of Candidatus Petromonas tenebris. Classification (GTDB taxonomy): domain Bacteria; phylum Bacillota; class Clostridia; order Peptostreptococcales; family Caminicellaceae; genus Petromonas; species Petromonas tenebris. The sequence continues at coordinate 24,599 of JACCKY010000012.1, read as the reverse complement.
ATAGGCTTGAGAAACTTAGATATAGTTTTAGGTCTTGAAAATAAGATAGTATATGACTTAGTTGATGTAGTGAGGGGTAACTGCGATTATAATAAGGCTTTAATTAAAGATAAAAGATATGAAGGACTTTATCTTCTTCCAAGTTCACAAATTAAAGATAAGACCTCTGTATCGCCAGAAGAGATCAAGCAGTTATGCAATGTTCTGCGTAAACAATTCGATTACATATTGATAGATTGTCCAGCAGGAATAGAGCAAGGTTTCAAAAATGCAATCGCTGGTGCAGACAAGTCAATCATAGTTTCGACTCCGGAAGTGTCCTCTGTAAGGGATAGCGATAGAGTTATAGGTTTATTAGAAGCAGAAGGAAAAACAGATAACATGCTTATAATTAACAGATATAATGTTAAGCTGGTAAATAACCGGGATATGTTGTCGGCTGAGGATGTAAATGATATATTAATGTTGGATTTAATCGGCATAGTACCCGATGATGAAGGTATTATTAAATCCTCTAATAAAGGAGAGCCGATAATTTCCGACAATAAACTCTTTATTAGTAAAATATATCAAAATATAGTAAGAAGAATTATGGGAGAAGATGTCGATTTCATAAGTCCTGAAGAAGAAAAATTGAGCATAATAGGTAAGCTTAAAAGATTGCTGGAAATAAATCCATTAAAGAAGGGAAGAAATTATGTTACAAATAATAAACAAGCTTAAAAAGTCATTTGGTCAGGACAATATAGAAAGTAGACAGGTAGCAAAGGAAAGACTTCAGCTAGTTCTAACACATGACAGAATTTCTACCTCCAATAATTTTATAGAAAAATTCAAAGCTGACATCAAAAATGCAGTGCTTGAATATGTCGAAATCAGTGATAACGATATAGATGTTAGGATAGAAAAATCTGAAGAAAATGGAGCTATAATATCAAAACTAGTTGCAAATATTCCTATCAAAAACATTAAAGGTAGAATATAATAAAGACTGCTTTTATCCGATGAAGCTTAAACGGGAGATGTGTGAAATCTCATCTCCCGTTTTACATATTATTAAATATAGCTTATTGCACTGATAAGTATATAGGTTCCAAGGAGTATAAATCCAAAGAGTCTTTTAAGCTCTTTTTTATATAGAATCGTTCCCACCCTGAATACCGCCAGTATAAACAGCATTGCCGGAAAGTATAATTTAAAGAACTTAGGCTCAACAAATACTCCAGTCTTTGCAAAGGAAACAGATGTGCCGATGACAAACAGTACATTTAGTATATCTGCTCCAATAATGTTTCCTACAGCAAGCTCTCCGTGTCCCTTTAATACTGCAGTTATAGATGTAACTAACTCAGGTAATGATGTTCCAAAGGCAACTAATGTGGCAGCTATTACGCTATCTGGAACATTCAGCCTCAAGGCAGTTTCCTTAACCGTTGGAATAAGTATTTTTGAAGAAAGGATAACCAATGCTATTCCCATAACAAATTTTATAATTACTAAAAATTGACTTTTACTATGCTCTTTATGCTCAAACTCTTCCAATTCATCTTCTAGATAATTATTCTGAGAATCCTTGGCCCATTTCATTGACAAGTAAATATAAACTACTAATAATCCGACGAATATAAATCCTATAAACCTTGGTAAATAATGTCCCTTTGTAAATATAATTCCTATATTACTATAGGGAATGGATACCAGAACTAATAAAACTCCTGCACCAAACTGAATCCATCCGTGTCTGTTTACAATCTCTTTCTGTAGTGGTAGAGGAGATATTAAGGTGGCAATCCCCAAAATAAGACCGGTATCACAGATAATTGATCCTACTGCATTTCCCAGTGCCAAGCTGGCATCTCCGGCAACTGCAGCTACTACTGATACAGCTGTTTCCGGGAGTGTGGTACCAAGGCTTACTATAGTTGCACCTATAATCATTTTGGGAATACCCAGTTTTTCTGACAATACAACTGCCTCAGTTACTAGCATGTCTGCCCCTTTACTTAAGGTATATAGAGATATCGCTATAATTGTAAAAAGAAAAGGTAAAGATAACTTCATGACAATACTGGTTATTAAATGTTCCATAGCTTAAATTCACCTCATTTATTATTTTGATATTTCTTGTCTGGTAAAATACAAAAGACTTGTGCATAACGTAATCTAATACGCTACACACAAGTCTCACTATTTCAAATTAAACCAGATAAGGTATCTTATCACGATGTTGGCTTAATTCCACTTTTAAAGTGCTAGTTACTCCCCTGTGTTCTAGGTTTATTAATTTTTCTTTTACTATTATAATATATAAAGTTTAATAAAAGTTGTCAAGAAAAATCTATAGACACCTAATTTTATGTTTTGATCTATGATAAATTAACTTGCTCTCGTAGTTCCTTATAGATATCCTTCAATAATCCTCTTCAGGCTCCGTAGAAGAACTGTTTTATATAAAAAAGATTTAGAGGTAAAAACAGCTCTTCAAAGTCGCTTCAGAGGAAACGTTGAAGGATATTTAAAGCTATACTGTTAGAGTAACTAGCACAAGAGGTTAAGTTAGAAATTTGGCAAATATTCGCTGTACTATTTTTCATACTTATTGGGCTGCAAAATGTCATCAATTTAAAAAACATATTGAAATTTTAAATTTTTGTTATATAATTATCTGCAATAGTAATTTTCTAAAAGCTATTATATGAATTATAAGAAATTAGGGGGAGAATTAATATGAGTATAAAAGTAGCAAAATTTGGCGGTTCATCTTTAGCCAGTGCTGAGCAAATGAGAAAGGTTAGGGACATCATTCTGGCAGATAAAAGTCGACGTTATGTAGTTGTATCTGCCCCCGGCAAAAGATATAATGGAGACAGTAAAATTACCGATCTATTGTACCTTTGCCATGCTCATGTACAGTATTCCGTTCCCTTTAATGAATTATTTGATATCATTAGTGAACGTTTTTTTAATATTGTAAACGAGCTTAATCTATCTATTGACCTTAACCCTTACCTTAAAGAAATCAAACATAAGATTGAAACAAATGCATCAGTAGACTATATTGCCAGCAGAGGTGAATACTTAAACGGCCTCATACTGTCAGAGTTTTTGGGATACGATTTTATTGACCCTGCTGAAATGATTTTTTTTGATGAATATGGTTCCTTTGATTCTAAAAAGACACAAGAAACTGTTGCCAATCGATTAGCTAACCATGAAAATGCCGTAATACCTGGTTTTTATGGATGCAGTTCCAATGGTAAAATTAAAACATTTTCTCGGGGAGGTTCTGATGTGACCGGATCCATAGTGGCACGGGCTGTTAAAGCAAGTGTATATGAAAATTGGACAGACGTTTCCGGATTTCTTATGGCCGACCCTCGTATAGTCGATAATCCTAAACGAATTGAAGAAATAACATACGATGAACTTAGGGAGCTTTCTTATATGGGAGCCACAGTCTTGCATGAAGATGCTGTGTTCCCTGTAAGAGAAGCGGGCATCCCAATAAACATCAGAAATACTAACATACCTGATAATCCAGGTACAATTATCTTAAATGATAAAAGTCCTAAAATACGAGCCGGCTCCATAACTGGCATAGCAGGTCGAAAGGATTTTACTGTTATAGCTATTCAAAAAAATCTTATGAAATCTGATATCGGTTTTGTACGCAGAATACTTTCTATCTTAGAGTCCAATAATATACCCTTTGAACATTTACCCTCTGGTATTGATAATATATCTATCATAGTAGAAAATTCTAAAATAGAAAAAAAGATGGAAAAAGTATTAAGGGAAATTAGTGAGCAGTGTAAACCTGACTCAATCGATATATATCCCGATATGGCCCTTATTGCTACGGTAGGTCATGGCATGGCATATACTCCCGGAATGGCTGCCCAACTCTTTACAGCTGTTGCTAAAGCCGGTATCAATATACGTATGATCGATCAAGGCTCAAGCGAAATTAATATCATAATCGGCGTTGAAAATAAAGATTTTGAAAAAGCTGTAAGGGCAATATATTACGCCTTTGTAGTATAAACAAAGACTCCTGGATATCCAGGAGTCTTTGTTTATATTATCTTTTTGTCTTTTAATGCATCTAAAACTGATAAGGAAATGTTAGATGAATGATCAGCTACCCTTTCTAAATTACTAATGACATCTAGGAAAACTATACCTGAACTAGGACTACACATTTGTTCATTTAATCTTTTAATATGACTTGCTCTATATTGTTTTTCTAGCATATCTATATCTCGCTCAAATTCCAAAACCCTTTTGGCTGTTTGTATATCAGCAGTTTTAAAGGCCCACAGAGCTTCTTTAAATGTTTTTTCCGTCTTGTCAAACATAGTTTTTAATTCTTCTATAGCTTGGTCAGTAAAGGAACATCTGTTATCAATACTGTACTGAGCCAACTCTGCTAAGTTATCTGCATGGTCTCCTACCCTCTCAAGGTCATTAATTGTATTAAACAGAGTAGTTATTTTGGCATGCTGTTCATCGGTTAAAGGCGCATTTGACAGCTTAATAAGATATTCTGTAATTTCTTTTTCCATTTCGTTAATCTTCTTTTCTTCCTCAAAAACTTTCGCAGTAAGTTTTTCATCTTTATTTATAAATGATTCAATAGACATTCTTAAATTATTTTGAACCATCTTACCCATTCTCAACACTTCTTTAGAAGCTTGTCCTACTGCAATAGATGGAGTCTCTATGATTCTTGAATCAAGATATTTTAAACCAACAGCTTCTTCAACTTCTCCTGGAATTATTTTTTTAGCAGCTGCAACTATAAGCCCTGCAAATGGTAACTGAACAATAACATTAGTTATATTAAAAAATGTGTGTGCATTTGCAATCTGCCTCTGAATATCATTAGGAGATAAGTAAACAACCAGCTTTTCTATTGGATACCTTAACACTACCATAAATAAAATAGTTCCGATCACATTAAATAGCAAATGCATAATTGCTGCTCTCTTCGCAGTCTTACTAGCCCCTATACTTGATAATAATGCAGTTGTACATGTACCTATGTTATCACCAAATAGTATTGGCAAGGCAATATCAATTGTTATTAATCCCTGACTGGCTAAAGCAAGTAATAATCCTATAGAAGCACTACTACTTTGAACAATTACAGTTAATCCAAATCCTACTAATATTCCAAGAATAGGATTTTTAAGACTTGTTAATATATCAATAAATCCTTGATAGGTTCTTAAAGGTTTTAAAGCGTGCTTCATAAAATCCATACCTATAAATAGAATACCAAATCCAATAAGTACTTCAGCAATCTCTTTATGTTTCTTTTTGGATGAAAATAACCATATGCCTACACCGATAGCAATTACAATAGGTGCTATATCAGAAAGTTTAAAAGCTATTAACTGAGCAGTAATAGTTGTACCTATGTTTGCTCCCATTATGACACCTATAGCCTGGGTCAACTTCATGAGCCCTGCATTAACAAAGCCTACAACCATTACTGTTGTAGCACTACTACTTTGAATAATTGCTGTAACTCCTGCACCAACTAAAACTCCCATGAATCTGTTATTAGTTAATATTTCTATTAACTTTTTAAGTTTCTCTCCTGCAACTTTTTGTAGACCTGTCCCCATTACATTCATTCCGTATAGGAAAAGACCTAAACCTCCGAGGACACCAAAAGCAATTTCCATGTTAAAACCTCCATCTTCCTGTTTTTTTAGATAATAACTTCTCCCTGTTTATAATAATATTATAATATTTTTAAGCTAGTTTTGTTAAATCTATGTTAAGTTTGTTAAGATTGTTAAGATTGTGTTATTTTTGTGTTAATTTTTTCCTCCTTTTGCAATATAAAAAAACATGGAATCACAGCATTAATTACTGCTTTTCCATGTTTTTTTTATTTTAATTAAAATACTTTGCTATTTTTTCTATATCTCTAGAACCTTCACAGCCTTCTTTGTTTCTTCAATGGGAAGCAGGTCTGCATAGCATAAAAGCATAAAGTTATCCAGCTCATCCATTGCCTCTTTTTTTTTATGAGAGCACTTGATCTGTCTTCCATATCAAAGGCACTTTTCAAAAAGAGTTTTATATTTTCTCTTATTTTATTTAATTTGTCTTTATCCACAAATATTCATCTCCAGCTATCTATATATTTTCTACGTTCATGACCCTCATTGCATTTAAAACTGCTATTAGGGCCACACCAACATCAGCAAATACTGCTGCCCACATTGTCGCCATTCCAACAGCACCTAGAATCATCACAACCGCCTTTATTCCCAATGAAAATATTATATTTTGCCACACTATTTTTTTCGTTCTATTTGCAATTCTTATTGCCGTGGCTATTTTTGACGGTTCATCCGTCATAATAACAACATCGGCAGCTTCTATAGCAGCATCAGATCCAAGTCCACCCATTGCTACGCCTATATCTGATCTCGCAAGTACAGGTGCATCATTTATACCATCTCCCACAAATATGAGCTTTCCTTTAGGGTTTTTTTCTTTTTCAAGCATTTCTACCTTTTCTACCTTATGCTGAGGTAAAAGCTCCGCATACACTTTATCCAGACCTAGCTGCCGTGCTACTTTATGGGCTACATTTTTATTATCTCCCGTAAGCATTACGGTCTTCTTTACTCCAACGGCTTTAAGGTCTTTTATTGCCTTTTCTGAATCTTTTTTGATTTCATCAGCTATAACGATATATCCTGCATATTCTTTATCTATTGCTATGTGAACTATAGTTCCAACCTCATCTACATCTTCAAAATCAATGTTTTCTTTTGCCATTAACTTATGATTTCCTGCTAAAATTTCTTTGCCTTTTACCTTTGCCCTTATACCATACCCTGATAATTCATCATAATCCATTATTTCATCCTTATTTACTTCTTTTCCGTATTCCTTTAGTATTGATTCAGCTATAGGATGATTTGAATAGCTCTCTGCAAAAGCAGCATATTCTAATAGCTCTTCTTCGTCTACATTTTCTTTGGTGTGAAGCTTTGTTACTTTAAATACTCCCTTAGTTAATGTCCCTGTTTTGTCCAGTACAACAGTTTCTACATTGTTAAGGGCCTCTAGATAGTTTCCTCCTTTTATAAGTATACCATTTTTAGATGCTCCACCTATTCCTCCGAAAAAACCAAGAGGTATGGATACTACTAAAGCACATGGACAGGATATTACAAGAAATACCAGCGCCCTATATATCCACTGTGAAAATACGGCTCCATCAATAACCAAGGGTGGAATTACGGCTAATCCAACAGCTACAAAAACTACTACCGGTGTATAATATCTTGCAAATTTTGTAATGAAGTTTTCTGTCGGCGCCTTTTTACTACTTGCATTTTGGACTAGCTCAAGTATCTTCGATACTGTAGATTCTCCAAATTCCTTAGCTACTTTCACAGTTAAAAGTCCATTTTTATTTATGAATCCTCCCAAAACTTCGCTTCCAGCTTGGACCTCCCTTGGAACCGACTCTCCTGTAAGGGCAGATGTATCTAACATGGAACTTCCTTCTATAACTGTTCCGTCGAGTGGCACCTTTTCCCCTGGTTTTATGATAATCAAGTCCCCGATATTTACTTCTTCAGGGGATACCTTTTGTATATCATTTCCTATCTTTAAATTTGCATAGTCAGGTCTTATATCCATCAGCTCTGCAATAGACTTTCTTGATCGGTTGACTGCAAGCTCCTGGATATATTCACCAATCTCATAGAACAGCATAACCGCTACTCCTTCAGGGAACTCTTTAATCGCAAATGCTCCCACAGTAGCTAAAGCCATTAGAAAATTTTCATCAAAAACCTGACCTCTTAGTATGTTTTTTCCCGCTCTTTTTAAAACCTTTCCACCGATTATGAGATAGCTTATAAAATATAGAGTATATTCAGTCCAGAAGGAAAATTTAGATATTATTGCTAATCCGAAAAATATTATACCAATTGTTAGTCTCATAAGCTCTTTTTTATTATTTCCTTCACTATGACTTTGTTCATTACCACGATCAAATGAATTATAGTGTTCAGATGTACTAGTGACTTTATTTTCCTCCATTACATCTACATCTGGTTCTATTCTCTTTACTATTTTTATAGCTTCTTCCACAATTCTATCTAAATTTTTTTTATTGGCCTCTATAACCAGTCTACCGGATACAAAGTCTATGTGAGCATTTTTTACACCTTTAAAAGTTTTTATTTCATTTTCAATCTTTGCAGCACAGCTTCCACACATGAGCCCCATTAAAACTAATACTTTTTTAGAAGATTTATCTATTATTTTTTCTTGTACCACAACATGGGGTTCAAATTTGTTAACTATATTCCTTATTTCTGAGATAACAGAGTCTATTTTATCTACATCTTTTATTTCTATAGATAAAGTCTTGGTAATAAAATTTAATGTTGCTTCCTTTACATCCTCAAGCTCCCTGACTTTAACTTCAATTTTTGCTGCACAGTTTGCACAATCCAGTCCTTCTAAAACTAGTTCTCTTTTCACTTTTCGAACCCCCTTATTTCAATTTGCAAACTTCAATTATTGATTGTTCTAATTGCTATAAATTGTTACATTAGTACATATATTTATGGTTTATATGAACGAAACCTTGGTCAAAAATATTTTTGACATGTTCATCATCTAATGAATAGTAGACTATTTTGCCTTCTCTTTTGTATTTTACCAGCCCTGCTGACTTCAAAACCCTCAGTTGATGTGATATGGCTGACTGGGTCATACCTAGCAATGCAGCTATATCGCATACGCACATTTCCGATTCAAACAGAGCATAGATTATTTTAATTCTAGTCGTATCTCCAAACACCTTAAAAAGTTCCGCCAAATCATACAGCTTTTCTTCCTCTGGCATCTTTTCACTTACCCTATTTACAACATCTTCATGTATAACATTACAATTACAAAATTCCGCATTTAGTCTATCTTTCTTCACATCATCAGCTCCTTTTATCGTATGAACAATTATTCATGTGTTTTCTAAAAAATAGTATATACCTATTTTTTGCTAGAGTCAATCTTTTTTATAGCAAATAATAGTATTTTAATGATCGTTAATTTTTATAACTAGGCTGACCATACTTATGCAAGTTTCATCTTCTAACCCTTAAATTCTATTAAATGCACCCTTCTCATATCCAAATAATTCGCTTTCAATTAAATCTCTAGGAAGAGATGCACAATCTAAATGATCAACTCCATATTCTTTGCATCTTTTCCACGACTCTGCAATAATTGGATTGACTGAGGAATCTATAATATTTTCATTAATAAATTTCATCCATTGTTCTTTCCGCTCATTATTATAATTATCCAAAATACCACCCCTTCAAAATAACAGTGTAACTCTGTTATTAGTTCCGTAGCTTTTATATAAAGATTACTGTTAATTTGGATAATTATTACTTAATATCCTAACTTAGATAAATATATCTATAGTAATATATATTTTTTTGAAATCACTTAATGGAAAACCTTTTCTTTGTGATTATGATAGTATTTTATATAATAAGGTTACCAGAAAGAATTTCTATTTAGATTAATTAAACGCATTACTTAGCACTTAAATATCAAACAGTTAAAAACTCTGCAAATTTTTCTAAGTCAAGCCCATGAAAATAATCTGATAAGTCAATATTTTTTAAATCGTTTTTAATACTGTCCTTTTCATAAGTTTTATCACACAAAAATTCTTCTAATTCTTCTATATTTCTCTTTGTAAAAAAATCTCCATATATTTTGCAGTCTTTAATTTTACCATTTTTAATATTTAATCGTACATCAATTAAGCCACACGGAAATTTGTTAATTTTCTGAATTTCATATTCTGGAGAATTGCCCCAAATCCAATCCCATGTGCTAAATTTATTATTTGCAACTTCAATAATTTTTTTTAATTCGCTTTCATTCAAAACATATTCGTCAATATCAACATTGTCAGAAATATAATTTAAAATGTAATTTTTCAATTCAAATATCGACATATCCTTTCCCATATAATCTTTAATATTTGCAACCCTACTTCTAACTGACTTAATTCCTTTCGACTTAATTTTTAAGTCTTTAACTTTTAATGCTTTAGATAAATTAGTCATATCAGCGTTAAATAGTAAAGTACCATGACTTAATATTCTCCCCTTTTTATAGTATTGTGCGTTTCCTGATATTTTTTTACCGTTAACTAATATATCATTTCTACCTGAAAGTTCAGCTTCTACTCCCAGTTCTTTCAATGCATTTATTATTGGTCGTGTAAATTTTTCAAAATTATTGAAATCTTGTTTTTGTGCCTTTTGCACAAATGAGAAATTCAGATTTCCTTCATCATGATATACTGCTCCACCACCTGATAATCTTCTAGCTACAATAATACCATTTTCTTCAACAAATTCTTTATTAATTTCTTCTATAGTATTCTGATGCTTCCCAACAATTATAGATGGTTTATGTATATAAAAGAAAATATAACTATCTTCCGGTGCTTCATTCATCAAATATTCTTCAAGTGCAAAATTATAATATGGTATATCCCAATCAGTTTTTATATATTTCATTTTTTCACCCTCTTATAAATATAGTAGGCGATTGTAAAATTCTACAATCAGCTTAATTGCTATATTATTGACCGTTAGGCCTTTTATTTACCTCCACTATATCAATATTATTTATATATTACTATAAAAATATCGACATAGAAAGGTCTTTAATATGTTTTTTATGAAAATTCAAATAAATAAATTTATTCAAATAATTATTTTCTTTTAATGTACTTTCTCATAAAAACCCAATAGTATTTTAGGACTTTAACGACAAAAATTTTTTCGCCAAAGTCCTAAATACTATTTTGAAATTACATTATTTATCTTGGTAAATGTATCGCTGAACGGTGAACCGCGTGGGCTGCTTCATGGAATGCTTCTCCTACAGTTGGATGAGCATGAATAGTTGTAATAATTTCTTCAACTGTAGCTTCTAATCTGAGAGCTAATGCTCCTTCTGCAATTAAATCCGTTGCTCTTGGCCCTGCCATGTGTATACCAAGTATTTCATCAGTCTTAGCATCCACTACGAACTTTACAATTCCATTTAACTCACCCATGATTAATGATTTCCCATTGGCATATAAAGGAAACTTTCCAACTCGAACTTCATATCCCTGTTTTCTTGCTTCCTTTTCTGTAATGCCTACAGCTGCTAATTCTGGTTTAGTATATACTGCATAAGGTGTGGGATTTAATTTAATTTTAGATACCTTACCCATAATATTTTCTGCTGCAACTATACCTTCAGCTGAAGCAACGTGGGCAAGCAAAGTTCCTCCATTACAATCACCAATAGCATATATATTTTTTACACTGGTTTCCATGGTTCTCCTGTCAACTACAATAGCACCTCTATCAACTTTTATTCCAATATCCTCAAGTCCTAAATTTTTCGTAGCTGGTCTTCTTCCAGCTGCCAATAAAACTTTTTCTACTACAAATGATTGTTTACTCCCTTGAGAACTAGTACTGACAACTAATTTATCTTTATATTGTTGAATACTATCAACTTTTGTTTTTGTATATATATCTACACCTGATTGAATTAGTTGATTTTTTAAAATGTTAACAATGTCCTCATCCATTGTAGTCAAAATTTCCGGGAGCATTTCAATAATTGTAACATTTGTACCTAAGGAAGAATACACGCATGCAAATTCGCTACCAATTACTCCTCCTCCTATTATACACATGCTTTCTGGTATTTCCTTTAAAGATAAAGCTTCATTACTTGTAATAACTCCATCTAAATCAACACCTTCTAAAGGAATTATTGTAGGTTCTGATCCGGTAGCAATTACTGCTTTATCAAATTTAATAATTTCCCTTTTCCCATTAGATAAGGTAACTCTAATCTCTTTATCACTTATAAACTTTCCTTGTCCACTTATTTTTGTAATATTATTAGATTTTAAGAGAGTTTCTACACCGCCTATTAATTGATTGACTATTGATTCTTTTCTCTTTTGAAGTGCAGTCCAATCTATATCAATATTATCTACTTTTATACCAAGCTCTTTAGATTCTTCCTTAATTGTCTTATATATTTCGGTAGTATGAAGAAGTACCTTTGTTGGAATACATCCGACATTTAGGCATGTTCCTCCCATACGTTCCTTTTCTATAACCGTAACATCTGCTCCAAGTTGTGCCGCTCTAATTGCACATACATATCCTCCTGGTCCACCACCGAGAACAACTACTTTCATATATCCAGGCTCCTTTCCTATAGTATTAACATTTCAGGCTTCTCGATATATTGTTTGATTTTATAAAGGAACTGAGCGGCAACTGCTCCATCCACTGCTCTATGGTCTGCTGTTAGAGATAATTTCATAAATGGTTTATTTATAATATTTCCATTTTGTAGTACTGGTGTTTCTACTATTGTACTAACTCCAAGTATTGCTACTTCAGGTTGATTGATGATTGGTGAGAAGGAATCTATTCCATACATTCCTAGGTTAGTGATAGTAAAAGTTCCTTCAGTTAAATCATCTGTAGAAAGTTCGTTATTTTTCGCTTTAAAAACAAGTTCTTTAATCTCAGAAGAAATTTCTTTTAAACCTTTAACATTTGCATATTTTACTACAGGTACTACAAGCCCATTATCTATTGCAACGGCTACACCAATATTAGCATAATTTCTATATATCAACTCTTCTCCATCTATTGAACAATTTAACAAGGGGAAATCTAGAAGAGATTTTGAAAGAATCTTAACTAAAAGATCAGTATATGTTACCTTATAAATGTCTTTTAGTTCATTCTTTAATCGTCTTAGATTTGTAATATCTACTTTGATATCATAGGTAACGGCAGGTGAAATTTCCCAACTTTGTGACATCCTTCGGGCTATAACTTTCCTCATTTCAGTCATAGGAACTCTTTCATCAATAGGGTTAGCAGCTTCAAGTAGTTTGCGCTTTTTGTTAAAATCTAATACATCCTGCTTCATTATTCTACCATATTTATTAATATCTGAAAGTTTAACGTTCAATTCACTAGCAACCTTCTCTGCCATTGGAGATGTCTTTACTTTACCTTTAACTTCCAAGTATTTTTCAACATCATTCTTCGTTATTCTCCCCTGTGGACCAGTTCCAACAACATCGGCAATATCAATTCCCTTTTCTTGTGCTAGTTTTTTTGCTATTGGTGAAACATTCACTCTCTTCGATTGATTTGTTTTTTTCTCTACCTCTTGTTTATTACTAGAAGTTTTAACACTATCCTCTTTCTCTGCTTTTACTGTTGATTGGGATAATAAGGAAGATATGTCTTCATCTTTATTCCCTATAATGGCAATAGGCTCTAGACAAGGAATTACATCTCCTTCCTTGGCTAATAGTTTTCTAATAAAACCGCTTTTATTTGCTTCTACTTCATTGGTTAGTTTATCTGTTGCAACCTCAAGCAAGGTTTCTCCTTCATTAACCTCATCTCCTTCATTTTTATGCCACTTTGCTATTTTTCCTTCTTTCATGGTAAGGCCAAGCTTAGGCATTACAATTACATCCGCCATTACTATTCCTCCTTGTAATTGCTATTTTTATACTCAATACTATGGATAAATAATTCTAATAATTAAAAAATCCTTCTTTCTGCGCTATTTCTAATGTCTTTACAATATTTACATGGAGAGGTCCATTTCTAGTTATTTTAAAGATAAATTTATCTCCTTTTTTAAAAATTATCTCCCTTTCACCATCTAAGGCGATTATTCCTTTGTTTTCTGGTATATATACATAATCTTTATTCATTTCAATTATTTCAGGTTCACCTATCGTTATTTTTTCTACTAATCCAGCAGCTATAGGAGCTTTGATTTTATATTTATCTTTTGTCAGATCAATGCAAATACCAAAATCATCCTCTTCCTTAACAATCATTTTGCATCCAACCAAGGACGAGAATCCTATACTAGCAGGGTGACCTCTCGTTACTATTATTTTTAATATATCTTCAATATTCCATATGGCCTTAGCTCCTACAAATATGTTTTTTGATAAAACTACATCTACCAAAGCAATATCAATAAGTTTTTCATTCTTATATATCTCAATCCTCTTATCTTTTTTACAAATGTCTTGTATACTATATTTTTTTGATGCAGCTATTGCAGCTGCCATTCCAGCCACCGTGCCCTCAGTCAGCTCTGGATAAACATTATTAGTTCCTGTAGATAATCCAATTAATGGTGTGTTTTCTATTCCTTTCGCTACAGCTCTACATGTCCCATCTCCACCAAGGGCAACTATACATCCTACTCCTTTCTCCTCCATAATTTCTGATGCCATTGTTGTATCCAACTGACTTCCAGTAATCTTTATTTCTAATACTTCTATTTCAGCCTTTAACTCCTTTGAAGTGATTAATTTATCCTCAACTTTATACCCAATTTGATAAGTATCTGGCATGATATATACCTTAGTTACACCACATTTTTGTGCAGCCAGTATTACTCTCTCCACAATATTTACTTTTTCATTATTATCAACTACAGTAGCATGGGACACAAGCCTTCTGATATCCTTGCCTGATGCAGGATTAGCAATAATACCTATTGTAGCCATTTAATATATTCTCCTTTAAGAAAGAGATAGCTATGCTACCTCTTTCAAGATTTTTATATCATTTTCTTAACAGCATTAACTATATCTGTTTCATTAGGAATTACATAGCTTTCAAGTTTGGGAGAAAATGGTATTGGAGTATCTAGAGCACCTAATCTTATTATAGGTGCATCAAGATAATCAAAATAATTTTCTGAAATCAGCGCAGAAATTTCTCCGCCATAACCACCTCGCTTGTTTTCTTCAGTAACTATAACTACTTTATTGGTCTTTTGTACAGATTTAAATATTGTTTCTTTATCAAGAGGATATAAAGACCTTGGATCTATTACTTCAACCTCTATGCCCTCTTTCGAAAGCAATTCAGCAGCTTTTAATGCATCATGAACCATTTTCCCAGTAGCTATTACAGTAACATCACTACCTTCTCTTTTAATATCTGCCAATCCTAAAGGAATTGGCTTTACATCATCTTCAACTTCACCTGTAACTGAATATAGCAATTTATGCTCTATAAACATTACAGGATTATCATCTTCTATAGCACTTAACATAAGTCCAAGGGCATCTTGCGGCGTTGATGGATATACAACTTTAAGTCCAGGCACATGAGTAAGCCATGCTTCTAGAGATTGGGAATGCTGTGCTGCTGCTTGAACACCTGCACCAGCCGGTAATCTAACTACCATAGGAAGAGTAATTTTTCCACCAAACATATATCTCATTTTTGCCGCTTGGTTCACAAGTTGGTCCATTCCAACTGTTAGGAAATCTATAAACATAAGCTCTGCCACTGGTCTTAATCCTGTAGCAGCTGACCCAACAGCACATCCTATTATGACTCCTTCAGATAAGCGATATGTTCATAAAAGTCATAAGGAATTATGGATAGTGGTTTTTGAATTATTATCTAAAACTGGAGTCAGGGTAAGTGAACTTATAAATATCCGCCTTGATGACATAGCCATAAATGAACGGTCTGGAAATCTAAGAGTTATAGGTAAGAATCAAAAAGAAAGGGATATTCCCCTTCATTTAGATGCAAGAAAGGCAATTACTCCATATATGGAAGTTAGGAATAAGGCATTTATAAATTCTGAATACCTTCTGATTAGCGAAAGAAAGTAGCCCTTTACCCGTTCTGGAATCTTCAAGATATTAAAGTGCTGGGAAAATGACACCAATATTAAAATATACCCTCATATGTTCAGGCATCACTTTGCAATTCAAGTTCTTAACACACCCAATGCTGATATCAATACCGTACAGTATCTCTTAGGACATGAAAGTATAGAAAGCAGTGCCATTTACCTCAAGGTAAGACATGAGGATTTGGAAAAGAGCATTAATGCTTTAACTGATTATTAAATATCTTAAAATCAATACACCCACGTTTTGTATATGGGTGTATTTTATTCTTTTATATCAATTTAGTCATTTACAAAGAACATCAAGTTCAAAATATCTATTTGCATTTAAGGTATATCTCAAAATATAAATTCAACTTCTTGAGATGCTATTCAGGCCCTTTAATCTGCTATTCTAAAAAGTGTACTTTTGAAATAAGAAGATACTATTTCTTTTTAAACATAAACCAAATCGCTGCAATACTGACGAGAGTAATGCAAAAAATCATAGTAACTATTAAATACCCCATATTCACTTCTCCCCCTAACAAAACAGAGATAAGGTCTCCCCTTATCCCTGCTGATTTATTGTTTTCCATTCTTTTCTGTTTTCTGTAATAATAAATCCTGTAACTATTAGAAACGGTATTACCCCCATCCACCTGTATTCAAAAAACTTTTCTTGAAACATATTGTAAAGTAGAAAAAATACTATATATGCAAACGCTGTAGGTATGACCATGTTAAAAATTATATTCATTCTCTTTTTCATCTATAATCAACTCCCTTCCTTTTTAATACGATTATAACGCGCGTGAATAAATCTGTCAGGTCCACTTTTAACAAATGTAACGCATTTGTAATAGAATATTTTTTCTAAACTTCTTTTATAGGCATTCAAAACAGCAACTGCAACATTAAAGATTCCAGGTTCTTAGAATATAGTTAAACGTAATACTTCAACTTCAAATAACTTTGTAATTTTTTATTCATAAAGTATTGTTTTATACTTCATTACTTCAAAAACTTCATTACATATTTTAACCCTGAAAGTCCCTTGTTAAATTTTGGGTCCAATTTATTATTAATTATAGGGATTTAAATTTTTGTCGCTTCAAAATACTTCAAATCTATTGAAATATAAGCCTTTATTGTACTTTAACTAATATACATATATATTATAGGGTTTTAGGGGATAGGAGGTTCAAGGGCAATAAGGGTAATGGGAGTTTATTCCTTTATTCTATTTCTACTAAACACCATTTTTTCAAGTTTGTCTATGCCATTGATACCTGAAACCTTCCCAAGCCACTCCATCAAAATATTCTCATTTTGCTGATTTGTAATAGCATAGTACAGATTGTCAGGTAAGGAATCAAATTTATGTAAAAGAATTGTTAGTAACGAATTTTGCATTCCCTCCTTGACCCCTACCTCCTTAATCCTTAGCCCTACCTCACTATCCATCAGGCATTCCTTTAAAGCCTCAAGCCCTTGATTCCCAGTAAATCTTGATGCGATTTCGGTTATTACCGTCAAGTAAACCAATCGTTCTTCCTCTTCATTTAATGCTTCTATAAGTAATAAAACCTTTGATAGTGCTTCTTCGAAGGGCAATGAATGCTTCATAAATGGAAGAAATACCAGGCTCAGTTTATCTCTCCCATCAAGTGGACAGCCTGAACAAATTTTCTGGCTGATTTCATCATATATTTTTTCTCCATCAATACCTGCTAAATCTAGCATCTGAGCCTCATAATGTACTGAACCAAAACTCTTCTCCATTTTGCCTGCTTCCAAAATTCAGAATAACAACCTTTACTTGCATTCCATATTTCAATACTATACTCATATCATAGGTCAGCATACTCTGGACGTCAGGCTTTATTTCATCATTCATAATTTCAATATGAAATACTGAATCATCTTCAAGCAAAAACATTAGAAGTGGTTTTTTATAATTCTCTATTCTTTCTACTTCCACTATTTCCTTTATCCTCGGTAACTCTAACCCAATCCCCTTAAATGACACTCCTTGAAATGTCCTATTAAAACATTTTGCGATATAACTCTCTTCCTGAAAAGTTGCTCTCATATCCATCACCTCTAACCTTGAATTTTATCGTCTCAATTTTTTTTTGCAAAAAATAAAAAGCACATTCTCCTTAATTACTGCCAGCATAAATCTGGCTGTATAAAGAGAATATGCTCTCCGTCTGTGTCGCTAACGCTATTGTAGCGCATATAAAAAACGAAAACAATCATATTATAACTTTTACAACTAATTTACCCAACTCATCTTAACCCTATATATCCTTCTTAGCCTATTTATAACTTTTACCTCTATTAATTTGACTTTCCATAAGCCTATCCCTATAATGTTTCAAACTTTCGTGAAGGAGTGGTTGAAGTGATAAATTTGGAAGTTTTTGGAATAGAACTAAATTACCTTAAACAGGCTGTAAAAAGTATAATAGAAACTAAGGCTTCAGGTGAAATAACCGAAGCAATTGAGATATTAATCCTTTTTTTAAACGCAATGGCTTTTTCAATATTGGTTAGAACTGATTACCCTTAATTTCACCAATCAGTGTGTAATGTGAGTCATTATTGTATACAATGACAAAATCCTCTGCTCCTTTTTCTATTTTCATTGATTGTAACTGTTTTAAAATCTTTTCCTCATTTAATTCATATTCATCAATAAGTTCATCACACTCTATTAATACCTTATTCATAAATTCATCGCTCCTTCCATAAAATTTTATTATGTTTTTTATTGTTTATTTAGTATAAATACCTTAACTCAAAGTTTTAATTAAAAATAAATCAAAAATGTATCCATGATAGTATCAATAACACTAATCGTCCATATTTATCTTATTCTTTATTTTCTCTTACTCCTTAACATACTTTCATATAATGCATTCCATTTTTACGTCTATATACTGAGTTTGAAACCTTGTTAGGGTCCGAATCACATTTTATAAGATGTTCAAGCAGTCTCTCATTGTAATAATTGTACTTTGCAACAAGGATAGATGATGTACTGGGAATTGCAAATAATATATCTTCTCCCACCTTCTCCCTTATCTGTCTACTTATTGAGGATGATAAAAACAGTGAACTTGCAAAATCCGTTGTATGCCTTAGCGTAAATACCTGCAATCCCTTATCTAAAGACACAAGAACAGCAGTCATTTTGTTTATATTTTCCATAGCCTTTCGTTCAAGCACACTAAAATCTACATCATCATCTGTAGTGAAGAAACGGAAAGTTTCTCCCATATCTGTAACATACAGCACATCCACGTCTGCAAAGGCTCTCTTCTTATAAAACTAAACTTTTGCATTTTTATCAAAATCACGGTGTTTCAATATCGGATAGACATTAGAATAATCCACTTTGAACTTGTATTGGTTAAGTATTTCATTGCCAATTTTTATATATGATTCTTTTGTCTTAGGGTAATCGGTTATTTGATATTCTCTATACATGCTGCCGATTGGAATTTCTACATGTATCACCCCAGAACCGAAACAGATTGAATCTTTTTCTATGCTCACCTGTGGGAATGCTTTCTTGAAATCATTTGTAATTTTTTGAATAAATGCCTGAATCGTGAGCATCCTATCATCTACCATCGCCCAACCTCCATAAAAACTCTATAAATACAAAAAGAGCATATTCTCCCTTATGTCATTCCAGAATCTAATCTGGCCGTAAGAAGAGAATATGCTCTCCATCCGTATACCTTACTTTTATGCTTACATTTTAACACATATTATGCTTATATACAACTTCTGCTTTTACCTCTACAACATCCAAGCAAAGCAAGCCTTCCTGTTTAGCATGGTAAATAAAAAGGCTTACCAGCATCATTAATATTGCACTGCCTGCAATTTTTAAAACCTTGCCACTGATTAGAAGTATATATTAAAACGCCAAGCCTAAATAAAATTAATAAAGGATAGTCTCTTTATAATATAACCTTCATCCAGAATCATGATTCTTGTTTCTTAATATAGGTCATTTATTATATAGATATTTGTCATAACACTACAAAAACATTCCACCCATTCTACCTGTATGGGTGAACTGTCCACGCAGCATCTCCATGTAATTCCTGTTTCCAAAAATGCCGCCTGTTACCTGCTCGATTGACTTCATCAATCTTAGTATAATAGTCTTTTGTAGTTCAACAGGCGTGTTTTCCTGCTTAACAACTTCTTTAAATTTATTAAATAACTCTGTTTCAAATTCATCAAAAGTGTAGATATCACCTTGCCCATCAAGGGTATAGTACATTTTCAATAGGCACTGATAGATATTATTATCTTTCACTCTAATGTCATTATAATAGTTCTCAAATATATACAATTCAAACGGCCCTGCTACATTAACCACTCTTTCATCCTTGAACAAGTCATTATATTCATCATTAAATGATTCTTTAACTAATTTGCCGATGGCTTTTTCATTTTCCCTGCGTTTACATTGTACATAAAAACTGCATTCTGGTGCACAGTTAATCTCTACACCTCTTTTACTGCCACAGCATTCTGGACAGATATATTCATTTATGACAGGACATAATCTCTTTGATTTTTTCGTGTTACAAAGTGTACATTTTGCCAATTATTTCATCCCTTTCATTAATATTTTAAACAACTGCTAACATTATTATTGGTCATGCATACCACTATCATAAATTCTTCTAGCAATTGTTACGATTCCTTTACTTCCAATAAACAAATATAATTCCATTGCAAGTTTTAATATACATTCAACCATATTAATGGTTATCTGATTAAAGAATGGTTCATTTGACGCAGCATTTCCCCCGCCAAATACTATCACTTGAGTTACTGAACCTACATCATCCGTAAATTATCTTCAATTTCTCCCCTTGCCTACAACCTGTCCATCTATAATAAATTTGGGAGTTCTATCGTCATACCTGTAATCCCATTCAATACGCCCTTCTATTATATTATCTTTAAAAGATAAAAACTCTTGTCCCTGAAATACTTCTCTTTTTACAAACTTTCGTGATAAACCCTTTCTTATCTTTCTATAAAGCCTTTCTATTGCCTCATTTGAGTCAGTATCAAAATCCTGGTGTACCTCAAAGGAATATCCTATTTTATCCTCTTAAAAAAATTCATTGGCTTCCCAGCAAATTCCCGTTGGATAAATTTTCTTCCTTATCTCAAAACAATGTTCTATTCCTTCACAATCAGTAAAAATTGCTCTTGGTTCAAAATCTTTATAATCTTCAACCTCAAGCATCTCTGCCATATAAGCATTATAACAGTCACCGCAGATTGTTTCTGATGGTTTCCCTTCCTCTGTGGTTGTTATTACCATGCCATTACTTTTAGAAATTGTTCCACATCTTTCACATTTACTCATACATTTTCTCCTTTACTTTGTCATCAAATTGTCATGTTATTTAATTTTTCATAGGTTTCAACCAGCATAAATTCCATCAATGCATTTTTGAACTGTTCATCATCCAAAATGCGTGTAAAGAAGGTCTGATTCTGGTCCATCCTGTCAATCACTTTATTGATAAAGACTTTTTCAAAAGCAAGCCGAAAATCATCAAATGTCTTTTTGGTAGCATAATACTCTAAAGCAATCTCATCTGCCAGGTGGACAGTAGAGCCTTTTTCCTTTGGCAGTTTTTTAAGCAGATATGTTAAATATACATACAACTTATGGAGTTCAACATCTTCAAAAGGCGTTATTTGAAGGATGAAGGAATAAAGCCTTACGTATTTCATACTCTGGCTGCTAAAATCCTGCTTCCGCTGTTTATCCAGTTTCTTAAACCTTTCTACGGCCACATCTATAAAGTGGTTTAGCATTGCCCTATCTTTAGAAGTCTTTTTATCTTTTTGCTTAAAGTATATATGAGCAAACTTATTCAATTTATCGGTGGCAAACCGTTCTGGAAGTTCTGACTCTTTAAATCCGTATTTTCCCACTATCTAATATTTGTTGTCCAATAGTAGATGGAGTAGTACCTTTAGATATCATACTTGAAATATACTTAATTCTCTTAACCGTCCAAGGCTCTGGTATCTCCCCTATCCACTCAATCCCTGAATCCTTATATCTTTCATACCTCCTAAACTTACTCATTCCCCCCATCACCTTCTTCAATTTCTCCAAAATGCTCTGCTCCAGTTCTTTAATTTCCTTCATAATCTCTTCAGAAGGCCTTAGGGACTGGTATTTATAAAAATGTCTTGTGAAAGGTATTTCGTATCCAATTTTAGTCTTACTTTCATCTATCCAGGCATCGGGCACATGGGGTTTTACTTCCCGTTCAAAGTATACATGGATATCCTCTTTCAAAGATACATTTTCAGTATCCCTCAAATCTGGGTCTGGTTCTGAATTGCCCTTACTATCCACACAAATATCTGATGTTTCATCCTTCTCGGACAACGCAGAGAGAATAGCCTTTAACAAAGAACTATTCAATTTAATATTAATATTTTTAAAAGCCTTCTTGAATACTTTTGTAAAATCATCCCTGTTTTTATACAGAATAGTAGAATCCATTGTCTTTAAGACATCTATTATTTGCTGTTGAAGTTTCTTGCCTTCCCCTATTTCCTTTAATCATGCTGCACCTTTTTTCTAGTTTCAGCAAGTTTCTTAAAGGCTCTTTCATTGTATAGATTATTAATCCTCTCTTCAGTTACCTGGAAATTAAGCCTTAAAGGCCTCTCTACAACTATCTTCTGATATCCGAAATCTTCATTATCAAAAATCTTGCAGTATTCGTTCTCCTTAAACTCACCATATATCCTCATAATTTCTTTTATTTGTTCTTCAGTGATTTCATTTCTCTTGTTTCCAAGGCTTTTCCTCATTTTCTGATAGAAGTCTACTGCGTTGACCAACTGTATTTTCCCTGTCCTTACAGGCCCCTTCATTGGGTCACTATTCTTACGATTGGTTACTATCCAGATATAAGTAGAAATACCTGTATTGTAGAATAACTGGTCAGGCAGTGCAATAATCCCCTCGAACATATCGTTTTCTATTATCCAGCGTCTGATTTCCGATTCTCCTGAGCCTGCATCCCCCGTAAACAATGGTGAGCCATTAAAGATAATAGCGATACGGCTGCCTTTTTCGTCCTGTTTCATTTTGGATATCAAGTGCTGCAAAAATAAAAGGGAGCCATCGGATATTCTTGGAAGCCCTGCGCCAAACCTACCATCAAAACCCTCCTTTTCATGTTCATCTTTGATAAACTTTTGTGCTTTTTTTCCATTCTACACCAAAAGGGGGATTGGTAAGCATGTATCTAAAGGTTCTCCCTCTATGTCCATCCTGGGTAAAACTGTCCCCCAAAATGATGTTGTCTACATTCTGCCCTCTTATAAGCATGTCGGATTTGCAGATACTAAAAGACTGTGGGTTTAATTCCTGGCCAAATAATTCAACATCTATCCCAGGGTTTAATTCTTTCAGGTATTGTTCTGTAACTGAAAGCATGCCTCCCGTTCCCGCACAGCAGTCGTATACAGTTACAACAAGCCCTGGTTGCGTTAATTCCTCATTATCTTCGTTAAGGAGGATATCCACCATAAGCCTGATAACTTTACGAGGGGTATAGTGGTCTCCCGCTTCTCCGTATTCAGAAAACCTTCTAATTAGTTCTTCAAATATGTACCCCTTATATAATTCCTTAAATTGTTTGCGATATTATCTGGGTCAGCCAGCAACTTTTCAAAGTCATATTTACTTGTATTATTAAATTCCTGCTTTGAAATCCTGTTTAAAACATGGTCCATGTTTTGGAGCCCTGATTTTTTTAACATTTCATACCGTTCTAATACTTGTTGCTTAGTGGCTGCAAGAACGCTGTCAAACCTCCTGAGTACGGCCATAGGCAGTATCACATCACCGTACTGTTCCTTTTTATAAGGACCTCTTAGTAATTCTGCTATACTCTATCACTAGTGTTCAATAAATGTAAAAATAAACCATTGACAAAATAAAATATGATAAATCTTCAAGAAATTCCATAAATTTAGGTATAAAATAGTCAGTAACCTTTGGTTTAATATAATTACCACCCTTTTTGAAAAATTTATAGATATTATTAATTGGGATATTTTGAAAAAATCTACTTTTAAGTAAAAAACTGATTATTATACTGCAAGATGTTGAATCATAATAAAGTTTGGTGAAAAAACGCCCCTATTTCCTTCCATCTGCCCACTAAAATTTGCAAATATAGTAATTAAAAATCAGAACAAATTATTAGCATGGTTGGTAAGATAATAAATGGCATCCCATTTAAACTTGATGAATATCTTAATCCCGAAAAATACACACCATCTGTTTTAGTGGATAAAAATTTAAATCCCATCATTGTTGAGCCTGAAGACATACCCTTCTTTTAGAACTAAATTTATGATAAAAATAGTTGACTTTTATATTTATCCTTTCCTATAATGGCATAAAATTTTGGAAGGGAGATAGTGCTTTATGAAGAATAAGCATCTAAAAACAGAAATTAAAACCTTAACCCTGAATTAAATGTCTTTTGCTTGTTTTTAATAAGAGATGCGACAAACGCAGCCCCTGTTATCCCCCATAATGATGCTGTAAAAATATCCACCTTTCATCACTCCTTCTCCTTGTAGTTTTTAGGATTAGGCGATTTTACCACAAAGAATTCCAATACTTCTTCGTCTTGATTATGGACATTCATTTTTGTTTTGTATGGGATATTAATAATATCTCCCTTGGTGTAATGATGTGGTTCTTGTTCATTTAA
>JACCKY010000060.1 GCA_014236755.1 Candidatus Petromonas tenebris | reverse complement strand
CTTTCCCCTGACTTTATAATCTTGTATATACCCATATTGCCATCCTTCATATCTTTATTTTCCAATTCTTTTAATATATCTTCCAAAATTTCTGGGGAAAATCTGATAGATAGGCCACAGCTTGCCGTTATCTCCCTTGGGGTAGGAATCATATCTATTTTATATTTTTCCTTCAGTTTTTTTTCCATCATAATAGCATGATGGGTAGATTCAAAGGATATTACGTAAAACTCTCTTTCCAAGTTATCGCTCCTTTAAAGTGTTATAGTATTTTTGGCTCCATTCATTTTTTCTACGATTGTATACATATTTGTAACTCCACCTACTGCCAGTTTGTTCTTTAAGTTAAAATAATCTAGGCATGTGCCACATGAGAAAATCTCAACTCCGCCACTTTCCAACTTTCTTATATGTTCTAATACCTCTGATCCTTCTGTAGTCAGTTTCACTCCATTGTTAACAAACAGTATAGCCTTTGGATAGGGCTTTGACTCAGTTAAGGTATAGAAATATCCCTTTATCAAAATTTGACCAAGCTCTTTGGAACCCTCTCCCATGACATCCTTGCCCACAAGAATTACTAAATCCTTAGTATCTGATTTTTTCTCAGGGGTATAGTTCTTATCTACAACACCCTTGTAAATATTTACATAAAAGTCTCCATTTATTTCATTGATATCCACTTCACAATTAAGGCTTTTAGCTAATTTAGTTACATTTTCCCTGGCTATTTCATTATCGACAATAGTAGTTATTTTACCTTCATTTATCTTTTCCATAGCCTTTTTAGTCTCAATAACCGGTTTAGGACATTCCATTCCTCTTGCGTCAACTTTGAGCTCCATAAAACAACCCTCCATAAATTGATTAATCTCTCTATGAATATTATAATACTTCATTCTACATAACTCCTATAACATTTATTTATAGTTTTTCAATTAGTATAAATTTTATCTATACTATTATTTAAAATCTATAAAACTTCCAAGCATATTTAATATAATGTTATAGTCATAAAAATATTTTGCCAAGCTTGAATTATTTAGTCCTTCTACTATAAAACTACCGGGGAAGATCGAGGCTGCAGGAACCATTAAAGCAAACAATATCAATACTATTAGCGCCCCCTTTAACGTTCCAAACAAAAGCCCTCCCAACCTGTTAAACTGATTTATAATCGGCAGAGATGCTATGCTGTCTAAGACCTTGCCTATAATATTTAAAATAAGTTTTGCAATTAAAAAGATAATAACTATACTTATTAAGTCTACTACCATCCTCGTAATTATTTCCGATACATATCCATAGATATTGTTCATCACTTCCTCACTATACTGCTTCATTCCATTACTTTTTATAAGAAAATTTGATAAAGTTTTAGGAAAATTCATTATTTCATAGATGTTCTTTTCCGATGCACCTTGTATCTGAGGATTATCCTTAGCGAAAACCGCAATTTTTTGAAATACAAAACCATAAATTTCGGAAATCAAATTCGTCTTTTCCAATATAAACTGAGAAAGCATAGGATAATATATTTTTGCAATAATTCCTGCCGCAATGAAGCTGGCTATACTGAAAAACGACAATACTAATCCTATACTAAGCCCTTTTAACCCATTGATAGCAATAATTATTATGATGAAAACATCCATCCAATTCACAGTTTTACCCTCCATCAATTACTCGTCACTATTTAAATTATAACCAAATTTTCTTAAGAAAACCAGTTCGTTATTAACTCTTAAAAAAACTAGGTATTTGCAAATTTAAAACCTAAGTATTTCACCTAATTTGATTTTGTATTCAAAATATATTATAATAATATAGTGTTCTTATCTGTAACATTTGAAAAATCTTTGTTTTAACAATTCAAATTTTTACTCATTGTATTTTTATAAATCTTTTTTTCATATCTAAAAAATACTATCCTATCAATCTAGTTTTATTTGCTTTATGTCAATATTGCCCATTTTAATTAGTATAGCAATTTTCTATTTTATAGTCTTTATAGAGTTATTTAAAAAATGATGAGTATATTAGCTAAAAAATAACTTTTATTTAAATTTCTAAAATAGGATTAATAAGGGGCTAACTTTGAAATCAATGTTGGCTATCCTTAAAATACTCTTTTTTATCAAAATAAAATAATAGGAGGTAGTTAAATGAAATATTTATCGAAAATTTCTAATCTAAAACTTTTCCTGACATTATTACTTGTTACGTCTATCATAGCTTTAACAGCTTGTGCTCCAGACCAGCAAGGAAAAGATGATAAGGAAAAGGAACAAGTTGAGAAGAAAGAGACTATTGTTTTTGCTGATCCCGGTTGGGACAGTGTAAGATTTCACAATGATGTAGCAAAACTAATAATTGAAAATGGATACGGATACCCAACAGACGCTACCATGGGTTCAACGCCAGCTACATTTACAGGCCTTAGAAATGGGGATATAGATATCCTTATGGAAACCTGGACACAAAATATTGAAAAGGTTTATAACGAAGCAATTGATGCAGGAGATATTATTGAAGTTTCAACTAACTTTGACGACAATGCTCAGGGATTTTACGTTCCCACATATGTTATCAAAGGAGATCCAGAAAGAGGAATTGATCCTATGGCTCCTGATTTAAAAACTGTTAAGGACTTAGCCAAATATCCAGAAGTATTCAAAGACGTAGAAGATCCGAGCAAAGGACGTATATATGGAGCAATTCCCGGTTGGAAAGTAGACGAAATAATGAGGGAAAAGGTTAAGACATACGAGTTGGATAAACTGTACAACTATTTCAGTCCAGGTTCTGATACCGCCCTTGCCAGTTCCATTGCTGCTGCCTATGAAAAGGGAGAACCTTGGGTTGGATATTATTGGGAACCTACATGGGTAATAGGTAAATATGATATGACACTTCTTGAAGATGAACCATATAGCAAAAAAAATGGGAAAATGGCTATGCTTGTGAATTCCCTTCAGTAGATGTTACGGTTACAGTGCACAAAGACATGACTGAAAAGGCTCCCGAGATAGTCGAATTTTTAAAGAACTATAAAACTAGTAGCGCCCTTACCAGTGAAGCGCTAGCTTATATGCAAAACAATGAAGGTGCAACTACAGAAGATGCTGCTAAGTGGTTCTTACAAAATCATGAAGAAATCTGGACTAAGTGGGTATCCAAAGATATAGCTGAAAAAGTAAAAGCAGCAATTAAGTAGATTTAATTTTAGGCAAATAGAGCCATTTAATAAAAAAGGCCTCTATTTGTCTATCTTTGATTAAATTACTAAAGTGAGGTGAAAAGGGTTGTTTTAAAACACCCAAAAATATGAGTGAGTTTCCTGAATATTTAAGTTTTAAGTTCGGAATATATGTTGCAGATATTGTTAACTGGTTAATTGACAACTTTGAAAGTTTCTTTGATGCTGTTAGAGATTTGATATTATGGTTTTTGCTTAAGGTAGATTTTGCCCTACATTGGATTCCTTGGTGGATTATTATAGTAGGAGTATTTTTATTAGGATGGCGTATAAAAAAACTTCCATCCGGCATAACTTATGCACTAATGTTATTTATCGTGGGACTCTTTGGCCTATGGGATCAAATGATATCAACTTTGTCTCTGGTTTTAACTTCCGTTGTTATATCTTTAATCATAGGTATCCCTATAGGTATACTTATGGCCTACAGTAATAGATTAGAGTCTTTTATGAAACCTCTTTTAGATGGCATGCAGACTATGCCGAGCTTTGTATACCTAATACCAGCAGTTATCTTTTTCAGTCTTGGAACAGTTCCTGCAATATTTGCCACTACTATTTATTCTGTTCCTCCGGTTATTAGACTGACCAACCTAGCTATTCGAAATGTAGATAAAGAAATGCTTGAGGCTGCTCATTCTTTTGGATCGTCTCCTTGGCAGATACTTACAAAGGTAGAGATCCCCCAAGCTATGCCGACTATTATGACTGGTGTAAACCAGACTACTATGATGGCAATGGCAATGGTAGTAATAGCTTCTATGGTAGGTGCAAAGGGACTCGGCTCCGAAGTTCTTATAGCAATTAACAGGATCGATATTGCGAGAGGTTTTGAGGCAGGACTCTCTATAGTATTCGTTGCTATTATTATTGACAGAATAACACAGGGTATTGCGGACCGATTTAGAATACCCGAGTAGGAAAATAAAAAAGGTAGGCGTTAGATATGACAGAAAGAATAAAGGTTGAAAATTTATATAAAATTTTTGGGAAAAACCCTAAATCTGTATTAAAGAAACTTAAGCAAGGAATGACAAAGGATGAAATACTTCAAAAAACAGGTCATGCAGTAGGAGTCAATAATGTTTCCTTTAATGTCCATGAAGGCGAAATCTTCGTTATAATGGGACTATCAGGGAGCGGAAAATCCACCCTGATTAGATGCCTCAACTTACTGCACAAACCTACTGCAGGAAATATTTTTGTAGACGGGGATAACATAGTTACGTATGATAAACAACAACTTAGAAAATTTAGACAAGAAAAGATTGCAATGGTCTTTCAGCATTTCGGACTTTTTAGCCATAGAACAGTTCTTGAAAACGTAGAATATGGCTTGGAAATAAAAAATGTTCCTAGGGAAGAAAGGCGCAAAATTGCTAAACAGACTCTCGCTACAGTAGGTCTTGAAAGTTGGGGAGACAACATGCCCCACCAACTAAGTGGAGGAATGCAGCAGAGAGTAGGTCTGGCCCGTGCATTAGCAAACGATCCGGATATTCTTCTAATGGATGAGCCCTTTAGTGCCCTAGATCCTCTTATCAGAAGGGAAATGCAGCTTGAGCTCTTAGATATACAGTCAAAGCTTAAAAAAATAATCATTTTTATTACCCATGATGTAAATGAAGCTTTTAAAATAGGTGACAGGGTTGCAGTAATGAAGGACGGTAAAATAGTACAAGTTGGAACTCCTGAAGAAATTCTTACTAATCCTACAAACGAATATATTAAAGATTTTATAAAGGATATAGACAGATCAAAAATTCTTCAGGCTAAACATGTAATGATTAAACCTCTAGCTTTAGCATCACTAAAAAATGGTCCAAAGGTGGCCATGAAAGAAATGGAAGAAAACGGCATATCCAGCTTATTTGTAGTCGATAAGGATAGGAAGCTGCAGGGCATCATCACTATAGATGATACTGTAAAGGCTATTAAAGAAAATAAACCCTTGAAAGATATTATGAAACAGGATTATTCCACTACCAGCCCGGAAACTTATGTACAGGACCTTATACCAAAGGCCTCAGAAGCTAAATATCCTATTGCAGTAGTTGACGATACAAATAAACTTCTTGGAGTTGTAGTACGAGTTTCAGTTTTATCAGGATTGATTTAAAGAGGCGACCGTCTAGGTCGCCTTATTAAACTAAAGTTTTAAGTTGTAATTTGGGCTATTTCTACTTTGTCAGTATAAATAATTGCCAAACTATCATCAGAAATCCAGTAAAGTTCTCTGATATCTTTATTAATCTTTTTTTCTAAAATTATATTACCTTTATCGTCTATAAAGTATAAAGTCCTTTTTGTGTAGGCTACAACTTTATCTCCATAAGTATCTATTCCCTCAATATCCCCTACAATAGGGGTTTCCCACAAGACCTTACCTCTAAAATCTATTTGGGTAACTATGCTCCTGTTCTTTGTATCTATTATAATATTTTCTTTTTTAACTAGATTTAGTGCAAGTTTTCCATCCTCACTTAAATCACCTCTATGTAAAACACCCTCTAGCTTTTTTTCCCATAGTACCTTATCTTCACTTGTAAGCTTAAAGATCTTGTCATCCTTTAAACACAATATTTCTTTATTACCCACAAAAAATAATCTGTAAATAATATCATTATCATACTTTCTTCCAGCTAAAATACTTCCTTCCAAAGAATAGAAAAGAATATTACTGTAAAATTTATTTTCTTCTATTTGCAATAATGATAGCGCTATCACACTGCTGTCATCAGATAAATCTCCATCAATAATTTCTCCTTTAGGTATGTTAATATTTGAAACCTTATTTCCGTCACTATCTAATACATATATGCTGTCTTTATTCTTCAGAATAATCAAAATATAACCGTCTTTATTGATCTTTATATCATAAATTGGCTCATCCACTAAAAAATGTCCTGTTTCATTTCCTTTATAATCTAAATAAAATATCTTTCCGGTTTGAGAGTCGGCAACTATGACTTTTTCATGATTTCCTTTGATTATGGCTTTTGAGATATCGATTTTTTTCTCCCAAAGTTTTTTTCCCTTTAAATCAAATAAGCTTAAAGTATCCTTCTCAAATTTAATAACGTTTTCATTTAAAGCTTCAATGGTAATTTCTCTTTTGCCGTCATTTTTATCTAAGTATTTAATCGTATTTACCTCTTTTAATCTTACACTTCCAAATCCCAGCATTGGTTTGATCAATTGGACAAACTTCATTCCTCCAAATATTAAAATAAAAACTGCTATAAGGAATAGACGGCGCCTTCTTCGTCTACGTTTTTTGTTTGACAAAGTTTTTCACTCCCTATCATAGCACCTCAATCATCATAATAGCTATATCGTCATTAACGTCTTTATCACAAAACTTCATAACATCCTTCAATATATTTTCAATTATTTCATCACTTTGGCAATTTTTATTTCTTACTGCAACTTGCATAATTTTATTTCCGTATACTGCTCGATCTTTTCCTCTTGCCTCGGTTACTCCATCGGTATAAAAAAGCAACTTATCTCCTTTTTCAAGCTTTAGTGTATAATATTCATATTTGGCTTTTAGGTATAAACTACATACTGGTAATCCTGGAAGAAATATTTCCTCAACCCCATCCTTTTTAAATATTATGGGCATACAGTTATGCCCTCCATTTGACATGGTAATTTTCCTACTTTTCTTATTGTACACCCCATAAAATATAGTTATATAATAAAAATCATCAAGCTGTAGTTCATGATATCTTGAGTTCAAATAGTTCAAGGTATATACGGGGTCAGATGCTTTTTTTCCAAGGTTTTTTAGGGTTTGCTTAATAAACATAGTCATCATTGAAGCTGTAATACCATGTCCTGATACATCTGCTATATATATTCCTATATTTTCATCATCAATCTCTACAATATCAAATACATCTCCTCCAAGCATCTCACTGGGAATATATTTTGAGTATATCTTTACCATATCTTTGTAAATACCGTCTTTAGGCAAAATACTATGCTGAATATACTTTGCAAAATCTATATCTTTTCTCATCCTATAATTTTGGTCTAGTATGGTCTTTTCCAGCTTCTTCTTTTCTGTAATATCTCTAAAGACCTCCACCGCACAGTATATCTTGCCATTTTCATCTCGGATTGGAGAACTAACAACTGAAAACACTTTGTCTCCAACAACTTCTTCTTTATATGACACTACTCCCTCATTTATGGTTTTGTTTGATATACAGATTTTGCACTTTTTATTCTTTCCCAAAGCGTGAAAACATACGGTGCCTGTTATATCATCAAGAAATTCCTTCATAGGTTCATTTATGAATATTACCCTACCATCCTTATCTATAACCCTTACTAAGTCTATCATTCCAGCTAATATATCTTCAGTAAATTTCTTCTGCCTTCGAAGCTCTTTCCTCAATATTTTTTCCATGTTTTTTCTCCTCAGTTTTGATATATCATAAATATATAATAGGAACGGTAACAAACCGTTCCTAAGTATATTCCTTATATATATTATACAAAAAACTTTATAGATTGTTTATAGTTTATTTATCTTTTCTTGGCGGCTTATGTCCAAAATATTGGTAAAAATAACATTTTATCCTTCCGTTATAAAGTTTTCTGTTCTTATTGGCCTTTTTCCCAAAGCTTTCCTCAAACCTCTCATGGGAAGTAAGTACATAATAAGACCATGTATCGAGCTGATTAAAAACCTTACCCATTTCTTTATAAAGCTTTTCTACTTCCCGTTTTTCACTAAGACGCTCTCCATAGGGAGGGTTGCATATTATGTAGCCATACTTCTTCTTTGTGCTTAGCTGGCTAACAGGTCTTCTCTGAAAATGGATACAGTCATCAACTCCTGCTTCTATTGAATTATTTATAGCTATCTTAGCTACCCTTCCATTAATATCGTATCCATAGATATCTAGTTCCCTATCATATTCTATAGACTCATAGGCTTTCTTTTTGGCTTCCTTCCAGGTTTCTTTAGGAATAATGTCCCAATCTTCTGAAATAAAGTTTCTGTTTAATCCTGGAGCAATATTCCTTCCTATTAAGGCAGCTTCTATAGGTATTGTTCCTGACCCACAAAACGGATCTATGAGAGATCTATCGGGCTTCCATTTACTTATTTTTATCATGGCAGCTGCCAGAGTTTCCTTTAGTGGGGCATCACTTCCCACTTCCCTATATCCTCTTTTGTGAAGCCCGTCACCACTGGTATCTATCATTACAGTTACTTTATCCTTAAGTATTGATATCAGTATAGGATACCTGCTTCCAGATTCATCAAACCATTCCTTTAAGTATGTTTCTTTCATCTTTTCAACGATGGCCTTTTTTGATATGGACTGAATATCTGAGATGCTAAAGAGCTGAGATTTAACTGATTTTGCGTTAACCGGAAAGCTTGCATCTATAGGAAGGTAGTTTGCCCAAGGTAGAGCCTTTACCTGCTGAAACAGCTCTTCAAAGGTTGTAGCTTTAAACTCTCCTACCTTTAGATATACTCTGTCGGCACATCTCAGCCACAGATTTGACCTGCATATATCTTTCTCGTTACCAATAAAGGTTACTCTTCCATTTTCTACAGTCATATTCTCATATCCTAGATCTTTAAGCTCTCTGGCAACGATAGCTTCAATGCCAAAGGCCGATGTAGCTATAAGTTCTAATTTAGCCATATCATCTCTCCTATTACTTTATATTTATTGCCTTTTCTTGTTAATTTTTCCCTTAAGTGCTGGCATCAATACCTTATAAACTTACACAAAATTTTACTATTTCTTTTTTAATTATATCTTAACTATAGTATATTACAAATTATAATATATGCAAAAAAACAAAGCACCTGAGGCACTTTGTTAGTCTTTAAAGTATTTTCAAAATCTTAATAAATTTAACCTTGAATTTATCATCTATAGCATGAGTGATGGCGCACTTGAATAAATCTTATTATCTAAAACTGTTTTTAAATGCTTTTTCTCTTCTGAAAGAATAATATCCAGCTCATCTTGAACTATCTTTGGATACATTTCCCTTAAGAGATTAACGAACATAATTCCATCCCTCTCTACTTTTTCAGCTAATAATAAGGCATCAAACTTAGAATATCTCTTTTCGACTTCCTTGTTAACAAATATGCTTTTGTTTATAAGAAGCTCTATGTATTCTACATCTTCTTCAGACATCTCCACATCTCCATCATTTGGAAGCCTGTTTAAAAGTCCTTTATAAATCTTTTCGTGCCTATTTTCATCCTTAGCTAACTTTAAGAATAAGTTCTTTGCTTTTTCATCCTTCATTTGTCCTGAAAGCTTGTTGTAAAATTCTCCAACCTTTTGTTCCATCAAAACCATAGACTCAATAAGCTGCTTACCGTTAAATTTTCTTGCCATCTTTGCTCCCCCTCACGTAATATTATAATAGCTTTATTACTTTTTCTACCCACTTCCTTAAAATGAAAACATTTTCAACATTATAATTTTTAAGTATTTTCAATTATTTCTATCCTTCTGTTCTTAATTTCTTCAGCCTTTAATATATTGAAAATCTTCCTAATCTCCTATATAAACTTCCTCAAACTCTCCTCTACATCTTCCACATATTATATTCTTTGGGTATCTCTTGTATTTTTTTATAACTGCATCACATTTTTTACAACTATATTTCCATCTTGGAGCTTTAGCTGTTTCCTTTGAATATCTATAAACCTTGCCTCCTAGGCTCTGTATCCTTCTTAGCTCTCTTTTAAAGTCATGGCCGTGACCTTTAATCTTTAAGTGTATCATTTCATGAAGTAAGGTAGCACCTACCTCCTCAGGATATTTAATGTGATAGGCCGTTGATAGCCTTATTATTTTAGCCCTTCTATAGCACACTCCAGCAGAGCTGCTTAGTCTATTTGACCACTCTATCGTCACCTCATATGGTTTAGGTAGTTTATTATCGAAATACAAGCTATTATATTTCTCATATAGTTTATACAATTCATCTACAGAAAACAATTTTTTCATTTTTAGGTCTCCTTCCAAAATTATCCTATAACATTTACGTAAAGGACTTTTATATTAATGTAATTTCTCGTGACAGTTGATCTAATCACATAGCTCTAAATATCCTTCAATATTTCCTCTGAAGCGACTTTGAAGAGCTGTTTTTAC
>JACCKY010000011.1 GCA_014236755.1 Candidatus Petromonas tenebris | reverse complement strand
CAGCATCTAATTTTCTTAAGCTAATAACTATTATACCATAAATTAACAATCAAACTTTTACTTCTATTTACCTATATTCTCAAATATTGAAATTCCTTAGTTTTTCCTATAAAATACTTAGTAAATAAACAACTAAATCTTTTTCAAGGGGGTTCTCAATATGGCAAAAAAAACTATGATTGTACATAATAAATCATCCAAGCCTGATAATGTGGTTAAGGATGAAAATGAGCTTGTAGAAAGTTGTCTAAACATTGAATCTCAACTACCTCCTTTTATGAAGGACTACTTTATATTTTTAAGAAATAGTGTTTCTATAACTACAAGGCATGCCTATCTTAATGATATACTTTTTTTCTGCAAATATTTAATATCAGAAACTGATTTAACTTCAGTAAATACTACTCAAGAAATATCTGTTGAAGATTTTCAAAACATTAAAGCTAGGGATGTAAACAGATTTATTGGCGATTTTTGCTCCAGATATCGAATCAATAAATCTAATACTACCATTATTATGGAAAATCATAACAGAGCACTAGCCCGTAAAAAATCATCCCTTACTTCACTTTTTAAGTTTCTATACAGGGATGAAATTTTATCTAAAAACATCACAGATGGTTTTAATCCTATTAAACTTCCTAAACCCCAGCCCGACGCCATTAAAAAACTAGATGTTAATGAAGTTGCAATTATGCTTGATGCTGTAGAACATGGTATTGGATTAACCGAAAAGGAAAAGCAGTATTGGAATAAAACAAAACTTAGGGATAAAGCCATATTAGTTCTATTTACTACCTATGGTCTTAGATTAAAAGAGCTGCAGCAACTGAACATTTCATCATTCAATTATAATCGGGGGGAATTTATGATATATAGAAAACGCGGCAAGGAAGTTATAATGCCTTTAAATAAATCTGTAGAAAAGGTAATTAAAGAATATATAAATATAGAAAGACCTCAATCAGAAAGTATTGATCCCGAACATAGAGATGCTTTATTTCTGTCTCTACAAAAGAAA
Organism: Candidatus Petromonas tenebris; assembly: GCA_014236755.1. GTDB lineage: Bacteria > Bacillota > Clostridia > Peptostreptococcales > Caminicellaceae > Petromonas > Petromonas tenebris. The sequence goes on along the minus strand of JACCKY010000011.1, from coordinate 86,876 downwards.
AGAATGACTAAAAAATCTATCAGAAAGCTTGTAAAAAAGTATACATCTATAGCACTTAACACATCTAGAGAAAATGGATATAGCCCTCATAAGTTAAGGGCTACTGCCGCTTCATCTCTTATACAGTACGGCTTTTCTATATATGACGTACAGAACCTCTTAGATCACGATAATGTAACTACTACTCAGCTATATGCTGCTCATAGGAAAAATGTTAAAAGAGAAATTGTTAAAAACTTTGAATGGCTCGACGAATTTGATGAGTAAAACAGCCCTTCCCTTTTATGGGCTGTTTCTTTATATTTATATATGTAATATTATTCTAATGGAATTTTTATAATTTGCCCAGGAAAAATATGATAATTATTAAGATTATTTATTTTACTGATTTTATAAATTGATTTTCTGACGTCCTTGTCATTAGATGTATACTTTCTAGCTAAATCCCACACCGTATCTCCATCTTTAACACTTATCTCTATGTATTGCATTCCTTCATATCCTTCAACTCTGTTAATTAAAGCATAAATTGACATAATTAGTGTAAATAAAATCATCAGTAATAATGTTGTACTCAAAATAAATCTTTTCTTATTTACTATTACTAATTTTCTCATCTTAACTCCTCCAAACATAAGTTCGTTAATTCAATTATACACGAACGTACGTTCATTGTAAAGAATTTTATCGAACTTATGTTTGAATAGTTTTGTATAATATGTTATAATAAAGCAAAATCAATATTGTGAGGTGTCAATATGAGTTCAGACTTAACACAACAGCAAAGTAAGATATTAGAATTTATAAAAAATGAAGTATCCAGCAAAGGTTACCCACCATCAGTAAGGGAAATCTGCGAAGCTGTAGGATTAAAGTCTACTTCAACCGTTCACGGTCATTTAATAAGACTTGAAAAAAAAGGCTATATCAGACGGGATTCTACTAAACCTAGAGCCATAGAGCTTTTAGATGCCACTAGTGAAATCATTCCTGATAGAAAAGAAGTTACACATGTACCTATAGTAGGCAGTGTTACTGCTGGAGAGCCTATCCTGGCAGTTGAAAATATTGAAGAAACTTATCCCGTTCCAACAGATTTTATAGATTCAGGACAATATTTTATGTTGAAAATTAATGGTGATAGTATGATTGAAGCTGGAATATTACATAATGATTATGTACTAGTCAAGCAGCAGTCCACTGCAATTAACGGTGACATAGTAGTTGCTCTAATAGAGGATTCTGCTACGGTTAAAAGATTTTTTAAGGAAAAAAATTATATAAGACTTCAGCCTGAAAATCAATTTATGGAACCAATTATAGTTTTTGATGTGAAAATATTGGGCATTGTAAAGGGCGTCTTTAGAAAAATATAGAGTTAGGATATCCCTAACTCTATTGTTATATCTTTAAATTTTGAGTAATCCTTTATCAAGCATGCTCTGAAGCCCTTTTAGTACTCCAAACTTAGCATGCTCATAGGTCAGTCCTCCTTGAAAATAAACGATATAAGGCTTTCTTATAGGAGCATCAGCGCTTAATTCAATAGAAGAGCCTTGGACAAAGGCTCCAGCAGCCATAATTACAGGACAGTCATATCCAGGCATATCCCATGGTTCAGGAGTGACAAAGGAATCCACTGGTGCCGCAGCCTGAATTCCCTGGCAAAAAGCTATAACCTTTTCCGCAGAACCTAGTTTTATTCCTTGTATAATATCACTTCTGCTTTCATTAAATTTTGGGCATACTTCATAATCTAGTTTCTCAAATACTTTAGAACAAAAAACCGCACCTTTTAAAGCCTCAGAAACTACCTGAGGTGCCATAAACAACCCTTGAAACATATTTCTGGTAAGTCCAAAGGTTAAACCGCATTCTTTTCCTATCCCCGGCGAAGTCATTCTATAAGATATTAGTTCGACAAGTTTCTTTTTACCTACTATATACCCTCCCGTTAGGGCTAATCCTCCTCCAGGATTTTTAATTAGCGAACCTGCCATAATATCAGCACCAACATCTGTTGGTTCCTTGATTTCAAGAAACTCCCCATAACAATTATCAACCATGCAAACTATATCCTTGTCTATTTTTTTCACATTATCTACAATTTCTTTAATATCATCTATTGTTAAAGCCTTTCTCCATCCGTATCCTGTCGAACGCTGAATATATACCATTTTGGTTTTAACGGTAATACTATTTATAAGTCTATCAATATCAACCTTTCCATTCTCATTAAAATCTATTTGTTTGTACTCTACTCCAAGGTCCATTAGAGACATTCCTTTACCTCTTTTTATACCTATAACTTCTTCCAAAGTATCGTAAGGCTTAGAAGTTGCTGATATCAGTTCATTACCAGGCCTTAAAATCCCTGTAAGACATAGGGTCAAGGCATGTGTTCCTGAAACAATTATTGGCCTCACAATTGCGTCCTCTGCATTAAAAACTTCGCTATATACTCTTTCAATAGTTTCACGTCCAGCATCATTATATCCATATCCGGTATTCCAATTAAAATGCATGTCACTGAGTCTATTGTTTTGCATTGCTTTAAGTACTTTAAACTGATTATAGCTCTTTATATCATCCAGATGTTTAAATTCTTCTTTTATTTCATCCTCAGCTTCTTTGGCCAAATTTAAAATTCTCTCATCAATATTAAACATATTTAATAGCATCTCTCTAGTTTTTGACATAGTTACACCTCTATTCTTTTTTTTATTTAAACACAAAAAAACGGCCTTTAAGCCGCATTTTTGCTTATTCTTCTTGCTTTTTATTGTTATTACTTGATAAGAAATTTACTGCCTTAGCTGGCACTATAGTTGAAATGGCATGTTTATATATCATTTGCTGTTTGCCATCACTATCGATTACTATAGTGTAACTATCAAATCCCTTTACATTACCTTTAATCTGAAAGCCATTCACTAGATATATGGTAATGGGAATGTGTTCTTTTCTCACCTGATTTAAAAAAATATCTTGTAAATTTAATGCTGATTTCATATTAGTTTAAACCCTCCCACTCATGATGTAATGTACATAAAGTAATTATTCTATACAAATTTTATTTTCCCTTCAATAAAGTCAATTATATCATTAATAATTTTATTTTTACTTGTATTTTCTTCAATACTAAACCATTTAATTTTATCATATCTTCTAAACCATGTTAACTGCCTTTTAGCATATCTTCTAGTATTTCTTTTAACCATTTCCTTAGTCCTTTCCAGATCATATCTTCCCTTTAAGTACCCAATTATCTCTTTATATCCTATACCTTTCATTGAAATATCATCTTCATCTAACCCCATATCTATAAGTCTTTTTACCTCTTCAACTAATCCCTGGTCAAACATTATTTCAACCCTTTTATTTATTCTATTATACAATTCCTTTCTATTTCTGGTTAGGCCTATCAATGCATATTGGTATCTATCATTTTCCTTTAAATCCGTACTAAAATCTTTGATTTTTTTGCCTGTTTTATAAAATACTTCTAATGCTCTTATAACCCTTTTAGCATTATTGGGATGAATTCTTTTAGCTGCTTCACTGTCAACTCCTTTCAGCTTATCATGTAAATATTCATTACCGTATTTTTTCAGCTCATATTCAAGTTTTGCCCTTATTTGGGGATCTGAGGGTGTCTCGGAGAAATCCATTTCATAGATCAGTGAGTTAATATATAACCCTGTACCTCCAGCTACAATGGGTAACTTTCCCTTCTTTATTATACCATCTATATATATTTCGGCTATCTCCTTAAATTCAGAAACAGAAAATTTCCTTCGAGGGTCTATTTCATCAATAAGGTAATGGGGTATTCCTTGCATTTCTTCTCTGTCAGGCTTTGCACTACCTATATCTAAGTATTTATAGATCTGCATTGAATCTGCGGAAACAATTTCTCCATCTAGTTTTTTTGCAACATCTATGGATATTTCAGTTTTACCTACTGCTGTAGGTCCAACAATAATTACCAAAGGTTTTTTCATAAAGGATATCACCTTCTTGCTTTCTTAAGTTCTCATAAACTTTTTTTCAATTTCTGTTTTTGATATTGATATAATTATCGGTCTGCCATGGGGACAAGTAAATGGATTTTCAAGACTTTGCAAATCATTAATCAAACTCTTAATCTCAATATTTTCTAGGGTATCATGAGCCTTTATTGCATTTTTACAGGATTGCTGAATTATCCTTTCAATCTGCAGCTGATAGTTACTTTTTATATTTTCATCTAAACCTTCTATAAGCTCTATAAAAAAACTTTCAGCTACGGGTTTACCAAACAGTATAGGCACTTCTCTTAATATAATTGTATTATATCCAAACTCCTCTACTTTGTATCCAAGCCTTGAAAAAATATTTTTATACTGCATAAGTATATCCTTATCTAAATAATTCAAATCTATGACAATAGGCTCCAATAATATCTGTGATACTACTTCACTGTTAATAAAGCTATCCAAATACTTTTCATAAAGAATTCTTTCATGGGCAGCATGCTGATCTATTAAGAACATTTCATCTTCTCTCTCACATATGATATAGGTAGAGAAAATCTGACCAATTATATTAAGTTCACTAAACAAAGTCCTTTCAAAGGGATTCTCTTCTTCTGACTCATTAGAAAATATTTTTAAAGAATTCGCCTTTTCTATCAGTTTTTTTAAATGCAAGTCAACATCTTCACTAATCATGTTTCCATTTGTAAAACTTTTACTCTTCCTAGCATTGAATATTGAATTCATAGGGTTTAATTCTTTATTGATAGTAAGCTGCTCCGATTTATCATTTATCAAAAAACTCTCCTTTATATTTTTATTTTCACTTTTATAAGGCATACTTTTACTATTGATTTTATTTTTATTTTCAATACTAACATTAGGAATTAAATTAGAATTTAAAAGTTTCTCTCTAATAGTTCTATATACAAAATCTCTAACTTTTTTTTCATCATGAAATCTTATCTCAACCTTTGCAGGGTGAATATTTACATCTATCTTGTCTGCAGGAATATCTAAATATAAAAAACATATTGGGAATCTATTTACCGGCAGTAGTGTTTTGTAAGAATCATTTATAGTCTCCATTAACATCTTACTTTTAATATATCTTCCATTAACAAACAGTATTTGAAGCTGCCTGTTACCCCTTGTGTAGTTCGTATTTGATATATAACCCTGCATACTTATTTCATCTATTCTATCGTCTATTTTCAGCAGATTTTTTACAATTTCTCTGCCATAAATTGTGTATATCGTGCTATATATATCACCATTACCGGCAGTAGTAAATATATTTTTGTTATCTACTATATATTTAAATGCAATTTTAGGGTGAGACAGGGCTAACTTGTTTACTGTTGAGCTGATGTAAGTAGTCTCCGTGGAATTGGCCTTTAAAAATTTATATCTTGCTGGAGTGTTATAAAAAAGGTCCTTTACTATTATAGTAGTTCCTGTAGGACAGCCTACCTCTTCCTTATTGGTTATTTCACCATTCTTTAATCTTGCCCTTATTCCATTATCCTCGGAATTTGTTTTTGTAATAAGTTCCATATTAGATACCGAAGCTATACTGGCCAAAGCCTCTCCTCTAAAACCTAAACTTTTTACATTAAATATATCTGCCTCGTTATATATCTTACTAGTAGCATGTCTTTCAAAGGCTAAAGCTATATCATTTCTATGAATTCCAGATCCATTATCGGATATTCGTATATAGGATTTACCAGCATCTTTAATTTCAACAGTTATTGATGAAGAACCGGCATCTATAGAATTTTCTATTAACTCTTTGACTACAGAGGCAGGCCTTTCTACAACTTCACCGGCAGCAATCTTATTTGATACATTTTTATCTAATTTTCTAATCCTTTTTAACATATATATCACCTACATTGATTTGACCTTTTCAACTAATTCATATAGTTTTGTCATGGCTTCCATTGGAGTAATATTGATAATATCAATACTCTTTAATTCCTCTATTATTTTACTTGAGTTTAATTCAAAGAAATCAATTTGCTTCTCATCAGCTTTATTTTTTTCATCCTTCTTATCATATTTTTCTCGTTGCTCAGCTATTCTTTTATAGTCACTGCTACCCTTTCTATTTATATCATGTTCCTCTAGCTCACTTAAAATCTCTTTTGCTCTATCTATAACTATATCTGGGAGTCCTGCCAGCTTTGCCACCTGAATTCCATAGCTTTGATCGGCTCCTCCTCGTATTATCTTTCTAAGAAATAGAATATCATCTCCAGCTTCTTTTACAGAAATACAATAGTTCTTAACTCCTTTTAGATTACCTTCCAACTCAGTTAGTTCATGATAATGGGTAGCAAATAAGGTCTTAGCTCCAAGAGTATTTTTATTGCTTAAATATTCTACTACAGCCCAGGCTATGCTAAGTCCATCATAGGTGCTTGTACCTCTACCAATTTCATCTAAAATTATCAAACTATTGGATGTAGCATTGTGTAATATATTTGAAAGCTCGCTCATTTCAACCATGAAGGTACTTTGTCCCTGAAACAAATCATCAGAAGCTCCTACCCTCGTAAAGATTCTATCTACTACACCAATACTTGCCTCATCAGCAGGTACAAAGCAGCCTACTTGAGCTAATAGTACTATTAGGGCAACCTGTCTCAGATACGTTGACTTTCCTGCCATATTAGGACCGGTGATTATATAAAATCTGTTCTCATCATTATCTAGTAAGGTATCATTTGGTACAAAAAGCTCTTCGCCAGATACCCTTTCTACAACGGGATGTCTAGCGTTGGTCAATCTAATTGTCTGAGAATCATTAACCTCTGGTCTGCAATATCCGTACATAAAGCTTACTTCTGCAAAAGACAACAGTACATCTAGGGCTGCAATGGCCTTTGCAGTCTTCAAAATACGATTTACGTTACTAAGTATAGTATTTCTTACTTCTATAAACAGTTCATACTCTAAATTAACTATTTTTTCTTCTGCACCTAATATTTTATTTTCTATTTCCTTTAACTCAGGCATAATATACCTTTCAGAATTAGCCAAGGTTTGCTTTCTTGTATAAGTATCAGGTACATTTTTAATATTTGTCTTAGTAACTTCTATATAATATCCAAAAACCTTATTAAACCCAATCTTTAAGGACTTTATTCCGGTATTTTCTCTTTCTCTTTTTTCAAGATCTAATATCCAGTTTTTTCCCTCGGTTATAGCCATCCTAAGTTCTTTTAACTCTTCATTGTATGTGCTTTTTATGATTCCACCATCCTTTATAGATATAGGTGGATCATCCTTGATCGATTCATCTAATAAGTTATATATATCTCTTAATTCATCAATCTCTTCACGAATACCCTGCAGTTCACCCTTGGCACTTTCTGAGATTTTGCTTTTTATTTCAGGCAAAACTTCTAACGAGGATTTTAGTGAAATTAGATCTCTAGCATTTATATTACCATAAACAATTTTTGAAGCTAATCTTTCAAGATCATACATTTTTTTTAATAATTCTTTAAACTCATCTCTTATTACTACATCCTTATATAGTACCTCTACCGAATCCAGTCTTCTATTAATTTGATTTACATCTATTAAAGGTTCTTCAATCCAGCGTCTCAAAGTCCTAGCCCCCATAGAGGTACAAGTTTTATCGAGAACCCATAATAAAGAACCCTTTTTATCCTTACCTCTTATTGTCTCCGTCAACTCTAGATTTCTTCTGGTAAACTTATCTAATATCATATATTTGTCATGGCTATATATATTTATCTTGTCTATATGCACTAAGGGAACTTTTTGAGTTTCCTTTATATAATCTAAAAGACTTCCTATAGCCACGGTACATAATTTATTTTCTTTTAATCCAAAACTATCTAATGAATATATTTTAAAATGTTTTTTTATTATATCCTCTGCATTTTTACATTTAAATGCATGTCTATAATGTTTGGTTATTAATACATTACAAGTTTTCTCGATATCTTTTAGAAGATTGCTCTCATCTTCATAATCTTCACTTATAACTATTTCTCTAGGATTTATTTTTATAATTTCATCCATAGTAAGTTTATATTTGTTTTCACCTATAAATTTTGTAGTCTCAAGGTCTCCAGTAGTTATATCAGCATAAGCTATTCCAATACCATCTTCATTAGCTTGAAGAGTCATAATATAATTATTTACATCTTCATTTAACATAGCTGGATCAATAACAGTTCCTGGAGTAATAATTCTTACTACTTCTCTTTTTACAATGCCTTTAGCCTGTGCAGCATCTTCAACCTGTTCGCAAATTGCAACCTTGTATCCTTTATCAATAAGCCTAGCTATATATGTATCAGCAGAATGAAAAGGTACTCCACACATAGGAGCCCTTTCCTTGAGTCCGCAATCACGGCCAGTTAATGTTATTTCAAGTTCTCTTGAAGCAATTTCTGCATCATCAAAAAACATCTCATAAAAATCACCTAATCTAAAAAAAAGTATATGATCCTTATACTTTTCCTTTATATCCAAATACTGTTTCATCATTGGAGTTAAGCGCGCCATATATCATCCTCCTAATGGTAGTCCGATCAACTTTTCATTTGTAATTACATCCTTTAGCTTTATATATTATAACATAAAAAAGCAATCAAGAGATTAAAAAGCCAGGTCTTTACCCGGCTCTTTTTAAGTTTGGATACCTTTTTATCAATTCAACCTCTCGTGCTATCCTTCAATGTTTCCTCTGAAGCGACTTTGAAGAGCTGTTTTTACCTCTAAATCTTTTCTATATAAAACAGCTCTTCTACGGAGCCTGAAGAGGATTATTGAAGGATATCTATAAGGAATTAGCACAACAAGTTAAATTCATATTTTTTTACATCCACCACATCCATTTTTACACCCATGCTGTTTCTTATTAAATAGGTGAATATTGTCTTCAATGTCCATATAGCTTTCCAGAATGCTATAAACCCTTTTCTTTAACTTTAAAAAATCATTTAGGGCATCATCTAATTCATTTAACAATTCATTTGCCTTTATTTCTTTATATAACTCGGTTAATTCTTTTCTATATTTATTTACAGATGTCTCACTTCCACTAATACTTGCGACCTGCAATGTCCTTTGCTTTATATCAAAATTAGTTAGCAAGTCTTGTGTCTTTTTATCACTTTTGAAAAGTTTTTCTACTTCTTTTAATCTATTGTACTCCTTTGTCTCGGTTATCGCTTTTCCTAGATTATTGGCAATTTCCATAATATCCATTTAAATATCTCCTTCTACTCTAGCAATTCACCAAATAGTGAAAATTTCTTAGGATTGGTTACTTTTACTTTTAGTATCTCTCCAATTAAATCCTTAGACCCTTTGAAATTCACTACTTTGTTTGTTCTTGTCCTTCCCATCAAAACGTCATCGTCGTTTTTACTTGTCCCTTCAACAAGTACTTCTACAATCTGGTCCTTTAATTTGGCATTCTGTTCCTCTACTCCTTTGTGAAGTATCTCTAAAAGCCTATTGAACCTCTCATGCTTCACATCATCAGGAATCTGATCTTCCATTTTAGCTGCAGGCGTTCCCTTCCTTATGGAGTAGATAAAAGTGAAGGCATTATCATATTTTACCTTTTCAACTACGTCCAAGGTATCTATAAAATCCTTTTCCGTTTCACCAGGAAAACCCACAATAATATCCGTCGTTATACTTATATTTGGAACTGCCTTTTTTATATCTTCTACCAATTTAAGATACTGCTCTTTAGTATATTTTCTATTCATTGACTTTAAAACTCTGTTGCTTCCTGCCTGTACAGGCAAATGTATATGCTCACAAACCTTATCACATTCAGCTATGGCTTTAATAAGTTTACTAGATACATCCTTAGGATGAGAAGTCATAAACCTTATTCTTTCTAGCCTTTCAATCCCATTGATTTGATACAATAAGTCAGCAAAATCTATTGGTTTCTCCAATGTTTTTCCATAAGAGTTTACATTTTGCCCTAATAACGTTACCTCCTTAGTACCATTATCTACAAGATTCTTTATTTCTTCTACTATATCATCAGGTTTTCTACTTCGCTCTCTACCTCGAGTATATGGAACAATACAATAAGTACAGAAATTATTACATCCGTACATAATATTTACAAAGGCCTTTAATCCGTATTTTCTAATAGAAGGTAAACCTTCGACTATTTCTCCTTCTTGATCCCAAACTTCAACCAGCATATTGTCTGTTTGTTTACAGTTAGCAAGTAGCACCGGGAAATTATGGAGGTTATGAGTTCCAAATATAAGATCTACAAAGGGATATTTTTCCTTAATATGCTCCACTATGTGCGCCTGCTGCATCATACAACCACATACTCCAATAATCATATCGGGATTTTTTTGTTTAAGAGGCTTTAGCTGTCCTAGATTACCATAGACCTTAAGTTCTGCATTTTCTCTTACGCAGCATGTATTGTATATAATTAAGTCTGCATCCTTTTTATCATCACACTCTAAATAACCCATATTAGCCAACATTCCAGCTAATTTTTCTGAATCATGCTCATTCATTTGACAACCCCAGGTTTCTATAATGTACTTTTTCATTGTCTCATTCCTACTCCTGATAACAGGAGTATATCATATAAATATTATGCGAAAAAACAAAAAAAATATGAAAATCCAGCAAAGAATATATCTATACTTCATAAACAACTCCATTTATAACTATATTCTTTTCTTTGGATAAGTCGCACATAAAAGGTGAAATATCTTCACCATTGACTCTAAATACCTTTATTTTAGGTCTGAGTACCATCTCACTGTTAATCTTTTCCACTGTACCTATAAAGCCATTACTAAGACTTACCACAGTACCAACCGGAAAGGGAATAATCTTTTTAAGAAAAGTCTTTACCATATCCATGTTGAGCCTCATGAGGTGACAAAGCTTTTCTATATGGACGATCAGAAGTCAGGGCATCATATACATCTGCAATCGACGAAATCTGTGCCAGTTTATTTATTTTATCTCCTTTTAATCCCTGAGGATATCCGGAACCATCATATCTCTCTTGATGCTGAAGTGCCACTATTCTGACCCTTGGACTTAAATCCGTATTTTCCCTTAGATAAATAAAACCTTTTTCACAGTGTCCCTTGATAATTTCAAATTCTTCGTTGTTAAGTTTTTCAGCTTTGTTTAAAATATCATTTGGAATAAATATCTTACCTACATCATGTAGCATGCATCCCAAAGTCAGGTCATATAAATCATTTCTATTAAGTCCGTAGGCAATCCCTAATGTCAAGGCTAAAATCCCTACATTCACACTATGATTGTAGGTGTAACTATCTAGACTTTTAATATCCACCAAACTGATCAACAGATGAGGATTAGAAAAAATATCATTCACTATTGCTTTAGCTATTTTTTGTATTTGTTCTATATTTGACTCACTGGCTCTATTTATTTTATTCTTTTGAAATCTGTTTATGGATGGTTCTTCCAATCCTGTAAAGGTATTGTATACGCTTCTTACTGCATCTATAGCCCTTCTTCTCACTTCAGGTTTTATAATATCCTCCAAATCCTGCTGGCTGTATTCGTCTATTATATACACAGTATAAAAGCCATGCTTTTTTATTTTGTTTATATATCTTGATGTTAACTTTGTTCCTTTCACAAGTAACACTTTTCCTTGGTCGTTATATAATGTTTGTCCTAAATAAGCTCCTTCTTTTACTACGGCTATGGGGACCAATCTCACTGTATCACCTCAAAATAAAATACATAAGATTATTTTTATTATAACATAAATCAGACTTTTTTTATAAACAAATATTACTTTAACATACACAACTGTTTTATTCTAATTTTCAAACTGTTCAATATACTTATTGTCTTCTTGAATCCTTTTGTACAATTGTTTTACCTAAACTATTTAATACATATACATAATTTCTTAGTTTTGTGATATTATAAAGATGAATTCATAATATTAAAAAAGTATTGGGGGTATATTAATGAATTTATCTAAAAGAATTAAAGCTATGCAGCAGTCACCAATAAGAAAGCTGGTTCCAATTGCCGAAAATGCAAAGAAGCAAGGCAAAAAAGTTTATCATTTAAATATAGGACAACCAGATATAGTTACTCCTGCTGAATTTTTCGATGCAGTAAAGAGCTTTGATGAAAAAGTTCTTAAATATTCCTTCTCTCAAGGAATCCCAGAGCTAATCGAGGCTTTAATTCAGTATTATAAAAGATACGACATTGAGTACGAAAGTGACGAGATCTTAATTACAAATGGCGGTAGTGAAGCTTTACTATTTTCATTAATAGCAGTAGCCGACCATGGTGATGAGGTTTTAATCCCTGAACCATTCTACACAAACTATAACGGCTTTTCATCAGCTGTAGGGGTAAATGTAGTACCAATAACAACAAAGGCTACCGAAGGATTCCATTTGCCTAATAAAGAGGCTATTGAAGATTTAATATCACCACGGACTAGAGCAATTCTTCTTTCAAATCCTGGCAATCCAACTGGTGTTGTATATTCGCCAGAAGAAATTCAAATGTTAGCCGACATAGCTAATGAGTATAATCTATTTATAATTGCAGATGAAGTATATAGAGAATTTGTATATGATAATCTTACATACACAAGCTTTGGAAATGTTAAGGAGATACAGGATAGAGTGATAATAGTAGATAGTATATCTAAACGTTTCAGTGCATGTGGTGCAAGAATAGGTTCAATTGCCAGTAAAAACAAAGAGTTAATAAAACAAATTTTGAAATTATGTCAGGGCAGACTGTGCGTTCCAACTTTAGAGCAAATTGGAGCTGTAGAATTATATTCTGTATCTGATGACTACTTTAAAAGTGTTTTGGAAGAATATCAAAAGAGAAGAAATATAGTATATAATTCATTAAAGGAAATGCCAGGGGTTATATGTGAAAAACCTACAGGTGCCTTCTATGTTATAGCTAAGCTTCCAGTGGTGGACGCTGAACATTTTACGATATGGCTCTTAGAAGAATTTAATGTAGATAATGAAACGATAATGCTAGCTCCTGCAGAAGGTTTTTACGCTACACCTGGTTTAGGAAAGGACGAAGTAAGAATTGCTTATATACTGAATGAAAACGTTTTACGAAAGGCTATGAGTATTCTTAAGGATGCTTTAGAAAAATATCCTAATAAAAAATAACTTTAGCATAAAAAAGCTTCCAGATTTCTGGAAGCTTTTTTTATGCTAAATTAATCTTCTTGAATATAATATCTTTCATAAAAATCACATTTTTCAATAGTGCAGGTATTGCATATGCAGTGAATACAAGTAATCATTCCACATTTTTTATTTTGTCTCTCATCAGCTTTTTTTATTTTCATTCTCATAATTACTCCCCCTTGAATTCTCTTATTATATTTATATTATAATACTTGTATTCAATTTTGTCAATCGTATACAATTATTTTGCCATATTTTTTGTTTGTCCTTTAAAAATAAAAAGAAGATTTAATATAGACTTAAGACTATATTAAATCTTCTTTTTATTAATACTAAATATCCTACTAAAAAAAGAACCTTTTTTCTGCTCCATTCTTTTTACTTTTTCCCTAAGCATAGCAATTTCATAAGCCTTTTCTTTCAGCTTCATCCTTAGCCTGGCATTCTCCGATATTAGTGTATCCTTATCCTCATTTTTTCCTTCTTTTAGATATTCTAGTACTCCATGTACTTCTTCAATTAAATCCCGGCTTAATATTTTGAAATTGTCGTCCAACTCTTCTTGAACTACTTTTTTTATTTCCACAAGTCTTTTACCAAAATCCATATTAATATTTGGATTTGATGGCATAAAATCTTTACTGATAACTAACTGTTCACTACTGGTGACTGCTATTTCATCCATTGCCTCTTCCGGTGAATTTATTACCTGTTTGATTTGTTGATTAGATAAACCTTTTTCCTTTAAAGATTTAATATATATAAATTTTTCTATTTCTACATAGGTATAATACCTATGATTAGATTTGCTTCTGGGGACATCTATTTCAAATTCTTTTTCATAAAACCTTAAAACATGATTGCTGAATCCAATTAATTTGCTAGCCTCTGATATTGAATACTTTTTATTATTATCAATCAAGCTCTTCACCTCCTGTATAACATATTCTTTTCAACTACTTGAAATCCTTTTAATTACACGGTTTTTTTTATAGCAATTTCAGTCAGATTTCGCTATTTAACAACAAAAACTATTTAAAGAAACTAAAATTTCTTCAAATAGTTTTAACATTGTATATATGTATAAACTATTGTATTTTTTTGTAAAAAAATGTTTTACAAGCCTTAAAATTATATCTATGAGAAAGTATTATTTGTTCTGTACTTCCAACAAAAAGAATTCCATGCTCACTTAGAGCTCTATTAAACTTTTTATACATTAACTCCTTGGCCTTTTCAGTAAAATATATCATAACATTTCTACAAATAACTAGATCACAGTCGCTAGGATAATCATCTTTTAAAAGATTATGCTGTCTAAACTCTACACATCTTTTAATATCATCAATTATTTTATAGGAATTTCCAACTGTTGTAAAATATTTATTCTTAAACTCCTTCGGTACCCTTTCAATGCTTTTTGCAGTATACATACCCACAATTGCTTTACTTAAGGCTTCTCTATCTATATCTGTTGCTAATACTTTAATCTCATTTAAAGGAAAAAAATTGCTAAGAACCATTACTAAGGAGTATGGCTCTTCCCCTGTTGAACAAGCTGCACTCCAAACCTTTAGTTTTTTCTTATATTTCAACAAATTAGGTATTATCTCATTCTTTAAAACTTCCCATTGTTCAGGATTTCTATAAAACTCCGATACATTTATCGTAAGATAGTTAATAAACTCATTATAAAGCTTTTTATCCTTATTTATGGCGTTGTAGTAATCTTCATAAGAATTAAAGTTATTCCTTTTAATTAATGATTCTATCCGTCTTTTCATTTGTCTTTCCTTATAACAGGACAAATCTATTTCAGTCTTTTTAAATATTAGATCTTTAAATCTTTCGTAACCTTGCATACTTTGCCCCCATTTTTAATTTTAATATATAATCACATATGCAACTTCTAAATTTTTGATTAAAATAATTCTAACACATTTTTTAAATAAAAAAAAGCCGTGTTAAACACGGTCACCAAGAAATATAAGGGGGCTTTCAATATTTTGTGAGGGTAATAATATTCTTCCCAATATACATAATATTATACTTAATTATTTTCCTTAAATTTGATTATATCTCCTATTGTAGTTGTAGTTTGTTCTTCTTTAACGATTTCATCTGTATAGTTTTCCACGCTTTCTGATTCGAGAGCTTCTTTTATAGATAGACTTATTCTTTTTTCTTCTTTATTAATATCTAGTATTTTAATAGTTACTGTTTGTCCCACTTCTAGTTCTTCTGAAGGTTTTGATATATGTTTTTCTGAGATTTGAGATATGTGCAAAAGGCCTTCTATACCAGGCTCTATCTCTACAAAAGCTCCAAAATCTACTAGTTTAACAACCTTACCCTTTATTATTTGTCCTACTTCATACTTTTTATCAA
The DNA here is from genome assembly GCA_014236755.1 of Candidatus Petromonas tenebris. Classification (GTDB taxonomy): domain Bacteria; phylum Bacillota; class Clostridia; order Peptostreptococcales; family Caminicellaceae; genus Petromonas; species Petromonas tenebris. The sequence goes on along the minus strand of JACCKY010000011.1, from coordinate 71,248 downwards.
TATCATCCCAAGGGTTTCCTTTAATCTGCTTTAAGCTAAGGGATATTTTGCCTTCATCCTTATTAAAGTCCTTTATATATACATCAACCATATCTCCCACATTTAACACTTCAGAAGGATGCTTTATATGTCCCCAGGACATCTCTGAAATATGTATAAGGCCATCTACTCCTCCCAGATCAACAAAGGCACCAAAGTTAGTTAACCTCTTTACCTCACCTTTCATAACTGTATCCTTTTCTATTGTATTCCACAGCTTTTCTCTCTGCTCAGCTATTTTTTCTTCTACTATTTTTCTATGGGAAAATACTGCTTTTCTCTTTCCCTTATTTACTTCAATTGTTTTTACATCCAGTTGCTTATTGACAAATTCATCTAAATTTTCAACATATCTATTTGTTAATTGAGAAGCAGGAATAAAACCTCTAATCTCTTTAAAGTATGCAATAATTCCACCCTTAACTACTGTTTTAGTATTTACAGTTAAAGTTTTATTTTCTTTATATGCTTGCTCTAGTTCTTCCCAATCCTTAATAATATCTACCCTTTTTTTAGATAAGATTACATTACCTTCACCATCATCTGTTTTTAAAACATAAACGTCTAATTCATCACCTTCATTAATAATTTCTCTAAGATTTATATCGGGATTGCTAGAAATCTCTCTAGATGGTATTATCCCATCAGATTTATACCCAATATTTACTACTACCTCATCATCCATCACTTGTACAACCTTTCCCTTTACAATTTCACCTCTCTTTGGAACTTTCATAAAACTATCAGTTTGTTCCAGCATTTCATTTAAATTATTGTTTTCCATCTTGATCGCCACCTTTATCTTCTAATTTTTTTATAACATTATTAATAATCCAATCTGGTGTCGATGCACCAGCTGTTATCCCAATTGCATTAAATTTGTGAAAGTCCTTTAATGGTAATTCTTCTGCAGTTTCAATATGGATTGTTTTTTCACAATACTTTTTGCTTATATTATACAATTTTTGGGTATTAGAGCTATGATATCCTCCTATTACTATCATTAAATCAACTTTTTTGGCAGTCTCTGCACAGGATTTCTGTCTCTCCTTTGTAGCTAAACATATAGTATTAAATGCTCTAAGCTCATTAGTCTTTTCCTCTAATTTATTTATTATGAGATTCCATTTTTCTAAAGTGAGGGTAGTCTGTGCAACTAAACAAATTTTTTTACTTATAGGAAGCTTTTCCACATCTTTTTCATCTTCAACAATAAAAGCACTATTATTGCACCATCCATTTATTCCTATAACTTCAGGATGTCTAGGATTTCCTGCAATTATAATCTGATAGTCCTCTTCATAAAATTTTTTAGCAATTTTTTGCACCTTCCTCACGAAGGGACATGTAGCATCTATAATTTCAACGTTATACTTCTTAGCATCTTCATAAAATCTCAATGGTACACCATGAGATCTTATTATCACTTGAGAATCCTTTGCCTCCTCTAAATTATCAATAGATTTAACTCCCAGTTTACTTAGCCTATCTGTTTCTTGTTTATTGTGTATGAGGGGCCCATAGGTGTATATTTTTTTATATTGTTCATTAATTGCTTCCATGGTCTTATTGATAGCTTTTTTAACTCCAAAACAGAACCCCGAGTTTTCTGCAACAAATATTTTCATAAAAAACCCCCTAAACTCAAAAGCTATTTTATACTCTCGATTTTACCTAAAATTATATTAATAACTTCATCAATGTTTTTATTTGTAGTATCTATTATAACAGCATCATCTGCCTTTTTTAAAGGATCAAGTTTCCTCTCACTGTCCATTTTATCTCTCTCAGCTATTTTTTTTACTATATCATTAAAACTGCAGTGGTATCCGTTTTTCTTTAGCTCCTCATATCGTCTTCTAGCTCTTTCTTCTATTGAAGCCGTTATAAAAAATTTATACTCTGCATTTGGAAGTACTTTAGTACCTATATCCCTACCATCCATTACTACATTGTTTTTATCGGCAATTTTTCTCTGCAGCTTCACTAAAGTTTCTCTAACAAATGGCAAAGCAGCGACTTTAGAAACATTTTCATTTACTTTCGGTGTTCTTATTTCTTTATCTACATTAACATTATCTAAAAATATACTACCATTTATTATTTCAATAATAGTATTATCCAAAACCCTCTTAACTAACTCATAATTATCTAAAGGTACATTTTCTCTTAGTAATTTTAATGTAACAGCTCTATACATTGCCCCTGTATCTATATAAAGCAAATTTTTTAAATTTGCAATTTTTTTAGCTAAAGTACTTTTACCTGCGCCAGCTGGTCCGTCAATTGCTATACTTATTTTATGCACTTTTCCTCCTCCTTTTAATATATAAACCACCAGACATCTGGTGGTTTATACTCAAATGAAGTGAATAATCTATAGTAGTATCTACTCTCCCCTGTATATTAGTCAAAACTTCGCCACTTCTATAAAGATTATAACTTATTATGAAAGGTATCACAAGTATTACTCTCTAATTTTAATTAGTATTAGCTTGTGAGATTGAGGAGTAATTTCATATATATGATCTCTATTTATATTTATAATATTATTACTTACTTTTTCTACTTTAATTAAAACATTGCTTCTTATATATTTGCCACTAAATTCAATTAAATCTCCATCTCTGACATTAATTTTTAGTCTATTATTATTAAAGCCTATCTTTTTGTCATTCATCATTACATATACTTGGTTAGGATATTGATCATTCACAATGCTAAAAAGAACCTCTCCATACTGAGGAACCATATCGACAGACTTTAAATATAATCCTTCTTGACTTTCAAGTGCATTTAATATGCGGTCCTTATTTGATGTGAAATTTATTATATAAAGCTGTGCTAATATTAATACAACGAAAAAGCTTATAGTTTTTTTAAAAAGTAAATTATTAATCTTCCTATGTATTTTTTTCTCTTTCATTTCCATAATTATCTCCTTATGAGCACACATCTATATCTAGATGGTTGGTATCATTTAAACTGACCAAAACTGGACCATAACTTCTAAACTCAATTTTATTTATGCAGGCATTACTTTGAACTATTTTATAAAAGTGTGATAGCTCAATATCTAAAAGGCCCAGTATAATAGTTCTAATGGCTACACTATGGGAAATTACTATAATGGCTCCTTTATTGTACTTATTTAATATACGCTTTATTATTTTCAAACACCTATTCTGTACAGTTTTCAAATCTTCTCCACCAGGTATGAGTGCCTTGTGGGGTCTATTTCTCCATTTATTAAACTCGTTTAAATAGAAAGTTTTTATTTCGTCTGTTGTAAGGCCTTCCCAATCTCCAAAGTTTATTTCCCTTAAATCCCTAACTACCTCAATGCCTACATTAATCCTTTCATCTATCAGTTTAGCTGTTTCATAACATCTATCGAGATCACTTGAATATATTTTTACATAATTATCATTTAATTTTTCTATCCTATCAGCCAACAGTTTACCTTGAATAAATCCCCGCACTGACAAACCGATGTTTCTACATCCCTGAGTTTTTGACTGACAATTCCATATCGTTTCACCGTGTCTGATTAAATATAGGGTTTTCATTTTTAAATACCTCTTTGTTATTTGTATTTATTATTCTTACCATATTTATATAATATTAATCCTTTGCAAACTAAAAAGAACAGAAGTATTTTTAAGTCATATAAAAATTACTTCTGTCCTTTATTAAATTATCCTCTTGTGCTAGTTACTCTAACAATATAGCTTTAAATAGCCTTCAATGTTTCCTCTGTAGCGACTTTAAAGAGCTGTTTTTACCTCTAAATCTTTTCTATTAAAACAGCTCTTCTTTTATTCAAACCTACTTTTTTATATAAATATTATAGTCATTCCAGATATTTTCAAGATTTTTAAATGTAGAAGCTATCTTGTCTTTTTCCTTCATGCTTAGGCCTATTATTAAAGCATTCATTAAGCTCATAGGAGCCACTAGAGAATCTATAAAGGAAGTCATATTGCTTCTGGCAGTCAAAGTAAACTCAGCTAATGACTTTATCGGTGAAAATGGTCCGTCAGTTATTCCTATTATTGTACTTCCCTGATCTTTTGCAAATTGTAAAGCTTCAAGTGTCTTTTTAGAGTATCTTGGAAAAGATATTCCTATAATTACATCTTCCTCATTTATATTAATTAGTTGGTCAAAAATGTCATTAATTCCCGAGGGTACAATATGAACATTCTCTAAAATAAAATTTAAATAAAAGCCTAAATATTCAGCAAGTACAATAGAACTTCTGAGTCCTAAGATATATACTCTTTTAGCATCTAAAATGCTATCTATTACCATCTGAAAATTATTTGCATCAATTTCTTCAATGGTTTTTCTTATATTATCTAGATCCGACTTCATTACTTTTTTCAAAACATCTTTGTCATTGCTATAGTCTTCAGATAATTCTAGTCTTTGTACAGTAGTGAGTTTGGTCTTTATTAGCTCCTGTAGCTCTTTCTGAAGCTTGGGGTACCCTCCATAATCCAAGGCATTAGCAAATCTCACTACAGTTGATTCACTAACCCCAACCTTTTCTCCAAGCTTTGAAGCTGTCATAAAAGCGACTTTATCGTAATTCTGGATAATGTAATCAGCAATGAGTTTTTGACCTTTGCTTAACTTATTATAACTGGTTTGAATTCTGTTCAATACATCTAAATTATCCCTATCCATTTACATACTCCTCAAACTATTAAGCATCTTTTACTAAATTATATCCTTCTTGTAATGCTTTTTTATTTAACTCTTCAGTTCCTTTAGGAACTCTGTTTAAAACTGCTTTTTCTAGATATTCTTTTGAAACTACATTTGTAAGTTCCTGTATTACTCCTAATGCTACTATGTTTGCAACCATAGCCTTACCTATCTTTTCAATTGCAGTTTTCAGTATTGGTACAGCAACTATTTTTGAAGCTTTTACATCCTCAGGGATGTCAAGTTCAGAGTCGACTACTAATATTCCGTCTTCCTTAAGAGAATCAGCATACTTGTCAAGGGCTATCTGTGTAAGAGAAAGAAGTATGTCAGCCTTATCAACTTTAGGAAAATCGATTTCTTCTTCGCTTATAATTACTTCAGCCTTGCTAGCTCCCCCTCTAGCCTCTGGTCCGTAGGATTGAGACTGCACGGCATTACCTCCTTGTAGTATTGCCGATTCTGCTAATATAATACCTGCAAGTATAAGGCCTTGCCCTCCGGAACCAGTTAATCTAATTTCAGTTTGCACAGCCATATTATCTCTCCTTTTGAAATCTTTCTATAATCTTCATATATTCTTCAGTATATTCAGGTTCAGTAGTATTCTTAAATTCACCTATTAAAAATTTACCTTCCAATTTTTCTTTAGGTAATTTTTCTGCAACTTTAATATCTACCGCATTATCTTTAAGCCAATTCATCATATCAACAGCAGAACCCTTTTTATTTTTTCTCCCATAGTAAGTAGGACATATGCTTATTCCTTCAATTAGTGAAAAACCTTTGTTTTTAATTCCCTTCTCAACTAACTTAGTTAGTTGTTTTGCATGGTAAGCAGTACCTCTAGCAGTATATGTAGCCCCTGCTGCTCCTGCTAAAGCCGGAATATCAAAGGGCTTATCAATATTTCCATATGGTGCTGTTGTTCCAAATTCATTGGTAGGTGTAGTTGGTGAGTATTGACCTCCTGTCATACCGTATATGTTGTTATTAAATACAACAGTAGTTATATTGATATTTCTTCTGGCTGCATGTATAAGGTGATTTCCTCCTATAGCAGCACAATCTCCGTCTCCTGTTACTACTATAACTTCCAATTCAGGTCTAGCCAATTTTACACCTGTTGCAAATGCTAAAGCCCTTCCGTGAGTTGTATGAAGAGTATTGAAATCCATATATCCTGGAGCCCTTGATGAACATCCTATACCTGACACTATACAGACCTTATCTTTATCAAGTCCCAGATTGTCTATGGCCTGAGCTACAGATCTCATTAATATTCCATGACCACAGCCTGGACACCATATATGAGGTAATTTATCAGTTCTAAAGTAGTCCTTTATTAATTTACTAGCCACCTATAAAACCTCCTTAACTCTGCTTACTATTTCATTAGGAGTTATAACTTCTCCATTTGCTTTTCCTAAGTGAGATACTTTACAATTACCCTTTGAAACTCTTTCCACTTCTAACACTAACTGTCCAAGGTTCATTTCTGCTACTATTATAGATTTAACTTTCTTACTTAACTCGTAAACCTTTTCCTCTGGGAAAGGCCAGATTGTAATTGGTCTAAACAAACCAACCTTGATTCCCTCTTCTCTTAATTTTTTAACTGCACTTTTTGCTGATCTTGCTGTGCTACCATAGGAAAACACTACTATTTCTGCGTCATCACACATAAATTCTTCGTAATCAAGTATGTCATCTAAATTTGCATTTATCTTATTCATTAATCTATTTAAAAGAGCTTCAGCTATTTCTGAACTATTGCTTGGAAAACCTGTTTCATCGTGGGTAAGACCTGTTACATGGAATCTATAGCCATCTCCAAATGCAGCCATTGGCGGTACTAACTCGCCATCTTTTACTTCATAAGGTAGATAGTTTTCAGGATCTACCTCAGGTTTTTTTCTATCAATAATTTCGATTTCGCTAGGGTCGGGTATTTCAATTTTTTCCCTCATGTGTCCAACTACTTCATCTGTTAAAATTACTACTGGTGTTCTGTATTTTTCTGCCAGATTAAATGCTCTAACAGTTACGTCAAAGGTTTCTCTAACAGATGACGGGCTTAGTGCTATTATAGGGTGATCTCCATGGGTACCCCATTTAGCCTGCATCACATCCCCTTGTGCTGGCGCCGTCGGAAGTCCTGTACTAGGTCCTCCTCTTTGTACATTAACGACTACAAGTGGTATCTCAGCTATTGCTGCATATCCTAAATTCTCCTGTTTAAGAGAAAATCCCGGTCCACTAGTTGCAGTCATAGATTTCAAACCCGCTAAGGATCCCCCTATAGCTGCTGCTATTCCTCCTATTTCATCTTCCATCTGAATAAATTTCCCGCCCACAGCTGGTAACTTAACAGCTGATATCTCTGCTATTTCAGTAGATGGAGTTATAGGGTAACCTCCATAAAATCTCATTCCAGCTGCTATGGCTCCTTCTACACATGCTTCATTACCTTGCATAAGTTTTACTTTTCTACTCTTCATCTTCACTACCTCCCAGAAAAATTGCATAATCCGGACATCTTAGCTCACATAATCCGCATTCTATACATTTTTCAATATCTTTGATTTTAACTTTACCACCTTCCATAGTCAAAACATCTTTAGGACAAAATTGAACACAAATTTTGCAACCTTTACATAAATCTCTCTTTATTTGCAAATTAGCCTTTTTTTCAATAGCTTTGCTCAATCTGATAACCTCCTTAAATTATCTTTAAGTAAATCATACCAATTTTTTCGAAAAAATGCAATGAAAATTTCATTTTTAAATCACATTTCTTAACAATGCAATTTTTATTGCATTTTGTATGCTTTAATCATGGAATATCTGCCTTTTATTATAATAGTATACAGTTTGCCTTCTGTATTTTTTAAAAATCGAGTAGCTAGAAAACAGGATAATTAGTCCTGTTTTCTTTGCTCTCACAGAAATTGAAATTCTTTTAGACACACTTTGAAATTTCTTCCGCCCTTCGCACCTATCATAAGCTTTTTGCTTAAGATAGCCACATCGACTAAGCGATGCGTCACCCATATTTTATCCTCCAGTCTATTACTAGCTTTCATAGGTATAGGTTTATTCACTACTACGGCTTCGTCTGCATACTGCACTCTCATCTCACCCCTTGCTTACAGCTTGCCTTCCCATTAGCTAGGTGGCAGGTTTTCTTTCAAACCATCGGCTCGGCAACATGCCTCGCAAACAATAAACAGCACACTAAAGTGTGCTGTTAGTAAAATTCAAGTTCCATTTTTGTAGCTCAGATATTAAACTAAACTTTGTCAAATCATAATGAATAGGCGTAACTGAAATATAATTTTCTTCTACACTGCATACGTCAGAATTATCATGCTGCTCTTCTTGAATCACTTCTCCTCCTAACCAGTAGTAGGACTGTCCCCTAGGATCTATTCTTTTTATAAAAGAATTCTTATATTTTCTTATTCCTAATTGAGTTATCCTAACTCCTTGAATATCTTCGCCATTACAATTAGGAATATTAACATTTAATAATGTATCCTTTGGTAGTTCCTTACGCTTTAGTTGTTCTACTATTGAAAGGCTAAATTGAACTCCTATATCATAATTCTGGTTTCTAGTACCGACCATTGATACTGCCACTGATTGTACCCCCTGTATGGCTCCTTCTATCGCTGCTGATACTGTACCAGAATATAAGACATCGGTTCCCAAATTTGGTCCATCGTTTATGCCAGATATAACTATATCTGGCTTTTCAGTTAATAGAGCTTCTATCGCAAGCTTAACACAATCTGATGGTGTGCCATCTACAGCCCAGGCATGTATATCAGTATCGAAAAACTTTATTTTTTTTGCTCTTAATGGATGATGCATGGTGATAGCATGACCTGTAGCACTCCTTTGTCTGTCAGGCGCAACTACCCGTACATCATAATATTTATTTAAATTTTTCGCCAATTTATAAATTCCTTCCGCGAAAATTCCATCATCATTAGTTACTAGTATTTTCACAACTATTCACTTCCCTTCTCTGATAATAAATTTTAATAGTTAATCAAAATAATACAAATAATATAGATATATAATTGTTAGGAGTGATTCACCTTGATATTAATTGATGATTCTGGTAGTGGCAGTTTAATTGGAGGTACAATTATTGGTGCTATGAGGGCTGAAACAAATGAGTTTTATTATAATATAATTCCTTTAAAATATTATTCCCCCGAATTATTTCAAAAAAAAATATATCTAGATCAAGCCACTCAAATAGCAGTTGAATTATTTAATAGGCTTAAAGTATCCAAAGATGAGGAAATTCTGGTATGCAGAGGCTATATGTTTGATAAAGTGAGAAGGTGGCTTAAAGATAATAGTTATAAATTTACTAATACAAAAATTGATGAACCGCTTCAAACTAAAATAGAAATAGCCTTTGAAAACTATGCCGTAAGTCTAGGTTTTCCTAGAAGGTTTATTAGCTATACTAAATATCCATTCCACTTTCATAGAATTTTACGTTGGGTTTATGCAGATTATGATAATAGAGTACACCTTTGTAAAACTGGATGGAAAAGTTGGCAAAAATACGGTGCTTTATCTATCAGATTTTCATACGATAAAATAAACAAGTCAAAATATATATGCTTAAAATGCAATAAAAAAATTGAAAATAATAGTTTTGTAACGATCCTAAAATTTACAAGTAATAGGCCCCAAAAGATTTACTTGCATAGAGATTGTTGATACTCCAAGTTAAATGAAGTAAAATTGTTTTTTATTTTCTTTCAATTGCTACTAGCAAAGGGGGGTTATTTTTTTGGTTGATAAACTCCATTTTTAGTACATTTACCACGTTTTGACTAAAATTACTTAATATTTCCAAAAGCTTTTCTTTTTCTTCCATGCCCTCCTTATGGCCGGGATAGATTACAATAGTCATAATTCCATTGGTGGCTAAAAGATCTATTCCCTGTTTTACTGCTTCTAAAGTAGTTTCATATTTTGTAGTAATTTTATGATCGGCACGTGGTAGATAGCCGAGATTAAACATTATAGCTGTAACTTTCTGATTTACATATTTAGATAGATTTTCATGACCATCATTAATAAGTAAAGCTCGATCTGCCAACCCATTTTTCTTCAATCTTTCCTCTGTTCTTTTTATGGCAAGCTCTTGAATGTCGAATCCGTAAACCTTTCCTCTTTCTCCAACTAAATCGCATAGAAATAAGGTATCATTTCCATTTCCAACAGTTGCATCTATAACTATATCATCCTTTTTTACAACCTTTTTTATTATATCCTTTGCCAAATCAGTAGCCCTGTTTAAAAATTTTGCCTGCATAGTTTAACCTCCATTATTATAGATTTGACCTACAGGGTTTATTAAAAAACTCAGGAAGTTTTGCTTCAAATATTAAAAGCCTTTTGTCCGATTGAATATGATTATGTATGTACTTCTTTATAAATTCTAAATCTGTTCCTGTTCTTATAGTAAATCCTACTTTTTTAAAAAATAAAGAGTTCTTTTCATCTTTAATACAATAGACCCTTTTGATTCCTCTTTTCTCTGCTAAGTTTAAAATAGCTTTCACAAGACCATCACCTATATATTGTCCTCTGTATTCTTTTTTTACTAATAAAACATCTAATATTGCTCTTTCTTTATTATCAGGAATTTGGGTATAACTAACAAATCCTACGATTTCATCATTAATACAAGCTATCATTGAATTTTTCAGTTTAATACTTATATCTATTTTTTTACTATCAGTATTATTTAGAAATTCTGCTATTTTAAATTTTTCACTATTGGCTGGAACTCTTATATTAAGCATTTTATCACCCCTTCGACTAATTAATTATATTATAAATACAAATATTCTTTCAATTGAAAACTTAAATAAAAATTTATGGACCTACAAAATTCCCCATAGTCTGAACTTATATAAGGATTTTTGCAGGTCTTTCTTTATATATTATATTCCTATAAAGATTTTAAATAATTAATTTCATCTTCTCTTAAATGTCTCCACTGTCCTTTAGGTAACTTTCCTAAAACTATCTTTCCTATGGCTACTCTTTTTAATCCTATGACCGGATGACCTAAGGCATCCATCATTCTTCTAATCTGTCGATTTCTACCCTCATGTATTATTACCTTAACTAGACTATTGCTTTTATTTTCATTTAATAATTTTATACTAGCAGGTGCAGTGACATACCCCCCAATGTCAATTCCATTTCTGAATTTTTCCATTTTTTCTTCACTAAGTATCCCTTTTACCTTTACTAAATAAGTTTTATTAATATGATGTCTAGGATGAGTAATTTTATAAGTCAATTTTCCGTCATTAGTTAGAAGTAATAGACCTGACGTATTGTAGTCCAGACGTCCTATGGGATATATTCTCTCTTTTATTCCTTTTATCAAATCTGCAACCTTAGGCCTTCCATATTCATCGTACAATGTCGTTACATATCCTTCCGGCTTGTTCAAAATTATATATACATTATTATCCTCCATTTTAACTTCTTTATTGTCAACATATATGACATCTTTATCAGGATTAATTTTAACTCCCATCTCAGTAACTACTTTTCCATTTACTTTAACTCTTCCCTTTTCAATTAGTTTCTCTGCCTTTCGTCTTGAAGTAACTCCTGACTTTGCAATATATTTTTGCAACCTCAATTCCTACAACTCCTTTTCTTTAGTTTGACAATACCTCTTTGCTTTTATTATATTTTATACTATTTTCTCTTCAAAGATATTTGTTAAATTCAATCTTTCAACTTTTCTTCTTAAAACTTTTTCATCAGTAGTATATAAGTTTAATTTCTTCATTCTTTCAAAATAGCTGGCTCCAGCAAAGGTATATCTGGTTTTTAGACCCTCTTTAGTTTCTATTTTTTCATTTGCATATGCAATCAAGTCTCCTATGGCTAAGCTAATAGGTAACTGTAGTAGTTTCATTCCTTTATCGAGCCTAACTGCATTGTGACCAGCTAAACTTCCTGTAACTATTGCCTCAGTATGGCCTACGAAAAGTCCAGATTTTTCTCCTGCACATAACAAGTTTTTTAAATCTCTTACTTTCATATTATTGTCCCTGGGAGCTATAGATAGGTATCTAATTGAGTTGCCTATACCTCCGCAATAAGGATCTTCAAATCTGGCATTTTCTAATCCTTTAATTTTACGTAATTTTTCTAATGGGTAAAAAGGTGTCATTAATTTTGCATGACCTGTATCGAGAAGTACTATATTTTCAGCATATTCTTTAAGGGCATACTGCTGACAAACCTTCATCTTCAATTTATCCTCATTTATATCGTCTTTTGGAACCGGTAAAACTACCACTCCCTTTTCATTTAAGACCTCGACTATTTCTGAACTTAATGAATCTTTATTTAGCTTACAGGATCCACTAAAGGCGCCATAGGATCCATCACTTCTCTGTCCAAGAATATCCTCTACTCCAGCTTTCATACTAATGCTAACTCTTGGCCCAAATGTAGGACATCTAAGGATACACATGGCGCATCCATTTCCATATTTTAAACAATTACCCATAGACCCCGTTGACCCTGTCGTTTCAATAAAAACATCTCCTTTGACAATACTATCATTGTAGAGAACTACTCCCTTAATTATACCATCCTGTACATCTATATCTGTAACTCTTGTCTGGAGCATTATATTTATACCCATTTTTTTTAAATAATTTCTTACCATTGGTTCAATCTTGCTTACATCATATAAACTTGCATGACTGTGACCAGGAAAATTGATATTTACATGTCTGGATGCCTTATCAGTTATATTAAAAAGGTCCCCAGCCCCTAATAAAATTGCCTCTTCAGCTGCGGTATATCTACCGTTATTTCTCATTATTCCTCCTACATTTCCTAGTCCCAGCAGCATATCAGTTCGCTCTATTAATACTACATCAGCACCTGCCTTTTTAGCTGTAATAGCCGCAGCACACCCGGCCCATCCGCCTCCTACTATTATAATCCTAGTCATTACTTTTCCCCCTTTTCTACAATATAAGAAGTATCAATCTGTGTTTTACAAGATTTTACAACTTTTTTTCCAATTTTTATGGAACAAGCCCCACAAATACCCTCACCACAACAGATTTCATTATTATTAGATATTGCAAACCTTGTTTTAGGCGAAAGCTCTGTAAGTAATTTCTTTACCTCGCAATGCTGTCTGTCTGATCCTCCGCTATAACATAATTCATAATTATTATTTTTTATAAGTTCTCTTATTAATAGTGTTCCCTTTTCTGTAGTAATATCCGATTCGATAGTAACTAAGTTTAGATCACTTATATATTCATTTATAAACACCTCATCAATTTTACCCTTATCAATTATTAAGCTTACTTTGTTATTATTTTTTATTAGATATTTTAAAACAAGTACTGCAGGTGCTAGAGCTACTCCCCTTGCAACTATCAAAGCATTTGAAGCTTTTAAGGTTTTAAGCTCCTTCAAGCCCTGCAGTCCATTCCAATAGGGTCCCCGTACCAATATTTCATCATTTAAAGATAATAAAGATTTTGTCTTACTTCCCAATATTTGCACTGCCACATGTATCTCCCCATTGTATTCGTTCGAATACATTATTGACATAGGCATATCAAAAAACTGAGGTTTATTAATATTTCTAATAAAAATATAGGATCCTGGTTGTTTAAGCTGTCTAGCCAATGTTTTCATTACTGAAATCTTAAATATAATTAAATTGTCTCCTACCATTTTTTTATCTAAAATCTTGGCTTTATATGTTTCTCTAGAAGGATTAACCTTTTCTCCATTCCAGAAATATCTCTGATAAATACATACCCCTCCCCAATTGCAGTCACAAAAGCTTTTTCCCTGCAAGCGGGAACAAGTTATACAATCATTGGTTTCAGCCAAATAACAAGGACAATATTCGCTCCCCACATCAATGCATTCATACATGATTTTTTTTATCACTTTAATCCCTCACTTTTCCAAAAATAAACCTTATAGTATTAGAATATTTAAAACCAATTGATTCTGTTACATAAAAAAACTTCTGTTTAAAATGTTTTAAACAGAAGTTTTTTTATACTATCTATCAAATATATCTATTATATAATCCATGAAGCTTTGTTTTTTAACACTTTCTTTTGCTATTAATTCCGTCGTAGCTATTAATTCATCTCCGACGTATATTTTTGCTTTTCCCAACACTTCATCTTTTTTTATAGGCGCATTGTAAACCTCATTACTTTCAAAAACTGTAAAGACCTTTTCTTTTTCCCTCTCGGAAACTGGTATGGTTATATTTTTCTTCGAAACCAAATAGGACTTCTTTTTTTGTCCTTTATTTATATTAAAGGATTTAATAGGTTTGTCTTTGTAAAGCACCTCGTATGGTTTATATGTATTAAAAGCAGCTTCCATTAGTCTATGACAATCATCAAACCAATTATAATCATTTAATACTACACTGATCAGCTGCATACCATTCCTTGTAGCTGAGGATACAAGGCACCTTCCTGCTGCTCTTGTATATCCTATTTTTACTCCATCTCCACCCTTAAACTGGCTTAATGTCTTATTTTTATTGTAAAAAAGGTTATAACCATCTCTTTTTGCAACCCATTTCTTTGTACTCACTATTTCTTTAAATTTGTCATTTAATAATGCTGTCCTAGTTATCAATGCTAAATCATAGGCTGTAGTGTAATGATTATCATCATGTAAACCATGGGGATTCTTAAAATGTGTGTTTTTTGCACCTATTTCTTTAGCCCTCTTATTCATAAGCTTAACAAAATCCTCTACAGAGCCTGATATATGATAAGCTATTGCCACTGCTGCATCATTACCAGAACGTAACATAAGTCCATAAAGTAAATCTTCAAGGCTTATTTGTTCATTATATCTTAAATAAATAGATGACCCTTCAACTCCAACGGCTTCTCTAGGCACTTTAACAATGGACTTTATATTTCCCTTTTCAAGAGCTACTAGAGCTGTCATTATTTTAGTAGTACTAGCCATCGGTAACTTATTATATATGTTACGTGCATATAATATTCTTCCAGTTTGAACCTCCATAACTATTGCACTTTGAGCAGAAATTGCTTGTGTATATACTGGAATCAATATTAAAATTAAAATAATTATGCCAATCAATATTTGACTTAGAATCTTTTTATAGCTTTTCAACTTCATCACTCCGAATTTATATTACTCTATATTGTTTTCATATACTGTTTTAATATTTGTATAAAGATAACAACAAAGAGCGGTATACCGCTCTTATTCTATTTTTTCTTCATCGCTTGATTCAGACTTTCTTTTACTTTTTTTATCACCGCTTTTGGAAGCCTTATCAATTAGTTTTGATGTTAGAGCAACTAAGTTCTCGAACATATTTGCATTTTGATCAACAGATAGCAACTTCATATTGTTTTTTCCAACGATCATGAAAGCTACTGGCTGTACAGATACTCCGGCACCAGTCCCTCCTGCAAAGGGAAATTTTTGTCCGTCTTCATACTCTTCAGAACCGGAAGATTTTTCTTTATATTCTCCTCCTCCTGAAGCAAAACCAAAGGATACCCTTGAAATAGGTATTATAGTTGTTCCATCAGGAGTCTCTACTGCATCTCCTACAATAGTGTTTACATCTACCATATCTTTCAGACTCTCCATAGTTGTCTTCATTAAAGCTTCGATAGGATGACTTCCCAAATTTAACACCACCTTCAAAATTTAACTTTACATGTTTAAACTCTTAAATATCTTAACCTTAATATTTTTAATCCTGCTATAATAATATGACCTATTTTAACACTAAATATACAATTCAAACTAGTTTTGATATGCTGTGATTTAAAATTCGGTATGGAATCCAGATCTATTTTTTTAAATTTAACTTTTTTACTATTAAGAAAAAATAGTATATTGGTCTTTATTATCTTTATTAATCCAGTTGATAGCCCCGTCAATGCTGCATCATTCAATCCTATTTCCGTATTCCAAGATATAGATTCCCATGTAGTGTTCTCAATTATATAATCTATTGGCTGGTGGTATTTTTTAAACAATGATCTACCTGTTCTATACATTTCTATAATGTAATCTATTCCAAAATCCTTTTCTTTAACTACTGATGAACTAGTATTATTTTCTACCTCTTCACTAACTTTGACTGCCACATTTTTTTTTTTAACTTTCCACTCAATTAGAGGATATTCTACTTTGTATTTGATTAATCCATATAGTAATTTAAACTCGAGAATAATTTCATCATTTTTATTATCCTTTAAAATCTGAATATTTATTTTTATTGATGAAAATATAAATATGAATAAAAAAATTAGAATAAAAATAATAAACATTATGACCACCTCTTCACATCTAAAAATACTATAAATCAGGTGTATCTGTATCTTTTCCAAAATCTTGATTTTATAAACCTTTAAAAAATATATGAAATGCAAAAAAAAATTTGGATTATGTATTGACTTTTTTATTTTTTTGTATATATTTAATATATGTAAACTTAAAGTTTAATAAAATTAAATAAATGTAATACTTAATTTATGACTGGGCATATATGCTACTGATTTTTTACATTTGCCATGGGGTGGTATTTTGAATATTGGAGAAAAAATTAAAAGGTTAAGGACTTTAAACAATCTTACTCAAGATGAACTAGCTAACCGCTGTGATCTAACAAAAGGGTTTATCTCTCAAATAGAAAGAAATCTTACTTCTCCTTCAATTGCTACACTAATTGATATATTAGAAGCTTTAGGTACTAATATTAATAATTTCTTCAATGAAGAAATAGAGGAAAAAATAGTTTTCAGCAAAAATGATATATACGACCGAGATTATGAGGATTTTGGTTATTCTATATCATGGCTTATTCCTAATGCACAGAAAAATTCTATGGAACCCATATTAATTACATTAAAACCTAAAAGTAAAACTAAAGCTGATGAACCCCATGAAGGGGAAGAATTTGGATACGTTTTAAAGGGCAGATTAAATTTAATCATTGGTAATCAAACATACAAAGTTAGAAGTGGAGAAAGTTTTTATTTTAAATCCAATAAAACCCACTATTTAGAAAACCCTTATAATAAGCCGGTTTCTGTACTTTGGGTATCTACGCCACCATCATTTTAGAAAGGAGTGCTTATATAATGAAAATTGAATCTTTAGGAAGACACATTTTAGCAGAATTTTATAACTGCAATGAGGAGATTTTAAATGACCATACATTAATAGAAAAATATATGGTAGACGCTGCAGAAAAATCAAATGCAACAGTAGTAAAAAGTTGTTTTCACATGTTTAACCCGTGGGGAGTAAGTGGAGTTGTTGTTATACAAGAATCTCACTTAACAATACACACTTGGCCTGAACTTGGTTATGCCTCTGTTGACCTCTTTACCTGCGGCGACGAGGTTAACCCGTGGGTTGCCTTTGAGCATTTAAAAGATAAGTTACAAGCAGAAAGAACCGAAACTATTGAAGTGCCTCGAGGTATGGTGGATAAAATTCGAAGACTAAGCAAAAATAAATATACCGATATTAAATACAAAGTGGGTATATAATCCCACTTTTTCATTTTCAAATATTTATGAAGTATGTGATATTTGTATATAATAGGTTATGATTTCATTGCTAACTTAACTTTTAACCCCAGTTATTAACTAAAGGAGGAATTAATATGGATCTTTGGTACTCTGAAAATCATACAGAAAATGTAAAATTCTCTCTGAGAATAAAGGAACACCTCTTTTCTGACAAAAGTGATTTTCAAAGAATTGACATCTTAAAGACTTATGAATATGGGAATTTGATGACTTTAGATGGATTAGTTATGGTTACCGAAAAAGATGAGTTTGTATATCATGACATGATTGTTCATCCATCTATGGCTATTAATCCAGATATTAAAAATGTATTGGTTATTGGCGGAGGAGATGGAGGTACTGTAAGAGAACTCATGAAGTACCCTTCTATTGAACACGTTGATATGGTAGAAATAGATAGGATGGTTGTTGAAGCCTCAAGAAAATATTTCCCTGCTATATCCTGTGAACTGGATAATGAAAAGGTTACTGTTCTATATGAAGACGGAATCAAATTTGTAAAGGATAAAGAAGACGTATACGATTTAATTTTAATCGATTCTACAGATCCAATCGGACCAGGTGAAGGCTTATTTACTACCGAGTTTTATAACGATTGCTATAGAGCTTTAAAAGAAAATGGTATTCTTGTAAATCAAAATGAAACACCTATATACGATAACTTTTTCGAAGTGGGAATAAGCTCAAATATCAAGCTTAAAAAGATGTTCCCCATTGTTAAAGCATATCAGGCTTCGATTCCAACTTATCCAGGAGGCTACTGGCTATTTAACTTTGCGTCAAAAAAATATGACCCAATTAATGACTTAAAGGCTGATAGATGGAATTCTTTAGAGTTAAGGACTAAGTACTATAATACAGAGCTTCATAAAGGAGCCTTTGCTCTACCAAACTATGTCAAGGAGAAATTTGAAAATGGAAATGTTTAATAAATACTGTTTCATTGGTTGTGAGGATACCTTTAATGAAAGTGAAATAGTTTTATTCGGTGCTCCCTTTGACGGTACCTGCACATTTAGGCCTGGTTCTAGATTTGGCCCGTATAAAATGAGAATTGACTCCTACGGTCTTGAAACCTATAGTCCATATTTCAATAGAGACTTACTTGACTATAAAATTCATGATGCAGGCGACCTAGATTTAGCTTTTGGTAATCCACTAGCTGTCATGGAATCGATTAGAAAATTTACTAATGAAATAGTTTTTAAAAATAAAAAACCTCTTATGATAGGAGGAGAACACCTTGTAACTTTGCCCGTTGTAGAGGCTCTATATGAAAAATATAATAATCTAGTTTTGCTTCATTTTGATGCTCATACAGATTTAAGAGATGAATTTATGGGAGAGAGCCTATCCCATTCAACTGTTATTAAAAAAATTTGGAATTTCCTTGGAGATAACAGAATATATCAGTTTGGAATCCGTTCTGGGCTAAAGGAGGAGTTTCTTTGGGCTGATAAAGGCCATACTTTCATAAATAAGTTTAGTTATGATAAACTCAGTGATATTGTGAAAAAAATAAAGGATAAACCAGTATATGTAACAATAGATTTAGATATTTTGGACCCTTCAGTATTCCCAGGTACCGGTACTCCTGAACCCGGTGGAATTTTATTTAGTGATATGATTGAAATACTTAAAACTATTGACCTACTAAATATAGTAGGAGCAGACATAGTCGAACTAGCTCCAGATTACGACCCCACCGGAGTATCTACAGCAGTAGCCTCAAAAACTTTACGTGAATTGATGCTTGTAATGTGCGAATCAAAAATTTAAAAAATATATTAAAAAGAATAAGAAGCATGTCTAAATAGCTTCTTATTCTTTTATTTATCATTATCATCTATATTTAAAAAATTAAGATTATCAAAATTATCTATCTTAGGTAAGTCTTCTAAAGATTTGAATCCAAAAACCTTTAAGAACAAATCTGTCGTTCCATATAGCATGGGCCTTCCTATTTTTTCCAATCTACCTTTAACTTCTACAAGTTCTCTTTCAATAAGTGTATTGATAGCCTTATCACTTTTTACACCTCTAATACTCTCAATTTCATGCTTTGTTATAGGCTGCTTGTAGGCAATAATGGCTAAAACTTCCAGTGTTGGTTGAGATAATCCTCTATTTTGTGAAGTCATACACAATTTTTCTATGTATGGATGATTCTCTCCTTTAGTACATAACTGAAAAGAATCGTTAACTTCAATAATCTGAATACCTCTTTGCTCTTCATGTAATTCACGTTTAAGTTCAAGCAGATTATTTCTCACCTTCTCTTCAGGCATTTCTAATATTTTTACTATCTCCTTAATATTTAAAGGCTCTCCCCATACAAATAGAAGAGATTCTATTATAGATTTTATTTCTTTATCAGTCATGATCATAGGTTACATTAATTCCCCCTCTTGTCTATAAATATATATATCTTCAAATAAACTTTCCTGTTTTATTGTTATGACTTTTAATTTTAAAAGCTCTAACAGAGCTAAGAAAGTTACAATTATTTCAAGTTTACTACAGTTTGTATTCACAAGATCTAAAAAATTAACACAATTAGATTTGTTAAGCCTCTCTTTTATAAGGTTAATCTTATTATCTACAGTATAAACCTCTCTCTTAAGTTCTTTAAAAAATTTTTTTCTATTATTGTCCATCCTACTGGCCTTATTTAATACTTTTTTTACAGCCTTAATTAATATTTCTTCCTCCATTTTTAAATTAACCATTTTATACTTATGTCGATCAACATATTCTTCTAAATCATCTTGAGGTTTAAAATGAACTTTTCCATAAACTTCTTCTCTATGTTTTAAAAGCTCTGCAATATCTTTATATTTTTTGTATTCTATTAATTTCATTACTAAATCTCTTCTGGGATCAACTCCCTTCACATCAAATTCCAATTGTTCTTCTACAGGATTAGGTAGAAGCATTTTTGATTTTATTTCAAGAAGTGTAGCAGCCATAACTAAAAATTCACTGGCTATCTCCATATCCAACTCCTTTATTTTATCTACATAGTCCAGATATTGAGAAGTAATCTTAGATATAGGTATATTATATATATCTATTTCATTTTTTTCTATTAAATGGAATAACAAATCAAATGGACCTTCAAATGTCTCTAATTTTATTTTGTAATCCATAATCACACCTTCTTAGTAAGTAGAGTAATACAATGATATTATAGCATATAGAACATTACTTTTTATCATAAAAAAATAAGAAGGCTACAATACCTTCTTATTGAGGAATACTTTTTAGAATTTTACCAAACATATCAACTATTGAAGCCCTCTTAACTCCTTTTTCAGTAACCAAGTCAACTCTCCCAAGTTCCTGCCCTTGAATGTTTTTAACTATGATTTCACCTACTTTTTTACCTTTTTCGAAAGGTGCTCCTATAATTTGTGGCAAAATTATTTCTTTCTTAATATTGCTTTCGTTGCCTTTCTTAACTAAAACCTTTAAATCTTCCCTTGCTACAATATTAACTTTGTTTTCTTTCCCTTTTTCTACAGTTATCTCTTCAAGAATCTCATCTTTTTTGGAAATTTGAATAGAACTGTATGCAGCAAAACCATAATCTAATAACTTTTTTGTTTCAGCAAATCTTATTTTTGAAGTTGGAGATCCAAGTACCACTGCTATTAATGTAAAATTGTTTCTTGTAGCAGACGCAGATAAGCAATATTTTGCTTCCTGAGTAAATCCTGTTTTAATTCCATTGGCTCCAGGATAAGTTCTAATTAATCTATTTGTATTAGTTAACTCTAAAGCAGTCTTTTTTCCTTTTCCAACCTTCATTGTGGACATCCAAATGGTTAACCAATCATGTATCTTAGGATATTTTAATAATTCTCTAGACATCAGTGCAATATCATACGCAGATGTATAATGTCCTTCCTCAGGAAGACCATTTGTATTTTTGAATTTGGTATTCTTCATTCCCAGTTCTTTAGCCTTTTCATTCATTTTTTTAACGAAAAGCTCTTCTGTTCCTGCTATATGCTCAGCTAAAGCTACAGATCCATCGTTAGCAGATGCAACTGCTATACCCTTTAATAACTGTTCTACTGTTTTTATTTCACCTGGCTCTAAATATAATTGACTTCCTCCCATACTAGAAGCTTTCTCACTTACAGTTACTTTATCCTGCAGTGAAATTTGACCTTTATTAATAGCTTCCATAGCAAGTAACATGGTCATAATTTTTGTAACACTTGCGGGCGGGAGTTTTTCATGGGAATTCTTTTCATATAAAACCTTCCCAGTACCTGCATCTATTAAAATTGCAGACTTTGCATTTACATCAAACTCATTAGCGTTTACATAAATTTGAGCATTAAGAAGTAATAATACTGTACATATTACATAACTGATTACTTTTTTTGAGTATCTATTTCTCATTTATATTCCTCCTAAATTATATTTCTTAATCTTATATTTTCCACTGAATTGATACCTTATTCATTATATGAACAATATAAAAAGGCTGTAAATATTTACAATTTACAGCCTTTTTATACCATCGCTTTTAACAATTGCCTTAATTAATTTTTGTCTCTTCGCTGGATTTTTAGATATCTTTATAGCTTTTTTCAGCACATCCTGAACTTCTGATACTTTTGATTGTTTATTTGTATGTAATTCGGCTATGACCTCATTTTTCTCAACAGTATCTCCAACCTTCTTTTTAAGTACTATTCCAGCAGATAAATCAATTTTAGTTTTCAAATCCAATCTTCCTGCCCCTAATTTCATTGATGCATTGCCAATGTCATCGGCTTTCATATGCTCTATATATCCATCTTCTTCAGCTATAAAATTGTACACATACTGAGCCTTTGGCAGCAGCTCTGTATTCTCAATTACTTCAGCATCTCCACCCTGTATCTTTATAAATTCCTTAAATTTTTCAAAGGCAAGTCCTGATTTAAGCTTATTTATTATGGTTTCCTTAGCTTCTTCAAAGGTTTTGGCTTTTTTGCCCAGTAAAACCATATACGCTCCCAGATAGATGCAAAGCTTAGTCAAATCTTCAGGTCCTTCACCTTTTAATGTACTAATTGCTTCTTTTACCTCTAATGCATTTCCTATAGCAAAACCTAGGGGCTGATCCATATCTGTTACTAATGCAATTGTATTTCTACCCATCTCATGTCCAATCTCAACCATTTCGTTTGCTAACTCTATCGCATTGTTAATATCTTTCATAAAAGCACCGCTACCCACTTTAACATCTAAAACTATGGCATCACTTCCTGCAGCTAATTTTTTACTCATGATGCTACTTGCTATTAATGAAATATTATCAACTGTTGCTGTAACATCTCGCAATGCATATATTTTTTTGTCGGCTGGGGCCACATCCTTTGTCTGCCCTATTACTGCGATTTTATATCTGTTTACATTATTAACAAAATCAGCAATAGACATCTCTGTTTTAAAACCTTTAATAGATTCCAGTTTATCGATTGTTCCACCTGTATGTCCTAATCCTCTTCCTGACATTTTAGCAATTGGAACTCCACAAGATGCTACTAAAGGAGCTAAAACAAGGGTAGTGGTATCTCCTACTCCACCTGTACTATGTTTATCTACTTTAATTCCTTTAATTGCTGACAGGTCAACGATTTCTCCAGAATGCATCATAGCCTTTGTAAGTTTAACCGTCTCGTTTTTATTCATCCCCCTCAGAAAAATAGCCATAAGTAAAGCAGAGGCTTGATAGTCTGGAATGTTTTCCCTTGTATATCCTTCAACGAAATAATTTATTTCACCCTCAGATAATTCAAGACCATCTCTTTTTTTAGAAATAATATCATACATTCTCATCTATAAAGTCACCTCTTGCAAAATACCTTTTACAAGCTTTGTAAATTTAGGCCTTGTTTTGTTTGCAACTTCCACTACCATATGATGCTCTAGGGGTTCAAGGCCATCGGCAATTGCCATATCTGTAACACAGGATATTCCTAACACCTTAAGTCCGGCATGTCTTGCAACAATTACTTCTGGAACCGTTGACATTCCAACTGCATCACCACCAAGTTTTCTCAACATTCTCAGCTCAGCTGCAGCTAAATAATTAGGTCCGCTTATTGCCACATATACGCCCTTTTCAGTTTTAATTTGTAGTTTTTCTCCTACCTTCTTTCCTAAATCAATAAGAAATTTATCGTATGCAGTTGACATATCGGGAAATCTTGGACCTAGTTCTTCGTCGTTTGGCCCTATTAGTGGATTATCTCCCATAAAATTAATGTGATCTTCTATGAACACAAGGGCTCCTGGATAAAGATTGGGATTCATACCACCGCAGGCATTAGTTACTAAAAGTAGCTTAACACCCAGCTCTTTCATTACTCTGACAGGAAAAGTTACTTCCTGCATTGAATATCCTTCATAATAGTGAAATCTTCCCTGCATTGCAATTACTTTTTTTCCTTCTAAACTCCCAATAACCAGTTGTCCTGCATGTCCTTCAACTGTAGACACAGGGAAGTTTGGTATATTCTCATACTTTACAATAACCTTATCCTCTATTTCTTCTGCAAGACTGCCAAGTCCCGAACCTAAAATCAAACCAATTTCCGGTATAATACTAGTTTTACTCTTTATATATTCAGCAGATTCAGTAATCTTAGTCTTCAACTCTTTCATTTATGTATTCTCCTTTCTTATATTTCTGATATTGTATTTTTTACTAATGTTATAAACACCTTCTTTACCTTAGCAGCTGTCTCTACCACTTCTTCATGGCTAAGAGGCTGATCGAGTATGCCAGCAGCCATATTAGTTATACAAGATAATCCTATTACATCTATATTCGAATGGGCAGCCACTATAACCTCTGGCACTGTGGACATACCCACTGCATCTCCTCCAATAAATCTTGCTAGCCTAATTTCAGCCGGTGTTTCATAGGTTGGCCCTGTATTAAAAACGTATACACCCTCTTTAAGATCTATATTATTTTTTCTTGCAACATCTTTAACCTTATTAATTAAATCTCTATTATATGCTCTTGATGTATCCGGAAATCTTGGACCAAGCTCCTCATAATTTTTACCTATTAATGGGTTATCGAATGAAAAATTAATATGATCCTTTATTACCATCAAGTCGCCCGGTTTAAACTTTCCATTTACACCACCTGCAGCATTAGTTACTAATAGAATCTTTACACCTAGTCTTTTCATTACCCTAACTGGAAAAGTAACCTCTTGCATTGAATATCCTTCATAATAGTGGAATCTTCCCTGCATTGCAATTACTTTTTTTCCATTTAATGTGCCAGCTACAAACTGACCTGCATGCCCTTCAACGGTTGAAACAGGAAAATATGGAATTTCTCTATAGGGTATTTTCACGCTATTCTCTATTTCATCTGCAAGTACTCCCAATCCAGAACCCAAAATCAAACCGATTTCTGGCTTAAAGGAGATTCTTTCATTTAAAAATTTGTATGTTTTTTCAATTTTATTTAATAAATCAATCATAAATTACCTCCTATTCTATGATTAAATTTTTAAAACTTTTACCAACTTTAGTTTTCTCAATTTTCAATATATCCGATACTGTTGCAGCTATATCTGCAAAGGTTTCCCTTGTTCCTATATTTACCCCTGATTTAATATGCTTACCATAGATTAGTATAGGTACATATTCTCTTGTATGATCCGTTCCCTTATAAGTAGGGTCATTGCCGTGATCTGCTGTGATTATAAGCATATCATTTTCCTTAAGATTGTCAAGTATCTCCGGTATTCTTAAATCAAGTTCTTCTAGAGCCTTTTTATATCCTTTAACATTCCTTCTGTGTCCATATTTTGAATCAAAGTCAACTAAATTAGTAAAAATTATCCCTCTTGTATTTGTGTTCAAAAATTCAATAGTTTTATCTACTCCATCCATATTATCTTTAGTATGTACAGACTTTGTGATGCCTCTAGAATTAAATATGTCTTCAATTTTACCTACTGCTAAAACATCGTATCCACTTTCAGAAGCAATATCTAATATGGTTTTTCCAAAAGGATCTAAAGAATAATCTCTTCGATTAGAAGTTCTCATGAAATTGCCCGGTTCACCGACAAAGGGTCTAGCTATAACTCTAGCAACCTGATCTTCTCCCTGTAAAATTTCTCTGGCAATTTCACACATTTTATAAAGTTCTCCTAATGAAATAACCTCTTCATGGGCAGCAATTTGGAACACACTATCAGCAGAAGTATACACAATAGGTTTTCCTGTATCAATATGTTCTTTTCCTAGTTCTTCAATGATCACTGTACCGGAAGCAGGCTTATTTCCCAGAACACCTTTACCAGTAAGTTTTTCAAATTTGCTAATAACATGCTCTGGAAATCCGTTGGGATAGGTCTTAAAGGGCTTTTTAAGATATAAGCCTGAGATTTCCCAATGTCCCGTTGTAGTATCCTTTCCATTTGATATTTCTTTTGATCTTCCATATGATCCAATTGGATTGGTAATTCTATCTACTCCTTCTATATTGTCAATGTTTCCCAAGCCTAGTTTCACTAAGTTTGGAAGATCAATTCCTCCTGATTCTTTGGAGATATTTCCTAAAGTATTTGCTCCTAAATCTCCAAATTTATCAGCATCGGGCAAAGCTCCTATTCCAACACTATCCATTACTAAAATAACAACTCTGTTAATCACAATATAACCTCCCTTGTAAATAAATATATTCTTCCCGTACATCCTATGAGTTTTCCTTATAGGCGATGTACGAATGTCTGTATAAACTATAATGACTAACAGTATAGCTTTAAATATCCTTCAATGTTTCCTCTGAAGCGACTTTGAAGAGCTGTTTTTACCTCTAAATCTTTTCTATTAAAACAGCTCTTCTACGGAGCCTGAAGAGGATTATCGAAGGATATCTATAAGGAACTAGCAAGGCGAGTTAATTTAGTAGCCGGTTGCTTATATTATATCTTTGTTCAAATATTTTAAACAAAAATTTTAAACTTGATTTAAAAAAGGGCCTTTAGTTTAGGCCCTTGGATGTGCTTTATTATAGACTTCTTTAATCTTGTTTTTTGTAATTTGCATATATATCTGTGTAGTCGATATATCTGAGTGCCCAAGCATTTCCTGAACTGACTTTAAATCTGCACCATTTTGAATCAAATGGGTAGCAAAGGAGTGTCGCAACGTATGGGGAGTGATTTTTTTATTAATTTTAGCCTTCTTCGTATGCCGTTTTATTATTTTCCAAAACCCCTGTCTGGTAAGTCTTTTACCATAGTAATTAACAAATAGCGCCTTTTCATTCTCTTTAACTAAGTCCTGTCTATATTCCTTTGCGTATCTGCCTAAAGCTTTTTTTGCCATAGTGCCTATTGGGATAATTCGCTCTTTGTTACCATTCCCTCTACATTTTATATAACCCATTTCCAAATTTATATCATCAATATCAAGACAAACAAGTTCTGTCACACGCATACCTGTAGCATAAAGCAATTCAAGCATAGCCTTGTCCCTTGCTCCCATACTACTTTTTTCATCTGGCTGATTTATAAGCTTTTCAACTTCACTTAAACTTAGTACACAAGGCAATTTTTTTTCAGATTTGGGAGATTCTAAGTTTGCCGTAGGGTCGCCTTTTATAAGCCCTTGATTTAATAAATATTGATATAGAGATCTTATTGAAGCTAAGCTCCTAGAAATCGTAGATGCAGCCCGTCCCTTTTTTTGAAGATGTAATAAGTAAGTTATAATAGTAGTTTTATTTACATCTAAATAAGAAGATTTACCCTTAGCTTCCAAAAATTTTTTGAATTGCCTTAAGTCCCTGCCGTAAGATTCTATTGTGTTTTTTGATAATTCTTTCTCCTCTTCCAAATAATTAATAAAATCAGTTAGAATCTTATTCATCTCAAATAAACTCCTTTACTTCTCTTTTGTTTCAATAGAAGTCACTTTTTTATTATTCAACATATAAATGCAAAACCCTTTAAATTTTTTGTAAAAGATTAAAAGTTTGTTGTGAAAATGTTAAATTTTATTGAAATTACATATAAGAAGACATATATTTTATAAATAAAGGAGAAATATAGGCTTCCACAAGACATCCTACTGCTATAAAAATATGGACTATTGCTATAACTGTACTATAAACGAAAAATTGATTTAAAACATTATCATATCGAGTTTTTTTAACCTTATTTCTAATCAGCATTATAGAGAAACTAATTCCTAGTACAGCTACAATAATAACTCCAGGAATAATTATTATATTTTGCGGTAGCAATGAAAGAATTGAAAAAATTAACCCCTTAACTCCCATTTGTTGTATAAAAAAACCCACTGTAAAGCCTATTATAAATCCCCTTACAGCTACAAGCAATAATATAAGGGGTATTCCAATTATGGTCACACCTAGAATCCATATTAGTACTCCTGTCTGAAGATTATTGATTAATGCCTGTTTTAATATTGAAAATTGGTCAATCACTTTTGTATCCACAATTCTAAAAAAATTTTGAAGATATTTAATTAACTCTTTATTTTCTGCTTGCGATAAAGCCTTTGTAGTAAATGCCCCTGACGATATTCCTACCATAAAAAACATAATCACAAAAAAATAAGTTAGAAGATTTCCCTCAACGTGTTTAATTATAACTTCATTTAATCTCTTATTCAAAAAAAGCCCCCCCTTTCTAGTCCATTCTATTAAATAGTATGCTTGGAAAGGGGACTATATGTCACTCTAGAAATAATTTGTCCAGTATTTTTTCAATCTAATATAATTTGGCATAATTTTTTACTGATAGAATTGAAATGATAGTTTTTGCATCTTTTATATTTCCTTCTTGAATCATTTTTATCAGTTCATCTATTTCATATTCCTGTATTTCAATATACTCATCTTCATCGGGCTGTGCAATATCCTTTACAAGATTTCTTGCTGTATATATACTTATGCTTTCATTTGAAAAACCGGGAGATGTATAAAAACTGAGTATATATTCTAAATCTTCGCTTTTATACCCTGTTTCTTCCAACAGCTCCCTTTTCGCACACTCAATTGGCTCTTCATTTATTTCAAGTTTTCCTGCAGGAACCTCTAAAAGCGTCTCTTCAACAGGTTTTCTATACTGTTTTACCATAATTATTTTATTATTATTCGTAATAGGAACTATAGCTACTGCTCCTGGGTGTTCAACTATTTCTCTCTTAGAATATTTTTTATCCGGAAGTTCTACTGTATCCACCCTCAGATTTATTATTTTCCCTTGATATATTTTATCTGTTTTTATAGTTCGTTCCGTAATCATAATAACTCTCCTTTTAAATATTTTCAGGAAATATCATGATTCAAATATTTTAGTGCAACCTTAGCATTGACAGCTATGGCCAAAAAATATTCCAGATCATTTTCTACATCTCTGCCCATAGTATTCATGGGAACTTTTGAACTTTTAATTACATCTATTATATCATCATACTCCAAAAATAGTATATCATGTTTTACACTAATATTGTATGTGTTAATTTGATTTTTGATATAATTAACTTTTTCATCTGATAGTTTAGGTATCCCAACCAATGATTTTGTCTTAGCAATTTTATTTAAAATCGTTAAAGTATGATGACTTATTCCAAAATGTCTGGTTCTTTCGTCCTTAAAACTTATTCTTGGTACACATATAGCTGTTCCTCCCAGATCGTTTACCGCATCAATAATATTTCCCTGTTCAATCCCTGAAAAGCCGTAATTAGTACCTGTACCTACAATGCCCGGTCCCATAGCAACTATCGCTAAATCACATTTTGCAACTTCTTTAGCTGCAATAAGACCGTTATAAATGTTGACAGACTCATAATCGCCTCCAAAAGCATGACCAATAGTCACTGTACTATCAATATATCCATTTTGTTTAAGGTAGTAGACGGACTTGCTAAATCCTATTGGTAATGCACCTCCATCAGTCATTATATAGCAAATATTCAAATCCTTCTTAAAATGTTTTAAGGTTACTGTTAGGGGCACTACCATACTGTGAAGACCTCCAACTAGAACGGGCATCTTATTTAATGAATTAAAATTATTGAAGATATAGTGATATTTACTTCCCTGTTCTTCACATGTGCTGACCTTTATTTGTAGAGGAGTATATCTTAGCTTCATTATATGCCCGGGATCGCTTACCTTATTAGTCAAACTGTTCAAATTATTTAAAATAAAATGGTAGCCACCGGTGCCTAATGACAAATCATTGGCAGTAGTATTTAATGTAACTATATCTCCCAATCTCAAATTGTTAACTAAGTCTTTATATGCAATTGCCTTTGCCAACTTGCCATTATCTCTAACTAATACCTCAACAGTATTATCTCTGTTTTCTAATATTTTTTCAACTTTTCCAATCCTTAAATTTAGCATCAAAGTCCTCCCATATCTTTACCTTCCTAAATTATCAATATATCGCAAGATCTTATTTTTTAAGATTAGCTTAGTTATTGAATATTTTTCACAATATATGTGTACAAAAATTAAAATAATAACTAAAAGACTCTTAATATAAACTGGAAAGGAGGTTGCAGTAATTCCTAAAATAATTCCTAAAGAGTTCGACCCAATATCCCCAAGCATAGATCTTGCCTTAAGGTCATAAGGCAAATAAGCAATAGAGGCTCCAATATAACTTAATAAAATTATTTCATACACATTGTTAACCGCTAGTATAAAGAGTACTGCAAAAAATAAGAAACCTTTTAGTGCTCTACCCGGTCTTAAATCCAACAAATTAATAAAATTTGTGAATAAACTAATCGTAATAAAATTTAATATAAAATCAAGTGTATCTATAGAAACAAGCAAACTTATAAAAATCGAAGTAAATGCCCCGAAAACCGCCTTTAATCCTCCTGTAGTCAATTCCAACTGGACAAGCTTTTTTATATGACCTTTTAAACCTCTCACCTTATTGCTTCCAATTAGATCATCAATTAATCCTGCTAAACCTATTATCAGAATACCCACCAAAGCTAATAAAATATTCATATGATCTTTTTCTGGTCCAAAAATATATAAAACTATCGATATGAATAGCATATCAAAAATATATATGATTCCCATGGTATAGGGTATAAGATCTCCCTTGTAATTCTCCTTTAAGCATTCTGAATCAATAAATAACCTTTCTATTGGATGTATAACAAGTCTGATTACAATAAAAGACATTACAAAATATATATGTTTCATGGTTAGCACCTCAAACTCTTCTCTGCAAGTGTGAGCAATATCTGATAAAACTGTTTTCCCCTATGTATAAAACCCTTAATATCTCTACCAGTTTCTCTATGATTCATGTCTACGTCAATTTCTCTTATAAAATATCCGGCTCTCAAAATATCTATGGTCATACTTACTTCTACACCATAGTTAGATGGTATTTTTTCAATTTTCTTTAATACTTCACTTTTAAAAGCTCTTTGTCCTGATAAACTGCTTTCAATTTCGCAATTTGTAAAGCTTTTTACACCCTTTCTTGCTAATAATTTTACTAACCCAAATCCGCCTTTTTTCTTGGTTATTTTAAATTTTCCTATTGTTACATCACATTCATTATTTAAAATAGGAGTTATTAACTTATCAGCTTCTTTAGCAGTACTTCCTAAATCCCCATCTAAAAATACTATTATTTCGTTGTCATTTATGACTTTTTGTATACCGCAACTTAGGGCATAACCTTTTCCTTTATTTTGATTAAGTCTTAAAACCTCTACTCCTAACTCTCTAGCCCTTTGCCATGTCATATCCGTTGAACCGTCATCAATAACGAGGATATTCTGTATGTATTTTGATTCCTTTACCGATTTAATTGTATTTGCTATTCTCTTTTCTTCATTATAAGCCGGAATTAATGTTGCTATTCTTGTCACACTCATACTCTCCTTCTTACCCTAAAACTATTCTAAAACAAGGAAACCATTTGGAACTAATTGTTCTGCTGTTTTCTTTTCACCATAACTTCCTTCCTTTCCGCTTATAACCATTATCATAGCTATTTTTCCAAACTTTGTATCTACATTGTCAACCGATGAAATACCTCTCTCCTTATAAAAAGGTATAGATGAAAAATTGATATCCCTTTTCTCAATAGCCATCATTGGTATATTCAAAGCCTTTGCTGCATTTATTAAAACTTTATTGGGTGAATCTATTATTTTTGATTTATCCTTAAAACTATTATCTATAATTATTACATAATCAATAGATTCATAAGAATCATGTCCAAAATCTATTATTCCCTGATCTTTTAAGTAATAATGGAGCTCAGTATATTTACTGCCTAAAATACCCTTAAATAAAAGTAACAACATATTTTCTTCAATTCCTTGAGTATCATTAACATCTATCTTATATTTATCCTTAAAATATTCTAGGGTTTCTTGTGAATCAAACGTAATTTCCTTATTGATTGTAACTTGAATCACTTTATTTACACCGGATTTTTTTAATGTATTTACAACATCAGTATAATTATGGTTATCATATATTTTTAAAAGCAAAATATTTAGTCCTTTTAATCTATCATTAATTAAGAAATCATAAATGCTATTTAAAAATTTATCGTTTTTTTCCTTTTCCCTTTGATAACTTTCTAACCTATTAGTCAGCTGATAATTTTTTTGTTTAAAATCATAAAATTCCTCTTCAATTTGTGCGACTAATTGTTTTTGCTGATTAATAAATAATTGCTGACTATCCATTACTACACCGATAACTATTCCCACACTCAAAGATAAAAAAATTGCTATAATAGTTATAATAAAATATTTCATGTTAATTACCATAGTATCCCCTTCAATTCAAGAATTAGTTTTAATCTTATCTGTAATAGTTTTAATAACTGTTGGCTTAAAGGAGAAAGCAGGCATATTATTATAATTGGAATTAGAGAAGAAAATAATACGTTAAATATATATATTGGCTTTAATCTTTCCCTATATAATTTATTTACACCCTTTGCATCAATAAGCTTTGAACCAACCTTTAATCTAACTAAAAAGGTACTTGCCATACCTTTTCTCCCCTTTTCTAAAAAATCTATCATATTTGTATGTGTTCCTACTGCTACGATAAAATCGGCTCCCTTCTCATAGGCTAATAGCATCGCGATATCTTCACTAGTTCCTGGTGAAGGAAATATTTTATAATCAAGTCCCATTTGTTTTATCCTGTTTATTCCAGGAGCATCCCCATTACAATAGGCATGTACAATAATTTCTTTGCACAATTTAAGACATTTATCAGATACACTATCCATATCACCAATAACTATGTCAGGCTCATATCCAAAATCTAAAAGAGCATCTGCACCGCCATCAACCCCAATCAGTACAGGTTTTACTTCCTCTATATAGGATTTGATAGTTATTAGGTCTTTTTTGTAATCCTTCCCTCTGACTACTACTAATACATGTTTATTCCTTATTTCAGTGTCAATTATAGGTATTTCCAAATTCCCTAAAATAAGATTCTTTTCTTTTTTAGCATATTCCAATGTGTTTTCAATAAAATTATCTAGCTCAATTTCTATATTTCTTTTAGATTCTTCAGTTTTTCTTTCTATAATCTCCTTTGTTAATATTTCTCCACTTCCAATATAAGAATTATTTATATAAATTTTATTGTTCTTTACTTTTATTTTCATATTTTCTTTTATATGTTCATAACATGCTCTGTCATTTAATTCTATAATATTTATACCTGCCTCAAGTAAAATTAATGGTCCTCTATTAGGATATTTACCACTTATAGATTTCTCCGCATTTATAACAAGTTTTGGCCTGCGTTCAACTAATGATAATGCAGCCATTTCATCAATATCTCTATGCTTTATAGCTGCTATTTCTCCAGGTTTTAATCTTTTTACTAGATTTTTTGTTTTGGAATCTTTTTTTACCTTAGCCTCTATTAACATAAAGTTATTCACCTCAGCGTATTTACACATAGTATTTCCAATAAAATTTAAAAACAAACAAATAATTTTGCTAAAAAATAGCCTATATCCTTAGACATAGACTTCGTTATTATCATCTATTCTTTTTTCTATCCAGTTCCTAATATCGTCTAATATAATATCCTTATTTTGCTCGTTAACTAATTCATGGCATAAGTCTTCATATATTCGTATCTCTTTATCTAAAGATGAAATTTTTCGATATAATTTTTCAGATGCTTCTTTAATTATTACTTTATCATTTCCTCCATGAAGTATTAAACACGGCATGTTGTAATGAGAGATGTTCTTGTTTAACCATTTTATTCCTTTAACTAAAAATTCTACATGCAACTTTAAAGTTGCTTCATCTAAAATCAGATGATCTCTTTCATGATTATTTTTAGGATTATCACTTTTAATAAAAAACCTAAATATTTTATTATTGATTTTCATGTTAGGGTGAAAGATATTTATTACTCTAAAAAGTGTTCCTATCAAACCCTGAACAATTAAAGGAGGCATAGTAGCAGCTCCTGAAAGTATTTGCCCATTTATCTTATTTTTATACTTTATGCCATAAGATGTAGCAATAAGCCCTCCTAAACTATAACCGAACATAAAAATAGGAAGGTTTGCACACTCTTTTTTAGCTAAATTTACAATAACATCGGTGTCTTCTAAAAAATATCTAAAATCGTTAATATATCCCCTCTTTCCCTCTGACCTTCCATGACCTCTAAGATCAAATCTATATAAGCCATAATCATAACTATTTAATTTATCCTTTAAATATTCATATACTCCAAGATGTTCGCTAAATCCATGAAGAAAAATTATTATGGATTTACAGTTTTTAGGAATATCTGCTGCATAATATAATTTTGTACCATCAAATGATTTTATCCAACTTCTAGTAGAAATAATCTTCTCCATAAAAAACATCCCTTAATAAATTGTTTTTTCATAACTTTGTTACTTTTATCAAAATCTTTGCCAATAAAAATATCAAAATAGTATTAAATTGTCATATATTAAATGAAAGAAGTAAAAAGCTTGTAATATATTGTTGTATTCTAACTATTGCCTCGGAAATAAATAATATTTTTTGAAAAAATTAATAATTTCCTAAATAAACATAGCTTTCTCATATGTTGCATGTGTTTTCCTTACAAATTTTTATTTGTATTGTTTAACAATTCTATTTGTGCCTTTTCAATAAGCCTTTTTGTCATAGCTCCCCCTAGCTGTCCTCCTAGTATACCGTTTTGCCGTGATGTTAAATTGCCTCTATTGCCAGATTGTAGATTTATTATTCCTAAATCCCTAGCTATTTCATATTTCAATTGATTTAAAGCTTCCCTAGCATTTGGATCCATTGGCTTCTTAGCCATATCCAACACCTCAATTCTGTTATTAATAATTTATATCATCTATAGTTTATTTTCTGTAAATTTTTTTCTTATAATACAAGGTAATTTTAGGTTATATAATTAAAGTCCTTATTTTGATATGTCATTCAAATAATCAAATAAGGACTTTCCAGTATTTTATCAGTTACTTTTTCTTTCCTTTATCAAGTTTTAGTACAATGTCTCCAGCTCTTTTCAACTCTTCTTTATACCAATATCGTTTTCCTTTAATTTTCTTCATTTCTTCTCTCTTTCGGTTATTCTAGCTATCGAGAAATTTAATTCATCAAATATTATTTTAGTTTCTTTACTCATTTGACTTTCACCTCTTTTAAAAATAAAAACACCTCCTATTTATTAGTCTAAATAAGAAGTGTTTTTTCATTAATCAGGAAATTTGCTGTTCTATTCTTAATTTGTCTGCAATCATAGCTATAAATTCACTATTTGTTGGTTTGCCTTTACCGTTATGTACAGTATACCCAAAAAGCCTGTTAATCGTATCCATCTTTCCTCTACTCCATGCAACTTCTATAGCATGTCTGATTGCTCTTTCTACCCTACTTGGTGTAGTATTAAATTTTTGGGCTATATTTGGATATAGCTCTTTAGTAACTGCACTTAGATATTCAATATTTTCAACAACCATCCCAATTGCTTCACGCAAATATAGATATCCTTTTATATGGGCGGGAACTCCTATTTCATGTATAATATTTGTTATCTCTGCTTCAATAGACATTGTATTCGGTTTATTATTTGAATTAGCAATATTGAAGTCCTTTATTGCAATCCTTTTATCCATATTATTTTGCACAGTTCCCGTAAGTTGTCTAATTCTTTTGATGAAAACTTCAAAGTCAAAGGGCTTCACTACGTAATAATCCGCCCCCAAACTAATTGCTTTCTGAGTTATTCTATCTTGCCCAACGGCCGAAAGAATTATAACCTTAGGTTTTTTCTGACCTATCATAGAATTCATCTTTTCAAGTACACCTAATCCATCTAAATGGGGCATAATAATATCCAGAATTAAAACGTCTGGAGATTTCTTAGACAGCAGTTCAATTGCTTCTATTCCATCCTTGGCGACACCTACAATTTCTAGATCTTCTTGCTTACTTAGATATTCATAAAGAATATCACAAAAATCTTTGTTATCATCTGCAATCAATATTTTAGTTTTCTCTTTCACTTAAAAACCCCCTTGAAATATGGTAACACGTTCTTTATTTTATAAACTTTCATATAACAATTTCAATTCGACAAAGAAGATAAATATCCTTCTTTTTTTAAATAATATATATTATTTGGGTAAAAGATGGACAATTAATAGGTGTAGAAATTATAATGTAGAAAAAAAAGAAAATATTAGTTGAAATTTATATCAACTAATATTTTTTATATTAAAAATTTAGCCAGTTTTAGCAAGCTGTTTGTCAATATATGACTCAATATCAGATTCCTTTAACATCCATTCTATAAAGATTCCATAACCCTTTGTAGGATCATTAATAAATACATGGGTTACGGCACCGATCACTTTTTTATTTTGAATTATAGGACTTCCACTCATCCCTTGAACTATTCCTCCAGTTTTGGCTAAAAGTTCTTTATCTGTTATCCTTATTATCATACTTTTATTATCTGGCTTTCTCTGTCTATTTATTTCTTCAATAACAATGTCATATGCTTTAATTTGATTATCATCTACTGTAGTCAGTATTTTCGCCCTACCCAATTCAATTTCATGTTGAAGACCTATCTCCATAGGTTTATTATAAACTGAATTTCTTGGTTCTTTATACATTTTGCCATATATTCCATAATCCGTATTCTTGTCTAGGGTTCCTAAAGGTTCTGTTGTTTCTAGAAATATACCTCTTATTTCACCAGCACTACCTTTTTTTCCCTGTTTAATTGAAACTACTCTTGATTTTAATATTTCACCTTTCCCAACACTTAAGATTTGTCCTGTTTCAGCTTCAGAAATTGCATGACCTAAGGCTCCATAGATCTTAGTATTTGGATCATAAAAGGTAAGTGTCCCTACTCCAGCAGTTTCATCCTTAACCCATAATCCTATTTTGTATTCATTATATCTCTGACTTTTTACCGGTTTTATCTTAAAAGACATTATTTCGTTATTTCTTCTGGCCTTTATATCTAGTTTTTCCCCTTTATACTTATTTATTATCTCTATAACATGATTAGAATCTTTAACCCTTTCCCCTTCTATTTCAATTATACTGTCTCCTATGCGGAGTCCTCCATCATAGCCAGGATTATAATTTTTTCCATCAACTCCTATAATTTCTTCAAGTCCAACAATTAAAACACCCTTTGTATTTAGTTTTACACCTATTGAATGGCCTCCAGGTATAACCTTTAATTTTGGTAACACATCTACCTTTAAAGTTTTTACAGGTAATATCCCTAGTAATTTTATTTCAAGATTTGTTTCTCCCCTCTTTAGAGGAACTATTTTAACCTTACTTTGTCTGCTAGTTTTATTGGTTCCATTACTGATACTAATAATATTATCTTTATTATCTTCCATTAACTTAAATGGATATTGTATGTTCAAAATTCTATTTTTACCCTCTATTACATTTATTTGCGAAGGATAACTTAAAAATCTAATGAAAGTTATAGAGACAATACATAATACAAGGAATAGAATACAAAAAAAGGTTTTCTTTTTATAAAAGGTTTTCACAAAGTTTCCTCCTCTACTGAAATCACTCCTTTTCAGCATATATTAGCACACCTTTTAAAATATTATTCTTAAATGCTACATTATTTAATTAGGAGGCTCTAATTATAATTTAGCCTAATTTCAAAAGCATTATTCTATATAAAAAATAAGATTACTTGAAGAAAAAAGTATAATATACATTATATTGAAGTTTTACAAAAAAAATAAAAAAGTTGTTGGAAAACAACAACTTTAACAAGGGATACTATCTTAAATTTTGTTTAGTTTTATTTGCGAGACCTATCATTTCTTTAGCGTTTTTCATTGTTAAATCTGTTATTTTATTTCCTCCAATTAAACGACTAATTTCATTTATTCTTTCTTTTTCATTAAGCTTGTTAATCTTAGTTATAGTTTGATTTTTTAGGGTTGTTTTTTCAATGAATAAATGATTATCAGCCATTACAGCAATTTGAGGAAGATGAGTGATACAAATTGTCTGATGAGTGTTTGATACTAAAGCTAATTTTTCTCCTACAATATTAGCAGTTTTTCCACTTATTCCTGTATCTATTTCATCAAATATTAAAGTAGGTATATTATCTATTTTAGCAAAAATAACCTTCATAGCTAACATAATTCTAGATATTTCTCCACCAGATGCTATATTTGAAAGTGGTTTAAGTGGTTCGCCTGCATTAGTAGAAATTAAAAATTCAATCTTATCAATTCCATTTCTAGTAAATACTAAATTGTTTTCTTTATCCATATTGGGAACTATATTGACTTTAAATTGTGCTTTATCAAAATTTAAATCCTTAAGTTCTTTTATTATTTTCTTTTCAAAGTCCTTTGCTATTTTTTTACGATATAAACTTAGTATATTACTTAACTCCAAATATTCTTTTTTACATACATCAATCTGTTCATTTAAGATTTTTATTCTATTAGCACTATCTTCTAGTTCTTCTAATTCCTCTGCTAACTCAGCTCGATACTTAAATATCTCTTCAATTGTATTCCCATATTTTCTTTTAAGGTTATTTATTGTATCTAGTCGTTTTTCTATTTCCACTAATCGTTCGGAATCAAAGGTAATATTTTCGTTATAATGCCTCATATCTGTAGCCATATCTTGAAGTCTATAGAATATATCCTGTAATTCATTGTGAAAAGTGAGAAGTTCATCGCTAAAGTCCGATATTTTATTAAGATCTCCCAATATGTTTGATAAAATTCCTATTACCGAATATTCATCGCTAATTCCAGTAGAAATCATATCATGGCTGTTATTAATTATTGTATAAATCTGTTCACTATTTTTAAGCAATTCATATTCTTTAGCTATTTCAGTATCTTCATTTTCCTTAAGATTGCAGCTATCTATCTCCTCAACTTGGAATTTAAGAAGGTCTATTCTTCTTTCTCTTTCCCTCTCATCATTATTAAGAGAATTTAATTTTTTTTCAATATCTTTAAGCTCAAAATACTTTTCTCTTACCTTGGATTTAATTTCTTTAATACCTTTATTCCCATATAAATCCAACATGTCTAAATGGTTTTCCGAATATAACAGGGATTGATGCTCATGTTGTCCATGAATATCTATTAAAAGTTTAGAAATTTTTTTAACAAAGGCCATTTGAACTATTCTGCCATTTATTCTGGAAATGCTTCTACCAGTACCAAATATCTCTCTGGTTAAAATTAAAATATTGTCATCACATTCTATGCCATATTCGGATAATAACTCTTTTATTTGTATACCATTAATGTCAAATACAGCCTGTATTACTGCCTTATCTTTACCAGTTCTAACATAGTTCTTACTGGATTTACCCCCTAGTGCTAAGTTCAATGCGTCTATTACTATAGATTTACCGGCTCCAGTTTCTCCTGACATTACATTTAAACCTTCACTAAAATCAATATTTATGTTTTCTATTAAAACAAAATTTTCTATATTAAGCCTGAGGAGCATAAAAAATCCCCCATTTCTTACTTCATTAGCTTTTTAAAGTAGTCAATTAAATCAGGAACATCTTTTTTGTACCTAACTAATAAAAAGATTGTATCATCACCTGCTATTGTACCCACTTTTTCTTTTAGGTCTATGGCATCAAGTGCTGCGGCAGCTGCATTTGCAGCTCCAACTAGAGTTTTAAATACTATAATGTTTTCAGCATAATCAATAGATAAAACTGTATCTTTAAATATTTTTATTAATCTATCTGATAGCACACCTTCCTGCTGCTTTATTGTTGCATACTTATATTTGCCATTTTTAGTCAATACCTTTATAAGTCTCAATTCTTTTATGTCTCTTGACACAGTAGCCTGAGTTACGTTAAATCCATTATTTTTAAGGTATTCTGCCAATTCCTCTTGGGTTTCAATCTCATTATTTTCAATTATTTCAAGTATCTTAGCATGCCTTGAATATTTCATACAAATCCTCCTAGATTTAATTTTTCTAAAAGTATAGCCATTTTTATTTATTTCTTTTATAGATAGATAACTCTAA
The DNA here is from genome assembly GCA_014236755.1 of Candidatus Petromonas tenebris. GTDB lineage: Bacteria > Bacillota > Clostridia > Peptostreptococcales > Caminicellaceae > Petromonas > Petromonas tenebris. The sequence continues at coordinate 31,205 of JACCKY010000011.1, read as the reverse complement.
GATTTAATTTATATTACTCTAGGGATTTTGAGGTTTCCTTCTGAGCGATTTTGAAGCATTTGTTGCTACTTCTGTCTTCTTTTATTTTAAGAGGTCAAATCTTCACATAAACCAGAAAGATTCTCAAAATCCTAATAAATTTAACCTTGAACTTTGTTATCTATAGTAATTCTACAGGTCAATATTTTTTCCTCTTTTTTATAATATTTTTTGATAATTTTGTCAAAATATGTAGTTTTTTTATTAATTCATTTATTAACCTGTTTATCGTAACTCTCTATGGGCCTTTTCTACAACCTCATAAGAGATCTTTTCAACGTCTAACTGACTAGATAAATGGCTATTTATTCCATATGCTAAAAATTCAATATTTCCTTTAGGTCCTGTTATTGGTGAAAAAGTAAGTTTTTTAATCGTCAAACCTATTTCATGGGCAAAATTCAAAATTTCAACGATGATCTCCCTATGTGTATTTTTACTCCTAACAACTCCTTTTTTTCCTATCTTCTCTCTTCCAGCCTCAAATTGAGGTTTAATCAAAAAAACGATTTCCCCGCCCTCTTTAACTAACTTTTTTACTACAGGTAAAACTATCTTTAAAGAAATAAATGCTACATCGATAGTTGCTAAATCTATTTGTTCTCCAATATCTTCGGCTTTTACATATCGAATATTCGTTCTCTCCATACAAATTACTCTATCATCTTGTCTTAACTTCCAGTCCAGCTGTCCATACCCTACATCAATAGCATACACTTTTTTAGCTCCATTTTGCAGCATACAATCTGTAAAACCCCCTGTAGAAGCACCTACATCCATGGTGATCTTACCTGATAAATCCAATTTAAAATTTTCAATTGCTTTTTCCAGCTTAAACCCTCCCCTGCTTACGTAGGGTATTCCTCCTTTTATTTTAATATTTGCATTAGTTTCAACCTTTGTACCTGGCTTATCTATTAAATTATTATCAACAAATACCATTCCTGACATAAGGGCCTTTTTAGCTTTCTCCCGCGAATCGAAAAAGCCCTTTTGAACCAACAATAAATCTATTCTCTGTTTGCCACTCATATTATTCTCCTTGTTTGTCTATTAGTTTTAAAATTTCTTCCGCTATAGCTTTCACATCCAAGTTATGATATTTAAACAGTATTTTCGTATTTCCATGTTCAATAAACTTGTCTGGAAAACCAAAGATCTTAATTTTTTTATTTTTAATATTATTTTTATTTAAAACTTCTAGAATTCTACTGCCAAATCCTCCTATAGTAACATTATCCTCTAATGTTACTATGTTTTCAATATCTTTTATACTAGATAATATAGTCTCCTCATCTATTGGTTTTAAAAATCTCGCATTTAACACCGTGCTCTTAATATTTTGTCCTAACAAAATATCAGCTATTTTAATTGCTTCTGAAACCATTTTACCTGCAGCAATAATACATAAATCCTGTCCTTTAGATAATATTATTTCTGCTTTCTCATTACATATATCAGTTAAATTTTTTCCTGAATTTATATTTTCACTTTCTCCGCGAGGATACCTTATTGCTATAGGACTATTTTGATCAAAAGCATACTTAATCATTTTCTTTAACTCATTTCCATCCTTTGGAGCAAGAATTTTTAAATTCGGTATACAACCTAAATATGAAAGATCAAAAATTCCATGATGTGTTTCCCCATCCTGCCCGACTATTCCTGCTCTATCAATTGCAAAGACAACAGGTAAATTCTGCAAACATACATCATGAATGACTTGGTCAAATCCCCGCTGCAAAAAAGTAGAATATACTGCAAAAACAGGTCGAAGTCCATTTGCAGCCAAACCTGCCGCAAAGGTTACAGCATGCTGTTCTGCTATTCCTACATCAAAAAATCTTTCAGGAAATTTTTCAGCAAATTCATTTAAACCCGTCCCTAAAGGCATAGCTGCCGTTATTGCAACAATATCCGGATTATCGGATGCCAACTCAACCAAAGTTTCTCCAAAAATTTGAGAGTAGGTTTTATTTTTTCTGTTTTTTAACTTTTCACCTGTTTCAATATCAAATGGTCCTATTCCATGAAACTTATCAGGATATTTTTCCGCAAACCAATAACCTTTTCCTTTCTTTGTGATTGCATGGATTAAAACAGGACCCTTAATCTTCTTAGCTCTATTTAATATCTCTGTCACTTCCTTGATATTATGACCATCCACTGGTCCTAAATAAGTAAATCCTATTTCCTCAAATATTATTCCAGACACAAAAAAATATTTTATTGTATCCTTTGCCCTATGGGCAGTCTTAACTACTGACTTTCCTATGGCAGGAATTCTACTGAGAATAGCCTCTACATCATCCTTTACTCTAAAATATGTTGGATCTGTTCGAAGTCTATTTAAATACTTTGACAGCCCCCCAACATTTTGAGATATAGACATCTCATTATCGTTTAAAATTACTATAAGATCCGTTTTAGAATGTCCTGCATGGTTCATTGCTTCGAAGGCCATACCTCCTGTTAAGGCTCCGTCTCCAATAACAGATATAACTGAGTACTTTTCACCCTTTAAGTCTCTTGCAACAGCCATACCTAATCCTGCAGAAATTGACGTACTACTGTGTCCCGTTTCAAAAACATCATGATCACTTTCCTTACGTTTTGGAAACCCACTCAATCCTTTAAACTGCCTTAAAGAGTCAAACTTATTCCGCCTTCCTGTTAAAATTTTATGTACATAGCATTGATGTCCGACATCCCATATAATTTTATCCTTTGGACTATCAAATACACTATGAAGTGCCAAGGTTAACTCAACTACTCCTAAATTTGAAGCTATATGTCCACCGGTAATAGAAACATTTTCTATCAAAAACTGTCTGATCTCCCTGGCTAGCCTTCTTAGTTCTATATGACTCATGTTTTTTAAATCATATGGTCCATTAATTTTTGAAAGTAAATTATCCAAGTGTATTCATCTCACTTTCTTTTATCTTTTCCAAATTTCTGCTTTCTTTTAATTTCAGGAAGTATGTCTATTCTTAGTTTCGCATTAAGCCAAAATAATATTTTAGCTACAAAAAAAACTATTTCCTTGGAATTTCTTAAGGCTATTTCCTTTCCTAAAGCCTTCCCTCCAACAGTTATGGCAGCTACTATCCCGCTCAGTATTATACTAAATACAGCTGTATTAATATTATCATAAATCTCACTTATTTGTATTAATATTATTGCTCCCGCAGCTCCACTAATTATACCGGCTATGTCTCCAATAACATCATTGCAGAAATTTGATACGGGACCAGCATTTTTAATCAGCTTTATTGCATACCTGGCACCATGAATTTTCTTTGATGCCATTGCGTTAAAAGGTTTTTCTTTAGCTGTAGCTACAGCAATTCCAATCAAATCAAATAGTATTCCTATAAACACTATAACAATTAAAACTACAAAGGCTATATATATTGAAACATTTCTGAGTAATGCTTCAGAAATAAAGCTTATAGCTATTGCTAATCCAAATGTTAATATTGTTATATTAATGACCCATTTAGTATTATACCTTTTAAAATTTTTTATAAACCTAATTATTCTATTATTTTTTCGGTCATTTTCTTTCAAGTTCATACACACCTTAGTCTATTTCTTTATAGTTATAGGAAGTAAAGTTTCCCTATATTATAAAAATACTGATAGCAAAAGCCATCAGTATATCTCACTCGAGGGTAGTATATTAAGTAAACTTTGCGGCTTAGGTCTAGTAGGATTTCCCATACGAGTACTGTTCTGTCGCCAGATCAGCGGTTTCCCTTTAAACCCGTATTTATATTGTCGCCAAATATAAAACTAGATTACCACTAAGTCCGCACTGTAATCCTTAATATACCTCCATAATGGAACAGTCTAGGAGTTTTCCTCGACAGGCACGCTAATTCCTAGCCTCTTTTGCAGAATAGGTTTAGAATAGCAATACTTTTATACTATGGGCCCATAGTATAAAAGCAGAATCTTATTCATCCACCTATTCCACTCAAGGCAGGCTACACTGCATGTAGCAGACGAACCACCACACTGCAGGTTAATCCTAAATCAACAGCTGATGTTAATTTAGGTCTCCACGGATAGAGGGTCATCGCCCACATGCCATTGTGGATCGCCCCCTAATCCTTACTCCCAGCACCAACCCCTGACTGGGCGTCACAAGCCAGTACCAGGAACTTCATCGATGTGCCCTTTGACGGATTTTTAGCCCCGCCTTCAGAATTAGCAGCTCTGACTAGAATACTGCACCCCTCAAGTGTGAAAGATATTATAACATATATTAATTGGTTTTTCAAATCATAATATTGGCAATTAATATGCCCAGCAATGCACCAGCAAATACCTCAACAGGGGTATGACCTACTAGTTCCTTGAGACGCCCCTCTCCAATATGTTTATGCTTTTGCTTGTCCTCTAATATTTTATTTAATATAATTGCCTGTTTTCCTACTGCACGTCTTACTCCAGAAGCATCATACATAACAATTAGTGCAAAAACTAAAGATAAACCGTATTGTATAGATGACCATCCAGTTTTAAGGCCTACAGCGGTAGATAGTCCCATTACCATAGAAGAATGAGAACTAGGCATTCCACCAGAACCTACGAATCTATATAAGTTTAGCTTCTTTTGAGTTAGCAGTGTAATAATTACCTTTAATGTCTGTGCTATAAACCAGGAGGTAAGCGATACATTAAAAACATCATTGTTAAAAACCTCTTTTAAGTATGTCACTTAATTTCCTCCTTAATTTAATTTTCTCTAATTGCTAGATACTTTGATAATTCCCTTAAAAAGTTCGCTCTATCATCAAATACTTCCAATACCTCCAAACTTCGAGTTATTAAATTCTTTGCTATTTCTTTTGATTTTTCTATCCCATATAATGAAGGATAGGTAGATTTATCCTTTTGCATATCACTGCCTACCTTTTTCCCAAGTTTTTCTTCATTTCCTATTACATCAAGTATATCATCTACCACCTGAAAAGCTAACCCTATAGATCTGGCATAATCTTCTAAGGCCTTGTACTCCTCTTTCGATGCCCCTCCTATTATTGCTCCTGCTTTTACCGAAGCTTCTATCAGTGCAGAAGTCTTGTGTAAATGTATGAATTCTAAAGTTTCTTTGGAAACCTTTTTTCCCTCGGACTCTAAATCTACTACCTGTCCACCAATCATCCCGTTGACTCCTGCAGCCTTGGCAATCTCATATGCAGCCCTTATCCCTCTGTTGTCTCCAAAATCATAGCTGATTATTTTACCCAGCATAATTTCAAATGCCAAGTTAAGCAAAGCATCTCCTGCTAAGACAGCAATTCCTTCACCATACACCCTGTGATTTGTGGGTTTACCCCTTCTATAGTCATCGTCATCCATAGCAGGCAAATCGTCATGAATCAAAGAATATGTATGAATCATTTCTATAGCACATGCAAAAGGCATCACATCTTCAGTTTTTCCTCCTAACATTTCACATACTTCCAATGCCAGTATAGGTCTCAATCTTTTGCCGCCTGCATTGATACTATAAGACATAGATTCAAATATGGTCTTATGCAAACTAGTTTTGGGAGGAAAGTACTGTTTTAATACCTCATCAACTTTTTTCTTTTTTGTCAAAAGTTTATTTTTGAAATCCATACTACTCCTCCTCTTCTATGCTAAAGGGCACTTCTCTTGCCACATCATTATCTTCAGATAATAACAGTGTAATTTTTTGTTCAGCTTTATTTAAAACTTCATTGCACTCTCTATAAATCCTGATTCCTTCTTCAAAAAATTTTAGGGACTCCTCTAAGGAAAGATTTCCCTCTTCAAGGACACTCACAAGTTCTTTTAATCTATTCAGATTGGATTCAAAGGTCTTTTCTCCAGCTGGCTCTTTGTTATCTACCAAATAATCCTTCCCCTTTCTCTATATTTTCAACATTACATTTTAATAATCCATTTTTAAGCAATACATTAACCTTATCTCCTAATTTCACCTCTTCAATATCGGTTATAGTTGTATCTCGCTTTTCATTTTGTAATATGGCATAACCTCTTGAAATTGTTGAAAGAGGACTTAAACTGTTTAGATTATCACCTAAAGCATGTAGCATTTCCTTTAATATTTCTGTTTTTTTATTCAACGTTCTACTCATGTTAGTATGCAAGTAGTCTATCGTTTGCTGCTCTTTCTTTATTTTAAAAAGCAAATATTTTTTCATCCTATTTTCACCATAGTTATTTAATATGCTTTGATAATTTCTTACTTGACTTATTAGATTAGTTTTAAGACTGTTTTGCATATACTCTAAAGTATCTTTGATTTCATGGATAGTCGGAACCGCCAGCTCCCCGGCAGCAGATGGCGTAGGAGCCCTTAAATCTGCTACAAAATCTGATATGGTAAAGTCTGTTTCATGTCCAACTGCTGAAATAACAGGCTTTCGTGAAAGAAAGATGCTTTTGGCTACTATTTCTTCATTAAATGGCCAAAGTTCTTCTATAGCCCCCCCACCTCTTGTCAAAATAATCAAATCTATATCATCTATACTATTTAATTTACGTATTCCTTCAGCAATTTGAATACTTGCCCTATCACCTTGGACTAAAACAGGATAAACTAAAATATCAACATAATTATTTCTTCTGGTAATTACCGAAATAACGTCTCTTATTGCTGCTCCTGTTGGTGAAGTTATTACTCCAATTTTCTTTGGAAAAAAAGGTATTCTTTTCTTATTTTCCTCATCGAAATATCCTTCCTTGCCAAGCTTGTCTTTTAACTTTGTAAAAGCTAAATACAAATCCCCAATTCCTTCTTCCTTTAAATCGCTTACATATAATTGATACTCACCGTTTCTTTCATATATAGATATATAGCCTTTAACTATTACCTTCATCCCATTCTGGGGCAGGAAAGCTAACTTTTTAAAATCACTATGAAACATTACACATTTCAGTTTACTGTCTGAGTCCTTTATTGAAAAATAAGCATGACCACTATTGTGAAGTTTAAAATTTGATATTTCTCCTTTTATAGATAGGTTATTTAATATAGGATCGTTTATCAGTATCCTTTTTAAATAACTGCTTAGTTCTGTTACGGTTAAAGTTTTAATTCGCATTGTCTTAAACATGCCTCCAAGGTATTTTCTAACAACATAGCTATAGTCATAGGTCCAACGCCACCAGGTACGGGCGTGATAAACGCTGCTTTGTCTGCAGCTTTTTCAAACTCAACATCGCCCACCAATTTGCCATCTACTACGTTAGTCCCTACATCTATCACTATTGAACCTTCTTTTATCATACGTCCTTTAACCAGATTTGGTCGCCCTGCTGCGGCAACAACTACATCTGCTTTTAACAAATATTCCTCTAGATTTCTAGTTTTTGAATGGCATATGGAAACTGTAAGATCTTCTTTTAATAAAAGTTCTCCAACGGGCTTCCCTACTATATTACTTCGACCCACAACAACTGCCTTTTTACCTGCCAAATTTTCACCTGTACTTTTTATAAGCTTTATTACTCCTTTAGGTGTACAGGGAATAAATCCAACGGAATTAGTATATAAACGTCCTACATTTATGGGATTAATACAGTCTACATCCTTTTGTTCGGAAACAGCCCACTTGATCTTATTTTCATCAATTCCCTCAGCTATAGGAAACTGTACTATTATGCCATTAATTTTTTTGTTTCTATTTAATGATTCAATTATACTTAAAACTTCCCTTTCCTTGGTATCCTTAGGAAGATTATATTTTTCACTATATAGTCCTACTTTTTTACACTTCTTTATAATACTTTCGACATAAATATTAGATGCCTTATCATCACCTACATATATGACTGCCAGTCCGGGAACGATACCTTGATTACTTGACAGAGTATTTATTTTTTCTTTTATTTCATTTAATAAGTCCTTAGAAATTTTTCTTCCATCAATTATTTTTCCCTTCATAATAACCTCCAGTTTAATATATACCTAATAGAGCAGTACCTACTGCATTATCAGTACAAAATTTTTCTTCACCAAAATGCAAATTAATACCCTTTGAGCTTAAATCCCTATATAAATTATCTCTTATAAATTTATTTGATGCAACTCCTCCTGCTAATAAAACTTCATTAATTTCGGTTTTTATACAGGCCTTATAAATAATGTAATATAAAGACTTGCATATACATTCGAATAAAGCTATTGCTATGTCACCATTGTTTTCATTTCCTCTTTGAATCATTCTCTTTACAAAAGTTTCAACACCGGAAAAATTAATATAGGTATCATCAGTACTTATAGGCAGTTTGATTTTACCCAAGGTCCCTCTTTGGGAAATTTTTTCCATTTCCTTTCCAGATGGAAAACTCAATCCCATAGCCACCCCTGACCTATCTATGAGTTGACCTGCGCTAATATCCTTAGTGCCTCCAATGATATCTATATTATATCTATTGTTATTTTTCCTTGCCATTACAATCTCTGTAGTTCCACCGGAAATGTGAAGGGCTAAAAAGTTATCGCTATCCAATGTTTGAGCTGACCACCTAGCGGCTTCAATATGTCCTTCCTGATGACTATATTCTTCATATTCAACATCTAAAATAGAAGAAATAGTTTTAGCAAAGGAAACTCCTGCTGTAAAAACAGGCATATACGAATTTTCTACATTTCTTGGTTTATTTGTACAGCAAATCTTCCTTATCCTAGTAATATCAACTTCATCAGACAGTTCTTTAAAAAACACCGGCAGATTATTTATATGTTGAAATAGGGCTTCCGACTGTCTTAGACCTCGCTTTCCCTTTTTTACTTCCAGAAGCTTTCTTCTATCCACAATTAACTTTCTATTATTATCCAATACAGCGATAGATGTGGTATAACAACTAGTATCAACACCTAATGAATATGTGTACATTATTTAACCTTTAGTTTTAGACAGCGCATCTAATACCCCATTGATAAATGCCGGTGAATCATCAGAACCATATCTTTTAGCAAGTTCAACAGCTTCATTAATTGACACTTTCTCGGGAATATCTTCCTTAAAAAGTATTTCTGTTGCTGCTACCCGTAATATCGAAAGGTCTACCTTTGAAATTCTATCTATATCCCAATCCTTTAAGTTGTGAGAAATATTTCCATCAATAATACTTTTGTTTTGCAAAAAAAATTTTACAATATCATCAACATATTGTCTATCCTTTTCGTCCACTATTACTCCATCAACAAAATTTTGGGCTATTTGGGAATCAAAACTCTTTTGAATTTCCATCTGATAAAAAACCTGCATAACAGTTTCTCTAGCAATTCTTCTACTCATTCAGATCCTCCTAGTAACTACTTTTTACTTTGCTGATAATTGTATTTTAATAAACTTACCATTTATTTTTTACTAATCCCATTATAAAATGTATTTACAGTAATAAAAAACATAAACTAACCCTCTACTTTAAGAGAGTTAGTTCTAAGTGTCACTCTTATGTTTATTTATTCTTCGTTTTCTGCTTCCTCTTTTTCCTTCTTTGGAATGTTAACGCCCTGTACATGTATATTTACTTCCACAACTTTAAGTCCCGTCATATTTTCGATGGCATTCTTTACCTTTTCCTGAACTTTCCAGGCTACCTCCGGTATCTTTACGCCATAATCTACAATAACATATAAATCTATAGCAGCCTCTTCTTCGTCTACCTCAACCTTTACACCTTTCGAATGGCTTTTTCTTCCCAGTATCTCGGAAATATTACCGGCAAAACCTCCGCTCATTTCAGTTATTTCTTCCACTTCAGAAGCGGCTAGACCTGCTATAATACCGACAACTTCGTCCGATATTTTTACTTGTCCATATTCTGAATTATCTATTTGTGGATTATTTTCCATATTATTACCTCCATTTTCCTTTATTAATGAATATTATATCAAAATGCTTTTTTGTTTACAATTAAATCCATTATTTATTTTGGATTTTTATATTGTCAATTGAAACATCTGTTTCTCTAGTTACAATATCCAATATTTTTGCAACGTCTACATTACTTAGTTTTTCTGAAAGAACAGTGACATATACACTTTCATTTGTAATAAAAACAACTGCATCCTCAAACCCTTTTCCTTTGATAAGACTTTCTATAATCTTTTCTTTATTCATTGTATCAATTAAGCTCATTTTCCTTTGGACAGCGTTTTTTCTGGATTGTTCATCTACCATTTTATTATTAATTATCTCATCGAATCTTTCAATAGTTTTCTCCCTTTCCATTTCTACATCTATTTTTGCCTGTAGAAAGTATGCGGATTTGCTCATTTCATCATTTAAAAGAGTTTCTTCTATATTAGAGTTAGATGCTGCAACTATGTCACTTAAATTGTTCTCTTTGCTATCTACTATGCTAGAGTCATCAGCAACCATAGTAATTGATGATGTATCTTTTCCATCCTCAGAAATATTTTGCTGAATTATAATATCATCTGATTTTTCTTTAGCTTCCATAGTCGATAATTTATTTTCTTCATATTCTGTGAATTCTGAAGATGTTTCCAGTATAGATTGCTTATTAATCATATAATTCAAATAGCTGATTGAAATTAGAACAAATACCAATGACAATATTATTATTTTTCTTTTATCAAATTTCATATTGAACATTATTCCTTCCTCCTTTAGTTTCGATCATATACCTTTACTTTATGACTTTTAATTTGAAAGATTGTTGTTACAGCTTCTATTAATTGATTTTTAACCTCCGGATTTCCTGCTCCCTCAGCAACAACTATTACCCCCCTTACAACCGGCTTAATTTCCTTTATTACTATTGGAGAATTTTTATAATTTTCACTGTTTATAGTAACAACGTTCTCAGAAATATTTTCCTGCTTTATAGTTCTCGTTCCTCCTTGTTTATCACTTTCTTGGGTAGTCTGCTGAGATTTCGTAACGTTTAAAGCTGGAACAACCTCTTCACTAGTCTCGTATGTAATCATAACTTCTACTTCTCCTACTCCACTTATATGTCCTAATATTTCTTCTAATCTTCGATCTAAACTTTCATTATAGTTAATGCTATTTTCACTTTTTTCCATTGATATGTTTTTTATATTTTCATTTTCTACTGCCGTCTCCGCTTCTTTTTTTTCAGGGAAAAATACACCCCATGAAATTAATAAAATAATACAGACAATTATAATTGCAATAAAATTAGAAATAGTTTTTTTAATATCGCCATCAGTTAACATTTTCTTTATTTTATTAAAAAAATCCATTATAATCCCCCTTTGCCATTTGATTGTTTAATTGACTATTATTCTAGTGTTTTTAACATTGTATATATTTGAAATATCTTTTCTTATTTTTTCCTTTAGCTCCATATCTACTCCGTGTTTTTCAGACTCTTCATCATTTTCATCTTTAAAAATATCTATTTTTACTATAGGTATTACTTTTTCTTTTTCTATTACCGACAGCTTAAGCTTTTTTATTTCTCCAAGATTTTCTTCGCTTTTTTCCAAATTTATGTCTATTTCTAGAACATTCACATCATATTTGCTTTCTATCCTGTTTACTACATCGGTCTTAAGCCTATCTTCATATAGTGAAATCAACTGTTGTTTTTGTTTGTTTTCAATATTATTTGATACAAAAACATATTCTTCTTTTTTTAAATCTCTAGAAATCTTGTAAAACTCATCCTCTAGATCTACCTTACTATTAATAATATTTATTAAAGGATTTAATATGACAAGCATTACTATAAAACCCAGTACTAGATTTAGATATTTTTTCATCTTGCTATTTGGCATAAGTATCTCTATAAAACTAATAAATACTATTATTGTAATAATATTTATAATCCAAATCTTTAATATTTCTATCATACACTCACCTACCTTATCATTGCAGTAATGTTACCTGCCCCTACTACTGCAGTTACTGCAATAAAAAACATTATGGCTACTGAAACAACGGTTGCACATAGAACGGTCAGTAAACTACTCATATCATTTAGACAATCTACTATTTTTTTATCTGTTATAGGTTCAATTAACGCTGCTGTAATTTTATATATAAAAATTAATGACAATATTTTTAAAATTGGTAATGATATTATCATCAATATAAGTATTAACCCTACTACCCCAATTGCATTTTTCAAAAGCAGTGAACAGCCAAAAACTGCATCTATTGCTTCTGACATAAACCCTCCTACTATGGGAATGAATCTATCCATTGCAAATCTGGCAGTTCTTAAAGTTACTCCATCGACACTTGATGCTAATACGCCCTGAATTGATATTACGCCTAAGAAAGAAGTCAATATTAAACCTATTAGCCCTATACTAATTTGTTTTAATAATGTGGCAAGCTTTGAAATTTGAATTTTTGATGTGAAGTTATTAATTATTGACAATACAGCCGTAAATAAGATAAGTGGTATTATTATGTCCTTTATTATGGTACTTGTTATTCCTATTGAAGCTACAATTATCGGTTTGAATATTGCCGAGGCCGTTATGCTTCCAACTGCTATTAAAAGTGTAAGTAAAACCGGTATCAAAGCCTGCATAAAACTAACCATGTTATCTATAGCTACTTGACCTATATTCATTGCAACTATGAAACTTTTTATAGCTATTCCAACTATGATTAAATAGCATCCGTAAAAGGCTATTTCTCCCGTTACACTATTTCCAAAAGAATTGCTTAAATTATTTAAAATAGCACATAATATCGAAATAAACATCAACTGAGATAGTAGTTTTGAATTTATTACTATTTCTTTAAAAAGTCTTTTAACTATACTTGCCAGAACACTCTTTACCGTAAAATCGGCTTCTCCCTTTACAAAAGAAATTATCATAGACTTTATGTCAATCTTTGGCATACTTACCAACTTATCATTATTCATTTTATCTATAAGCCCTTCAATCTCCGATATATCTAAGGAGTCTAGCTGCTGCAGGATTAATTCATCAGTCACTTTTTCTATTTTGCTATCTTTTTCAAGTCCATAAGCCGTGCTAGATAATATCATAGATACAATGGAAATTAATAAAATTAATACCTTCTTTTTCATTAGCTCACATCCTAAGGGATCAATTTGACTATTAAATTTAAAACAGACAATAAAATTGGCAAGGCTAATACCATTATTAATATTTTACCTGCAAACTCTATTTTTAAAGCTATTGATTCTTCACCTGAATCTCTACAAACCTGGGCTCCAAACTCAGAAATATATGCTATACCTATTATTTTAAAAATAGACTTTACATATATAAGATCGATTTCCATTTTATTTGTTAACTGTTCCATTACTTTTAAAATTGATGCTAACTTTCCAACAATCAGCAAAAAAATTATTACTCCTGTTGCAATACTTATATGTATTCCGTATTCGGGTTTATATTGTTTTATTATCACTGATAATATAGTTGCTGTAATTCCAAGTCCAACGATCTTGAAAATTTCCATATGACCACACCTTTTATTAGTAAATTTCAAACATTGTTCTCACCGTTGAAAATAAATTATTAATAATATTTATAATCATAAAGAGCACTATTATCAATCCAGCTATTGTAGTCATCATAGCCATTTCTTCTCTTCCTGAATGCTTTAAAACCATGTTCAGTACTGAAACTAATATTCCTATAGCTGCAATTTTGAAAATCATATTTATGTCAATTGCCATAATACCCCTCCTAATTAAATCAATATTATTACTATTGCTAAACCAAGTAAAATTCCTAATCTATTACACATCTTCCCATTCTTATTTTGCTCATATACTGCCTTGTTCTTTTGTTCATCCAAAAGTATATTAATAAATCTAAAGTGACTTTTTTGAACCTCTTTATCTCCTACCCCTAGGTCCTTTCCAAATCCAATAATAATCTCAGCATCTTCTTTGGTTAGGGAAGTATTATTGATTTGTTTTAAAACAGCACTTTTCCATGCTTCCTCTATACTGTATCCGTTCCTACTGTTAAGTAGTCTAAATGTTTCATCGAAAATACCCGATATGCTTTTGTTGCATCTACAAGCTGTTTTTTGCATTGCCATAGGCAAAGGTGTAGAGTAGTATAATATTTCAGTTTCTAAACCCTTTAGGGAGTTTTGAAGGTAACTTATCTGTTTGACTCTTAAACTATATCGTAATGAAAAAAGATATCCTACAACACTGGAAGAAAATAGCAAAATTCCACAAATAACAATCTTAAGTTGCAAAGAAATCCCCCCTATCAAATAGGAGCATATCATTCAGAACTCTATTCCTTTTATAATCTATGATCTTTCTAACTGTTCCAACTTTAGGCCTGTTTGATAACACTATTATCCTTTCAAATGCCTTGTTTTCAATAAGTTCTGATATATTATTTCTCCTGCATACCTCTTCAATACTGTCACCATGTATAGTTGTAATAAACTTAACACCTGCATTTATAGCTTCCTTTAAGGCGTATATGTCTTCATCTCTTCCAATTTCATCAGTGGCAATTACCCTTGGTGACATAGATCTAATTAACATTATCATTCCCTGAGCCTTGGGACAACCATCCAATATATCCGTTCTGATTCCAATATCTTTTTGAGGAACACCATTGTAACATCCCCCTATTTCAGATCTTTCATCTACAACTGCAACATTAATACCTTTAAAATTATATTGAGGAACTCCATTACTAATAAGCCTTATAATATCTCGTAAAATCGTTGTTTTGCCGCATTGTGGTGGTGAAATTATTAAGGTATTGTATATAGAATCACTTGATTCAATCAAGTACTTTATTATCTTCTCTCCGCATCCTATTTTTTCTCGAGAAATTCGGACATTTAATCCTGATACATCCTTAATGGTCTTTACACTTCCCTTTTCTATAATTGTCTTACCTGATATACCGATTCTATGTCCTCCTTTTATGGTTATAAATCCATTTTTAATTTCTTCTTCAAGTGCATAGGCTGAATAATTGGTAACTAGTTGGAAACTAGTATCAACGTCAAATTTGTTTACCATAATTATTTTATGTTGTATTCTAGTAGCCTTCCCATCATTTGTAACAAAATAATCTTGTCCCCTTGCATTAATTATCAATGGCTTGTCAACTCTTAATCTAATTTCTTCTATTTCATTAATTAGGTCAGGTGAAATATTCTTTAATAAATTTCTTAGTTTGATTGGTAAAATCTCCAATATTTCATTGAAATTTACTTCTCTAAGATTTATTCTATTGTTTTTCTTAAAAGTAATTTTTTCATCTTTTAGTTTTTCCACGACATGTCCCTCCCTTGTTATTAAATATTATTTTTGTTTTTTAAATTTATGCTTGTTTTTTTTGTCAAAAAAAGAAAAATCCGATACACAATGTACCGGATTTGATAAGTATATTCATTTTAATTTCTTATTCTTCTTCGTCACACCCACAATGACAGTCACTTGTTAAATAAATTGTCTTATCACAATTGGGACAGCTAATTTCAATCTCATTACAATCTTCATCATCTAAAAACACATCATCATCTATAAAAATCGTTTCTCCACATTCTGGACATTCAACTTCTTGAAAATCATCATAATCATCATCAAATTCATCATATTCTGAATAAACTTCATCTTCTAAATCTGACAAGTCTTCGTCTATTGCTTCAACGTATTCATCCATTTCGCCTAATTCCTCATCCATGGCCTCAATAGTATCGGCAAAATCTCCAAGCACTTCTATTATATGTAGCAGAAGCTTGCCTTCTTTTGTATTAGAATCCAGTTCCATACCCTCTGCCAAGCCTTTTAGATAAGAAACCCTTTCATTTAGATAACTCATAAGAACCCTCCTTTGTTTTTAATCTTTTATATTATTACCATTATGCCCTAGATAAATACTCACCTGTTCTAGTATCTACTTTGATTTTATCGCCTTCATTTACAAATAAAGGTACCTGTACCTCTGCTCCAGTTTCAAGTTTTGCTCTTTTAGTTACGTTAGTGGCAGTATCTCCCTTTACTCCAGGCTCTGTTTCCACAACCTCCAGCTCAACAAAGTTTGGAGCTTCCACTTGAAAACATCTTCCTTTATAAAACTTAACGGTAGCACTATCGTTTTCTCTGATATACTTTATCGCATCCTCTACCTGCTCATAAGTAAGAGGTATTTGTTCATAAGTTTCGTTATCCATAAAATAGTAAAGTTGACCATCATTATATAAATACTGCATTTCCTTTGTCTCTATATGGGCTCTTGGAAACTTATCATTTGGATTAAATGCCTGTTCTCTGATAGTTCCTGAAATCAAGCTTTTATACTTTGTTCTCACAAAGGCCGCTCCCTTTCCAGGTTTTACATGCTGAAAGTCAACAACTACAAATGGTTCTCCATCAATTTCAAAGGTTACTCCCTTTCTAAAATCTCCTGCTGAAATCATTTAATATCCCTCCAAATTTTTGATAATTGTTAAATTGATTAAATTATAATTGATATATTGATTTAAAGTTCAATTAAATTCTTAGGCGACTTCGATAAAACTTTGCACCCATCCTTTGTAACTACTACTAAATCCTCGATTCTTACTCCACCAAAATCATGTATGTAAATTCCTGGCTCATCAGTAACTACCATGTTAGTTTCAAGTGTATCTTTACCTATAGGTGATAGTCTTGGAGCTTCATGGACTTCCAAGCCAACTCCGTGACCCAGTCCGTGTCCAAAATATTCTCCATATCCTTCATCATTAATTATTTCTCTAGCAATCTTGTCTGCCTCAAATCCTTTTATGCCTGATTTAATATATTTTAATGCAGATTCCTGTGCCTCTAAAACTATCTCATATATTTCCTTTTGTTTATCGGAGGCCTTACCTATAACAATGGTTCGCGTCATGTCGGAGCAATATCCATCATATACACATCCAAAATCTAAAGTAACAAAATCTCCCTTTTCAATGACTTTTTGAGACGCTACACCATGGGGCAGTGAGGATCGCTTCCCGGATGCAACAATACTCTCAAAGGAAGTTCCTGTAGCACCACTTTTTTTCATAAAACCTTCAAGTTCTAGAGAAACTTCCCACTCAGTAATGCCAGGTTTTATTATGTCTAATATATGTTTAAATGCCTCATCTGCAATATTAGCTGCTTTCTCAATTTTTTTTATTTCATCATCAGATTTAATCATTCTGAGCTTGTTTATAATTCCTTTTAGGGGAACAAGCTCCATATCCTGTAATTTATTATTGAATTTTTCATATTGCATAAAGGTTACAAACTCTTCCTCAAATCCAAGCTTGTCTACATTCAATTCATTGAGAATATCATAAACTGTCCTATCTTCAGTATGCTTTAATACTTCAAAACCTTCACACTGTTTTGAGGCCTGTTCTACATATCTAAAATCAGTAATAAATAAATTTTTATCTCTAGTAACTACCACATATCCCGATGAACCGGTAAACCCGCTTAGGTATCTCCTATTTTCAGGTTTATATACTACGGCACCGTCTAATCCTTCCTGTATCAGCTTTTCTCTAAATCTATCCAAATTATTCTTCACTTACATACCCCCATTTTTATCATTCAAAATATTATGAAGAGCATATAGTCCAAGTATGTAACTGTACTCTTTAAATCCACTTATCTGACCTATGCATACAGGAGCAATTACAGATTTTTTTCTAAATTCTTCTCTGCTATGAACATTTGATAAATGCACTTCTGTAACTGGTAAATTTATAGAAGAAATTGCATCCCTTATCGCTATACTGTAATGGGTATAAGCCCCGGGATTAATTATGATTCCGTGATATCTATTTATAGCTCCATGTATACGATCTATAGATCTATAAACTTCCCTTCAACGTATGATTGGAAAAAATCGATTTCAATGTTTAATCTTTCTGCTTCACATTCAATCATGTAGTTGATATCAGCAAGTGTAGTCCTTCCATAGATGTTTTTTCTCTTATGCCAAGCATACAAGCATATTAAGATTTGGGCCGTTTAAAACAAGTATTTTATATCTTTTCATTAGTATTTTTCACTTCCTACTAAAAAATTACAATAATATCATAACATAAAAACACGCTTTTGAATACAATTTATTCTAAGTTATATTATTTTCATGTTTTTGTTCATTAAACACAAAATTATAGAGTACATGAGTACTCTATATAGTAGATCATATACTTCTGTATATATCTATAACTTTTTCAGCAACCTCATCAACTGAAAGACTATCAATAATTATTTCAAAATCCATAGCTTTTCTGTACAAATCTTTTCTTTCCTCTAGTAGAGAAATAATTTTATTTAAAACATTATCAGTCTTAAGTAAAGGTCTGTTATCAGCATCCTTTTTTATGTTTTCTTCGATTTTTTTTGCACTGCCATTAAGATAAATAATTGCTCCTTTTCCTTTTAAATTCAAAATATTCTCTTGATTTTTTACTATACCTCCTCCAGTAGATATCACATATCCTTCTAGGTTCGATAATTCTTCAATTACTTCTCCTTCAATTTTTCTAAAGTATTCTTCCCCAAACCTATTAAATATTTCATTGATTGACATTCCAGACTTTTTTACTATTTCCTCGTCGGAATCAATAAAGCTTAAACTTATTTTTTCTGCTACTTTTTTACCTACTGTAGTCTTTCCAGTCCCCATAAACCCTATAAGCACAATGTTTTTTTTCATCTTTTCCACCTTATTCTAATGTCTAGGATTTTGTGATACTATTGCTATAGCATCTATCAATGCCTTCATTACATCAGTTTGAAACTGTACTTCCATTTCATTGACTTTTGAGTATAGCTCTCCCTTATCAGTAACTACATAATGTGGTTTTAAGTTATTCAGAGCTATGGCTTTTATATCCATAATACATTTATCACAGGTACATATTTTACCAAATGCCTTTAGTAGGTTAGGCAGTACATGCTCTACAGCTACTTCCATATAATTTTTTAGAAACACTTAACCACATCCTTTGATAATGATTTTTAGCTTAAAAGGCTCCAGGTAATTCATCCATATTTTCAAGCTTTAGCTTAATCTCTCTTATTTGAGATGAGCGGTCCCTGTCATTGGCATTTGTCATTTTCGGAGTAGCATTCCATAATAACTGCATTTTAATATTTAAAGATAATTTGTCTTCATCTTCGATTATATCTCTAATTATATAAGGAATTTTCCACAATGGTTTACCTTTCGAATCTGCTATATCTCTAATCTCATCTTTACTTATTGATATCACATTTGTCAGAAGTTTTACTTCGTAATCAGTATTTTTTAAAAATCTATCATCGCTAAGAGCAGGTTTTATTAAAATCACCAAGCTATCATCATTTTTTATATAAACTGCACTATAATTCAACCCATTTCCAGTTTCATCTACTATAACTGGTTCCGGAAATTTGAATTTAAATAGTTGATTATAGCCTAGCGTAAATTTAATAATAGGATTATATATATTACCGGAGTTAAAATTAAATATTGATTTCAGTCCTAACTCTTCTCCGTAAAAAATTGACTGTTCAGAATCTGTAATGAAACTTTGGTCTTCTCTATCTATTAATCCCAGTTCAATATTACCTACATCTTCTAAAGCCTCTATTGTTATATTCGATGATACGGTTGCGGTTCTATAGACAAATTTATCTCCACTATCTTTATATCCTACAGTATAGATTTTAAAACTCGTATTAATATTATCTTCTGTCATATTTACGGCTTTGATTTCTAATTGTACTTCTAGTACCTCCGTATCTATTCTTGACAAATCAATTTTATATTTGTGACCTTCTGTTGTGAATTGAAGTTGTGTATCATTATAATAAACATTTGTGAGTTCTAAATTGTCGCCTGCTTCAATGATCAGGTCTGCCGGTAAATCAGACTTGTAAACCTTTATTTGATAAATCAGGGTTTCGCCGGACTCAGCTTCATAATCACCAGGAGACTGTATTATTTCAGGTTTCTTTATAGGTCTAAACCCAATTACCTCAGAATAGCCCGAATACTCTATATCTGTCTCCGGAATAAGCTTAGCCCTTATCTTAAAATATCTAGTACTGTCGTAATCATCCTCTGAAATGTTATATTGGTAACTGGTTCCAATAATCAAGTCTTGGTTGAGCTTTACCATAGATTCCTCTGTTATTCCACTGTATAATTCATATCCAAGTGATAAAGGCAAACTATTCCATTGGAGACTATACAGGCTCCCTTCTTGAACAACTTCAAAGTTTTCGACCCTTTCAAGGACTATTTCTTCCGGGTAATCCGAAGGTGGGCTGTATCCATTATTTACATTATAAGCCACCACAGTAAACTTGGAGAAGTCTAAATTTTCTCTCATACTTTTATAATTTATTTTGTTTTCTAATGTCTCAATGACATTTCCATTTTCATCAGTTAGAGGATTCCCATTTTCATCATACAAAATATATTTAACTGCTCCCTCAACGTGTTCCCATCTAAACTCTACAAAATCCCCATAGTTTATATATTTAAACTCCTTGGGTTTTTCCATTAAAAAAATCGAGTCAGTTACTATCTTACTTCTGTCATTTCCTTTTTTCGACCTTATGCCCAATATTATATTTTCTGATTCTATCATTTCATCACTAACATCAATATTATAACTTCTTTCATGTTTATTAACTACACGAATTATGTCCTCTTCATCAATTGATCCATCATCGGAATAAAAAATTTCAAATCCCGTTACTTTACTATCGTCTATCTTCCAGGTCAGTTTAAGCTCATCACCCTCCTGAATCACGGTAAAATCAGCTGGGGGATACACTGAAGCATCTTCTCTATCAGCTTTTAACTGGAAGTTATCAAAGGAAGACCATCTACCCCACGTGCTATAAAGAAACAGATCATTAAAATGTAAATCTAAGTTTTCCTTTATCTGCCAATAAATCACATTATTGTCGGATAGGTCTATTACTTTTAATTCAAGGTCATATTTATCCTTTTTATTTTTATTGAGTTCAAGCTTTAACCTGTAACTTCCATCTTTCTTCATTTCATCTATAGTTTTATCTATTAAATAATTCTCTTCCCATAAATTGTCCCTTTCATAAAGAACTAAACTTTTGTCTACAGTATCCAAATATATTCCATATCCCTTGTTTATATTCTGTCCGAAAATAACGCCTCCATCGGTGTATTCATTATTGTAGTCAATAGGAGTAGGTACAATGTCCAGGGAAATTTCATATTTAGAATAATTTGATAAATTTTCCTTTAGTTTAAGATATTTAGGATTAAGAAGCCAATAATCCTCAGAATGAATTAAATGATTTTCTTCTATCCAAGAACCGAAAACAATGTTCCACAGACTTTTATCTATTCGATCATCATTAAAATCGTCCTTAATTTCCAGTTCTTTACCATTTTTATTTGCATTTACTGTTATAAAAAACAAATTAAATATTAATGGTAGCGTCACTGCAACAATTATTAACCTCATCGACTTTCTTACCTTAAGCTCTTTCACAGTACCCCTCCTTTCTTTTAATAAATACTTTCTACTATTTCCTTAGCTGAATCAAAATCCATTCCATAAAAGTACCATATCAATGTGCTTTTATCTAGAGCTGTTAAAAATATACCTGTTTTTGTATTTTCCAGCCTGTTCAAATATTCGCCGTAGTAAATATTTCTATTATCTATTTTACTGATTTCAGTGAAGTCTTCTGTCTTTAAAGGGATTTCAGCAGTTATCTTCAATAATGTTTTATCTATTTTTTCACTATGTTTGACAATATATATCTTAGTGCCAGGTCGACTTTTTGACATGATCTGATACATAGAATCCCTTAATTTTACAGGCTGACCAAAGTCCACTTCGTCTTTTGCCTTGAAACTTACATTAAAATCTTTTAAAAAAATGTTCTTTTCTAAAGTATTAATTATTACTCTTCTCTTTACCCCATCCCAAATTGGCTGAATCCCAAAGGTTTCTGAAATAAATCTTACGGGTACGTAGGTCCTGTTATTAAATATTTTAGCTGGCACATCTATTTTCATATTTTGCTCATTAACCTTTACATTCTCATTATCTATCTGAAGCCAAATTTTTTTGTTTTGTCCTTCAGCTGTAATTGACCTGTTCTTAGGATTCCATTTGGGAACTATATCAAATATCCTAAACATGGTCCTTAAAGGAAGTAATGTCCTGTCGTTATATATAAATGCCGGCATATCCACTTTTTGCACTTGATCAAAGGTGTTTAACTCTTCTCCATTTACTATAATAATAACCTTATTTTTTATAAGCTCCTCATAATTATCAGCTACCGCCATGGAACTACCTGTAAAACCTATTAATAATATAAAAATAATAATCAGATATTTCTGCTTCATATTAATCAACTTCCCTCCACAATTTCTTTCCACGAAATTATTTCAAAGGTCCTTACTGTCTTCTTTTTATTAGAACCTTCAAACTTAGGAATATCTTCCTTTACTATTACTGTTCTGGAAACGTCATTATTTTCAGTGTAGATATCAAATGAATTTTCAGGGTTATCTGGATAATAGTCAATACTGTTATTTGTTATATTTATTTTTTTACCTATATTTCCATAAAAAAAATCGTACAATTTTTCATTTTTAGCAATTAAGGTTAGCACCTTATTCTCATCATACCTTAGATTTTTTTTCCCTTCTCCATAAAATACCACATTTCCCTTAGCTATGATAGTTCCATTGAATTGAAGTTCATTATTTTCCTCTTCGTAGATAAATACGTTCCCCTTTGTAAATATTATCCCTTCAATCACATGTTCTTCATCTTCGTCAAAGTTGACAATAGTACAATAGTTCTCAAGCTCCTCTTTACTTTCTACGCCGTATATAGCCTTAATATCTAATGTCTCAGGAGGATTAATAAAGATATCCTTATACATATCATCTTCTTCTACAACTTTATCTGTTTCAATAAAAATAAAATTTTTCTTGTCTTCCGTTTCATTTACGGTTTTAATGTTTGGAACCTCTTTATAAAGGTGATCGAATTGTTCATCTACATTTTTATTGGCTCCGTAATCCCGTCTATAAAATAAATTAGTATTTTTATCTAGGGCATCGAGTTTTGAGGGTCTTCCCTTTATCTCATCATATAAGAAAACCTCAGGGCTCATTGAATATTCTGGATTGTAAAATTTATTATTTGCAGTAATTACTCCTAATGAATAATTTTGATCTAAAGTTTCTTCACTTAGCTCATTTATCTTTACCTTATTTCTATCGTCATCATTTTCAAATGTTTCTCTATTTTCATAGGCATATGCAAAAAAATGGTTTGCTTTAAATTGTGCTTTACTTATACTCCCTGAACTCTCATCGTCAGTTATTTCTACTAAGTAATATTTATTTTTTTCGTCATCCTCATATTCTACAAGTTCAGCATATGTTTCAAAGGGTAATTTGTTTTGATAAATATATGAATATTTTTTTAGTGAAACACTTTCTCCAGTTTGATAATATTTCTTATTTTCTTCATTTTTACTTTCTCCTAAGTATCTATATGCCTTTATATAAGCAGTTCCTCCTATGAAAACTTTATTGGCCCTAAGTTCTTCACTTCCTTCATAGCTGTTAATAATTATACTGCTACTCCTGTCATTGTACAATCCTGCAGGATCGCCATCTAAAACTCCCCATATTTCTCCATTGATCAAGCTTCCTTCTTCCCCAATATAAACCGTCCCATTTAGTCCATTTATTTCCAAATCATCATACATAATAAGATTCTTTCTAACATGTATTGTAGAATTGCTGGAATTGCTTTCAATCATAAGAGAATCACAGTATGCATTTCCATCTATACTTATTCTGGAATTCTGGGCCATTGTCTTGATATTTGCCCTCGTTGCTACATCACCATGAACGATTAAATTTCCTGAATCTTCTAAAGATAGTAAATCAATATTTCTATTTAGAAAATGTACGTTATTAGCACTGACAATAAAATCATCAGACCAGTTTTTTTCATAACCCGATACTATTCCACCCATTTGATAAGTCCCTGGTCTAACTTTCTCAGGATAAGTACCATAAGCATATATATTTCCGTTATTTTCTTCTACCCCACCTATCTCTACCTTTCCCCCTGTAACAATCAAATCACCTCCAGCACTGATGGCTTTATCCTTATATATATCATTTAGGTGTACTTCCTTCTCGATTGTACTTGAACTAATAATATAGTGATATTCAGGAGGAATAATATTTACCTTCAGTTCAATGCTTTTATCATATTCATTATAGCTTCCATCAGTCACTACGGAAATTTCGATTCTTTTAGAGGGACTCGTGTAGTACTTAGCTTCCTGAACCGTTAAAGTCTTTGAAGTCTCTTTATAATTATTAAAATCGGGAGTAAATTCTATAGTCTCTAAATCCATTATAAAATCAGACTTCAAGCTGTCCCCCTCTACCGGGATTTTGACTTCATCGTATCCCAAGAGATATCCAAAGTATCTGTTTTCAAATTCTTCCTGAAGTCTCTTCTCAAGTTCTTTCTCCACATCATCTTGTGAAATAAATTCCCCTTCTAGATCTAATTCTATTTCTGCTCTGATACGACTTACAGTATCTGGATTATTTATCCAGTCATTGGCTGCTGCTTCTGCATCATGCGTCATCTTTTTTATTTCAGATAGTGCTTCTTCAATGGCCCCATCTGCTATATAAAAGGCAGCATTTGTTTCTCCGGTAATTTTATTGGTTTTAAAATTAGCAATTGTGACATTAACTATTGATATCCCTAAAACGCTTAATATTATTAATACAAGCAGGCTAAAAATTAACACTGAGCCTTTTGCATTCGATAAATTTTTCTTAATAATCATTATGATCACCTATTATTTTCTAATCATCGACATCATTTCTGCATATTTTTTATCATTATATTTTACCTTAACTATAACTTTATAAAGGTCTTCAGAATAAACCTGTGAGGCCTGTTCCCCTATTATATTGGAAATAATCTGTACATTTCCCTTGTCGGTTCCCTCCGCTATTGTCACGTCTAAAATATCATCAAAATCGTCATATTTATATACAAGAACACTTTTATCACTTCTATTATCTATGGTTAATGTGGTTTTCGATAAATTATCATCCATAACAAGGACTTTAAAAACAATGTGTCCTTCAGCTTCATTTTTGAAAGTTGAAAAAACTCCATTTATAGGCTCGATTTTATACTGAAGCTGACCTAACTTTTCTACTTTGATAGTGATATCGTGATCTTCCGTAGAATACAAAGGTATATCTTCTTCATCATAACCTGACTCCCATATTTCAAATAGAGTTTTGCCAACGTCCTCTTTTAAATTAATTTGAAAGTCTGCTAATTCCACATTAAAACTACCAAAATTAATGGGATTACCAGACTTTGTACCAGTTTTTTCAAAGTAGACTATTATATTAAAATGTTCAAATCCTTTCCCTGACTGATGAAGTACCTTTTTATAAATTTCATTTCCTGGAGTAATCGGATAGTCATAGTCTGGATCTTCAGAAGGCTCAATCAAGATTGATCCGCTGAACATTCTATCAAAATCATTCTTTACCTCTTCCAAATACTTTTGAGCCAGATAAATACCCTGAATTTCTCTTTTAGACATGTTATTAACCTTTGTTGATGTCATGAACAATTCTAAAAAAGATACTGCCACTATACTCAAGATTGCTAAGGCTATGATAACTTCTATAAGTGTAAACCCTTTTGAATTCATTTAAAATCCTCCGCTATGAAGAGATTTTCAAAATGTTGATATTTCCATTTTCAGGATTTATTTTTATTCTTGGATTATCCCTGTCATCATCATAGATATATACATCTAATCCAATGTCTGTATCATTGGCGATATTTAAAATTACTCCCGAATTATCCTTATAATTTAACCGTGGTTGTGAATATATTTTCAAAACAATTTTTTCACCGTCTATTGTAAATTCTTCAAAAGAATTATCATCAGGATATGAATAAAGGGAATTTTCATATCTATAATACAGTTTTGTTTTTTCCTGTTTTAAGTGCAATTTGGTATTTTCGAAGTTTGGATTGTCAGCATATATTGCAGTATATCTATAGGGTGACTTACCAATAGTAACTGTAGGCATATCACTGGATATAGGCTTTATAATCATATAAAAGTCAGAGTTAATAGATACTTTTTCCTCACCTTCATCATCACTATTTTTTTTCTTATTTTTTTGTACCTGACTTTCTCCTTGCTCTATGGGAAAATGAGACATAAAAGGCTGTGGGTTTCCATACTGACCCTTAAAATCTAATTCTTCCTTCTTTGCTTCTCCTAATACAGGGTAATAGGGAAACTGCAGTGACATACTACCTATTACGCCCTCTTTATTATTGGCAATAGAAATATTCTTGACTATTATCTTTCTCTTGCTTCTTTCAAACTCAAGTAAAGCACTTTTCAAATTCGAATAATCCGATGAAAAATTTACATTTACATTTAAATATTCCAAACCTTGATTATATATACCCTCATCACTTTTCTTTTGATTTTCTTTATCTTCCTTGTCTTCTTTTAGTGTCTTATATTTTAAAATATCTGTCTTTTCTCCTTTAAGTAGCTTTTCATACTCTTTAATCATGATATCCAGAGAAGGTTCTATGTTTTTTTCTAGGTTTTCTCCATTTTTGAGCATAGAAAAACTAATCGATGTAAAATTTATATTATTCCTTTCAAATATATCCTTAAGTAATAAAATTACTTCCTCCTGATAAACTTTAGAAGGAATTATTTTATCCAGCTCACGAACTTTGATTTTTAAACTATTAAGTACAGTCCTAATATCTTCACTATCTCGCAAACTTCTTTGAAGTTTCAATTCTAAAAGCTTTCTGTCTTCAAGTTCTCCCTTTATACTCAAGTACTTCGAATATTTAGGTAAATATAAATAATTATAATATCCGTAAAAGGCTATCGTTAATAATAGTATAAAGAGAAGAACCTTTTCTCTTTTGGTAAGATTCATAATTATTTCCTCCAGTACTTACAAACCAGGCTAAAAGAATAATGACTCATCCCACTTATATTGTTTTTAGTAATATTATTTACAAATACATCTCCAAAGAAATTTGTTTCCTTTAAATTATGAATAAATTGTGCAATTGAAGCATTACTTCCCGATACACCGCTGATAGTAATGTTTCCATCAGAATTTGAGTTCATATTTAAAAAAGTAATATCCTTAGGTAAGTTTTTTTCAACAATGGAAGTAATTATCACCAAAGATGCATTGTTCTCTTCTATAGATTTTAAAAGATTTAATTTAGCATCCACCCTGTTCTCTAGAGCTAAAAAGATATCCTGTTCATTACGGGTTCTCGTTAAGTCTTTGATCCTGGATTCGACTCTAATTTTTTCCTGGTTTACTTTCTCTATTTTATTTAATAAATAATAGTAATATCCACTGGCAGAAGAAAGAATCAATATAAATGTTAAACTTATCGTCAGGGCTTTATACCTTAATTTTTTCTTGTTAAAGTACTCTTTAGGCAGCAAGTTTATATCTTTCCTTGAATAGTCCTCCAGTCTCACCTGTTTTTTTTGCATATTAAACAAAGCCTTACCCCCTCATGATTGCTCCAATTGCTGGAACAAGTATTTTATAATCTTCCTTCTTAAGTTCAATTTTTTTATGGGTATTTAAGCTCTCTAACGGCTCTATACCTTTAACCCCTATCCCCAACATATCTTGAAAATAATTCTCCAAACCCTTTACATTTGATCCTCCTCCTAAGAAAAATACATTATCTATTTGATCCCCATATCTTCTCGTCCTAAAAAAATCTATGACTCTCATTATTTCGCTTCCAATTTGACTGTATGTATCTTCAAGATAGGTGGCCATAGTGAGTCTTTCACTATCTACTACATTAGACATATATGAAGACATTAAAATACCTTTTTCTCTCTTTAGCTCTTCAGCCTGATTTTTTTTTACACCCATCATCTGGACAATTGCATTGTTAGCTGTACTACCTCCAATGTCTGAGTTTATATTTGCAAAATATTCCAGACCCCTGAAAATAGTCATTTTTGTAGTATCTCCTCCTATATCTACCAGCAGCGTATTTTTATCCTTTTCTAAAAGGCTTCTGTTTCCATACTTATAGATACAATTTGTATAGACATCTATCCCTTTTAATTTTAATCCGCTTTTTTTGACAAGCTCTATATAACTGTCTATAATTTCAATAGGAACAGCTACTATCAACACCTTAAAAAGGTCCTTATCTTCAGTTTTGTCTTCCCCTATTACTTTGTAGTCAATTATAAATTCATCTGAACTGTAGGGCAAGAACTGTTCTGCCTCGTACTTTACAAGTTCTTCCATGTCTCTAGGTTTTACTTTCGGCAATTCCCTTTCCCTTACTATAGCCTTTCTGCTGGATAAGGCTATATAACAGCCTCTTCTTTTGAACTTTAACTTTTTTACCTTGTTCTTTAAAACCGGCAGTATTGTCTGTATATTTAAAGAATCATTGGGTAAAAAGGTCCCATCGGGGGTGTCAAATATATCGTAATTCTTTATGTATATTTTTTTAGAGTTTGCAGATCCGTAAACTATTTTCATACTTGCACTTCCTATTTCTATTCCAACAGATAAATTACTTAGCATCTACCTTCCCCCTTATCTTCCCCTTAAGTAAACCGAATTTTTGATTATATACTCTTTTCTAAACTTTTTACCTTGCAGCTTAATCTCTATATCTATTTTTACTAATTCATTCGTATCTTCTTTATATTCAGGTGTCAGATTGAATTCTTCTACGTACCAGGCTATATCATTTTCTACTCCATTTATTTCTTCTATCAGCTGGCCGTTATCTTTTAAATAGTATGTCTTTTCGTCCACAACTAAAGCTGTTTTTCCCTGACTATCTATAGATATCAGATTCGGACTAGAGTGTCTTATATTGTCAACTATTCTATCCATTGCTACTCGTCCGTGTTGCATAACTTCAATATTTTCATCTAGTATATAAAAGTTTTTATAGCCAGTAGTTAATGTTAGAGTTAAGGGAAGAATTATTATGGAAATAAGTGCTACAGATAAAAGTAATTCTATGAGTGTAAAGCCTCTATTACTATTGTTTTTTATAATCATATATTATCACTCTTCCTGTAGCTACTTTAACAGTTATAGTAAAGTAGTGACCATTATGCTCAATAATCACTTTTCCAGCGTGTATGGGATTCCCTGTTTTACTATATATACATCTATCATTTGCAAATGTGTTATAATGGAACTTAACTCCTTCCGGTAATTTTTCAGATTTATAGGTTA
Source organism: Candidatus Petromonas tenebris (assembly GCA_014236755.1). Lineage (GTDB taxonomy): Bacteria > Bacillota > Clostridia > Peptostreptococcales > Caminicellaceae > Petromonas > Petromonas tenebris. The sequence continues at coordinate 1,834 of JACCKY010000011.1, read as the reverse complement.
CCATACCTGAATTAACATTGTATGAATTATTAGCCTTATTGAAAAATACTTCTACATCGTCACTCTTAGTAGATATTGCCAGCTGCTGAGCATATCTTATATCATTTGCTATCATTCTAGCTGCAGCCCTGAGTTTGGCATCTGCAAAAACGTCCTTCAACTCTATACTCCCTATTAAAACAAATATGGAAATTATGGCTAAAACAAGTATCGCTTCGATTAATGTAAAACCCCTTTTATTTCTCAACATATAAATATCCCTCAACTACCTAAATATAGATATATTTTTCTAAATTTAATTTCTTGTGATAGCTATTCTTATAGGTTGCTACTATCATAAACTAGCGCAATAAATAAATTTAACTTAAAACAATCATTTACAATAAATACCATATTATGATTTCATCATAAAACAACATAGCTATTATTGTTCCAAGGGCCAAAAAAGGTCCAAAGGGGATATAGTCCTTTCTGCTTTTTATTTTAAATACAATAAGTAACAGTCCAATGATTCCTCCAAGGATAAAGGATATAAGCAGGGCTAACACAGCAGCCCTCAATCCTAAAAATGCACCCATAGCCCCCATAAGCTTTATATCTCCTCCGCCCATGGCACCTCCTGAAATTATAGCTATAATCAGTAGGGTTCCACCACCAACAGCTAAGCCGAGTAAGGAAGAGAAAGCTCCTACATCCTTAGTAAATATATTTAAAGTAATACCTGTTATTAGAGCAAAAGCAACTATCTTGTCAGGTATTATCTGATATTCGAGATCAATAAAGGAAACTACTATAAGTATTGATGCTTGTACAAAAAACTTTAGTAATAATAAGTTGAGTCCGTTTATAATATAAATATATAAAAAAATAAGTCCAGTTATAATTTCAACCAAGGGATATCTTAAAGATATCCTTTCCCCACAATGTCTACACTTTCCTTTTAAAAAAATATAACTTAATAAGGGAACTAAATCTAAAAATCCCAGTTTTTCCCCACAACTTCCACAGGTGGAAGGAGGGTTTATGATGGATTTGTTTTTCGGTATCCTGTAGATGCATACGTTTAAAAAGCTTCCTATTATCAGTCCTAGTATAAAAATTAATATCTCCATGTGATCCTCTCCGAATATTAGGGCAGACCTAATGAGGAGTGGCTCATTAGGTCGTTAAGGTAAATAATTTAACTTACACAGCTAGTTTCTTATTAATATCCTTCAATAAACCTCTTCAGACTCCGTATAAGAGCTGTTTTAATATAAAAAATTAGAGGTGAAAACAGCTCTTCAAAGTCGCTTCAGAGGAAACATTGAAGAATATTTAAAATCATACTGTTAGATTAACTAGCACAAAAATTAATTTAAGAACCCTCAGTAAATAAGAGGTCTTCCTTACTAAATTCTATAGATTTATCATTTGATAAAATATAACTATCATCAGTACCTGTATTAAAGGATTTTAAATATGGCCCATATTCTGCAACATCATCGTCTGCTGTTGAAATCCCATTTATAAATGCTTTTATTAAGCTTTGTTCATCATCAGGGTTTACTTTTTCATCAGTATTCACTATATAATATTCTTTTAACTGAGATAAATCGTTATCTCCTGTCTCTGCAACATATTTTTCTATAGCCTCATTTAATATTTGTAATTCTTGTTCAGCAGATTTATCCTTAGCATTTTGGGTAGTATTCCCTACTCTAGGCAATGCCACCGCTGCAAGTATACCTAATACTGCTATAACCACAATCAATTCTATCAGTGTAAAACCCTTTTTATTTCTTAAAGATCTATTTATTCTATTTATCATTTTCTTTCACCCCCTTTCAGTAGC
>JACCKY010000010.1 GCA_014236755.1 Candidatus Petromonas tenebris | reverse complement strand
TTTTATGATGAAAAACTTACTAGTGCAATAATTGATAGAGTTATTCATCATAGTCACCTACTTATATTTTCCGGAAGTAGTTTCAGACTTAAAAATTCAAAAATCAATACAATAAAATAGTACAAATCACGATTTACATAAACTAAAAACGCATTATCCATTATATTACATATTTGGTAACTAGGGTGCTAGAAAAATTTTTTTCCGGAATGCAAGAATTTATACTTGCCAAAAACATATTATTTTAATAGTTATGCTATTAATAGCTTGTTGAATAATTATTGTATAACAACCGATAGGTTTACCTAGTTTAACTATTACCTATTTATTCCAAGGAAATTTTAGACTATTAACCCCTTTTTCTTGGTCAATTAATTTCTCAATTAAATATAGTAATAGAGTCCACATTACGTGAGATTTGTATCTGGTATGACCATATAATCTAGGATTTTCTAAGTTATAGCGTTGTTTTAATACTGCAAATAATCTTTCAATTGTAATTCGTTTTTTATATATTTTCTCCCCAATAGGGGATTGTAGATATAGTACATTCTTTTTTCTGTATTCATTTTTTATAGAATCTATAGATTTAGCTTTACGAAGGTTTATGTCAGTTAATAAATTAATTGAAAGTTCATCACATAATTCAAATAATTTAACACTGTCATAAGCAGCATCACCTAGCAGTACGAATATGTCATAATCATCTAATTCCTTAATTAACTTTTTACAATTACTATCGTAAACATTTGCAGTAGTAAAATTGAAAGCTATGGGAATCGAGTCTGACGAACTGACTAAATGAAGTTTATATCCTTTATACCACCCTAATCGGGTAGATTTTCCTTTTTTAGCTTCAGAGTCAAATTTAGAACTTCTTAATGCAGTTGAATCTATAGAACAAACTCTCAAGTCAGGATTTAACAATAATACAAACAATCTGTATATTTGATAAAACAAACTATCTTCAATCTGCTTAATTCTAATAGAAAAGGTAGAATGATCCGGAATATCTGTTAATCCTATAATCTTAATAGCTAAAGCATCGTTAGATAATTCCCATTCTAATTCTCTTAAGCAACAGATTTTTTTCATAACTTTATACATTAAACATTGTATTATCTGCAAATCTGAATATTTCTTAAGTCTACCTACCTTTTTATGATTAGTTTTAGATACAAATTTATCAAATATTTTTTGTAATTTTTTACAAACTTTATAAAAGGGGTTATCTTTTATCATGTTAAGTGATATAATCATTTTGGTCGTCCTTTCTAGTGTTTGTTTGCTTGGCACTTAACATGATACTAGAAAGTGACGACTTTTTTTATTGGTAATTTTAGTTATTCAACAACCTAAATAGGTTTATAATGGATAATCATATTTGTTTTCATACTTTTAATTACCTTAAATAATCAGCTCAATATCTCATGACATAGTACGCCATCATAATGTATCCTTGGTTTTCTTGGCATTTTAATCACCATTTTTCACTACACCATATTATTAATTTAATTCAACTTTTCAACCCTGTCCCCATTCTTCTGACCTAAATTTTGAGTGCTTGGCTCCGATGAACCATCGTAATCAAGCACTCCATTGTGCATAAATTTTAATTAAATTACCTATCTACTTGACATGGATCAGTTCAAAGTACCACTTTTTCCTTATTCAAATTTATTCTAAATTGGCATGTCTTGCTTTCATATAATCATGAGTTTGATTAAAAGTAGTCATCCATTCCAAAACAATGGCATCATACAATAGAAAACTTAATTGTTCAAATGTCTACCCCATAGGTTGGATAGAAGATTTCTTTTGCATCATCTCTGTTTCTTTATTAGCAGCATTGATTATAAGCTTGAAATCAGCTAATTTCCCTAAAGTGGACTGGGGATTAGTTGTATTAAGAATTACCGTTGCTCCTAACTGCTTTGCTTTTTTAGCATTTACTATTAGACCAGCAGTTTCTCCTGAACCAGAACCAATAAATAAAATATCTTCTTCCCCAATGCTTGGAGTGGTAATATCACCTACAACATAAACCGTATTTCCTAAGTGCATCAATCGGTTAGCGAAAGCACGAATTACTAAACCAGATCTTCCAGAGCCAGCAAGGAAAATTCGTTTTGCATTATTCATGGCTTGTATAATTTCTTCACTTTCCTGAGCATCTATTAAGGAAATTCCATTATCTAGTTCTTTCATGATAGCTTCCATCTGTCTTATTAATTTATCCATAATTTCACCTTTATTTCACCATTATTTATTTATCAAGATATATTATAACTTTTCCTTATTGGTTAATTCATTTAAACTTTCCAACGTATAATTTTTCATCGTATTGCTCCTCTACTAAGCGATTGTTCTGCCACCATCCAATAAAATTGTTTGCCCTTGAATGTATGAATTAGCTTTATCAGCCAAGAATAGAGTCAAATTTGCAACGTCTTCTATTGTTCCAAAGCGGCGAACAGGAATTTTTTCCAAGACTGCATTTAGACTTTCTTCTGTTGGATAATTAACTCTCATCATTTTTCCTGAATCAATTAATCGAGGTGCGATTGCATTAACATTGACGCCTTTCGGCCCAAGTTCTTTAGCCAATCCACGAATCAAGCCTTCTCCCCCTACTTTAGAAGCTGGATAAGAAACACCACCACCTGTACCGCTCAAAGCAGAACCAGAACTGATATATACAATTGACCCTTTATTCGTTAGAAAATCATTATAGAAAGCTTTCACTGTGTTGAAAAGCCCAGTTAAATTAATACTTATCGTTTTATTCCATTCTTCAAACGAAATGTCATTAACTTTATTAGCAAAAGCTACACCTGCATTTAGAACAAGGATATCAATACGACCAAATTTTTCAAAGACTTTATCACGAACTCGTACTAAAGCTTCTGGATCCGATACATCAGCTTGAATAAAAATTGATTTAATAAATTCCTTTGTAATCTCCTTTGCTGTTTCTTCACCTGTTTCAGCATTATAATCTACAATTACTGTATTTGCGCCCGCTTCCGCAAATTTTCTAGCAATTCCTTTCCCGATTCCCTGTCCTGCGCCTGTAATTAATGCAACTTTTCCTTCGAAATTTCCCATTTTTTATCAAATCTCCCTTCTATTTATTTGCTTCTCTTAATTTTTGATATTGAGGACTTAGCTCCTTCGAGAACAAAAAACTCCGCCAATAATTAAATCTGCCTGCTTCTTTACATTTTTTAGCGATTACGTCATTGATGCTCTCGTCAACTTCAATTTGATTTGAATCAAATGTAATATTAAATACAAAATTACCATCTACATATTGACATGAAGAATTTTTGTTCTTTCTTTTTCTAAAAAATCAATTTCCTCTTGCAAATGCATAATATAGTAATGTTCCGACTTTTACGATTACATCATTCTCACCCACTAATTGCGGTTTTTTTCCTCAAAACGTAAATCTCTTGAGCAGTATAATTTAAATGAATACTTTCCAATCAACCTTTCCTTATTATTTTTCTAGCCTTTTAAGATTTTTTAGATGTGCCTTGTTATCAGTAAATAAATAAGACCCGATAACAATCATTGAAGCACCTGCTTCTATACACCTGATCGCTATTTGTTCATCAATGCCGCCATCCACCTCAATTTGAATATCTCGATCACCTACCATTGCTTTTACCTCTCTAATTCTATCAATGGTTTCTTCTATAAAAGATTGTCCAGGTCTTCCCGGATTGATAGACATAATTAAAATATAATCAATAGTATTTAGAAGGGGTTTTAATAATGAGGTGTCAGTTCCCGGATTAATTACGACCCCCGCTTTCCTTCCATGCTGCTTTATTTGATCAATAACATATCTAACATGTGGAGTTGATTCATAGTGTACAGAAATCATTTCTGCTCCAGTCTCCAAGACACTCGATATTTTTTGCTCTAGGGCAGATACCATCATATGAACATCTAATTTCATCTTCACTTGCTTTTTGATACTTTTAATTTGTGCTGAACCAAATGCAATGTGAGGGACAAAATTTCCATCCATCATATCTACATGAAGTACTTTAAACCCTTTTTCATATAAAAAATCGCACTCTTCTTTTAAATTCATTAAATCAGCTGCAAATACTGATGGCAAAATCTGATTCATTACTGTTCCTCCTAGTTTATTATTTTACTAATGTTCTTGCCCAATAGATAACTACGTTCCATATCTCAGAGAAGGTAAAATCTGATCCTAAACCTTCTACTCCAACACCTGCACCATTAAGCATTTTTGTTGCACCTGGTGCGACATATACTTCAAGATAAAAAGTAATAATACAAAGTACTACCGTCGAAGCAATAGAACGGAAAAGATTTCCTTTACTTGCTAATGTACACAATACAGAAATATAAGTAATAGACATTAACAAGCCAATAGGAAAGAATTGAACTCCAGGTAAAACAAGTGCAAATAATATAACGATCGGAATTGAAATAACTGTAGTTGTAATAGTAGTAGGATCGCCTAATCCTAGAGCAATATCCATCCCAACATTTAGTTCGGACTCTCCCATGTGTTTAAACATAAAGTCTTTAGCTGCTTTTCCAATTGGAGATAATCCATCCATCATTACTGCAACCATTTTTGGCATTAAAACCATAACTCCAGCTATTCCTACAGCCATTGGAATAATTTCAGTTAGAGGTCTTTTAGTAATGACACCTAAGATTAACCCAACAATAACCCCAATAATGACTGGTTCTCCAAAAACGCCCATTTTTTTATTGATTTTTTCTAAGGAAAGATCCAATTTGTTTAGGCCAGGAATGAAATCAATAATTTTATTTGTTACCCAAGCAATAGGATAAACCCAACCTGTGAAAATAATTGTTGTACAAGTTGTACCTTGCAAACCAAAGTATTCCTGCCACTTATGAGCTATTCTATCACCAAGAAATAATGCAGCAATAGACATCGCCAAGGTTATTGTTAATCCTAACCAGAAACTGTTGAAAAGATAGTAAGCCAATGCACCTGGAATTATGAAGTGCATATAATTCCATATATCTACATTTAACGTTTTTGTCCATTTAAGTCGTACTAATGCTAAATTAATAATTAACCCCAAAGGAATTGCTAATGCTGCAAAGGGAACTGTCCAAGCAGCTGCTCCAACAGCAGGCCAACCAACATCTGTAATTGTAAAACCAGAACCACTTTCAGCATAATAATCTACTGCTGGTTTAAGTGAAGAATTTAATAAACCGATAACTAGTCCTAAACCTGTAAACCCTACCCCAACTAAAAGTCCGGACTTAATAGCCTTTCCCAATTTAATCCGGAAAAACAAACCTAAAATTGTGATTATAATCGGCAAAATAGCTGTAGCTCCCAAATCGAAGATTGATTTTATCACATTAAACATTGCATCCATACGTTTTACTCCTCCCATCAATTAGTTATTAAGTTTCAAGAATATATCAGCCAACTCACTCTTTAAGCTCTCTTCATTAATTCCTGTTATAAATGACATGACGTTGAAACATGGCTTTTTATCCGTTTTATAGTTATTCGTTGTCAAAATAACATCAGCACTATCAATAATATTAGGTAATTCCGTCATGCTTGTTTTAACAAGATTGTAATTTTGAATTCCTAACTCTTTTAAAAGATCTTTCACTGCATCTGCTGCGATAGTAGAAGTTGCTACACCACTTCCACAAGCTACTACGATTTCAATTTTTGAATTTGCCATATTAACTCCTCCTATTCTTTGATAAGTGTAAATGTATTTCAAATTGTGATTTTTAAATTATTCAAAAAATTTACAGTATCAAAGTCCCTTTTTTCAATTCTTCAATTACCTTTGGATTTTGAATAAGACCCATTAATTCTTTTAATACTTGCAAATGGGTTTCTGATTTACCAAATCCTAAGATAAATAAGATATCTATCTCCAATGATTCTTCAGGGTTATCCATCCGATTCATAAAAATCGGATTTCTTAAAGTAACCACGGAAACAAAATCTTTTTTCACATATTGGGAACCTCCGTGCGGAATAGCTACAGCATATCCATCTAATTGCAGTCCTGTTGGAAATTCCTTTTCACGTATTATTAGTGCTTCTTCAAATTCCTTTTCAACATAATTTTTGCTAACTAGTGTTTCCATAATATGGGACAATAAATCCTCATAGTCTTTGTATTCTTTATCCCAAAAAACAAGGTCATCATATATATATTGCTTTAACACGATTTCATCTCCTAAATTCTTATTTACAAATTTTATATAGATAGTTGATCTCCATTCTATTAGTTGGAAAATAGCCGTCTATTCTCGATCAAAAATGAAACTACCTGGTTGAATAGGTTTGAATTAGTTTTATAATTTCTTCCTTACATTTGGCACACAACATTTCTTTTCGGTTCTCCTTTAATAATTTTATTAATTGTTCTAGTGCCTTTAAATGTTGTTCATTATCCCATGATGCCAATACAACAAAAATTCGAACTGATTCACCCATTAAATCAACCGGATTTTCAAGAAGTAACATGCTCATTCCAGTTTTATTAACTCCATCTGCAGGTGCTGAATGCGGAAGCGCAAACTGTTCAGATATAACTATATAAGAACCAAGCTTTAAAACGTTTTCAATCATTTTTTCCACATAGTTCATGTTTATATAACCCTGATCCAATAAAGGTAACGCAGCTTGTTTAATAGCTTCCTTCCAATCAGACACCTGACTAATTTTAACAATTTTTTCAGATTTCAACAAATCACCTAAAGATGGTTTTCTTCTTTCGTTTTCTATAGCAATTGGAGATTGTATATATCTTCTAAGTTCCTGTTTTAACGCTTCTTCTTTCTCTACTATTGCATAACGTTTTACTATATCCATTATTGTATCAACTGAATATAGTTGATCAGTATCTGTTTCATTATTTAAACTATTAAATAATCTTAGCAACCGTTCTTTATCTTTATTGTTCAATATCGGTTTAACTACGAAAACGGGGATACCTTTATCGGGAAGAGGAACAGTTGATACAATAAAATCTACAGATAGTTCCTGTTTTTCATAATCCCTTAAAGAAATTACTCCAACAATATCAATATTTGATATTAGCTCTTTTATCTGCGATTCCAGTATTCGGGAAGTTCCTAATCCACTCGTACATACAATCAACAACTTTTTTCGAATCGAACTTAAAGTAATTCCTTCTCTTCGCAACCATCCTCCAAAATGCATTGCTATATAAGCAATTTCACTATCATTTACTGGTTGATTAATGAGGCTTTCAAAATGATGAATAACTTTTTTAGTTAGACAAAATACTTCCGGATAGTTTTGCTCAACAGAATCATGCAAAATATTTTCTATCTTAATTCCATACCTTATTCGATAATAAGCAGGCTTTAAATGGACAAGTAGGTTCTTAATTATTTGTTCTTTTTTAGAAAAATTTACTGCTGCATATAGTTGAAAATCGGAAACCATATTTTCAACTACGTGATACAACAATTTCAATTCATCATTTTTATATATAGGTTTTAAATCATAATTCACCTTAGCACTTAATAAATATTTGGTAATGTAACAAACTTCAACATCTGGAATGTTAATATTCATGTCTTTTGATAGATGGGAGCATAAAGTTTTAGCACCTTTAAATTCTTCGGTAGAATTTATAACTTCTTTTTCAATTGGGTCAATTCCAACATATTGTTCCTGCCGTATCCGTCTAGAAAATAAATAAAACCAAACAATAAGATTATTCAATATTTCATCGGTGAATTCTATATGGAAATTTCTTTCATATTCAATTAATAGATTCTTTAATAAAAGTAATTCATCATTATTGAATAATAAATAAGGTCGAAGCAATTGTTCTTGATTTGACTTATTTGCTAAGGCTGAATCAACGATAATTTTATACCATCCACTTTCAGGTGTTACAAACGCTAAATAATGAATCAACACTTGTCTTATATCATTTTCATCACCTTTAATTGTATAACCCTGGTGACGTTCTGAAACTATTTGTAATTGAAAATCATTAACTTCCTCTTTTAATTTCTTAATATCTTCTAGTATCGTATTTCTACTCACTAGGAACAGTTCTATAAAGTCATTTAAAAAAATGGGATGGTCTTGAGCAATAATAAAAATAAAAATCCAAGCTCTTCTTTCATTAGGAGAATATTCGTAGTACGGATAATTTCTTACATGTAATTGTGTTCTCAATTTTTCTTTTGCATTTTCATCAAGATAAAGTCCTTGTCCTCGTACTTTTCTAACTGTGTGATATCCACTCTCCTTTAGCCAATCATTAATTTTGGCTATATCATTGTATATTGTTCGTCTCGAAACATTAAATGTTTGTGCAAGTTCCTGGAATGTAACATAAGTATTTGCCAGAACAAGCTGATTTAAAACTGCAAAACTTCTTTGGTCCATTTTATCGCCCCACCTCAAACATAAGTCTTAGAACTAAATCCTTAAGTATTATGTCTTACTTAGATTATATGCAAACATTTTTTTAAAAAAAGACCAAATGTGTCACTAAGCAATTTGCAAAATTGTACTTTAGGAAATAGGGTCAAATTGTATAAACGTAAACGTCAAAAAACCCGCACCTTTACAGATGCGAGCAGATATGTTAAGTTTTTGGGAATTTTAAGATAAGTTAGCAAATTTTACCACAAAGCGAATAGATTATTTACTTGGTCTTGATCTGTAATATCAATAATATCAAAGGGACGTCAGAATGTGTAAAAACACCGTAATTTACCAAAATATTGTTGCTTGGAATAATATGATAGCTATTAGTAATTTTCAACCATATGGTAGTATATGTAAAAAAGGAGATTGGTATAGCTTGTTACTGCTTCTAATTTCTTCTTCATTTCATTTACTCCTAATATATTTATAACTCTTTTAAAGTTATAGGCCAAAAAGGTCAAAGAAACCTCCGTCATTACTGACTCTAAGCTTTTTGTCAGAAAGTAGGAAATAGTGTAATAGGGGTCAGGGTTGAAAAGTTGAATTATTTCTATTTGCTATTTGACTTTAAATTGTTAGTGTCAAGGGAAAACCCGCAAAAAAGGGAAGGAAAATCCACCACCTCAGCATAAAAAAATTAGCTTTGTTTTATCCGTTGTTTTTGCTCTTTCATTCTATAACTGTCACCCTTTATCAGAATCAGATGGCAATGATGCACTATCCTATCAAGAATTGCGGTAGCAAGAATTTTATCATGAAATATGCTCCCCAATCGTCAAAGGGCTTGTTTGAAGTAATAATAACTGAGCCTGTTTCATATCTTTTAGAGATAATTTCGTAAAATAAATCTACGATATTTTCACTAAGCTTTTTAAAACCAAGTTCATCTAATATTAATAAATCTGGTGTAAGGTAGTATTTAAGTTTTCTATGATAAGAGTTATCTGCCTTAGCTTCAAAGAGTGTCTCCATAATTTCTGATACTGAAGTGAACAAAACCTTGTAACCTTGCTGTAGAGCTTTAACACCAAGACTTACGGACAAATGACTTTTGCCAATCCCTGGAGGGCCTACAAATACTATATTTTCTCTTTTTCTTATATACTCACCAGTGGCAAGATTATATATTTCTTGTCTATTAAGTTTGGGTTGAAAGTTAAAGTCATATTCTTCTAAGGTCTTAATTGATAGAAATTTGGCTTGTGTTGTTCTTTTCTTATAGCTATTATCCTTCCTATTAGACATCTCATCTTCGATGAGAGGTTCTAAAAATTCCATATAAGAAAGTTTTTCTTTTATGGCTTGTTCATTTCTAACATCATAGGTTTTTGCTATTCCAGAAAGCTTTAACTCCTTTAAATCTTTAATAAGACTATTCATTTTATCTCACCTCCTTTGTTATTGTATTTATTCATCAAAAAAGCCACCGATTATTTATCAGTGGCTATAGGAAACGGATTAAATGGATTGTCCAATGGATCAATCTTATACTTTTTTATCATAAATTGATTAACCTTTTTATATTCAATTTCTGTAATGAGACCTTCTAACTTCAATTGATCTAAAAGAGCAAGTTGCACTGCATATTTAAATCTGTTTCTTTTCTTTTCTGGAAGATGTGATAAATCTGGTTTATATTCATTTTCACGTTCTTCAAAATTCTTTAGCATGCTCACACCTCCTTGTTCTGATCAAAATACATTTCTAAAGCTTTTTCAATGATTTCTTCAATTTCCTTGGACTTTTGGTTCTCGTCAAAAAATCGATAGATAAGTTCTCTTTTCAACTTGAAAACAGAAGCTTTTTTCTTTTTCTTCTTTTGATCAATTTCACCAGATAATATACCTTCGATTGTTTCAGGATTTAATTTTCCTGACTTTGAATATGCCTTAAGTAGTTCTGCTTTCTTTAAATCAACTTTATAATTATTTTCGTTTGTAATTTCATGAACCAGTCCTTGTTCATTTTCATTCAAATAAGATATTGACACAGCAGGAATAAAAGCAATCTCTCCATCATCCACTTTCTTTAATAATTCATCGATTAGGTAATTAAGCCTGATATATCTTGCTACTGTATCTTTAGACAAATCATAATTTTGACCGACTTTTTCTAGACTTGTTAACTTCTTCGCAACTTGCGAAGAAGTTTCAGAATCCTCTATTTTATCAGCATTTACAAGGTTTTTTATTTCATTGATCAAGTCCGTTCTCACGCCTTGCTGACTCAGTGCATCATGATGAGCTTTTAATGATTTAGCCCTCTCTGATGGAAGCATATCTGAAAATGAACGCTGCATAAGGTTTGTTTCAGTAACAACAAGCATGGCTTCATCATCTGTAAGATTATCTTTTATGACGGCTGGAACCTTGTCTAACCCTGCAAGTCTTGCAGCATTTACCCTGTTATGCCCTGAAAGTATTTCATAAGTTTCATTTTCAGATTTTCGAACGATAATCGGTAGCATAACGCCCATTTCTTTAATGCTTTGGACCATATCATCTAGGCGTTTACCTTCGTAAATTTTGAAAGGATGATTATGAAAAGGTTTAAGTGTATCAATATCGAGTTCAATGACACCAGTATTTTCAGTTGGCTCTTCTATTTTTCCAAAAATCTCTTCAAAACTTTGTAATTTCTTTTCACTCATCTTAAATATTCCTCCACAAATTTAGTATAGGCTACAGCCACTTTATGCCCTGGTTGATATTCAATAATACTTTTATTCTTAAGATTTGATTCCCCTACTTTAACCGAGGCAGGTATCTTATTTTCAAATACTTTAATCTGTTTTCCATAGGCTTCATCAATTAGATTTACAATTTCTTTCGAAAGAATCGTTCTTTCAGTAAACATGGTGATGAGAATGCCATCAATCTCAATACTTGGATTTATTCTTCTTTTGACTTTAAGAATCGTTTTTAAAAGAAGCTCAAGTCCCTTAGCGGATAGATACTGAGGAGTTGCAGTTATTAATACACTATTGCATGCGACTAAAGCATTAATCGTTAGCATTCCAAGGGAAGGCATACAGTCAATGATAATGTAATCATAGTCATCTTTAACTTCTTGGATTATTGACTTAAGTGTTAGCTCCCTACTCATTGCATTGACCAAATTAACCTCTATAGCTGAAAGTTCGATACTACAGGGTATGAAGTCCAATTTACCATTAGAAATGATAAATTGCTCTTTTGATTGCAACTTCTTTTCTTCAATCACTGCCATCATAAGATGATAAATCGTAGTATCAAGCTCTTCTGGTCGATCAATTCCCATGCACATTGTTAAGTTGCTTTGAGGATCAAAGTCGATTAACAAAACTTTCTTGCCTTGTTCTGCTAAAGCATATCCAAGATTCATTGTAGTTGTGGTTTTGCCTACGCCACCTTTTTGGTTGGCAATGGCTATTACTTTTCCTGACATTTAATTTTCCTCCAATCTTTTTTGTAAACTAATTAGTGTCTTTGTATATTTTATTATATCTTATGTCAATAATAGTGTAAACTGTAAAGTTTCTTTAGAATCAAATTTATTGCCTCAGTACATAATTTAGTGTATAGTTACTATATAAATAATCTTTGGAAGGTGTGATTTTATGGCTTTTTCAATGGGCGAAAAAATTCGTATTGTACTTAGACGAAAAAAAATGACAATCACTGATTTAGCGACTGCCATTGGTACATCTCGTCAAAACTTAACAAATAAATTAAACCGAGATAATTTCTCAGAAAAAGAACTTCAGCAGATTGCTGAAGCTCTTGGATGTCGTTTTGAAGGTTATTTTATTTTTGAGAACGGGGAGAGAGTTTAACGTTTCCGTCAAAATATTGAGCATAATACCTATTACATTCTTCAATGAACGAAGCCCAATCAAGGTTGTGTTCTTTTTCATTTGTAGTTAAATAATACAATAGTTTATATAATCCTCTTAAAGCTTTGGAATTTCCTTTATTAATTTTGATTAAATAAATCAGTTCATATAATCTGATAGCCCCTAATGAATGTAAATACGGCTCCAATTCCCTTCTTTCAATTAAAGATATTACATTCGAATCATTTGTTGAAAAATAAATTAAATTCTTCGCAACAGCAAAAGAAATCGATTTAACTTCTCCACGATCGCTTGAATTATTCAAACTTGGGTTATATTTAGTAAACTGAGCAATTTTCTCTTCTATAGTATTACGAATAAATCTTTCCGAATCATTTAAATCAGAGTCTTTTAACAATATAATACTATCTTCTTGAATTTTTAAATCAATATAATCTTTTAATGATGGCTGAACAGAGATTTCCGAATAAACAGCTTCATGAATTGCGATATTTGGTAGTATTCTAAGCATAGGTTCAATAAAAATATTTTTATATTTATCGAATCCTATTCTAGGTACACTATTAGTTAAATTTGATCTGTCTGGGGGAATAATAAGGTTAGCATCAATTACAACTGTTTGATTAATATCTTTTAACAACTCTATAAAGCTTTGGTTTGGGATGATTATTTTTGCCATTATTTATCATCCTCAAATAAATCATTTAACTCATCAATATCTTCTTCTAATATATCAATTGAAATAACTTCAAGTCTTTTACTGTCGTATCTACTGTGATAATACCTTCATCATAGTTTTGAAGTATTACATTTAATGCTTCAGAATCCACCCCAGATTTTAAAGTTGCCGTATTTAACTTTTTGAAAATATAATCATTCATTGTTTTTCCGATTTTATAATATACACTATTTTCGTTTCTTTCATCTATGGCTAATAAATCTTCTTTTTCAATGCTATTTATTGAATCCACCTCGTATAATCTCTTAACAATCATTCTATACGGTACTTGGTAGTCTATCTGTATCTGAGCAATTAACCTTAAAATTGCATTTTTACTCCAGTTTTTAAGGAAAACTTCTCCCCTATTATGCTTTTTAACGTAAGTAGTTAATGATTCTGTAGGAAGTAAAAACTCAGCTGCAAATCTATTAGCCTTTGCATCAATTAATTCATCATCAGGCTCCCCCATTCTACGCAAGTGTAAACTATCATCTATCTCATCAATATGATGATAATATTCATGACAAGCATTAAAAATTTGCAAATCTAGAGGAATAGAAGTATTGATTGCAATATAATATGAATGAATCCCTGTAACAGAACTATATTTTTTTAAATAGAAGGCTGCTAATCCCTTTGAATCCTTAGGTTCTAATGTAAAATAAAGCAACTGTATATTATTATCTCTTAAAACTGCGAAAATTTTTTCACCTAATGGGCCCATTCCAAGATCCAGCTTTCTTCTTTCTGTTCTGGCTAACTCCACTATATCTAATTCTTCTTTGGGTGTTAAAGTAGTTCTTTTAATATCTTCCATAATTATTTTCCCTTATATTTTTGTGCTTATCCAAGCATAATATCATTTCTATCAATTCATCAAATACTCTAACCTCTTCCTCTGATTTAGCTTCACCTTTTAATGCAACAAATACATCTTGCTTTTCAGTTTCGAGAATATCAGCAAACTCTTTCCCGGTTACTTCTAGAATCCTCTCTAATTGTTCTAATTTAGGTAAATGCTGCCCTCTTTCAATTCTGCCATTTATTAATTGAAAGTAAATTTGCCATATCTATTTGAGTCAGTCCATTCTCTTTTTTATAGTCCAAACATATTTGAGAAATTTTGTTAATGTCAATTTTTGACATAATTCCCACTCCTTTTTAGCAGATTAAATTTCACTTCTCCTTTACATTAATTATATATCTAAAATATATATTAATCAAGACTCCAGCTAATTATAACGCTTTATATTGGTATTTTAAAGATAAATATATATTTTCAGTATATATTATTAAATTTATTTATAGTATGTTCATATATAACTATGATTATCTATTTATTTTAAAAAAAACATATTTTTTCAAAACAATCTGTGCTCTTTAACGAAATAACAATTTAAAAACATAGCCGTAAGAATGCATTTCTTTAATTTATAAAACATAAAAAAGCCACGAAGTTTTGTGATTTGAAAATCAATTTCCTGGCTTTTTTCTATCTTATATTCAATTATCCATCTACGTGTTTCCCAACACCACATTATATACCAACAAGCACTGTTATACCCCTTATGTGGGTCTTTTCTTCGAAATTTAGCTCATTTCTGCTAAATGTATAAAACTCCTCAAACCTTGTAAATTCAAGGATTATGAGCGGTTCTTCAGACGTAGTCGTACCACGCACTCCACATGCGGCGTATGTGGAAACATATCTATACACTTTACCTTTTCCACCCTATATCCTGCTTCATTTATCTGCTTTAGGTTTTCAGTTAGTGTTTTAGGATTACAAGATATATACACGATTTCATTTGCCTGATATTTTAAAATCTTATCTAGAGCCTTTGGATTAACTCCTGCCCTTGGAGGGTCAAGTATGATTATATCCGGGGTTTCTTCTATCTCATCTATCTTTTTGAACACATCCCCTGCTATAAATTTACAATTTTCCAGCCCATTCATCTTAGCATTCTCGTTGGCTGCCTTAACAGCCTCTTCAACTATCTCTATTCCAATAACCTTTGCAGCTTTTTTTGCAACTATCTGTCCTATAGTTCCAGTGCCGCAATACAGATCAAATACAGTTTTATTGTCTGCATCTTCTATAAAGTCCAAAGCAGTACTATAAAGAACCTCTGCACCTAATGAGTTCGTCTGAAAAAATGAAAATGGATATATCTTAAACTTTAGTCCTAAAATCTCCTCATAAAAGAAATCCTGTCCCCATAAAACTTCCAATCTATCGCATTTGACAGCATCAGCCAATCCGTCATTATATATATGCAAAATCCCTTTAATCTGACCATCTAGATTCAAATTTCTCAGTTCCTTTGCATAATCACTTAAATCTGTATCCAGTTGAGATGAGGTGACTAAGCCTACAAGGATTTCACCTGTCTTTATACCCTTTCTTACAATTAAATTCCTTAAGTATCCTTTATGGGCTTTATTATTATAAGCTGGTATTTCTCTTTCTTTAAAATAATCAAGTGTATTTTCCAATATCCTGTTGAAGTCTTCCTCTACTAATTTGCATTGATTAACGGTTACCACAGAATAAAACTGACCTCTTTTATGCATTCCCAAGGTCATTTCTCCACCCTTTACCTCATCGCCAAAGGAATATTCCATCTTATTTCTATATCCGTGAACATCTGGACTTGGCTCAATTCCTAAAAACTCATACCCATCTATCCCAGCGTCATCAATAAGTTTTTTAACCATTTTTGCCTTTATTTTAATCTGGGTTTCATAGGGAACTGTTTGACGCGAACATCCTCCACAGGATCCAAAGTGCTGACAAAAAGGATTAGATTCAAAGGGTGCTCTCTCTATGACCTCTATCAGCTTACCCTCGGCATAATTTTTTCTGTTTTTTTTAATTCTAGCCTTTACTTTTTGGCCTTTAAGGGCATTTTTCACGTATACTTTTTTATCTTTAAGATATCCTACTCCCTTTGCAGGAAATTCCATATCTTTTATTTCTAATTCTATTATCTGTCCTCTTTTCAATTTATACACTCCTCCAACTTTTCATATAGATTCTCATTCCTTATGATATAATATACCCGAAACTAGATTTAGTAAAGAAGATAATTCGGTAAAATAATATGAACCGGGATGTCCCGGTTCATATTATTTTAATATTATATTTTCAGCTAGTCAATTAAAAATCCATATTCTTTAATTTTTCAGCTCTTTTGTTAGCTTTTTCAAGCAAGCTATTCTTATTTACTATAAATCTTTCATGGGTACCTCTTCCAATTACACCTATTTCATCATAAGCTACCATATCTAGCAGTATTCTACTTCCGTTAAAATCCTTTACTTCAACTTTAATACTCACAGTTTCTCCTAAAATAGTCGGCTCTTCATGTACTATCTTTGCCATTTTTCCTACCGTTATGAAACCTTCTGGAAGTTCATCGTCTATCAATTTTACTGCTGCTTCTATCATCAATGCAACTAAACTAGGTGTAGCAAGTAATTTATCCAATTTTCCGCTGCCATAATTAAGGGCAGTATCTTCCTTTTTTATTTTTCTCTGTATTGTTAAATTGCTTCCAACTTCAAGTTTAGGAACTTCTAGCATAATTCTCTCCCCTTTCATAGTTCTAATATTATATTTATACCTTTACCAATTGAATTTATTCAAATTTTCTAACATTTAAAGGATATAATTTATCTTATAAAAAAATAGACACTTTGAGTGTCCATAAAATATAACATCTTATTTTTATTCTATCCTAATCTTTCTATTGTAAAGTATTTTAGATTCTGCATAATACTCATTTAGTTTTCTTAGATTTATTACCCAAAGATAAATAACGTATGGGATAAATATTAAAAATACAGCCGGAATATCAGCCATTAGAATAAAATTAAAAATTCCATGTAACGTAGCTGGTACAATTAATGATTTCCTACGATACCTTCTTTCCTCTTTTTTATCTATAGCAAATTTAGCCAAGGATAAATAGTATCCCATAGTGACAGCAAATAACATATGAGCTGGCACGGAAAATATTCCCCTGTAAAGTCCTATATGAGGATTATTAGTAAATCTAAAGACCACATACATTACATTCTCCACCGTAGCAAATCCTAAGGCTGAAAATATCGCATATATTATTCCATCCAGTTTTTCATCAAAGGCCTTGCTTTTAAAGGCTGTACTTAAAACTACTGCTCTTTTGAAAAATTCTTCAGTTAACCCAGCTACTATAAGTGCTGTAAAAGCAGCACTTAATAAGCCTGCAAATATATTAAAGGACAGAAGAAACCTTTCTACAATAGCTGTAGGTACTACTGAAATTGCACCCAGTATAAAAACTTTTAGCAATAAAGATAGAGGTTCTTTATCATACCTGTCTGTAAAGTAAATAGAAAGTGCCAACGCTATTCCAGGCGTTATTGCAATAATAAACAATCTTGTATTCATCATAAGCACCCTTTCAAAAGCAGCTTATGATAATATTATTTGCAAAATAGATTATTTTAACTTATCCTTTTCTTACCATTGCTTTTTTATTGTATTCTCTAACCTCAAGTTCTACTCTGTTTAAGCCAAGTCTGTCAAAGCAAAATTCAAGTAACAATTTTACAGCTTCGAATATATGGAAAATCTTCTCTCCTATATTCTCTAAGCATAATCCTTTTACCAAATAATCTCAGTATAAAAATCCCCCTAAATTTTTTTGCTCATTTCCCGGGTAATATACATAATTGAAAATATTTCAAGAAATTTAAACTAATATGTAATAAAAAAATACGCAAAATAAAATAAAGGAGTGTTGCTATCTATGAAAAAAGACCATGGTATTTTTGTCAATACTAATGAAGTAATTTTTTATGACTTGCTTGATGGAAAACCTACTAAGCGTAAATCAAAAAAGAATAAGGAAAGAGAGATCTATGAAAAAGATACCTTTGAAAGTAAAACAGATCATTTTAATCCTTCTGAATGGATAGACTAACTTAATATAATAGGCAATAACAAAGCAAATGATTACTTTGTTATTGCCACCCGATTAATGTATTATAATTAATATTTTTGATTAATATAACTATCTATCAAGGATCTTCTTACACCTTCTACAAATACTCCTTCTTCTCTCAACCTTTTTAGCATGTATTCGCTCTTAGAGTGAAGTATGACACTTTCAAAGTCCTTAAGTACTATCTCATATAGTTTATCCTTTAAAGCCTTAGAATTCACCTTTATAAAATAGGCTTCTACATTTTGAAAATCCAAGTGCTCCAATAGCTTCAGAGTTGACCAGTCTTTTTGATTATAATAGTAGCCAGCTTTTCTCCCATACTTTCTAGCAACATGAGGATGTTTTTCTATCAATCGTCTGTCCTTAGATTTCATATAGCAATACTTGGCAACCATATTATAATATTGATAATTGTAAATGCCCTTTTCAAAGGAATCTATTCCATTTTTAAAGGGCTTTAAATTTAGTTTCTGAATAAAATAGTAATGTTCTTCTATAAATTCCCTTTTAGTTATATCTCCATTTTTAAACTGAATTATCAAAGAATCCCTATTTTCAAAAAACCTATCAAAGACATTATCTTCAGACCTATGTCTTAACATTTTAACACCCAATCTAAATAAAATTTAATTATTATAAATATTTAAAGTAATACTTTTATCGGATTAAAATCTATATAATCACTGGAAGCTAATATATATTCTATCCCGTTATGTATACCTTTAATTCCAACTTTAAAGGAATCAGTTCCATGCAAATGGCCATAAATAACTTTCTCTACTTTGTACTCTTCAAATATTTCTATGAAGCCTGACTTTTCGTGCTTTTCATTTGTAGGAGGGTAATGAATCATTACAATATACTTTTCTAACCCATTCTTACTTGCAGCTTCTATAGATAACCTTAACCGATGAATCTCTCTCTCATATATTTTTCTATCATGCTCATTGAATTTTACTTCATTAGGACAAGTCCATCCTCTTGTACCACATATAGCATAATCTTTATATCTATAATAATTATTCTGCAAAAAATACATATTGTCAAATAGATTATTCATTTTAGACAATGATGACCACCAATAGTCATGATTTCCCCTAAGTAAAATTTTCTTGCCTGGAAGACAGCTTATCCATTCCAAATCACATAAGGCATCCTCTAGCTTCATGGCCCATGAAATATCTCCCGGTATAAGAACGGTATCTTCGTCTCCTATATTTTGGAGCCAGTTATCCTTAATCTTTCCAGCATGCTTTTCCCATTTTTTTCCAAATATATCCATAGGCTTATCAGCGGATAAGCTAAGGTGCAAATCTCCAATCGCAAACAGCGCCATGCCATCACCAACTATCCCTTCTCTGTTTCCATAAATTTTTCATATTTATATTACTAAGTGAAGTAATTACTTTTTTCCCTTATATAGGTGTAAAACTTCCAAGCCTACATTATTTTCTTCATCTGTTTATTTTTATCCTTTCTAATCAAATGTCTGATATCTTCTAACTACATATCTGATTGTTTCAGAAAGTTTTTCAAGCTCAGCCAAGCTTCCATTTTCCCATATTTGTTCAAACTTATCCTGAAAATCCTTAGCTTCTTTTTCATATCCAATTAAATTTAAAAGCTGTATGTTATTAACTATGTCAGAAACATTGTTTGACTTTTCTTCAAACATTTTTTGGGCATTTATAATTTCATCTCTTATTTCACACATCTCCTGATCCAAAGAGTATGCAGCTTCAGCAGACTTTCTCAATCTTACTCTGATATTCTCAGGTATGTTCTTTTTATACTTATAGTTTAAGGAATGTTCAATTGTTGCCCAAAAATTCATGGCAAGAGTTCTTATCTGCAGCTCTGCAAGTATTTCCTTTTCACCCAATGCAGTCTGCACAGGATATCTAATTATAATATGATAACTTCTGTATCCGCTTTCCTTTTTATTTTTTATATAATCCTTTTCATATACGATTTTAAGGTCTTTACCGTCTCTTTTTCGAATAAGGTCTACAACCTTATAAATATCGTCTTCAAACTGGCACATTATTCTTATTCCTGCAATATCTTCAATTTCATCTTCGATCCTATCTTCAGGAATGTTTCTTCTTTTAGCCTTCTCCAATATACTGGATATTTTTTTAACTCTGCCTGTTACAAACTCTATAGGAGAGTATTCATTCATATCCCTAAACTCATTTCTAATAGATTTAAATTTGACCTTCAGTTCTTCCACAGCTTGCTCATAGGGGATTAAAATTTCTTTCCAATGTCTTATTCTATGCATATGGACCCCTCCAGTATCGATTTTTTTATAAGTATTTTTTCATCATTATTTTATATCCTTTATGATAGATATAAAATCATGAAAGTCAGCAAAATTTCTAAAAATAAAGTCAGGTAAATGTTTTTGTAATTCTTCATATTTATAGGCGCCTGTAGCAACCGCAACCGATTTAACTCCCAACTTTTTACCGCACTCTATATCCAAAGGTGTATCTCCTATAACATAAATATTTTCCTTCTTAAAGTTTGTATTATAATATTCACTCGCTTTTTTTATAACTTTATCAATAAGCTCCCATCGCTCTAAATCTTCATCACCGAAGCCCCCGACTTCAAAATATCTATCTAGTCCTAAATGGGATAACTTTAGTCGAGCACCAATTTCACAATTTCCCGTACCTAAAGCATGGTAAATGTTTTGATCTTCCCAGGTCTCTACTAAGATTTCATTTATACCTGGGAGTATTTCGCATAAAGGATTTTTTATTAGTTCTTCCTTCAAACTTTCACCATAATTATCTAAAAAACTAAATATATCATCTTCTTTTATATTATTTATCTCAAGGGCATCCCTTACTATTTGCCAATCAAGTCTTCCCGCCATGTTCACTCTGCTAAATCCGTCCTTTATATTGTATAGCTTAAGAAAAGCTTTGTCCATAGCTCTTCTTCCACAGCCTTTACTGTTTATTAAAGTTCCATCTATATCCCAAATAAGTAAAACCTTCTCCATATTCTCCTCCTCAATGCAGGCATAATCTTACCATTATATTATAACATATGCAATATCTTTTTAAGTTTATTCATTGTCAATTTATTCTAAAGCAAACCCTATAGTTAGAGTGATTAATAAATATATTATTGGGTAAATTATTAAATATGTAACTAAAATCTATTTTGGAGGGATTATTATGAAACTTAAATTAGAATACTGTACAAGCTGAGGTTACAGACCAAAGGCCATAGGCTTGGCTGAACACTTATTAGGAAAATATAAAAATGAAATTGAATCCTTTGAATTGATTCCATCTTCTGGAGGAGTATTTGAGGTTACCTTAGATGGAAAACTCATATTCTCTAAAAAAGAAACAGGCAGATTCCCTGAAAACGAAGAGATAGAAAACTTCCTGTAGTTTGCAGGAAGTTTTCCATTTTACTTGACAAACCTTTTTACTGCTTTTCCGTTCAGATAATCATATGCTAGCCCTTGATAAATATTCATAGTCTTAAGTTTTTCATCTATCATATCTTGAATTTTCCACCAACTCATATCCCAGTTGCAAAATAATGTTTCTTCTTTTGGCGCCCTTCCTACTAGCCTTTGCAGGGCTATATCGGGCTTTAGGTATTTTAAGAACTCTACCACCCTATCCACATAGGATTCAACAGGTATTATAGAAAACTCATTATTTTCATACATCTCTCCCAACTTAGTATTTCTGAGTATATAGAGTGAGTGGAGTTTTACTTGCCCTACCCCTAGTGATGATACTATTTTGGAAGCCTCTATTATATCTTCCATGCTGTCCCAAGGTAGATTCAGTATTAAGTGACAGCAACTTTCAAATCCATACCTATTTATTCTAATCATTGCATCTATAAACTCAGCAAGAGTATGCCCCCTATTTATCCTTTTGAGGGTCTTATAATTCACTGTCTGCAGGCCCAGTTCAATAGTTATTTCTTTATTATAACTATTTTTTATTATATTTAATACATACAAGTATTTATCATTTACACAGTCAGGTCTAGTGGAAACACATATCTCTACTACATCTTCCATTTGAGCAGCCTCTTCAATATAATTTTTAAAACTGTCCAAAGGCATATAGGTATTAGTAAAGTTTTGAAAGTAGGCTATATACTTTTTTGCTTTGTATTTTTTACTTATGTATTGAATGTTTTTATTTAGCTGTTCTTTAACAGATATCGTATTCTCTAGACTTTCAAAACCAGCTCCTACATCACCGCAAAATGCACATCCTCCTGTTCCCAGTATCCCATCGCGGTTTGGGCAAGTGACAGGAAGGTTTATGGGAATTTTATAGACCTTTTCACCGTATTTTTCTTTTAGATAAGTAGAATACTTTCTATATCTCTCTTTACTTTTTTCCATAGCAATTTCCTTTCATTAAATTATGTTCAGCAGTAACTGTAAACCTAAAGATTTTGTATGATTCTATGGACTTAATTTAACTTGCCTCGCTAGTTCCTTATAGATATCCTTCAATAATCCTCTTCAGGCTCCGTAGAAGATCTGTTTTAATATAAAAAATTTAGAGGGAAAAACAGCTCTTCAAAGTCGCTTCAGAGGAAACATTGAAGGATATTTAAAGCTATACTGTTAGAGTAACTAGCACAAGAGATTAATTTAGTGGCACATTTATAGTATATCATTTTGAATAACATTTATAAAAATAAGACAGCCCGTAGGCTGCCTCATTATTTTTATTTTATTTTACTGGTATCAATATCTTCTGTCCTGGGAATATTAGGCTTGGATTTTTCATTTTATTGTACTTAGCTAATTTTTCCCAAGCTAAACCGAATTTCTTGGCTATTTTCCATAAAACATCTCCCGGTTTAACAATGTATGTCTCTATGTTTCCATCAACTGCTGTTTTATATACCTTCACTCTTCCATCAGTTTTGGCATCGGCAACGCCATATTTTTGAATATGGGCGATAACTATTTCATCTAAGCCTGGATATTCACCAAGAATCTTATCATCGGCAAACATTGTATACTCGTCGCCACCTGCTGCTAAGAAATCATTTGTTGCCAACTTATATGTCTTGTCAGGATCCAGAGGCTTTCCGGCAACTTTAACTTCTACCAATCTGCTTCCGGCTGGTTTAGATGGATCAAATCGGAATGTCATGCCTGCAACGTGTGGAAATGCCCCCTTTGCTTCAGGGTATGAAGATATCCCATGTTCTAGAGCTGCAAGAATATCTGAACCTTTCACTTCCTTAACTACTACATAGTTACCAAAGGGCAGCACTGCTATTATATCACCCTTTGTTATTTCACCTGGTTCTATCGATGCCCTTATTCCACCTCCATTTGTTAGAGCTATGTCTGCACCTGTTGCCTGAATCATTGCAGTAGCTATCAGGTTTCCAATGTTAGTTTCTCCGCTTCTTACGTGACTCCTTTCACCATCAAGATATATATCTGTATTGCCTACCACAACTGAAATAATCTTATCATTTTCAGCCTTGATTTCTTTAATGGCTGTCATCACTTCTTTATCCTCCGGAATATCTACCGCTTCTTCCTTAGTCAGTAAAGAAGCCTGTATAGAAGTAATTTTTCCATCTTGATATACTAAATTCACTATACCTAAATTTTTGTCGTATTCACCGGCTTGAACAATTAATGTTCCATTTACTTTTTTGCCTTCAGACAGTGCAGTATGGCTATGACCGTCAACAATTAAATCTATGCCGCCGACTTCTTTAGCAAGTTTTATACTTGTATCAGTACTACTTTCATCCATTCCCAAATGGGTTAGAGCTATTATAATATCCGCTTTATCCTTAAGCTCAGCAACTATTTCCTTTGCAGTTTCAACAGGATCTTTAAAAGTAAGTCCTTCTACATTCTTTGGATGAGTCTTATAGGTGGTTTCAGGAGTAGCTAATCCAAAAATGCCTATGTTGAGTCCACCAATTTTCTTTATTATATAAGGACTCAACAATGCAGTTCCATCTTCCTTAACTACGTTTGCTGCTAGTATTGGATAATCACTCATTTGTGATAACTCAACAAGTCTTTCCCATCCATAGTTAAAATCATGGTTACCAGGTACCATAGCATCATAGCCTATAGTATTCATTATCTTAACGATACTTTCTCCTTTAACCAATGAAGCTATTGTCTGTCCATGGAAAGTATCACCTGCATCAAGGACTAATACATTTTTATTTTGCTTCCTTAATTGTTTAACCTTAGTCGCTATTTTAGCAAATCCCATTCCATCGTATTTGCCTTCTTCAATTCTTGCATGGGTATCATTAGTATGAATTATTGTCAAAGGTGTATAGTCAATACCCAACTCATCAAGCTTTTCCTGAGGTATTTTCCCTTCTCTTATCAATTCATATACGTTAAGTGATTTAACATTTGGAGTTCTGCCATCCTCTGAAGTAGGTACTTCAATATTGCCTGCCTTAACCTGTTCTATTATATAATCTCTAAGTGGGTGATTTAAATCTGCACCTATAATTTCCCAATTGTTGTCAACTTTAGGTTCAATAGTACCTTTTTCTTCAATATATTCTGCAATATAACTTCTCAAGGATACGGGATCAGATTTAAAATAAGGCTCTTTACTTACCATACCTTTACTTTGAAGAGTACTTCCAAATCTATAATTATTAACTGCAAGCTTAAAGATCTGGTCATCTTCTACAGGTTTACCTTTAAAAGTAAGATCAACTATTCTTTCACCTGGTGGTTTAGATATATCAATCTTATACTCTACACCTGCAAACATATCGTAGTTGTATCCTCTTATATCGGGATTAAAGCTTATTGTCACATCTCCCGGCTTGTATGTATTATAGTAGCTTGCGGACCATTCCATGTATTCTTTAAGCTGCTTACCGGTAACTTCTACAGCATAAAGTGTGTTGGGATATTTATATATATCAAATATGTCACTATAGGTTACAGGCCCTTTTTCAATATTGGAATCAGGTTTAAACAATGCAGCAGCAGCAACATCTGCTCCTGTATATTTAAGCTGAACTTCATTTATCAAATCTATTACTGCCGTATCTCTGATTTGAGCTTCTGGAATACCAGGCACTTCACTTTCTGGATGGAAATTTCCAGTTGCCATACCCAAGGTTTTCTTTAAGAATTCAAGAGTTGCCTCATGATACTTGGCTGCGTAATCCTTAACTTCTTGGGAAGCTTCGACACCTTTAGTGTCTATAAGTTGAACTTTTTTGTTTGTAACAGCCCATGTGCCATTTTTATTTTCCAAGGTTAAATCAAATCTCACCACTTGATTTCCCTTGTCATCTGCAGCACCAACCAATGTACCATTGATTTCCTCTGCTATTTCCTTGTGATCATGTCCTATTAGAATAGCTTTAATTTCAGGAGCCCTAGCCAATACATGCTTGACTGCATCTCCTTCATTTGGATCATATCTTCCTTCAAGACCTGCGTGAGCGCTAGCAATAATAAGATCTACCTTTTCTTTTTCCCTAAGAATCTTAACATATTTTTCTGCCTCATCTGCCATATGCTTAAATTCAAGACTTGTTACATTAGGCCCATCCCATAAAGGTATATTCGGAGTAGTAAGACCTAAAATTCCTACCCTAACTCCTCCAACTACCTTTACAACGTACGGCTTGACAAAATTAGTCCCGTCTGCTTTATTGTAAATATTGGCAGAAATTATTGGAAACTCAGCTTCATCAACAGCCTTTTTAATTAATTCCAATCCAAAATTAAATTCATGGTTTCCAAGGGTCATTACATCATAGCCCATAAAATTCATTACGTCAATCATAGGATTTGGCTGTGTAAAATCATTATTATAAAGATCGTCCGTTAGAATAGTTCCCTGAAGTGTATCCCCATTATCAATTAGTATTGTGTTTGGATTTTCAGCTCTTACCTGCTTTACAATAGTATAAACCTTTGCCAAACCTACATCGTCATCTGTATCCTGATCCTCATAGGACCAGTCATAAATATTGCCATGGATATCTGTAGTACCCAATACGGTAATCGTTACCTGTTCATTTGCTTCAGCACTCACGAAGAAAGGATTCGCAAAAACTGAAGTGAGAACCAACATCAGAACAAGTAATAGACTCAGCTTTTTAGTTTTAAACATTTTTCAATACCTCCTTTAACATATTATATTTTTATTACAAAGAAATATTTTCATGTATACTATTCTATGTAAGTAAGAATTTTCCTTTATAATTTTTGATTTTTTCCAGAAAATTATAAATATTTCAGCCAAAAAGAAAAATGGATATGCTTAGTCAACATATCCATTCTTCTTTATACAACTTTTTCACCTATATCTTCATAGGGAACAACATCTATAAATATATCTTTATTTATCTTCTTCTTAAATCTTTTTATCATATTCTGTTGAGCAGATTTTTCAAGAGATTCTCCCATAACTATAATTTCAATATCATTCTTTTCAGCAAATTTTTTGAGAGTTTCCTCTATATCCGGTGCCTTTATAACTGTTAAATCTGCTCCATAGGATTTAGATATGTCAAATAAATACTCTAAAGCATCGGATTCCTTTAATTTACTAAAGTATTTCCATCCTTCTTTCACTACATGGATAACATGGAGCTCTCCATTATAGCGATCTCTTATCTCAGCACCCCTACTAATAAGTCTCTCACATGATTTTTGTTGTGTTACGCAAACCATAATATTCTTCTTTGTTCTTTTCATATCATACCCCTTTCCGGCAAAATACCGTAAAATTGGGTTACTTTAATCCCTATTTTATTATATTCGCCCTATTTATATTATACTATAATTATTGTTTCTTTAAACACTTTTTACGATTTCTTAATGCTATACAACAGCTGCAAGTAAAAGTAACTCTTCATTATTATTGTAAATCATGTCAAATTGTGATATCGGCAAGGGATTTCTACCTCTGCCTACTTCTATTGTGTATCCTGGTCTTCTATACTCTTGTATAAACCAATCCTTATATCCTGAATAAGACGCAGTGCCAAAGGGCTCAGCCAATACATATCCGCTGACCGCTGCAAACATTTCACCAATTCTTCTTGCCTCTGGTGGAGCCAGGTTTTGAAAGTTCCAGTATATTACTTGCCCCTGACTATGATATGCTAAAACCAATCTGAAGTTGTGGTTTCTTGTAAAACTTACAACCGCCCTTGTTTCCGGCTCAGATTCCGGATAGGGACCTGGGTATCTGTATGGTCCAGGCTCATCAAATCCTAATTCTTCTGCTAATTCCTTATATGTTTGCCATAGAGCATTATAATTGTGATTTATATCTACTCCCCTAATATTGGCCTGCCAAACTTGTGAAAAGGGAAGCCCCGTATCATTCCATCTTAACAGTTCATCATAATATGGATTTGAAGGATCTAATCCTTTCAATACTAGATTCACTCCATCGGGATTAACCATAGGCAAAATATATATGGTACTTTGGTTCCAGATGCTTTCTACATCATAGCCCCTTATGCTTCTTCCTTCAGCATAAGCCTTTGAAAAGTTTTCAGTAAATTTCATGAGAAGGGAAACGGTAATCCACTCAAGGGCATGGTGGGCTCCATTGTAAAATACTTGGTTAGGGCCCTCTCCAAGCTTAATATAATATAAGTTTTTCCCCAATACACTTTGCCCGGCAACCCCTACTTCTATGAATGGATATCTTACTTTAAGCCCCCTGATATCTCTTTCCATTATTTCATAGGTATACTCAACATTTGTATCAACTACATCTATACCATAGGGTACTATTATTTTTTGACCTATCCTAAGCTGATAAGGGTTAATGCCTGGATTAGCAGTTACTATCCTCTGCACTGTAGTGTAATATTTTCTTGCTATTTCCCAAAGGGTATCACCTGGTTGAATATAATAGGTATCATATCCCATTAATAATGGCTCAAGTACCCTATAGGTTTGAGGTCCAATTATCCCATCAGGAACGAGTTCGTTATTTCTCTGGAAATTTATTACCGCTTGTCTGGTTTGTCTTCCAAGTATTCCATCTATCGGACCTGGATTATATCCAATCTTCTTAAGTAAAGCTTGTATCTCCATTACATCAGGGCCCCTTGACCCTAGCTTTAATGTCCTCAATTTTCTACCCCCTAATAGCCTTTATTACTATTTTATACATATATGAAATATATTGTTCCACCATACTTTATAAAATGGGATTTAAGTGGTATACTATTTCATAGACATTTGACAGGAGGTATAATATGGATAGGTATACTAAGGTCATAGGTCTGACCGGCTCTTATTTTTCTAAGGAGTACAAGAAAAAAAAACACCACAAAAATAAAATTAGAGAAATCAAAGAAGATACAGTAAGTAAATTTTTTAAGGAAGGTAAAGCTGAAGTTTTAATTATCTTCGAGGAGAATGGAAAAGAAATTCTCCTTAATTTCTCCAGCGACCAAGAAGATATAAAAAAATATTTAGGCAAATCCTTTCTTCCCGAGTAAAAAATCATTTAAAAAACTTAAATATGCTACATGAGATAAAAAAAGAGTAGAGGAATTTTATTCCCTACTCTTGGCCCCTTTTATATTTATATTGAAATGGCCACTTCCTCCTGTACTAAGTACTGATGTAGGTCCTTATCAAGTTCTTCTTTAAAACAACTAATTGTCGTGATAAAATCAATCCCATATTTTTCGGAAACGTTTGCCAGCTTGTTAATAAACTCGGGTATGTCCTTACAATTTGCTTTCATTACCTTTAAAAGTCCATCTATATAAATCGTATCTATATCGTAATCATTTGAGATGATGCCGCATAAAAAACCAAAAAACTCTTCCGTCGTTTTCAAGGGATATTCGTCCATACTAATAAACCTCACGTCATGCTTCAAATCATACATATGTCTTTTGTCATCATCTACAAATATTACGTGACCCGTTACTCTTTTAACCTCTTCGTTTGCCATTTTAATTAACTTCTTAGTTTTTCCGGTACCTTTTGGTCCAGCAATAATATTAACCATTTGAATCTCCTCCCTTTTAATTTGATAGAGAAAGAACTTTTTATCATTAAAGAATATTTCGAATATTCTTTATGACTACTTCGATAAGTTTCCCTGAAATCCTTCAAAAACATTTATTTATTTTATGATATTAATATTCGTTTATTTTTGATTTATTCTATCAATATAATTTTTTCTGAGTTGCCCGCAGGCAGCATCAATATCACTACCTAATTCTCTGCGGATAGTTGCCTCAATACCCCTTTTTTTAAGTATACTTTGAAATTCTTTAGCACTTTTATCTGTAGAAGCTTTAAATTTTCTTTCTTTAACTTCATTTAAAGGGATGAGATTTACATGGCACAACATTTTTTGTAGTTTTTTCGACAATTCATAGGCATGGGATGGTTGATCATTAAATCCCTTTATTAAAGCATACTCAAAGGTTATTCTTCGATTGGTTTTTTCAGTATAATATCTACAGGTCTTTAAAAGCTCATCTATGTTATAAACTTTATTAATTGGCATAGTCTGATTTCTAAGTTCATTACTAGGAGCATGGAGAGAAATTGCTAAAGTAATCTGAAGATTCATATTAGCTAAATCTAAGATTTTAGGTACGATACCACATGTAGATATTGTAATATTCCTCATACTAATATTTAATCCTAAAGGATGATTAATTATACCTAAAAACTTGATTACTTCATCATAGTTATCAAGTGGTTCTCCGCTTCCCATAAGTACTACGTTTGAAATTCTCTCTCCAATGTCCTTTTGTATTGTTAGTACTTGCCCTATGATCTCCCCTGATGTCAAGTTTCTAACTACACCATCAATAGTTGAAGCACAGAAACCACAGCCCATTCTGCACCCCACCTGGGTCGATACACATACTGTGTTTCCATGTCTGTATTTCATTAGCACACTTTCTATTATATTTCCATCCTTTAACGTAAACAGATACTTTTTCGTTCCGTCAATCTTTGATTCTAATACTTTTAATATATCCATATTTTTCAAATATGATACCCTTTTAAGGTCATCTTTAAACTTTTTCGGCAAATTGTTCATATTATCTATATCGCTTGTTCCTTTATATACCCAACTAAAAATCTGCTTTCCTCTAAATTTCTTCTCACCTAAGGAAACTGATAGTTCTTCAAGTTCTTTAACAGTTTTATTTCTAAGGTCTATTTTTTTATCCATAAAATCTCCTCACTTGTTACTATTTGTTTAATACCCCTACTTTACTATTTATATTTTTCAAAGTAGAATTTATATATACACCTGTGATTATAATTGTAGCACTTAATATCTTTATAAATGTAATGCTTTCCCCTAGTATCAATACAGAAAGAATTATAGAGAAAACAGGAACTAGATTAATAAATGCCATAGTTTTGCTGGGTCCAATGGCCTTAATAGAAATCTGCTGCACTAGGTATCCTATAACCGATGCAAATACGGCCATATATATAACAGATGCCCACCCCTTCCATGTAACATTTGGAAGATAGGTCATGGGTTTTTCATAAATAACGAAGGGAATTAACCCCACAAGGCATACTAAAAAGCTGTAGGAAGTAATTATAAGTGGGGAATACTTGGGCATCACCTTTTTACTCACTACACTATATGCAGCCCAGCATACTACTGCTCCAAGCATAATAATATCTCCTATATTGAAGTCTATTGTTCGTATTACTTCTATTTGACCATTTGTTATGGTCATGAAAACCCCCGTCAAAGCTAAGAGTAATGCACCTAGTCTTTTTTGGTCAAGCATCTCTCCTATCAATATAGAAGCTATAATAGAAGTAATCAGTGGATTAGTAGCTGCAATCATTGATGAGTTTATTGCTGTAGTATATTTTAGCGCTGTGAAAAACAGTACATGATATCCAAACATTCCTACAACGCCTAAGAAAATTATAGAAGGAAAATCAGCTTTTTTTAGCTTCCAATCCTTTTTCTCATATTTAATCATAATAGGAAAAATTATTGCAGTTGCAAATAAAAATCTAAAGAAGGCCAGGGAAAATGGAGGTATTTCCTTGACACCTACTTTACCAGCTATAAAGGCTCCCGCCCAGAACAACGTACATGTTACCATTAATGAATAAATTTTCTTTTTCTCATCCATATAATCATTCCCTTTCATTTAGCATTTAGTTTTCTCTAAATCCTTGTCGGAGTAAACGTTCTTTTTACTTTCTCTAAATTTGTGTATTCTCTTAGTCTGGTCAAAAAAAGTTTAGACGAGAACCTAGAGCTAAAACCCGATAGAATAGAAAAAACAGTGCAAACACTCAAAATGTTCAAAAACATATGCTCTGCTACCCTTACAGAAGAGATTAAAATACAATCAGTCTCCGATATAACATAGGACCTAACAAATGCATCTGACGACGCATTTGTTCTACTTCATTTCAAATCCCTGGTCCCTTAAAAACTCCTTCATATGTGGTCTAAGCTCTTGACTCATCTTGTCCGTCATTTGCTGTGTCCATGTATCATCCCTTTTACCTTTAGTTCTTTTTATATAATATTCTTTAACTGCTTTATCATATTCTTTTATCTTGTCTTCGTCACCTTCTGTAGAGTATATATCATTTTTAAATACTACATCTAATGGCAAACGCGGCTTTGTTTCAGGATCATGATTTGGATATCCTAGGCACATACCAAATACAGGATATACATTTTTCGGAATATCCAAAAGCTTGCATACCTTACTTGGATCATTCCTGATTCCTCCTATATAAACTCCACCTAATCCCAACGACTCTGCTGCTATCATGGCATTTTGAGCTGCAAGGGCCGTATCAACAGTTGCTATTATAAAGGTTTCAGTATATCCCTCTATCATTTCCTCGTCATTCATTCTGCAAGCTAAACCTAATCTGTTCAAGTCTGCACAAAACACTAAAAATATAGGACATTGCTCTACATAATATTGATCTCCACTAAGAGCTGCAATCTCCTTCCTTATCTTCCTATTATTTACTCTAATAATCGTATATGCCTGAATAAAACTAGAAGTCGATGCACACTGGGCAGCTTCTATTATTGCCTTCAACTTCTCATCCTCAACGGGATCCTCCTTGAACTTTCTGATAGATCTATGGGTTTTTAAAAGCTCAATTACACTGTTCATAGTATCCTCCTTTATTTAACAAAGCTTATCTCACCTGATTATAATACTACCACTTCTGCCTATGACCTTGCCCTTTGATTTAAGATAATTTTTTAGTTTTTCCTTTGAAGTATTCATAACAAGCTCTTCAGGCATTTCTACCAATTCAAAAACCTCTATTACCTTATCAAAATTTCCAAGATCAAAGGATATATGGGCATCGCTTCCTGCAACAACCTTTATCCCCAGATCCTTAGCCTTTCTTGCTATCTCTACGCAATTATCCCTGCTTCCACTTCTTCCGGGGTTTGTAAAGGAACTATTATTAATTTCAATTAAGACATTCTTTTCCTTTGCAGCCATCATAAATTTATCTATATTGATTGGAAATTTAGGATTTCCTGAGTGGGCTATTATATCCACATATTTATTGTCCATAGCCTTTATAAGAGCTCTAGTGTTTTCATCCTCGCTTCCCGGCTCTATACAAACATCATGAAAACTGGCAACTACTAAATCTAGTCTTTGTAGATATATTTCAGGGATATCAATATTTCCATCATAATCTATTATATTTGCCTCTACCCCTCTTAAAATCTCTACTCCATCAATTTCGTCAGGTATAACTCTCTGATTTCCAATGTGAAAAATATTAGGACCTCCCGGCATTGCAGGACCATGGTCCGTAAGTGCTATCAATTCAAACCCTTTTTTCTTAGCGACCTCCACATAATCATGCACAGTACTATAAGCATGACCACTAGCAATAGTATGTATATGAGTATCTAACACAAATTTCATTAATATCTTACCCCCTATTTATTCTAAGTAACCGCTGGCCTCTTCATAAATAGAATATCCTATTTCAAAGATTCAATCATCCTAATGTCAATGTAATAATTATAACAACATCACCTCTTATATATTTATGCTAATATCCCTTTTCTAGATTTACCACGTTTAGCAATTCTTTGTTATCCTTATACCTTTTTAGATTTTCATAGATGAGATTAAATCTTCTTTCATTTCTCATCTCCGATATCCATGAATTATGAGGAGTAATAAAAACATTTTCAAACTCCCAAAGAGGACTACTTTCGGGCAGAGGCTCTTTTTCAAATACGTCCAATGCAACTCCCAAAAACTTTCCATCTTTAATTACATCTATTAAAGCCTTTTCATCGATGATACTTCCCCTTGATACATTTATGAGAACAGATCCTTCCTTCATCTGATTTAGCCTTTTTTCATTCATTAGATGATGGGTCTTGTCTGTATAGGGAATTGCACAAACAACGATATCGCATATTGATAAAAAATTATCTATTTTCGAAATTGGATAACATTTATCAAAATACTTTATATCTCTGCCGTTTGTATTAAGACCAAGAATATCCACACCAAAACCCTTCAACCTTTTAGCAGCTTCAGTAGATATCGTTCCCGTGCCTAAAAACCCTACTGTCTTTCCGTATAGTTCCAGCAAGTTAGTATTATACTTCCACTTTTTTTCTTTTTGATTGTTATAAAAATATTTGCTATCCTTATATATCTCTAATATCTTTAGTATAATCCATTCTCCCATAGGTATACTATATCCGCCCTTGTTATTTGTGAGTATAATTCCCTTTTCCTTGACATAGTCTAAAGGGACCTGATCTATACCTATGCTCGATAATTGAATCCACTTTAGATTTTCAAGCTTCGAAATATCAAACTTTTTAAAAGGATCATAGCAGACTAATATTTCTATGTCTTCAACATCTTTCCTATTGGCAATCTTCTTTTCATGGACATATTTTAAATCATACCCTAACTTCCTTACTGAGTCCATTTTTTCCTTTCCATAATCGTATGTAAAAAGTACCTTTATCATCCTTCCACCCTTTCTAAAATATGAAAATAAAGGCTTTCTTTTCTCATCCATGATAATCCCTCAAAGGATTTAATACATATATTTTATCATAAAATATGTGCATAATTATTTAATTATATTCCTAATTTTTAACTTTTTAATCAATTGCTTAAACTTTACCTTTAAGTAATTATAATTTAATTTTGTATTTTTACAAAATTTTAAGCAAATAATAAATAAGTATTATATGGAGGTGGTATTATGGATTTGAAAAATGTAGATAATCTGAGTGATTGGGAGAAATGGAAAAGGACATTGGCCAAATCTGTCGAGATGGGTGAAATGGTCGGTTTGTCGGAAGAAACTATAAGTAAGATTGGAGTCAAAATTGGAAACTTTCTTTCTTCATCTGTTGATCCTGAAAATCGAGAACAAAGAGTACTTCAGGAACTCTGAAAGGTTGGAGATAATGAAGATAGAAAAGTTTTATCAAAAATAATTGTGAAAATGGTTGAAAACGATAGATATTGAAACTTTATAATTTTATAAAAAAAAAACTACACAAAAATGTGTAGGTCTAAAAATGTGTAGGTCTTAACTTGTTCTTACAAAATAAGTTTCCAAATTTTCATCTTTCCTTAACCTCTGATCATTTTTAAGATTTTTGTTTGCTATGGACAGTGCCAATTTTATACGATTCAGCTGATTAACTTCGCTGGCACCGGGGTCGTAATCTATAGCCATGATATTTACAAAAGGATACACTCTTTTGAGCTCTTTAATCATCCCCTTACCTGTTACATGGTTCGGCAGGCAAGCAAATGGTTGGAGACAGAGAATATTTTCTACGCCACTTTCTATAAGCTCAACCATTTCGCCAGTTAAAAGCCAACCTTCTCCAGTCATATTTCCAAGGGATAAATGCCTGGAGGCACCCTTTGCCACTTCCTTAATTTCTTTTGGTGGTGTGAATCGTTTACTTTCATCTAAGGCTTTTTTCATATCCCGCCTATACAACTCAATTGACCTAATAGCTACTCGTCCAAGGATGGCTTTCCACAAGCTTCCCGACAGTAAATCATACTTGACCTGACTATTATAAGCACAGTAAAGTAAAAAATCAGTAAGATCTGGTACTACTGCTTCTGCTCCTTCATCTTCCAAAAGCTCTACAATGTAATTATTCGCAAAAGGATGGAATTTAACTAAAATCTCTCCTACGATTCCTATCTTAGGCTTAATTAAATCTTCCTTAATTTCCAAACTATCAAAGTCCTTTACTATACGGTATATGTTCTCTTTAAACTCTTTTCTTCCTTCTCTCAACAGTGATTCCCTACATCTTTCAACCCAGTAATCGTGGAGCTTATTAGCAGAACCAGGTATCTTTTCATAGGGCCTTACCCTGTATAACACCCTCATTAAGAGATCTCCATATATGAGTCCCTTAAGCAAATCATCTGCCATGGAAAGAGATATCTTAAATCCTGGATTTTTCTCCAAACCTAAAGCATTAAGTGATATGACCGGCACACGCTCTAGCCCCGCATCCTTTAAAGCTTTTTTTATAAAAGCTATATAATTGGTTGCTCTACAACCTCCCCCAGTTTGAGAAATCAATACTGAAGTATTGTTCAAATCATATTTTCCAGATTTCAATGCATTTATAATCTGACCTACTACAATAATCGAGGGATAGCAAGCATCGTTATTTACATATCTTAGTCCTTCATCTACAGATGCCATATCTACCTTAGGAAGAACTTCAATGTTATATCCGGCCTTCTGGAAGGCTATATCTAAAAATTGAAAATGAATCGGAGACATTTGTGGTGCTAGTATGGTGTGTTTTTTCTTCATCTCCTTGGTAAATAGGATTCTCTCAGGATTTTTATATAACTCCCTAGGGCTAAAATTTTTTCTATCCCTTTCCTTTATGGCTGCAATCAGTGACCTGATTCGAATTCTCGCTGCTCCTAAATTGTTGATTTCGTCTATTTTAAGTGCTGTATAGATTTTGCCAAAGCGCTCTAGTATTTCCTGAATCTGGTCTGTGGTTATAGCATCTAATCCACATCCGAAGGAATTTAACTGGACCAGTTCAAGATTTTTTTGTTTTGCTACATAGGTTGCCGCTGCATACATCCTTGAATGGTATACCCACTGATCTACAACCCGTAGTGGTCTCTCTATTTTTGCAAGATGATTTATTGAATCCTCTGATAATACTGCAAAACCAAAGGATTTAATCATATCTGGAATTCCATGATTAATCTCCGGATCAATGTGGTAAGGCCTTCCTGCTAACACAATACCCTTAATACCGTGTTCATTTATATATTTTAAAGTTTCTTCTCCCTTTTTTCTTACATCTTCCCTATATTTGTCAAGTTCCTCATATGCTTTTTTTACTGCCTCTATTATTTCTTTTTGAGTAATATTTTCACACCTTAACTCTTGTACTAATCTTTTTACCATTTTTTTCGGATCATCAAGGGGTAGGAAGGGGTGATAAAAGGTAATTTTATCTTTTCTTAGGGTTTCAATATTTGCATTTACAGCTTCCGCATAGGATGTAACTATTGGGCAATTATAATGATTCCCTGCCTCTTTGTCCTCTTCTCTATTTAATGGTATAGAGGGGTAGAAGATAGTCCTTACTCCTTTATCAATTAAATCCATAATGTGTCCATGTACAAGTTTAGCAGGATAACAAACCGATTCCGATGGTATAGTTTCCATTCCCAGCTCATATATACTCTTAGATGAGTGACTTGACAGCACAACCCTATATCCTAACTGAGTAAAAAAGGTAAACCAAAAAGGATAATCTTCGTATATGTTCAGGACCCTCGGAATTCCTATTATCCCTCTTGGTGCCTCTTCTAACGAAAGTGGTGTATAGTTGAAAACCCTTTTATATTTATATCTATAGAGATCCGGTATATCTTTTTTGCTACCATGACAACTAGCTCCTCTTTCACATCTATTGCCAGATATAAACTTGCGGCCATCTGAAAAACGACTTATGGTAAGCAGACAATTATTGCCACATAATCCGCAGCGTTTCATTTCTCTTTTCACACTAAAGCATTCCAATTCTTCCTTATTTAAAATGCTCGTTCTATATCCCTCTCGAAACCTTTCTTTGGCAATTAAAGCGGCTCCAAAGGCTCCCATTATACCAGCTATATCTGGTCTTACTACTTCTTTTCTCGTAATCTTTTCAAGGGCTCGCAGTACTGCATCATTGTAGAATGTTCCACCCTGTACGACAATCTTTTCTCCTAGCTCATCGGGATTTCTCAGTTTAATAACTTTATATAAAGCATTCTTTATGACAGAAATAGATATTCCTGCAGAAATATCCTTCAGATCTGCACCTTCTTTTTGAGCCTGTTTTACCTTTGAATTCATAAACACGGTACATCTTGTCCCCAAGTCTATGGGACTTTCAGCACTAATCCCAGCTTCTGCAAAATCTTTCACACTCAAGCCTAAAGACCTTCCAAAGGTTTCAATAAAGGAACCGCATCCTGAAGAACAGGCCTCATTGAGCATAACCGTTTCTATTACTCCATCACGTATACTGAGACTTTTCATATCCTGTCCACCGATATCTATTACGAAATCCACTCCAGGCAGGAAAAAATTCGCTGCCTTATAATGAGCAACAGTTTCAATTTCACCGATGTCTACTTTAAGAGCAGATTTTAGTAAGTGCTCTCCGTATCCAGTTACAGCAGAGTTGACAATTCTTATCTTGCCACTTAACCTTTCATACATATCTTTCAAGGCGCAAATGGCAGATTCCAAAGGCGTTCCCAGATTACTACCATAGTAGGAGTAAAGAAGTCCTCCTTCATCATCTATAAGGGCTATCTTTGTAGTTGTAGATCCTGCATCAATACCTAAATAAGCATTTCCTTCATAGGTATTAATATCTACTCTTTTCACTTTATGTTTAGCGTGTCTTTTTTTAAATTCGTTATATTCCTCATTACTTATAAACAACGGCTTAAATTTTTTACTATCACTATTTTTCATGTTTCTAATTCTGTTAATTTTTTCATATAATAGCTCAGAGGAGTAAAATTTTTCTTCTATAGATGCTAAAGCCGCACCTATAGCTACGAAATATTGAGAATTCTTGGGAAAAATAACATTTTTTTTATTTAACTTTAATGTGTAAATAAACCTTTTTCTAAGCTCTGACATGAAGTGTAGTGGCCCACCTAAAAAAGCAACATTACCTCTGATAGGCTTTCCCTGAGCCAATCCGCTAATGGTTTGGTTTACTACGGCCTGAAATACAGAGGCGGCAATATCTTCTTTGGACACTCCTTCATTCAATAAGGATTGAATATCAGTTTTGGCAAAAACTCCACACCTCGATGCAATAGGGTATATAACTTTATGGTTTTTAGCCAGTTCATTCAGCCCCAATGCATCGGTCTGCAGCAGTGAAGCCATCTGATCAATAAAAGCTCCCGTACCGCCGGCACATGTTCCGTTCATTCTCTGCTCTATAGAATCTCCTAAATAAGTAATCTTGGCATCTTCCCCACCAAGCTCTATGGCCACATCTGTATTCGGAATCAACATTTTAATAGTCATAGTACATGCTATTACTTCCTGAATAAATGGTACCTCTAAACTTTTAGAAATATTAAGTCCTCCAGATCCAGTAATCATTAAACTTACAAATTTTTTATCTAAAATAAGTTTTGCATTGTCAAATATGGAAATAATAGTGTTCTTTATATCGGATAAGTGCCTTTTATACTCTTTGTATACAATATTTTTCGAGTTATCTAGGACAATCATTTTTACCGTTGTTGATCCTATATCAAGTCCAATACTCAAATCCTTATACATATATGTGCCCTCCTTGCTTTAGGTGTCTAATAAGGGTTTATTATAAAGATTTAACAACTTTACATGGTACTTAACTTATAGTTATTTATATTTCTATTCTTCTATAATATAACTTTTTATTTTATTTGAATATAGGTTTTGTCATAATTTTTATAAAAAAATAAAAAACTGTATCGCAGTCAACGACTACTTTTAAACCATATCCCCATATCATAATTCAATTGAGCTTACTGAGGGTTTCTTGAATAGTATATTTACCCTAAAGCTATTCCGACAAATCAAATTTCATGATAATATATAGTAAAAAAATATTAAGAGAAGAAAGGGTATTGAAATGGCTAAATTTCCTAAGGAATTTGAATCGCTACTAAAAACTGAAGCCTTTATAAAACTACTGAATTCTGACAGCCTTTTGATTACGGAACTTTGTGCAATTATGAAAATACTGGTTGCAGCTTCTATTCCCTTTAATATAATATTTTCACCCGGTACTCGAAGAGATGCTCCAGCAATCGAACTATCAATTTTTATAAATCCAACTACAACAATAGATTTTACTATCAATTTAGATTCAGGGGGAGGCATTTTTGGTGGTCATACCACTTGATACATAAAAAAATCCACAGCTAATGCCCATGACAATACCAATGTTTAAAAAACGTAGTATTTTAATTGCAGGTCTTATTATTTACATTGATTGGAGGAGTTGGAGGAGGCTTTTCGAGGTATAAGCTAATGGAACTAATCGGCTCCCTTTAGGCTTATACCCTTTAAGGACTTATAGTATCAAACAACTCTAATAATTTATCATTTGCCATTAAATTTTTAATTAAGTCGAATTTAAATGCTCTAGAAATCTCTTGGGAAATTTGCTCTGGATTTTGGGAATAATTATATCCCATGCTGACATTAGGTTTATCAATCTCAATCCTTTGATTTATTGAATTAACTATAAAATTGTTTATAATTTTTATATCAGCCTTTGTAAGCTTATCGGCATCATCATAGTTCATAGTCATTTCATAGACTATATTTCTCAATACATGTTTTGAGTCAAATCTGAACCTATACATGAAACTTAAATTTGGGCCTTCTTGCAGCGCTATTTTCAACTCATTGATACCTTTTATGATTTTATTATATACATTATCAAAGTTTTCCTCCATCCACTTTTCATCTATATCTTTCATATTCCCATTTCTTTTAGCCTTATTAATAAATTGATAAAGCCTTAACTTTATTACTTCCTTTATACGGTCATCTTCCCTAACTTTATTCATAAGTTTTTCATAAAACTCAAGAATCTCTGTTTTATTCATTTTCACGATCACTTCTTCACATTTTAATATGCTTTCTTTTTCTTCATTTACTACTTTAACATTTACCTTTTTTCTTCCTTCTTCTGCATATTTATTTAAATTTTTACTTAAAAATTCTAAATAATCCTTTTTTACTTCTTCTAAATTGCCTATTCCGCTAAAATCCGACAGTGCCCTATAGATCTGAATGTCGAATTTAGTTATCCTTCCCCCTGTAAGTTCATTCAGTAAGTTACCTAATTCATCGGGTTTTAAATAAACCCATTTTTGTATCAAAAGAGGTATATGAACTCCTATTATTTCTTTATCTGAATACAGTGTCATATCAGCTAATGAATGTTTATCTGCTTTAAGTTCAATTTTTTTCCAATATTTGTTTTCCCTTCTGTTTACCTTTGAGTTGACTATAATCTCGGTCTTTTCCATCAAGTCTACTACCATACTAGTTTCTGGTCGATAAAAATAATCACTAAAATCCACTGATAAGACAGACTTAGTCTTCAAAGCATATGTTTTATTTAATTTTTCATATCCGTAAACAATTCTCTTAATAGGGTCTTTTGTAATCAAGTAATCTTTGATAATAAATACATCTGTAAAAATCAAAACTATAATAATTCCCATTATAATTAATTCTCTTTTGCTCATTTCCTTAAAAGTCTTTTTTACGCTACTTTTAACTGTAGATCGATCTATCCCCATGTACTTCCTCCTAAATGTAAATATTTTCATATTCAAATAAGATTTCAGGAAATATTATACTGGAAAATTGGTTCTGCATCAACAAAGCAAAAACCACGGCAAGGATCCGTGGTAATGGTAATGTTCTTTCTTCATTTTAAATAGCTAGTGTATACTTAAATTTGTTAAGCCTTTCTTTATATAGGATGATGTTACACTGATAATACAACCCACAAGATAAACACCCATGCTTGTTGCCAATCCAATATATAAAGGATGTATTGAGATTACATTAGTTACTGCCAGAATTATAGTCACTAAAGGTGCTGACGCCATTGAAACAATGCCTGCCCTTTTGTTAACTTTCTCTTTAAAAATTATTGCCAAAATCAAAGGAAAAAATATAACGGTTCCTCTTAGGGCCATTGACAAGAATCCCCATTTCAATATAAGTGAATCTATATTGAAAAATACCATTATCATCGTTAAAAAAGATACACTAAATACCGATATCCGCAACACTATTAACTGTTTTTTATCATCGGCTTCTGGATTTATTACCTTACTGTATATGTCTCTACTGATCATAGTACTTATACCAAGGGTTAATCCTGCCCCTGTTCCCACTACGGAAATTATTAGTGCAGCTATCATAATCCCGCCAATCCATGGATTTAGATAGTTTAAAATAAAACTAGGTAGTGCCTGCTTGGAAAGAATATTGGGATGATTAATCCTCATAAACATACCTATCAAGGAGCATATCACACCTATTGGAGGTATTAAAAAAGCCGATATAAAAGCTCCATTTCTTGATACTTTCTCATTTTTGCCTGCAAACATTGCCTGAAGGTAGGTTTGAGTTGCTGATATTCCCACAACCATTGAAAATCCCTGAGCAATTCCTTCCCATTTACCTCCACTGAACAGGTTAAACCATGGCTCTTCTGGAAGCGCAGTTATAATTCCATACATACCGCCAACTTCCCTTAATACTAAAACTCCACTAAATATCAGCGTAAAGTACAATAAAAAAGTTTTCAAGATACCAACTATACTGGTTCCCCAAAAACCTCCAAAAATTATATAGGAAACTATAAGAAACATAGTTGTGATTACTGCAATATTTGCCTTCATAAA
Organism: Candidatus Petromonas tenebris; assembly: GCA_014236755.1. Lineage (GTDB taxonomy): Bacteria > Bacillota > Clostridia > Peptostreptococcales > Caminicellaceae > Petromonas > Petromonas tenebris. The sequence goes on along the minus strand of JACCKY010000010.1, from coordinate 17,127 downwards.
AAACATTGAAGTAAATATAGCCACCGATGATAATGTTTGTCCCGTTATATGTATAAAAATTGCCATGGATGTCAAAATGCTAGTAATTATACCTGCTTTCTTACCATAATACCGCACTAAAAATTCAGATATGGTGTCAACTTCTGCCCTTCGAAGGGGCCTTGCTAGAAACATACCCAAAAAGAGACAAGCTATACTTGCTCCTAGAGTAAACCACATGGCATTGATGCCTTTGCTGAAGGCTAACTGAGCCGTTCCAATAGTTGACGCCCCTCCTACAATGGTAGCTATTATGCTTCCCGCTACCTGTGAGCTGCTAAGCCGTCTTCCTCCCACTGCAAAGTCACTGGAGTTTTTGATTTTTTTACTAGCCCTTAGGCCAAATAAGGATACCATTAAAAGTGTTAAAATCGTGCTAATAACATAAGCAGAATTTACCATGGGATCATCTCTTTTCTTCTACACTTCACTTGCAAGGGCAGTCATAACCATTCTGGCTCTATAGGCTTCTAGTATACTTCCTGCCTTTATTGCTCCCTCAATAGATACATTAACTTCATTAGTCATCAGCTCTCTAGCTCGCTCATAATTGTTTCCTTTAGTAGAAGTATGACTCCTGTTTACTACTCCACTTATTCTTTCAATATCTGCTGAAATATAAATTTTCATTAGTTCTCCCCCATTTCTTTTTTTAGCTGTAATTTTTTAATCCTATTTTATATTTTATCATATATCTTCACTATAAAATTAGCTGGTGGTATATTTTCCCTCGGGATATTGTAGTTTATAAAAAGCAAGGAAACACTCCAAGAATGTGATATGTAATATGCTCCCCTTGCTTTTTATTTATTTTTTAAAATTTCGTTATAGATATAGTCTTATCTTCATTGCAGGTGATAAATTTTTTGACATTATTGATATATGTCCTTAATTTCACCTTTCCTCCCCAGAGAGTAGAAAGATATTTCAGGGTTTCATAGGCATAGGTAAGATCCAGTTCCCTGCCATCATATTCATGTTCCAATGTGAGCAAATTATCCTTAGTGGAAACTTCCACTACTCTGATATAGGGAATGCCTTCCATTCCAACATTATTAGCTAGTGTATCTCTAATTTTTTTCCATCCCTCTTTATCTGAAATTTCCTCTATTACGTAATCACTACCCTTTTTATTATACTGAAACATATTCATATCTTTACACAAATCTTCCGTAAGGTATTTCCTAATAAAGGACTGATCTCTTTCCAATTTACGAACTTCAAATATCTTGTCTAGGCCGTATCTTTTTTCAATATCCTCGAACATCTTAAAACCTACAAAATACGGATTTATCCCTCCAATAAAGGGTCGTATAACCTGATTATGTCTGTTTAAAAACTCCATATGAAGGCTTTGAGGAAGCTCTAGTTTATTTAATATTTTATAGTGCCAGTAACTTGCCCAACCTTCGTTCATTATTTTAGTTTCGATTTGTGGAATAAAATATTTTGTTTCCTCATTTACGATTTCAATTATGTCCTTTTCCCAATCTTCAAGTTTGCTGTATTCAATTAAAAATCCCATGATGTCATCGGTAGGTTCGAGAGGTACTTTATTTAAGTTAGGAAACGGAATATCCTTTTTTTCATCTAAAGGCCCCTCTACTTTTATATCATTATGGTATTTTTGGAGCAGTCTCTTTTTCATTTCTTCTATGGACAATTCCTTTAGCCCTATGACCCTAGTTGTATGATATCTTAAGCCATGGGCTGCGTCCATTATCCTCTCCACTTTCTCATACCCTATGGCAGGCTCCGATACATAGCTTCTTACTCTATCTGCATGATTTTTAAACATTTCTATAGTATTCCTAGCCCTGGTACCTTCTGCAAATAACCTGTTATTTTTAAAGAAATCGTTGTGTCCATATACATGGGCTATAGTAAGTATTTGTAAAAGTAAGGTATTATCCTTCATGAGATACGCAATGCAAGGGTCCGAGTTAATCACCATTTCATAGGGCAGCCCCTCCAGATTATATCTATAAAGAGTCTTTTTTCTTTCATAGGCTTTACCAAAACTCCAGTGCGGATAGCGAGATGGCATCCCAGCATAGGCTTCAAAGCATATCATATCCTCATATCTGCAAATCTCATATTCCTGAGGAAAACAGTCCAAGCCTTCCGATTCTATAATTTTATAAATCTTACTATCCCATTCTTCAAGCTGCTTAAAAGTATATTCCATCATAAGCAAACTATTATTCCCCTAGCCCCTCTTCTTTTTCTAACATTTTCTTAAGAGCAGGAATAATATCCTCCTTTCTCGACATGTTCACAATTGAGAAATTGGAATACTTTACCTTTGATGTGAACTCGGATTTTATTGTGCTCGAAGGTATATACCCACTGCTACTTATTTGTCCATATCCAAATAAGTTACAGGTTTCACATAATTTCTTTGCAAACTTAACCGCCTTTTCGTTGTCCTCTCGCCAGTTATCTCCATCACTGCAGTGAAATGCATATATATTCCATATGGCGGGATTATATCTCTCTTCAATTATCTCTAAGACCTTTTCATAACCACTGCTGATATAGGTTCCTCCTGATTCTCCCCTGTGAAAAAACTCGTCTTCATTTACTTCCTTTGCTACCGTTGAGTGGGATACAAAAACTACTTCCACATTTACATACTTTAATCTTACAAACTGATATAGAAGAAAATAAAAGCTTCGAGCTATATATTTTTTGCTAATATCCATTGAACTCGAAGTATCCATGATACAGATGACGACAGCATTGCTCTCACGTTTTATATCATTTCTAATATGATAGTATCTAAGATCCTCTTCCTTAAAAGGAAATCTTTCTCTTTCTTCCTCATTACCATCTGTCTCTAGCTCAACATCTTTGCCCCGCTGTGTTGCCTTCTCTCTTTTTATCTTTTCGATTACAGATCTTTTTTTAGCCAATCTAGGTTTAATTCCCTTCTTTTGATAACCTAATCTCTTGAATTTTTTTTCCGACTCTATTTCATTGAATTTCTTTCTATCCATATAGGGTAGATCAAGATCATCAAACAGATAGTTGATCAGTTCCTCAAGGGTAATTTCCGTCTCGTAAACTTCTTCACCTTCATTGTTTCCAGCCTGCTGCTCTCCTTGTCCCTGCTGAATCTGATCACTACCTATTTTATCTCCTCTTTGTTCTCCTCCCTTTCCTGAGCCAACGCCAGGTTTATTTTTTCCATATATAAATCTATATTCTTTGATTCCTTTGATTGGAATCTTTATTTTTTTATCTTTATTTTCACCAATAATACTTTCTTCCGCTATTATACCTCCTATGTTCTTCTTTATGGAATCTTCTACTAGCTTTCTATGTCTACGCCTATCTCCCGAAGCTCTATCACTTCCACTGCTGTCGATTTCTCTAAATACGCCCACTTTGGCACCTCCTAGTAAAGCACATTTTATCCGATAACTGACTGCTCTAATACTCTCACTTCTACAAGTGGAAGATAAAGAGAAGTTACAGTCCCTGGATTAGCTTGGCTACAGTTCAGCAAGAGTCCTGAACTCCATCTAAACTAAGTTTCACTTAATCTATAATTAATCCTTCCATAAATTATTAGAAGCATATTTGAGAATCACATTGCAGCAGTGTTCACAATAACCATTTTTCTTCATTTCTTCCACCATTGCGTTGTACTTTTCTTTTTGCTCCTTATCCCTTACCTTAGTTTGAGTAACAACCCGACTGAGTTCTCTAACGGATACAGTTAGTTTCTTTTCTATAGCTTCTTTTAAAGGCTGATAACATGTATAATCAATTTTCCCGCCATTTCTCATGACATAGAACATATATGAAGTAACATCCTGTCTGAATCCTTTGGCCGCGGTGCTTGTTATATTAATTTGCTCTTCTATAGACTTTAAAAAAGTTTCATCTGGCTCAAGCTCCTCACCAGTACTTACATCCTTTATTTTTGTCTTATTTACATAGGCTTCTGCATGGTCCAAGTAGTTATTAAACAAATCCTCTGCCTGCTCTCTGTATCCATGGATAAAAGCCTTTGTAACTTCATTTTCAAGGATCTCATTATATTCTTTTTTTATAACATTCTGAAGGAAATTAAGATAACTTTTCTTAGTATCATCACCAATGGATAGCTCTTTTACTTCTTTAATCAATGTCTCCAAAAGTCCAATAGGATTGATACAATCATGCTCTGACTCAGCTATAGCTTGATCTAGGGCCTTCATAATAAATCTTGGAGATATTCCAGTCATCCCTTCCCTTGGGGCCTCTTCTCTGAGCTCCTGTATATCTATTTTTTTTGCAGATCCCTTTTCCACAATTTCTTCACCATTATAGATCTTTAGTTTTATCAGTGGGTTAACCTTGTTTGAAGGTGTAAGTCTCGTTAAAATAGCAAACATTGAAGCGACTTCTATTGTATGGGGTGCAACATGAGCAGTGAAGTTGCTTTTATTTAAAGTTTTATTATATATTTTTATTTCTTCATTCAATTCAAGGCAATAGGGCACCTCTATTTTAACTATTCTATCAAGTATAGCTTCATTAGTATGGTCTGATTTAAATTTATTCCATTCTGCCTCATTCGAATGGGCCACAATTATTCCATCAAAATAAATCATTGAAGACTTCCCTGGAGCTGGAATACTTTTTTCCTGTGTTGCCGTAATCATGGTATGAAGATATTCTACTTCATTTTTAAATACCTCTATAAATTCTACAATGCCTCTGTTTCCAACGTTAAAGGCTCCATTTAATGACATTACCCTCGGATCGTCCTCCGGATAAAGGTCTAACTTGGATATATCCACAGATCCTACAAGTACTGAAGTATCCTGATTATTTGGGTCAACAGGCGGAACTACTCCTATGCCCTTCCTTGATCTAATACTAAAATCTACTGTCTCTATTGGAAATCTTTCAAATTCTCCATCATATTCATTTTTAAGCCTATATCTACAGACTGGGCACAAGTCTCCTTCAATTTTTACATTTAGTAAATCTTCAAATTTTTCCCTAAGATGATTGGGAACTAGATGAAGAGGTTCTTCCCTCATTGGACATCCTTTGATAGCGTATATAGGATCACTCATTTCAAGCCCTTTCTTTAAAGCTTCCATAATCGAAGATTTGCCAGCCCCTACCGGTCCTACAAGATATAGAACTTGCCTAGACTCTTCTCCCTTCATTGCTGCAGTATTAAAATACCTGACGATTTTCATCAATACCTTGTCAATACCAAAAAAGTTATCCTTAAAAAAGTTGTATCTTTTTATTACATCATTTCCGTATATTCTTCTCAATCTAGGATTTTCTACCGTATTAATAATCTCTACTTCCTGGTCAACTATTGTCCTATACATCCTTTCATGGGCCAACATGCATACACTTGTATCTTTTTTTACTATTTCCAAATAATCTAGAAAAGTTCCTTCAAAATGTTTTTTTATTCTTTCTTCTCTATCTTTTTGTATAAGCTGAGAAAAATCAACCATATTATTCTATGCCTCCTTTAAAAGCCAACTTTTTTCTAAACCAAATACAAACTACATAACTTTTTGTAAATATAAACAGATATCATTTATATTAATAAATATGTATGTATTTACAGTTTGTACTAAAACAAAATTTTATTATTTCATATTTTCCTTTTTATATATGTAAAAACTCCTATGAAGCTGTAATTCTTCATAGGAGTTTTTTTATTTTTTGACAGTTTCAAACTCTTTTTTTATTTTTTTCAAAAGAGTTTTGTCTTCAATTATATCAATACTTGTTAACACGAGGGCTCCCATAGTTTTACACATGTTGTCGTAGGCAGAAGGTTTAGTTGTAGCCTCAGCAAATTCTTTAGTGTGTCCTGTCACATTCTCATTGCTTATCGAAAAATATGGATGGATTGTGGGACAAACATGACTCACGTTTCCGGCATCTGATGAACCAAAACTCTCCTTGGGTTCGTATATATTTTCTACTCCCATATCGTAAAGTCTACGAGTAAAGACCTCTGATAAGGTTTGATTGGTAACTAAATTGTCATAGGAAGCTTCATAGTTAGTAATTTCCAGCTCCGTGCCCGCAGCTAACGATGCTCCCCTTGCACAGTTTTTCACCATTTCTACCAACTCATTCAGATAGGTTTTAGTTGATGCCCTTACATAAAACTGTGCTATAGCAAGATCTGGTACTATATTGGCTGCCTTTCCGCCTTCCACTATTATGCCGTGTACCCTTGAATCAGGTTTAATATGTTCCCTCAATGCATTTATATTATTAAAAGTATTAATTGCTGCATCTAGGGCATTAATTCCCTTTTCCGGTTCAGCCGCTGCATGGGCGGATTTTCCTTTAAATGTAAACTGTATGGCCTCCATAGCAAGAGTTTTGCCGCTTTTATAATATTTATCACTTGGATGGACAATCATAGCTATATCCACATCATTAAAACTTCCCCCTTCTACCATATCAACCTTGGCACCTCCCGTCTCCTCAGCTGGTGTTCCGAATACAATAACCTTCCCTCCATATTCTCCTATAATCTTACTTAATACAATTCCCGCTCCTGTGCTGACAACACCCAGTATATTATGCCCACACCCGTGACCTATTCCTGGCAGTGCATCATATTCTGCAAGATATGCTATAACAGGGCCCTCTTTGCCACTGTCGAACTCGGCCTTAAAGGCTGTTTTTATGTCCATATACTCTTCTTCCACTTCAAAACCATGCTTCTTAAGCAAGTCTACATGAGCCTTACAGGCTTTATATTCCTCGTATCCTAATTCGGGATTGCTAAAAATAAATTCATTAAGCTGAATAAGTTCATCCTTTGTCTGTTCTATAATTTTTCTAACGTTATCAATCATCACAATCTCCTCCTAGAGTTATAGTTGTTTATATTTATTCAACGTCATTAATAAGTTTCCTCTTTTCTTATAATAATTTTGTAAAAAGAATACTTATTCAACAAACTATATTCTAAATAATCTTGTAGATTTATATACAAACTAAACTATATAACTTTAGTCTACAGAAACAAAGTAATCTCCCGCGTTAATCACGGAAGATTGTTTTTATCTACTTATTTACTAAAGTCTTTAGAAGAAAATCATATATTACTTCTGCTGTTTTAACTACACTTTCTATAGATACGTATTCATCGGCTGTATGATAGTTTTCACCGTTTGGTCCAAATACGAAGGTAGGTATTTTTACCCTTGAACCTAGGTAGTTAAAGTCTCCTATACTTGAAAAATACGCTATTTTTCCCTCTTGACCTGTAACTTCTAATATGCTTTTCCTAATCATTTTTGTATAAGGACTATCTTCATCAACTATGTATGGATGAAAGCCTCCGTTGTCCAGATGTGGAGCATCTCTAAAAGCCATGGATACTTTTCCTTTTATGTTTGCTCTTTTAGCTGCCTTTTCAACTTCTTTTTTAAGATAATCCTTATCCTCACCCCTTACAACATGTCTAAACACCGTAAAGGAAGCCTTATCGGCAACACTGCACGCAGCTCCTCCTCCACTAGAACTAATTATACAGATAGAACCTTTACCAAGCTTATCATCTTCTCTTAATTCTGAATTTTTAAGCTCAAGCATTAATTTCGAAGCTTCAATTATTGCACTTATACCTTTTTCAGGATTAGCTGCATGAGCAGATTTCCCTAAAACATTTACAGTATAGTTCCATCCTCCCCTCGCTCCAAGACAAAGACATGGGAATTCCTCTCCTGTAAACCCACTACTAGGTTCTGGAACAATGGCAACATCAGCATCATCTGTAATTCCGTCTAGAATAAGAGCATCGGTTCCAAGACCATAGGGTCCTTCCTCATCAGATACCAGGGTATAAAGCACCTCACCATCGAAATCATCAACCGTGTTTTTAAAGGCTTCTATGGCAATCATAATAGCCGCTACTCCACTTTTCATATCAAGAGCACCTACTCCGTAGAGCTTGTCCCCTTCTATTTCAGCCTTTAGAGGGTCCTTGGTCCATCCTTCACATATTTCCACAGTATCTAAATGTCCATTGAGCAGCACCGTAGGGCCTTTTCTACTTCCTTTAAGCCTTCCAATAACATTGATTCCTCTGAACTTTGTTATCCTCTCTTCATTATATCTGTGATATTCTACGGGCAGATCCTTCTCCTTAAACCATTCATATGCATACTCCATAACCTTATCTTCTTTAAAATAAGGACTATAGATTTGTATGAGGTTTGTAAGAATATCTACCACCCTGCCCTTGTTAATATATTCAGTTATTTCCCGTGTCATTTGTAAATCTAATCCCCCTTATATATAAATTTGTCTCCTGTTATATACTATCACAAATTTATTTTACTGAAAATTTTTATAAATGGAATTTAAAAAATTATCCTCTAAAATCTTACGTTTTAGAGGATAACTTTAAATCGTATTTTTTAACTTATACATTCTAATTGTTTTTTGTAGGTGGGAGAGCTAACTTTACAAAACTTCTTTAGGTAATAATCCCAATTATCAAGTACTGCTCTAGCCTTTAAACTGCCAGTATATTTATAATGATTTTCAATAAGCTTTTTAATCTGATCTGCATCGTAGGAATTGTCTAATCTGTTTATTTCAACCATTTGTTTATTGCATTTATCTTCAATCTCTTCATTTTCATCCAATATATAAGCTACACCTCCACTCATTCCGGCTCCAAAGTTCTTTCCTATTGAACCAAGTATAATAACTGTACCTCCAGTCATATATTCACACCCGTGATCACCAATTCCTTCTACAACAGCTACTGCACCGCTGTTGCGGATACAAAATCTTTGTCCTACTTTCCCCTTAATATACACCTCACCGGAAGTTGCCCCATAGAGTAATGTATTTCCTGCAATGATGTTTTCACTTGGATTAAATGTAGATTCCTTAGGGGGAATTAAAATAATTTTACCTCCGGACAACCCTTTACCAAGATAATCATTTGCATCTCCTTCAAGAATTAACGTCAACCCTTTTGATGCAAAGGCACCGAAACTTTGACCAGCAGAACCCTTTAGGTTGATTTTTATGGTATCATCGGGCAACCCCTTATCGCCATAACGTTTTGTAATCTCGCCACTTAACATTGTTCCAAAAGCACGATCAGTATTCTTGATATTTAGTGTATGCTCAATCTTTTCTCCCTTTTCTAATGCAGTCAGTGAATTTTCTATCAAATATTTATCCATAACACCATCTATCTTATGATCTTGACTAATGATACATTTTTCTGCAATACGTGATGGTATTTCTGGTTTATATAATACTGAAGATAGATCACAATGTTTAATTTTGTTTTTATTGATTTGTTTAGCTTCTAATAAGTCAACCCTCCCAATCATTTCGTCAATTGTTCTGAATCCAAGTTTGGCCATTATCTCACGAACTTCTCGAGCAACGAATGTCAGATAGTTTATTAAGTGTTCTGGTTTGCCTTTGAATTTTTCTCGGAGCTTAGAATCTTGAGTTGCAATTCCGACCGGGCATTTATTCAGATGACACTGTCTACACATTATACACCCACAGGCTACCAGGGCTGAAGTAGCAAAGCCATATTCTTCAGCTCCCATAAGTGCAGCAATTGCTACATCCCTTCCAGTTCTCATCTTTCCGTCAACCCTTAAAGTTACCCTGCTTCTCAAATCATTTAATAATAATGTCTGCTGGGCTTCAGCAAGCCCTAATTCCCATGGTAATCCTACATATTTCATGGAACTGATAGGGGAAGCACCCGTACCACCATCGTGACCGCTGATCAAAATGATATCTGCATGGGCCTTTGCAACTCCTGCCGCTACTGTTCCTATACCTATTTGTGATACTAATTTTACGCCGATTTTAGCCCTCGGATTAGCATTTTTCAAATCGAAGATTAGCTGAGATAAATCCTCTATTGAATAAATATCATGGTGAGGTGGAGGCGAAATAAGATCTATTCCCGGAGCAGAATGACGAACCTTTGCAATTTCTGGGGTCACTTTATTTCCAGGTAAATGCCCCCCTTCTCCTGGTTTTGCTCCTTGAGCCATTTTAATCTGTAGTTCATCACAGTTTACCAGATAACTTGATGTTACTCCGAATCTTCCTGATGCCACCTGCTTTATTGCACTTCTATAATTTTCTCCGTTATGAGAAAGTCTATATCTGTCAGGATCTTCTCCTCCTTCACCACAGTTGCTTTTAGCACCTAACCTATTCATGGCTATTGCTAGAGTTTCATGGGCCTCTATACTTAGAGATCCAAAGGACATCCCTGAAATTACAAACCTCTTTAAGATATTTTCTATTGGCTCAACCTCTTCAATAGGTATACTTTCGCTATCCTTGAACTTTAACAGGTCACGGATTGTTGTCGCCTGTCCATTCTGCTCATTAGCATGATTGGCATATTCTTTGTATATATCATAATCGTTTTCTACACTTGCCATCCTCAACTTTTTAGCCGCTTCAGGATAAAAGGTATGCCGTTCACCTCCATGCTTATAATATATCTCTCCCCCTACATCTAAATTTACAAATTTATGATATGCTGAATTTTGCCTTAGCAGCACTTCCTTTGATATAGTATTTAATCCAATACCTGGAATTACTGACGGTGTATCGGTAAAGTACTGATCAATTACATCCTGATTTATGCCAACTGCTTCAAAAATCTGAGCACCACTATAGCTTTGTATTGTTGAAATACCCATCCTTGAAATTATTTTTAATAGACCTGAACAAATTGCTTTAATATAATTATCATAGGCTTCATCTATAGATTTAATCTTCTTAACGTATTTTTTATTCTCCACCATATTGTATATTGTTTCGAAGGCCATATATGGATTGATTGCTTTAGCACCGAACCCTACTAAAAGAGCCATATGCATAACATCCCTTGCATCACCGGCCTCTACTATTAAATCAACTGCCGTCCTTAGCTTTTTCCTTACCAAATGATGATGTACGGCACTTAAAGCCAACAGGCTTGGAATAGGGGCATTATACATGTCAGCATTTCTATCACTTAAGATAAGTATATTGTATCCAAGCTTAACATTTTCTTCTGCCCTCTTGCAAAGATAATCTAAAGCCTCCTTTAATCCATCATTTTCACGATCGGCTTGGAAAACAGCCGGAATTGTAATAGCTTTGAAGTCTTCTGTATTAATCTTTCTTAAGCTTTCAAGCTCGCTATTTTTTAAAATCGGGTGCTCAAGCATAATATATTTATTATCTTTTTCCGTTTCTATCTCATCGAGTAGTTTACCGTGGCTACCGATAAACTGTATCAAAGACATTACCATATCTTCTCTTATAGGGTCTATAGGAGGATTAGTTACTTGGGCAAATTTTTGCTTAAAGTAGTTAAATAAAAGCTGGGGCCTTTCAGACAGTACAGCAAGAGGAGTATCTATACCCATTGAACCAATTGGTTCTTTTCCGTTTTCGGCCATATATCCAATTACCTTTTCCAGCTCTTCTTTAGTAAATCCGAAAACAAGCTGCTTTCTATGGAGAGTTTCATAACTCATCTTTCTTACTTCACCAGATTTTTCGATATCCTTAAGAGTTAATCTGTTTTTCTGAGTCCAATCAGCAAAGGGTTTTCTTGTGGACGCGTGAGTCTTAATTTCGTCATCAGGAATAATACGCCCCTCTTCAGTATCGACTAATAAAATCTTTCCAGGTTCTATACGACCCTTACTAACTATCATATCAGGCTCAACATAAACAGCACCAGCTTCTGAAGCCATGATAACTAGATCATCCTTTGTTATCAAATACCTTGCAGGTCTCAACCCGTTTCTATCTACCATCGCTCCAATCTTCACTCCGTTGGTAAAGGCAATGGTTGCAGGCCCATCCCAGGGTTCCATTACTCTTGCATGATACTCATAAAATCCTCTTTTATCTCTCCCCATCTTTGGATCTTTTTGCCACGCTTCCGGTATAAGCATCATCATTATATTTTCCAAAGGGTGTCCATTAGCTGCAAATAGTTCTAAGGCATTATCTAATGACGCAGAATCACTCCCACCAGGTTCAATCACAGGCAGTATTTTTTTAAAATCTTCTCCAAATAACTTTGAGTGCATAACCCCTTCCCTTGCATTCATCCAATTAATATTTCCCCTGATCGTATTAATTTCTCCGTTATGTGCAATATACCTAAAAGGCTGTGCAAGTTTCCATGAAGGAAAAGTATTTGTGCTATATCTTTCATGAACAATTATTATAGATGTTTTTATAGTTTCATCTAACAGGTCCAAATAGAAATCTTCCAACTTATATCCCAATATCTGTCCTTTATACACTATTGTGCTGCTAGATAAACTGCAAATATAAAAGGCTTCCGTATAGGGTTTTTTAGAATCTCTAATTGTTTTTTGTACACGCTTTCTAACAATTAAAAGTTTTCTCTCAAATACGTCCTTTGCTTGTCCATTTCTATCAATAAAGACTTGCATAACAGCCGGTCTCGTTGCTCTGGCTGACTCACCGCATGCCTTTTCATTTACAGGCACTTCCCTCCAACCTATTAATTTTTGATTTTCTTCTCTGAGTATTCTTTCAAATACCCCCTCACAAAACAGCCGAGCATTCGGCTCCCTAGGAAGAAAAATCATACCAACGGCATAATCACCAATATCCGGCAGATTTATTCCTAGTTTTTCAGTCTGTTTTTTGAAAAAATCATGGGGTATCTGAATCATAATTCCCGATCCATCACCGGTGCTGGCATCGGCACCCACAGCACCCCTATGCTTTAAATTCTTTAGAATCTGAAGGCCTTGCTTAACTATGTAATGGGACTTCTTTCCTTTTATGTTCGTTATAAATCCAACTCCACAATTATCTTTTTCCATGATTGGATTATATAAACCTTGTTTCTCTGGCAACCCATATCTGTTCATATTCTTTTCCTTCCTTTCTTTGAAGTCTAAAAGTAATTCGATTCTAAATTTTCAGAAAATTTCGTTAGTGTTAATTTTATCATATTTATTCATTGTGTTCAATATATTAAAATATTTTTTTGTGAAAAATAATAACTTTTTAACTATTGATTTTTCTAGTTTCGCTATGAAAACGTTATCCTTGGGCGCGCTTTATTTTATGTATAAATATTGGATGTTATCGAATATTTATGCATAAACTGCAAAACAAAATCCCCTAAACTAAAAATGTTTAAAGGATTTTACAATTAAAGTATAGACTCTTTTTTGTTATTCTTATGAAAATTTAACTGTACGTTTTTGATTACTGCTTTCCATAGCAAGTTCAATAATGCGTATTGTGTTTCTAGCTTCTTCAGGTTTCACTTTCAATTCTTCCTCACCTAATATTGTTTTGTATACATTCTCATAAAATTTCCTGTAATCTCCTCTTAAACTTTCTACTTTGCCTCTAAAATGAAGACCTTTTATATTAGTATTTAAAACTCCCCATAGCTCCTCCGGTTCTTCTCCCCAGTTTTGAACATTATTAGGAAACTTGCCTTTTTTTAATGCAGCCTCCTGAACGTCAAGACCATATTTCACAAAGGACCCTTTATCTCCAAGTACAATAAAACGAGGCAGAGGCTCTCTCACCAGCATACCTGCTTTCAAAGTCACCTTTATTTTTTCATAATGCAAAATTACTTCAAAGGAGTCATCAGTTACTCCTCCTTTTCTTTGGATTCGAATATCAGCCATAATCTCTTTAGGAAGACCAAATAAACATTGGGCCTGGTCTATTAAGTGACTTCCTAAATCGTACAATATTCCAGAGCCTGGTATCTTTTCTTCTCTCCAGTTATTTTTAAAGTAATTTCTAAACCGGTCAAAATGAGCTTCATATTCAACTATTCTTCCTAACAAGCCATCCTCTATTATTTTTTTTACGGTTAAAAAGTCACTATCCCATCGTCTGTTTTGATTTACTGTTAATACCCGTTTTTGTTTTTTAGAAAGTTCTATAAGTTTATCAGCTTCCTTTGAAGTAATTGTAAAGGGCTTTTCAACTACTACATGCTTATTGGCCAACAGTGCCTTTTCAGCCAGTTCTACATGATATATGTTAGGTGAAGTGATTACTACAAGGTCTATCGTGTCATCCCTTAAAAGTTCATCTATATCAGAAACCACTTCCACTTGTGGATAAAGCTTTTTAACTGTATCAAAGGTTTCCTTTCTAGATGACACAATTTTAGATAGCTCTAATTCTTTAGTACTATTAATAATAGGCGCATGGAATACTCTTCCCGCCATTCCAAATCCAATTATACCTACTTTAATTTTTTTTGTCATTTTATATCCCCCTCGCACAATTATTTATGTAATATTATTCATTTATAGATATATATACATGTTTCTTTTTACATTATACACTTTTTATACCTTTCATAAAGAAGGATTGAAAATGTCCAATAAGTGTCGGATATCCTCCAATTCTATCTACTACTGTGTAAGATAAAAATAACCCCTCCTTATTCCATTAAAACAAAGATAGATTACACATATTTATCCTATTTTGTAGAATCATGGGATTTTTCCTCGGCATCAGTAATATTTTTAGCAATCACTATTGCCATATAAGCTAATAATTCACCTGCTAACACAACTAAAATCCCACGTATAATAGGATGTTCATATTTTAGTTTAAGAATATCACTATTCGAATAAACTACTTGGATAAATTCTCCTAAAACTAAATAGACAAATCCTATTTTTGAAATCCATGTCTCAAAAGTTAGCCTTTCTTTATCTGAATCATAAAGTTTATTTTCTATGAAAGTAGTTAATCCCTTTTGACCTTTTTGCTTTCTAATGATAATAATAAATAATAGCAATAATGCTGCAGCAAACTTCAGAATAGCTTTATCCATATACCCTGCCCCCCAATCAGTACATACAATAGCTTCAAGATATTGCTTTGAATCACACGTTATGACACCTTACGTTATTTATAGAAATTCACTTCCTTAATTCAGCTGTTTGGCAGAATAATAACACAAATATTTTTGTTTGTCAGTAGCAAAAGCAGCTGTGTCTTTAGTTATCAGTGTATTAATATAAAAAGCCACTTTTATAAAACACTCCAAAAGTGTTAACTTATTATCCTTCATATTCTTCCTCCCTGCTTAAAACATATTGATCCTTGGCACTAGCATGATTTATTCTATAGTTAAACCTAAAAATCCTTCATGAAGCCAAAATAGCTATTAAAACAACTTCAATTCTGCTTATTATTTTCAAAATCAAAAAACGTTATCATCTTCAGTTTTTAGAAAATTTAATATATAATTCTTATAGAGATTAAATTTTTAAAAGGGAGGATTCAGATGAAAAAACCAACTGTATTAATGATTCTAGATGGATATGGATTAAATGAAAATAATTATGGCAATGCCATTAAGCAAGCCAATACTCCAAATCTTGATAGATACTTTGAAGAGTACCCAAATAATATTGTTCATTCAAGCGGAATGAATGTTGGTCTTCCAGATGGACAAATGGGAAACTCTGAAGTAGGACACTTAAATATTGGAGCAGGGAGAATTGTATACCAAGATTTCACTCGTATAAGTAAAGCAATTAAAGACGGAGATTTCTTTGAAAATGAAGTTTTTCTTGAAGCCATAAAAAACGCAAAGAAACACGATTCTTCGATTCACCTTTGGGGACTATTATCCGATGGTGGGGTTCATAGCCATAATACTCATCTATACGCCTTACTAAAACTAGCAAAGAATAAGGGAATTGAAAAGGTATATGTACATGGTTTCTTAGATGGCCGTGATGTTCCCCCTTCAAGTGCAGTAAGATATATTGAAGAATTGGAAGAAAAAATGAGAGAAATAGGCGTTGGAAAGATTGCAACTATCTCTGGTCGTTATTATGCAATGGACCGTGACAAAAGATGGGAAAGAACAGAGCTCGCTTACAATGCATTGGTACTAGGTGAAGGTGAGACGGCCAATTCTGCAGTAGAAGCTGTGAAAAATTCCTATTCCCAAGATGTAGTAGATGAGTTTGTAAAACCAACAGTTATTCTTGAAAATGGTAATCCTATTAGCACCGTTTCATCTAATGATTCAATTATTATGTTTAACTTCAGACCTGATAGAGCTAGACAAATCACAAGAGCTTTTGTTGATCCTAAATTTGATGGTTTCAATAGAGCTAATGGATTATTTCCAGTACATTATGTTTGCATGACGCAATATGATGTAACTATGCCAAATGTTCATGTAGCTTATCCACCACAAAAATTAAAAAATACCTTAGGAGAATATATTGCCAATAAAGGTTTAAAGCAGCTTCGAATTGCTGAGACTGAAAAATATGCCCATGTAACTTTCTTCTTTAACGGTGGAGTTGAAGAGCCAAACAAAAATGAAACTAGGATATTAATCCCTTCACCAAAGGTTGCAACATACGATATGCAGCCTGAAATGAGTGCCTATGAAGTAACTGAAAAGCTTATTGAAGAGATCGATAAAGACATATATGACTTAATTATTGTAAACTATGCAAATCCTGATATGGTAGGTCATACTGGAGATTTTGATGCAGCTGTAAAGGCAGTTGAAGTTGTAGATGAGTGCGTTGGAAGGGTTGTAGACGCTGTTATAGAAAAGGATGGTCAAATTCTTATTACAGCTGACCACGGTAACTCTGATGAAATGCTAGATAAAGAAGGTAACACTATTACAGCCCATTCTACAAATCCTGTACCAATTATATTAATAAATGCAGCTAAAGAATATTCACTTTCTGAAGGGAAATTATGTGATATAGCTCCAACTCTACTTGAACTTATGGAGCTACCTAAACCAATAGAAATGACGGGTAGTTCATTATTACTTGAACCTGCATATGCTACTGGAGACGTTACTGCATAGATTGTAAATTACATGTTTAAAGTTCTGTTATTACGATTTAATGTTTTAAGGAGCATCTGCAAGATGTTTGTAGATGCTCCTTATTCTTTAACTCACTAGCCTTTTTTTAATATGTATTTTTCTACAACTTCTGCTACACCGTCCTCGTTATTAGTTCCCTCTGTAATGATGTCTGCCATTTGTTTTATTTCTTCAATGGCATTTGC
>JACCKY010000059.1 GCA_014236755.1 Candidatus Petromonas tenebris | reverse complement strand
AAAAAGCAGAAAGAAGACCATAGGAAACCACAGAGGAGAAAACCACAGAGGAGGAAAACCATAGGGACGGTTTTTTCTGGTTTTGTATTTTAAACCAGAAGAACCGTCCCTATGGTTTTTAGGACATAGATTACATCCAGACAAACTAATGAGATTAGCTAGCTATAATACAATTGGAGATAAAAAAACATCAGCAACTGAAGCATTCTTATGTTCACAATGTGGTCTGTGTGAACAGGTTTGTATTATGGGATTGCAGCCTTGGAAGATAAACAAATTTCTCAAATCCCTGCTAAGTTCCAATGGAATAAAACGTTCTAATAATGTAAAACCAGTAGAAGCAAATGTATATAGGGAATATAGAAAATTCCCAATTAAAAGACTTGTAACTAAACTGGGAATAAAAAAGTACAATGTAGATGCTCCATTAGTAGATGAAGTCCAAAAGGAATTTAGTTCAGTAACACTTATGCTAAAACAGCATATAGGGAATTCTGCTATTCCAAAGGTTAAAGTTGGTGACAAGGTTAACAGAGGGCAGGTTATTGCTGATATCAAAGAAAATACATTAGGTTCTAAGATCCATTCAAGTATAGATGGTATTATACAAGAAGTAAATAATATATATATTAAAATTAAAAATATTAACTTTACTAGTTGAAAAGAGGCGGATAGTAAATGATGAATTCGATAGGATTAATTGAGTGCAAAAGTATAGCTAAAGGAATTGAAACTGCCGATGAAATGATTAAATCTTCAGACGTGAAATTGATATTAGCTACTCCAATGTGTCCAGGTAAATATATAATTTTAATTGGTGGAAATGTGTCTTCAGTAAAAAATGCTATAAAGGTAGGTAGAGAAAAGAGTGGTATTTTTCTTATTAGTGATCATGTAATTCCAAATGTCCATGAAGACATTTTTCCTGCTTTAACTGCAACTTCGAATATAAAAAAAATATCTGCTTTAGGTATTATAGAAACTATGTCAACAATTTCTTCAGTAGTAGCTGGGGATACTGCTTTAAAGGCATCAAATATACAGCTAATAGAAATAAGATTAGCTAGAGGACTTGGAGGTAAAGGTTTTGTTATCATTACAGGAGATGTTGCTTCAGTCAAATCTGCAGTAAAATCGTGTGAAAACAAATTAAAGGATACAGGGGAAATAATAAGTTCTGTAGTTATACCTTCACCAACAGATGAGGTTATAGCTAAACTTTTTTAAATAATAAAATTTGTGAGACAAATATGATAAATTAGTATTTTTACTATTTTTATAAATGATATAAAGGATAGTTTTTCTTTAGTGGTTTTGAAATTGATAATAAATGCTTTGTTCATTTACGAGTTAAAGGATAGTGTGTTGTTTTCCTTTACAATACAATAAATCTCGTTTTTGAACGAGATTTATTGTATTATATCTAATTTTTTTACGATAGAATTTCTGGCATCAAGCCAAACTCCTACACACTCTATATAATTTTTCTTTTCAACCTCCTCTCTATTAAGACTATTTCCAAATATTCTTTCTTCTATATTTTCAATTTTATTTATTTTATACTCAACCTCTAAAAGATTTTCCTGGATTTTCTTAAGCATTTTTTTATTATCTAAAATTGTATAAATATATTTAAGTAAATAATTATTGTAATAAAGAAGCCGAATATACATTCTGCCAGCCTTTAAATACCATTTATTATTAGCTACAAGAATAAATCGAGTATCTGTATAGTCAAAGGCTTTAACTAACCAGTTGTAAATATTGTCTATATCAGTTAAATCTATATCAGTTAATCTTTTTTCTTTGAGGTATCTTTTAATAATACTTATAAATAAATTAAAGTTAAAATAAAAGGTTCTTAGAAACCTAAAAATATTATTCTTGTTTTTTAGAATATTCACTAATTCAGTTTCAGTTGTTTCGTCTAGAGTATCTTTAAGTGCGCATAAGAAACTAATCATAAATATATATTTATTAAATTGTTCATCATTAACATATTCAGAAAGGAGATCTTTATTAGTATATTTGAGAATACCATGTAAATTTAGATTATAATTCATAAATATCACCTTGTCATATTAATTTTCTATAAAACATTATTAGGTAAATAAGATTAAATAGAAACTATTTTAAATATGTATTAGTAACTACAGTTTATTTATTTTATGTAGTCATATTTTAGTATATACAGAATATAAGAAAAAGTGATAAAGATAAAACAATATTCTTTGCTGATTCAAGTTGTTTTATTCTACTTATAAAAGTATAAAAGCCTTAACACATTAATTATTTATTATGATTACTATAATGCAGTTAGGGTATCAATAAAACATGTAGTATTTTGTCAAAAAAACTAATATACAGGAATAAATTAATAAACCCATAAGTAGAAGGAAAAAGGAATTTTAATATAGAAGTATAAGGAAGGAACTATTTTTTATTACACATAGGAAATTATAAACAAATTAAAACTGTGGATAAAATATAATTTCCGTAATGTGTTTCAAAAAAGTCAACATTGAGAATCTTTAATTTTAAGTGAAGACTTTTTTTTATTTGAAAGGAGCTGAACCACTAATGAAAAGTTCCTATCAAAAAGAAGTGAATAATAACGTACTTGATTTAGAGAATATTTTAAATAAAATCTTTGATGGGATAGTTATCATAAACCAAGATAAAAAAATTGTTTTCTGTAATAATAGTTTTAAAACAATCATGAACATAAAGGATTTAAATATAATAGGAAGACAATATAATGATGTGTTTTATAACAATAATTTAATTAATAAAATAATAGAAAAAGAAGGTACAGTTGAACAGGAATTAACAATTAGTAATAAGTACTTATTATTAAAGAAATTCTCTTATAAATCTAAAGAGAATAATATATTTACTGTTTTAGTATTAAAGGACGTTACGATTCAGAAGGATTCTAAAGACCAACTAGAAAAGTTAAAAGAAAGCTTGGAAACGATAGAGGAACTCTTAGATAATGCATATTATGGTATGGCTATAGTCGATGAAGATGGGAAAATAGTTAAATGGAATTATGAGAAATTCTTAGGAATTAAAGAAGAAGAGGTTCTAGGTAAATATGTTCAGGAAGTTATTGAAAACACAAGGTTACACATTGTTGCTAAAACAGGAAAGAAAGAACTGTGTCAGGTGCAGAAGGTAAAGGGAAACTATGTTATTACTAGTCGTATACCTATAATTAAGGATGATAAAATAATTGGGGCAGCAGGAACTATTCTTTTTAAAGATTTAGATGAGCTAAAATCCCTTGCAAAAAAACTTGAGTTACTAGAAGATACCCTTCATAAATACAAGGGTGAACTTAATAGAATGTATAGTGCTAAGTATTCCTTTGATGATATCATTACAGGAAATAAAGAAATGTTACAACTTAAGGAAATTGCTAAAAGGGCAGCAGATACAAATTCAACAGTACTAATACAAGGAGAAAGTGGGACTGGAAAAGAATTATTTGCCCATGCTATTCACAATGCAAGTTCTAGAAAATATGGTAGCTTTGTAACGATAAACTGTGCAGCTATCCCTAGAGAATTATTAGAGTCTGAGCTATTCGGCTATGAGGAAGGTGCATTTACTGGAGCTAAGAAAACAGGGAAAATAGGAAAATTTGAATTGGCAAATGGGGGGACCATACTACTTGATGAAATAGGTTCTATGCCACTAGAAATGCAGGCTAAGTTATTAAGGGTTTTAGAGTCTAGAGAATTTGAAAGAATAGGAAGTAATAATCGCATAAACTTAGATGTTAGAGTTATTGCATCTACAAATGAGGATTTGGAGGAGGCTGTAATAAAAGGAAAGTTTAGAAGGGATTTATATTATAGACTTAATGTCATTAGAATAGAAATTCCTCCTTTAAGAGAAAGACCTGAGGATATTCCTAAACTAGCTCAATATTTTATTAATAGACTATCACAGGATTTAGATATTAAACCGAAAAAAATAGCATATGAAACTTTAAATATTCTTACTATGCATAAATGGCTGGGAAATGTGAGGGAATTAAGAAATGTAATAGAGATGGCTTTAAGCTTGACAATAGGTGATATTATTAGACCTGAACATTTACCTGAGTATTTACTTAAGGATACAAAAATAAGGCATGATAGAGAAGATAGCTTAACATTAAAAGATATTGTAGCAATGGCAGAAATAGAAGCTATTAAAAGGGTATTAGAGGAGTGTAAAGGAAATAAAACTCTGGCTGCAGAGAAACTAGGCATTCATAGAACAGCATTACACAAAAAAATAAAGAGTTATAAATTGGATTTATAAAAATAGTAGTAGTTGTTATGTATATGCAGTGTATAAAAAAATCTACACAACAATTATAACTGTAGAATTTTTTATACACTTTTTAAATATGAATAACATAAATATTTTTGGATTAGCTTACTAAAATTATACTGATGGTGTAGAAAAATTACTACACTTTTTGAAGGCTGTGAAATTGGTATATTATAACAAAAAACGTTTTACCTGATAAATACTTAAGGCTGGGAATAGTAAAAATATATTTTACTTTGGCATAACATTTGCTTTATAAAAAAATGAAAGATTAAAAATGGGAGGGATATGAAATGAGAGAAGTTGTAATTGTAGGTGCAGCTAGAACTCCAATAGGAAGCTTTGGAGGCAGTTTAGCATCATTATCTGCAGTTGACTTAGGAGTAGTTGCAGCAAAGGAAGCAATAAGAAGAGCAGGAATAAAACCAGAAATGATAGACGAGGTATTAGTAGGTAATATATTATCAGCAGGGTTAGGACAAAACCCAGCAAGACAGGTAGCAATAAAATCAGGTCTACCAGAAACTACACCAGCTATGACAATAAATAAGGTATGTGGTTCAGGATTAAGGACAGTTACTATGGCAGCACAGTTCATTATGTTAGGAGATGCAGATGTAATCCTAGCAGGAGGAATAGAAAGCATGAGTAATGCACCATACCTAGTACCTAATGCAAGATGGGGACATAGGATGGGAGATGGCAAAATTGTTGACTATATGATACATGACGGATTATGGGATATATTTAATGATTATCACATGGGAATAACAGCAGAAAACATAGCAGAGCAATGGAATATTACAAGGGAGGAACAGGATAAATTTGCCCTTGAAAGTCAGCAAAAGGCTGAGAAAGCAATAAAAGAAGGTAAATTTAAGGATGAAATAGTGCCGGTTGAAGTACCACAAAGAAAAGGAGACCCAGTAATTGTTGATACAGATGAATATCCAAGATTCGGGACAACACTAGAAAAGCTAGCAAAGCTTAGACCAGCATTTAAGAAAGATGGAACAGTAACAGCAGGTAATGCATCAGGAATAAACGACGGAGCAGCAATGCTAGTTGTTATGGCAAAGGAAAAGGCAGAAGAATTAGGACTTAAGCCATTAGTAACAATAAAATCCTATGCATCAGCGGCTCTAGACCCAAAGATAATGGGATACGGTCCAGTACCTGCAACTAAGAAGGCACTTGAAAGGGCAGGAATGACTGTTGAGGACATAGACTTAGTTGAGGCAAATGAAGCCTTTGCAGCACAGTCATTAGCAGTAGTGAAAGACTTAGGACTTGATCCAGAAAAGGTAAATGTAAATGGAGGAGCAATAGCATTAGGACATCCAATAGGAGCATCAGGTGCCAGAATATTAGTTACTTTAATATATGAAATGATTAAAAGAGATGCCAAAACTGGTCTTGCTACTCTTTGTATAGGTGGAGGTCAGGGGACAGCTATTATTGTTGAGAGATAAAAAATGATACCATATAGATATGAACATCAAATGGAGGTGGATAAATATGAATAAAATAGTTTCAATGGAAGAAGCTATAAGTCATATAAAAGACGGTATGACGATAATGGTTGGAGGATTTTTAGGCTGTGGAACTCCAAATAAAATAATTGATGCATTAGTGGAGAAAGGAGTTAAGGATTTAACCCTTATATGTAATGATACAGCTTTTCCTGAAATAGGTGTAGGGAAAATGGTAGTAAATAAACAGTTTAAAAAAATAATAGCTTCTCATGTAGGGACTAATCCAGAAACCGGAAGACAAATGAATGAAGGAGAGACTGAGGTTGAATTAGTACCACAGGGAACGTTAGCAGAGCAAATAAGGGCTGCAGGTGCAGGATTAGGAGGAATACTGACTCCAACTGGAGTGGGAACAGTAGTAGAGGAAGGAAAACGTAAACTGGAAATAGACGGTAAGGAATATCTGCTAGAATTACCATTAAAGGCAGATATAGCTATAATTGCCGGAAAAAAAGTAGATAAGAAAGGAAATATTTATTATAGCAAATCAGCAAGAAACTTTAATCCAATAATGGCGATGGCAGCTGATATAGTAATTGTAGAAGCTGAAGAGATAGTTGAAGTAGGTGAGATAGATCCAAATGATGTAATGACTCTAGGAATATTTGTAGATTATATAGTTGGAGGTGAAGAATAATGGATAAAAATCAGATAAAGGCTTTTATAGCTAAAAGGGTAGCTAAGGAACTTAAAGATGGGGATGTAGTAAACTTAGGAATAGGCTTACCTACAATGGTTGCAAACTACGTATCACATGATATTGACGTTATTTTCCAATCAGAAAATGGTTTTGTAGGACTAGGGCCAGCACCAGAAGAAGGGAAGGAAGATAAGGACCTTACAAATGCTGGTGGTCAACCAGTTACTATAAAACCAGGTGGAGCATTTTTTGATAGTGCTACATCCTTTGCAATTATTAGAGGAGGCCATGTAGATGCAACTGTTCTTGGGGCTCTACAGGTGGACGAAAAAGGTAATCTTGCTAACTGGATGATTCCTGGTAAGATGGTTCCTGGTATGGGAGGTGCAATGGACCTAGTAACTGGAGCTAAAAAGGTAATTATAGCAATGACTCATACTGCAAAGGGTAAACCAAAAATTTTGAAGAAATGTACATTACCTCTCACAGCTGCAGGACAAGTTAATCTTATAGTAACTGAAATGGGTGTTATTGAAGTTACAGATAAAGGACTGGTTCTTAAGGAAATTAATCCTGAATTTACTGTAGAAGATGTTAAGGCAGCAACAGAGGCAGATTTGATTATACCAGAAGATTTAAAGAAAATGGAGGTTTAAACAGGTGCTGGTTTTTTCAAACCAGTGCCTGAAAAAATAACAAAGGGGGATTATTATGTTTAAAAGATTTACTAATGGTTGTGTTACATTAGTGCAAAAGTACTTACCCGATCCATTTTTATTTGCTGTAATATTAACATTTATAGTATTTATCTTAGGTATTATCTTTACTGGTCAGGGACCAATGGATATGGTACAGCATTGGGGTAATAAATTCTGGAGTCTTTTAGGATTCTCAATGCAGATGGCATTGGTATTAGTTACTGGACATGCATTAGCTAATGCTCCAATAGTTAAGAAGGGCTTGAAGAATCTGGCAAGTATATGTAAAACCCCAACTCAGGCTATTTTAGCTGTATCTTTTGTTTCAGCAATTGCGTGTTGGATTAACTGGGGCTTTGGTCTTGTTATTGGGGCATTATATGCAAGGCAGTTAGCCAAACAGGTTAAGGGTGTTGATTACAGACTATTGATTGCAGCCGCTTATTCAGGCTTCCTAGTATGGCATGCAGGTATATCAGGTTCAATTCCTTTAAAGGTAGCTACTGCTGGAAAGGATTTAATAGAAGCAACATCAGGAGTTATTACTGAACCTATATCAACTAGTCAGACAATCTTTTCACCATTTAATTTAATAATTTCAGCTGTTCTTATTCTTACATTACCATTAGTTAATAGAGCTATGCATCCAGAACCAGATAAAACAATAACAGTAGACCCCAAGCTATTAGAAGAGGAAGAAGAAACAGCAGCAACTAAAGAAATGACTCCAGCAGATAAAATCGAGAATAGTCCAGTTCTTTCTATGTTAGTAGGTCTAATGGGTCTAGCATTTATCGTTTATTACTTTGGAAATAATGGATTTAAACTAAATTTAAACATAGTTAATTTTATGTTCTTATTTGCAGGTGTTATTCTCCATGGAACCCCTAGAAGATACATTAATGCAGTTGTTAGTGCTGCTAAGGGAACAGCAGGAATTATACTTCAATTCCCATTCTACGCTGGGATCATGGGTATGATGACAGGTGCAAATGCTGAAGGATTATCTCTTGCAGGAGTTATATCAGATGCCTTTGTAAGCATTTCTAATCAGACAACGTTTCCATTATTCACTTTCTTGAGTGCTGGTGTTGTAAACTTCTTCGTTCCATCAGGTGGTGGACAATGGGCAGTACAGGCACCTATTATGATGCCAGCAGGAGCAGATTTAGGAGTTTCAGCTGCTAAAACAGCAATGGCTATAGCATGGGGGGATGCTTGGACTAATATGATTCAGCCATTCTGGGCATTACCAGCACTTGGTATAGCAGGACTTGGAGCTAGAGACATAATGGGATACTGTGTAGTAGACCTATTATATTCAGGAATTATAATAGCACTAGGCTTAATGCTGCTATAATTATAGATTTTATAAAATGGGTTATGCAATTACTGCATAACCCATTTATAATTTTTGATGTAAAATGTTAAAAATTTTGTTATATGATTGACTATTAAACTTTAATTGCGTATAATTTATAATTAGTTCGATAATTGGTAAGGTTATATTTAAGGGCAAAAATCATACACACTCTTTCTCTGTATAGACATTAAAGAAATTATAGAAAAGGGGAATGAAGTTGGCAAAGGATAATAAAAAGTTAAAATTATATGGTTTTAATAATCTAACAAAATCATTAAGCTTTAATATTTATGATGTATGTTACACAAAGACTGAAGAAGACCGTAAAAAATATGTAGAATACATTGATGAACAATATAATTCTGAAAGACTAACAAATATTTTGACTACAGTTACTGAAATGATAGGAGCAAATGTATTAAATATAGCGAAGCAGGATTATGACCCACAGGGGGCTAGTGTAACTTTGCTGATTTCAGAGGAAGAGGTACCTTTGTATGTATTAGACCCATCTTGTAATAGAGGTATATTAACACCTACTAGAGAAAATATTGTAGGACACTTAGATAAAAGCCATATAACTGTCCATACTTATCCTGAGACCCATCCTGAAAATAATATAAGTACCTTTAGGGTTGATATAGATGTTTCAACATGTGGTCAGATTTCACCACTAAAGGCTTTAAATTATTTAATTGACAGCTTTGATTCAGACATAATTACTATTGATTATAGGGTTAGAGGATTTACTAGGGATGTAGATGGACATAAGCACTTCATAGACCATGAAATTAATTCTATACAGAACTTTATAGCAAAGGAAACAATAAATAGATACAACTTAATTGATATGAATATATATCAATCAAATATATTCCACACTAAAATGAAGATTAAAGACCTAAAGCTTGAAAATTATCTATTTGAAATTAAGGAAGAAGATTTAAGTGAGGAAGAAAAACAGGAAATATTAAAAAGACTTGATAAGGAAATGACAGAAATATTCTATGGTATAAACATTCCAAATGTGTAATAATATTTAGAATATAAAAGGGGTAAGGTCTTAGTTATTACCTGGCTAATAGGGTGATAGTTAAGACCTTACCCCTTTACTTTTAAGGGAATGATTAATAGAGGAAGGCAGCTAATACAGCTGCCTTTAAAGTTATTCTTGTAGTTCAATATCATCAAAACCTTCTTTATCTATTGTTTTCATATCCATAAGTTTAGTATCAACCCTTGGATTTCTAAAAAAATATTGGGTA
Source organism: Candidatus Petromonas tenebris (assembly GCA_014236755.1). Taxonomy (GTDB): domain Bacteria; phylum Bacillota; class Clostridia; order Peptostreptococcales; family Caminicellaceae; genus Petromonas; species Petromonas tenebris. The sequence goes on along the minus strand of JACCKY010000059.1, from coordinate 1,248 downwards.
TACTTTTTCGTTTTCTTTTTCCTTTGATAAGGTTGTCTTCTTGGCATTTTACATCTCCTTTCGGTTTTATAAATAATATAACCAAAAACTTAAATTTTAATAGTGTTTATTTTACTTCAAAAAAGTTATTCATAAAGTTGAAATATAAAATATAAACTAAATCTACCAAACATCTGTAAATATGGTATAATTTGTTGTATAATATATAAAATTAATCAACAGGAGGCAATTTGTATGGATAAGAAGGTTAAAGAAAAATTTGAAAGATTTATTAAAGAAGAGGACAAGCCTTTTAAAGGATGGGATTTTTCATACTTATCAAATACTGGAAGAATGAAAGAATTTCCACTGAGTTGGAATTACTATAATCTAATAATGGATTACTGCAGCAATTCGAATTCTGTATTAGATATGGGGACAGGAGGAGGTGAATTTTTATCAAATCTGCCCTTCTTACCTAAGGACACATGTGCAACAGAAGGATATGAACCTAATATAACAGTGGCTAAAAAGCGTTTGGAACCCTTAGGTATAAAAGTCTATACAGTAGAAGATGATAATAGTTTACCCTTTGAATCAGAAAGATTTGATCTTATCATTAATCGACATGAATCATATTCTGCTTCTGAAGTTAAAAGAATATTGAAAAATGGTGGATATTTTATCACTCAGCAGGTTGGAGGTCTAAATGATACAGATATTAATATGCTATTAGAGGCTGATTACTGTGAATATGAAGGCTGGAATTTAAGTATAGCAGCCAATCAGCTAATAAAACATGGGTTAAATATTGTAGACATGAAGGAAGATAAGATTAAGACTAGATTTTATGATATTGGAGCGTTAATATACTACCTAAAGGCTATTCCATGGCAGGTAGCAGATTTTAGTATTGACAAATACTATGATAGGTTACTATATATTCATGAATTTATTGAAAAACAAGGATATATAGATGTAACCTGTCATAGATTTTTTATAATTGCTCAAAAAATCTAAAGAATATTTATAGATTAAGGTATTAATCTATAACCTTATAAACATTTAAGTGTATATTAACATCATTATATTTTGAGATTATTTAAAGGATAAATAGGAGGCAAATTGTGAGTAATCAGATAGTGATAGCTAACCTTTTAGCCCCCTAATAGATTTGGACAAAACTAACTAAATCAATATAATTAAAGTAAGGGGGTAATTAAAGTGAAAACAAATGGAAAACGTACATTTACTGAAGACTATAGAGTT
>JACCKY010000058.1 GCA_014236755.1 Candidatus Petromonas tenebris | reverse complement strand
GGGCCGTGGGTTCGAATCCCACCCCCTCCGCCAGAAGAAACGGGCCCTTAGCTCAGTTGGTCAGAGCGTCCGGCTCATAACCGGCAGGTCCGGGGTTCGAGTCCCTGAGGGCCCACCAAAATTAGGTATTAGGTAAACAGGTGAAGGGTTACGGGAAAGATCCAATAGAAAAGCTGCACATGGGCTGTTAGCTGTGAGCTGCAACCTGTAATCTGACTAAAGAGTAATGCTTAAAAGAAAAATACGGTCCGGTAGTTCAGTTGGTTAGAACGCTAGCCTGTCACGCTAGAGGCCGAGGGTTCGAGTCCCTTCCGGATCGCCATTCATGCCCAGATAGCTCAGTCGGTAGAGCAGAGGACTGAAAATCCTCGTGTCGGTGGTTCGATTCCGCCTCTGGGCACCAAAAACGAAGAAAGACTTGACTACTGTAGCAGTCAAGTCTTTTTTGGCAAACAGAGTAGCTAAAATCACCATGAAGATGATATTGGTTTAATAAACATTTGGGTCCAATACTTTTGTCCTCTATAATCCTCTGCGTATCCGACACCTATTTCAGTAAAGGACCTATTCAATATGTTTGCTCTATGACCAGATGATCCCATCCATGCTCTTACGACTTCTTGTGGAGAGTTCTGTCCTTTGGCAAGATTTTCTCCTGCCGTTTGATATTTAATACCAAAATTTCTCATCATTTCAAATGGTGAACCATATGTTGGAGAAGTATGGCTGAAATAACCTCTGTTTTTCATATCCTCTGACTTATACCTTGCAACTCTTGAAAGTTCCCAATTGTGTTTTAGAGGTTTAAGACCATATTTTTGTCTTTCAAGGTTTGTTAGCCTAATGACTTCTTTTTCAATTGCCTTTATAGTATTAAATAAAGGAACATAAACCTTGTCGCCAGGATAAATAAGGTCAGGATTTTTGAATTGCGGATTAGATGCAATAATCTCGTTAACTCCTACCTGATACTTTACAGCTATTTTCCACAGAGAATCTCCTGGCTTTACAATATATGTGTCGTAGTCACCGTTTTGAGGTTGAGCATTTACATGGTTTATATTAAATGCAAGGAATATAAAGCATATTGAAAATAAAGTTAAAATAAATTTTGTTTTTTTCAATTAAAAACCTCCTTTCAAATATTAGTTTTCTCATGTTAAAGAAAAATAATTACTTGATAAAAATACTAAAACACATAATAATATGCAGCAACTAAAAAAAAAGGAAAATAAAAAAGAGAACCATAGGGTTCCCTAGCAAAAACAGTTTGCTGCTTTTTTATGCTCCAAATTTGTTTAATCTCTTAGCATTAGCAAGAAGTAGAGACATTAGATATTTGCTTTGAAAAAATCCAAGACCTCCGTTATTACAAGCATTTTCATGGAAACGAGTTGCATCATCTCTACCAGAAAATGAACTGTTTATTAATAACGGAACGGGATGAAAACTATGGGTCCTCATTCCACAAGGTGAAGAGTGATCTCCTGTTATTGCAATCACATCGGGTCTATTTTCAAGTAAAATAGGAAGAGCTTTATCAACCTTTTCTATACAGTCTACCTTGGCTTCGAAATCTCCGTCTTCTCCTGCTTGATCAGTTCCTTTCACATGTATAAAAAAGAAGTCATATTTTTGTCTGTTTTGAACGTAGGTTTCAAATAAACCCTTAATTGAAGTAGGTGCAGGAAGAAGTTTCATACCTAATAGGGAGGCAATGCCTCTATACATAGGATAAGTAGCTATAGCTGCCGATTCAAGAGAATATTTTTCTCTCATACTGAGAAGATCAGGTTTTGAAGAAAAACCTCTAGTTAAAAAACTATTTGCTGGAGATTCATTCTTCAATAAGTCAAGGCCCTGCTTTACAAACTTATTTACAACAGATGCTAAAAATTCTGAAGGTTTATTCTGGCCTTTTGCTACAAGTGGAGATTTACCTTCCGATTGTGGATCTGTATCATTAATGCTTGAACCTATTTCTTTATCTTTGCTTCTAAATATAACTACAAATCTATGGCCTTTGCCAGGTTCTATTATTATCTCTACTCCATCGATTTCTTTGACAGTCCTTAAAATATTGCATAGCTCTACAGTTTTCTCGGTAGGGATTCTTCCAGCCCGCCTATCAGTAATTATGCCCTGGTCATTTATAGTGGCAAAATTACATCTAGCAGCTACATCTTTATCTTTAAGTTCTAAACCTAGTCCAACTGTTTCTAAAACACCTCTGCCGATAGTAATATCCATAGGGTCATAACCAAAAAGGCCTACATGACCTGGCCCGCTTCCTGGAGTTATACCATATGAAACGGGGTAAATTCTACCTACTACAGATTCAGCAGTTAGCTTGTCGAGATTTGGAGTTTTTGCATATTCTAAGGGGGTTTTATAATTATAATCTTTGTTTCGTATATCTCCTACTCCATCTAAAACTATAAGGACAATTGTAGAATTATTTGATCTAATTACTTCACTAAGAATTTGGTCATGATTCATAAATACTAATACCTCCAATTACTCATTATCTATATCGCATAAAACTAGAATTGTTTCTGCTTATCTTTTCTAATTTTTAATTTATTAATAACTTTTTTTACACCTTCAATTCCCATTGTAATTTCTTTAGCTAATTCAGCTTCATTTCTAGTGTTAACATAACCACTTAGAACTACCCTGCCCTCTTTAACAGCATGGCCAATATCTTCCTCGTAACTTAAATTCGTAGTACTAAGGGCTTGGGCAATTCTATTATTAATAGTTACATCATCATACTCCTTATCGGGGCTGACCTTTATATTATTTACAACATCTTTTATGCCTCTTATTTCGGAAGCTAATTCACATGCGAACTTTGAATCCTTCAGTGTTTGTGCTGTGCCTATGAGATTGGCAACACCATCTTCAATTTTGGCACCTACACCATTTAATTTATCATTTTTACGTAATTTATTAAGTACTTCTTTTTCCATGTGCTTATCAGTGAAATTACCGTCCATAGCCACAGTAATTTTATTTTCAAGCTTTTTGATTCCTTCAATCCCCCTTGCTATATCCTCCGCCGTATGCTTTTCAGCCAAAACGTCAACAATTCCTGACATGTGAACTACTCCATCTTTACAAAATACATTTATGTCCATGGCGCTTGCCTGCATTTTTTCTTCTAACTGGTCCTTGATTTGGTCAACTATTATGTCGTCTCTAGAAGGAGTTTTATCTTCATAAATCCAATTTGTTCTTTTATCCTGCATCAATATCATTCCTTTCCCCAATATTTACAATTTCAAACTTAATCGCAGCTTAAAAATTAACTCCAATTATTTTTTAGTCTATAATATTTTTCCACAAAACAAGGAATTTATCAGGTAAATTTATTTTTATTCTAATCAAAAGTGCGGAAAAATATTTAAAGAAAAAAAACATATAATTGTAAATATAATACTATAGTTGTATTGAAGATAATCTTAAAAAACAGTAAAATGGTATAAGGGGACTTATATTATATTAAGAGGTGTTAAATTTGGATCAAGTCATTGAAATTTTTTCAAATATAGGGATAAGAGATATTATAGACATGACCATAGTGGCTGTAGTGTTTTATAAACTTTATATGCTCATAAGGGAAACCAGGGCAGAGCAGCTTATAAAGGGCCTGCTAATACTTCTGGTTGCAACGAAGCTTAGTGAGTGGGCTAAACTTTACGTAATTAATTATATTTTAAAAAACACTATGACTTTAGGACTTATAGCACTATTGATAGTATTCCAACCGGAACTTAGAAGGGCTCTAGAATATTTGGGGAGAAGCAGACTTCTTTCAAAATCAATAGTTGAGCTTGCCGATGAGGAATCCGACAGAAAAACTAAGGAAATTACTGATGCGGTAGCTTCATTGTCAAGACAGAAGATAGGTGCACTCATAATACTTGAAAGAGAAACAGGAATAAATGATGTCATAGAAACTGGAACTATTATTGAAGGTAAAATTTCCAGCAGTCTACTCATAAACATATTTATACCTAATACGCCGCTACATGACGGAGCTGTAGTTATTAGAGGTGATAAGATTATGGCAGCGGGTTGTTTCCTGCCCCTTTCTGAAAATCCAGGTTTGAGTAAGGAACTGGGGACAAGGCATAGGGCAGGTATTGGTATAACAGAAAGTTCCGATGCCATTGCAATAATGGTTTCAGAGGAAACGGGAGCAATATCAGTAGCAAATAGAGGAAAACTTTCCAGGTTTTTAGATATAGATACACTATCCACTATAATTAAGGATGCCTATGATGCAGACCAAAATAAATCCCTGATTAAGTTGAGGTGGAGGCTGAAAAATGATTGATTTTCTAAAGGGCATACTTGATAGAAGCAAAATAACCAGGAATACGACTCCCAAAATAGTTGCAATTTTATTTGCCTTAGTATTTTGGATGTATGTCATGGGAGAGGTAAATCCTGAAACCGAAATAGTCTTAAATGACATAAAGGTTCAACTTTTAAACGTTGAGGAATTAAAAAGTTCTGGACTAGTAATTATAGATCAAAAAGATTTTAATGTAGATGTAAAAGTAGCCGGTAGAAGAAATGAGGTATATCAAATATCTCCAAAGGATATAAAAGTCACAGCTGATCTTAGGGGGTTTAACCAGGGGGTAAACAGTATTCCCTTAGAAATAAGCCAACCTGTAAATATCACTATAAAGGACATAAGACCTCAACAGATAAAGGTCCGACTGGATAAGGTTGTACAAAAGCAAAAAGACGTTGAGATTGTTAGAAATGGCATTGCGGCCCAGGGTTATGAACCCGGTGACATGACAATTACTCCGAGACAAATATTAGTTGAAGGACCGGAAACTAAAGTTAATTCCGTTGCAAAGGTTATTGGGGAAATCAATATTGATGGATCAAAGGAAAATGTAAGAAATGACGTTCCCCTTAAAGCAGTAGACGATGAAGGAAAAGAAATATGTTCCTATACTCAGAGTAAAAAATGTAGACATTAAGCCTCAAATAATTGGGACAGTAAAAGAAGGATATAAAATTACCAAAATTGAAGTAGATCCAGCAGTGGTAACTTTGAAGGGAAAAGACAAGGAGATTGAAAGTTATAGTGAGGTTTTAACAGAAAAGATTAATGTAGAAGGATTAGATACTACCCTAACGGCAAGGGCTAATCTAAAACTTTCTAAGAATATACAAACTCCATATCTTGATGAAATACCAAAGGTTATAGTTACCGTTGAAAAAATAGAAACAAAGGAATTTACATTTAATACTAATGAGGTATCTGTTAACAATTTAAATTATACCCTTACTACAAATATAGGAAAACTAGATAGAGACATAAAGGTCAAAATAAGCGATGTAAGAAGTGTACTTGAAGCAGTTAAAAAGAATGATCTAGAACTTGTTATAAATGCAGCAGGATTAAAAGAAGGAACCTATACTATTCCAGTTACTCTTAATCGTGGAGTCGAATTTCAAATTGAGATTTATAAAAAGGAAAATGATAAAAACAATACAAAAGGAACTATGGATAATTCAAAAAATGATGAGACAAAGAAAGAGATAAAGAAAACATATGAGCCTGGAAATTAATCCAGGCTATAATTTTTAACAGGCCACCAGCAGGTTCTCTTATCTAAATCACTTGTAAGTCATTCTCTTTTCTCGTTACTTTTATTTATCTCACTTAATAGGAGAGGTGAACCTATGAAAAAGGAAATAGAAATAATACTTAATTCCACCCACGATGCCATGATAGCAGTAGATGGCAAGGGGATCATTACCCTTTTTAATAAAGCTGCAGAAAAACTTACAAAACTGAAGGCAGAAGGTGTGATAGGCAGATATGTTGCCGATGTTATAGAGACTACAAGATTACCATATATATTAAAGACGGGAAAGTCAGAACTAAATAGAAAGCAACCCCTTGGAGATATAAATATTATTACCAATAGAATGCCCGTAAAGGATGAAAAGGGAAATATAATTGGAGCTGTTGCAGTTTTTAGAGACATAACTGAGATATTGGAGCTGGCGGAGGAAATAACTAACCTTAAGGAAATGCAGAGTATGTTTCGTGCTATATTTAATTCTACCCAAGATGCAATATCCGTCGTTGACCAAAATGGTATAGGTGTTTTAGTAAATCCAGCTTATACTAGACTTACTGGACTAGCAGTAAAGGATGTTGTAGGTAAGTACTGCACAGTAGATATAGCAGAAGGGGAAAGCATTCACTTAAAGGTACTGAGGACTAAGGAGTCAGTTAAAGGTGCTAGATTAAGGGTAGGGCCTAATAAGAAAGTAGTAATTGTGGATGCTGCCCCAATAATAGTTAGAGGGGAATTAAAGGGTAGCGTTGCAGTTATCCATGATATAACCGAAATAAAAAGACTGACAGCTGAGCTTGACCATGCTAAACAGATTATAAGGAAACTAGAGGCAAAGTATACCTTTGAAGATATAGTGGGTTCCCATGAAAAGCTGGTCAACGCAATAGAAAAGGCTAAAATTGCTGCTCAGACGCCAGCCACGGTTATCTTAAGAGGTGAAAGCGGTACAGGAAAGGAACTCTTTGCCCATGCAATACACAATGCAAGCAATAGAAAGTACTCACAGTTTGTAAGGGTGAACTGTGCAGCTATAAGTGAAAATATATTAGAAAGTGAGTTATTTGGGTATGAAGAAGGAGCCTTTACTGGAGCTGTAAAAGGTGGAAAGGTAGGTTTATTTGAAAGGGCCCACGGTGGAACGATTTTCCTCGATGAAATTGGTGAAATAAAAATGAGTACTCAGGCAAAACTCCTTAGAGTACTTCAAGAAAAGGAAATAGTAAGGGTAGGTGGAACAAAGCCCATATCTATAGATGTTAGAGTAATAGCTGCTACTAACCTAGACTTGGAAAAGGCCGTAAAGGAAGGTAAATTTAGAGAGGATTTGTATTATAGACTAAACGTAATACCAATAAAAATACCCCCCCTTCGTGAACATAAAAAAGATATAGAACAGCTGGCTATGCATTTTATAAGGAAATTTAATCAGGAATATGGAAGATATGTTTCTGGCATTTCGAAAGAGGCTCTGCAAGATCTTATGGAGTATGAATGGCCCGGCAATGTGAGAGAACTTGAAAACTTTATAGGAAGAGCCTTGATAAATATGAAGTTTAACGAGACAGTTATTAAATCCCACCATCTTCCAAAGCTCATAGAGGATGACATTAACGATGAAAAACCGAATAATATTATAATTAAAAGGGATAAGGAAAATGAAAAATGTTCTCTTGCAGAGGTTGTCGAAATGGCAGAAAAAGAATACATTAAAAAGATTTTAGAAAAAAACAACTACAATAAAACTCAAACAGCAAAGGATTTAAAAATATCAATCAGAAGCCTTTATTATAAAATTGAAAAGTATAATATAGAAGAGTAAAGGATAGAGAAAATACTATGCAAAATTTTGCATAGTATTTTCTAAACATGCAATAAATTGCATGCAATAATCTTCGTAAATACTTAGATTTTAAATATTCATGTAATACTAATAGCCTAAAATGGGCAAAATACAATAGTTGTATAGCATAGGTAAATACAAAAAGTTGGCATAGAATTTGCGTATAAAATAATAATGGAAATAGTTCAGGAGGTGTACCAGAAATGACAAAGGAATATGTTTTGGTAATAAACCCAGGTTCAACTTCAACAAAAGTTGCAATCTTTAAAGATAGTGAAAACGTTTTACAGAAAAACTTAAGTCATGCTTCAGAAGAGCTGGGCAAGTTTGAAAAAATAGCTGATCAGTTTGAGTACAGAAAAGATATTATTCTTGAGTGGATGAAAAGTGAGGACTATGAAACCTCTCAGCTTAAGGCAGTAGTAGGTAGAGGCGGTCTGCTAAAGCCTATGCCAAGTGGTACATATAAAGTTACTGACGCCATGATAGAGGATTTGAAAATAGGAGTGCAAGGAGAACATGCTTCTAATTTAGGCGGTATCATAGCAAAAAGTATTGCTGATTTAGAAGGAATAGACGCATTTATCGTTGATCCTGTTGCCGTTGATGAATTTGATGATGTAGCAAGAATATCAGGTATGCCAGAGATTACCAGGCGATCTTTGCTCCATGCATTAAATGTGAGAGCAGTAGCTCATAACTTAGCTAAGGAAAAAGGAAAAAAACCCCATGAGCTTAATTTAGTAGTTGCCCACCTTGGTGGAGGAATTTCTGTTGTGCCTATGAGAAAGGGCAAAATGGTTGATGCTAATAATGCTAATGAGATGGGACCTTTTTCACCAGAGAGAACGGGAGGACTTCCAGTAGGAGACATTGTAAAGATGTGTTTCTCAGGAAAGTACACATATCAAGAAGTGAAAAAGAAAATGCGTGGCAAGGGCGGACTTGTTGCGTATCTTGGAACAAACGATGCAAGAGAAGTTGAAAAAATGATAAATGAAGGCGATAAAAAGGCTAAATTAGTATATGAAGCAATGGGATATCAGATAGGTAAAGAAATTGGAGCCATGGCTACGGTTCTAAATGGAGATATAGATGCAATCATACTTACTGGTGGGATTGCTCACTCTAAAATGCTTACTGACTATGTAAAAGAAATGGTTGAGTTTATAGCACCCGTTGTACTAATGCCTGGAGAAGATGAAATGTGGGCATTAAATCAAGGCGTACTTAGAGTATTTTCAGGAGAAGAGGAAGCAAAAATCTATGAAAATGAGGTGGATTAGATGATAAAAAACTTCAAAGATGTTTTAAAGTTTGCCAAGGAAAGAGGACCAAAGACTATAGCTGTGGCTTGTGCCCAAGACTCAGAAGTCTTAAAGGCCATAGAAGAAGCAAAACAAATGGGTATAGCTGAAGCCATACTGGTAGGAGATAAGGAAAAGATAGAGGAAATAGGAAATGAATTATCTATAGATTTAGCGGAATATGAAATTATTGATTTAAAGGATCTAAGTGAGGCATCTCTAAAGGCAGTAGAATTAGTATCAACTGGTAAAGCCCATATAGTGATGAAGGGATTAGTTGATACTTCAATAATATTAAAGGCGGTACTTAACTCTGAAGTAGGTCTTAGAACCGGGAATGTACTCAGTCACGTAGCAGTCTTTGATGTGCCAGGCTATGACAGGCTGTTCTTTGTGACCGATGCTGCTATGAATATAGCTCCAGATTTAAATACGAAAAAGCAAATAATTGAAAATGCAGTAATAGCAGCTAAGGCTTTAGACATAGAAGAACCAAAGGTAGCAGTAATATGTGCTAAAGAAAAGGTTAACCCTAAAATGCCTGCAACAGTTGATGCAGAAGAACTTGAAAAAAAGAATAAAAATGGTGAAATAACAGGATGCTTAGTAGGAGGTCCCTTTGCCCTCGATAACGCAGTATCAATAGAAGCGGCAAAACACAAAGGAATAAATCATCCCGTTGCAGGTAAAGCTGACATATTGATGGTTCCAACTATTGAAGCAGGAAACGTACTTTATAAGTCAATGGTATTCTTTGCAGACACTAAGAACGCCGGGATAATAGTTGGAGCTAAAGCACCGATAGTTCTCACCTCAAGGGCAGATAGCGAAGAAACTAAGTTAAACTCCATAGCTCTTGGAGTATTGATGGCGGCAAAGCAATAAAAAGTCGATAGGCAAAAGGAGATAAGATAAAGCTTAAGAATAAAAACTTAGACTTGAAACTTATAAATGATTCATAGGAGGTATAAACATGAGTGAAACTTATAGAATATTAGCTATAAATCCCGGGTCTACTTCGACTAAAATAGCTATATATGATGATGAAAAACCTGTCTTGGAAACTACTTTAAGACATCCGGCTGAAGAAATAAATAAGTATGACAAAATATATGACCAATACGAATTTAGAAAAAATGTGATTTTGGATACACTAAATGAAAAGGGAATAAATCTAACTAAACTAAATGCAGTAGTTGGCAGAGGTGGACTTTTAAAGCCCATTAAAGGCGGTACCTATGCAGTAAATGAAAAAATGCTTGAGGATCTAAAGGTTGGAGTACTGGGAGAGCATGCTTCTAACCTAGGAGGAATCTTGGCCCATGAAATAGCATCAAAGCTTAATATCCCTTCATTTATAGTGGACCCCGTTGTTGTAGACGAAATGAAAGATGTAGCAAGGATATCAGGAATGCCCGAGATAGAAAGAAAAAGTATATTCCATGCTTTAAACCAAAAAGCGGTTGCAAGACGTGCAGCTAAAGAAAAGGGAAAGACATATGAAGAGATGAATTTAGTTGTAGCCCATCTTGGAGGTGGCATATCAGTGGGGGCCCATGAAAAGGGAAGAGTAATAGATGTAAACAATGCACTAGATGGTGAAGGACCATTCTCACCGGAAAGATCAGGAGGACTTCCAGTAGGAGATTTAGCTAAGCTTTGTTTCTTAGGAAAATATGCTTTAGACGATATTAAGAAGAAAATAAAAGGTAAAGGAGGCCTAGTGGCCTACTTGGGAACTAATGACGGCCGTGAGGTAGTAAAAATGATTGAAAATGGAGATGAGAAGGCAGAATTAGTTTACAAGGCTATGGCATATCAGGTAGCAAAGGAAATTGGAAGCTGTGCTGCAGTACTAAAGGGTAAGGTAGATGCTATAGTAATAACCGGTGGTATTGCATATGACAACATGTTTGTAAGTTGGATAAAGGAAAGAGTAGGATTTATAGCAGATGTACTGGTATATCCTGGAGAAGATGAAATGATAGCTTTGGTAGAAGGTGGACTAAGAGTACTAAGAGGAGAAGAAAAGGCTCAGGAGTATAAATAAAAAAAGGTAACAGGTGATTTCATGTTAAATGATAAGAGAATAAAAATCATAATAGGACATTATGGTAGTGGAAAAACTGAATTTGCAGTAAATTATACATTAAAGCTTGCTGAATTAGGCAAAAAGGTTGCTATTGCAGACCTTGACATAGTAAATCCTTACTTTAGATCAAGGGAAAAGGAAGCTATGTTTAAGGCAAAGGGTATTAAAATAATAGGAAGCTCTATTGGTTCAAATATAGGAGCAGACTTGCCGGCATTGTCAGCCGATGTCCTTGGACCCTTGCAGGATGAATCCTACGATGTGGTACTGGATGTAGGAGGAGATGCGATAGGAGCAAGGGTTTTGGCAAGATACCACAATTACTTTAAAGAGGGATCCTATGATATGTTTTGTGTTTTAAATGCATATAGACCAGGAACACAAAATGTGGAGGATACCATAGAACATATTAAAGGAATAGAAGGTCAGTCAAGGGCAAAGGTTACAGGTTTAATTAATAATACACATCTTCTTAGAGATACTTCAGTAGAAGATGTATTGGAAGGTCAGAAACTTGCTAAAGGAGTTTCAGAAAAATTAAACATTCCAATCAAATATGTAAGTACTCTGGAAAAGGTTGCCCGTCTGCTTCCCGAGGACATAGAGGGAGAAGTTTTCCCTATAAAAATGTATATGAGAGAAGATTGGATGTAATTTTTCTGAAATTATAACTTTAAAAAAGATAGCCTTTGTTTTAAATTATTAACTGATTGAAATTCATAGCTATAGGCTATCAGCTATGAGCCATAAGATAATTTAGAGGAGGGTTGAAGGTCATGGCTAAAGCAAAAGGAAAGGTGCATTTTAAAGAAGATTTATGTAAAGGTTGCGAGCTTTGTACCACAGTATGTCCAGTAAATATAATAGAAATGGATAAGAAAAAAATAAATATCAAGGGTTACCATCCAGCTACTGTTAAGGAAATGGATAAATGTATTGGATGTGCTAACTGTGCAACAATTTGTCCTGACGTAGTTATAAGTGTTGAAAGAGAAATTGAAAAATAATAAATCATTTACAAGGAGGGAGATATAGATATGGCTAAGATATTGATGAAGGGTAACGAGGCTATTGGAGCGGCAGCCATTAAAGCTGGTTGTAAATTTTTCTTTGGATATCCAATAACTCCACAAAATGAGTTGCCTGAATATATGGCAAGGGAACTTGGAAAAGCAGGAGGAACATTTTTACAGGCTGAGAGTGAAGTAGCAGCTATAAATATGGTTTACGGCGCAGCAGGTTCAGGAGCAAGAGTTATGACTTCTTCATCTTCACCTGGTATAGCACTTAAGCAGGAAGGTATATCCTATATAGCTGGAGCAGAACTTCCATGTGTTATTGTAAACATAGTAAGAGGAGGTCCTGGACTGGGCGGTATTCAACCAGCACAATCAGATTACTATCAATCTACTAGAGGTGGCGGAAATGGAGACTACAAGCTGGTAGTTTACGCTCCTGCAAACCTTCAGGAAGCAGTTGACTTAGTAATGGAAGCCTTTGATGTAGCAGATTACTACAGAAACCCAGTTATGGTTCTTGGCGATGGTATGATTGGTCAAATGATGGAACCAATAGAATTTAGAGAGCCTAAGAAAAGAGAATTACCTCCAAAGGACTGGGCTACAACAGGAACTGAAGGCAAGAGAAAGCCGAATATTATAAACTCTTTAAGACTTGATCCGGCTGAGCTGGAAAAATTAAACCAAAAAATACAGGCAAAATATAGAGAAATAGAAAAGAATGAAGTTAGATATGAAATGTACAACATAGAAAATGCAGAGATAGTATTTGCTGCATATGGTACTACTTCAAGAATAGTTAAAAATGCTATAGAAATGTTAAAGCAGGAAGGTATAAACGCAGGTCTAATTAGGCCTATAACATTATGGCCATTTCCACATAAAGCCTTTGATGAAATACCTGAAACAGCTAAGGCTATCTTAACTGTGGAAATGAGCTGTGGACAGATGATAGATGATGTAAAAATTGCTAATAATGGTAGGTTACCGGTAGGATTCTATGGAAGATCTGGTGGCATGATTCCTTCACCACAGGAAATAGTTAATAAAGCTAAGGAAATGTTAGGGGGTGCTAAGTAATGGCAGTAGTATTTAAAAGAACTGAAGGTTTAACTGAAACTCCTTTCCATTACTGTCCTGGATGTACACATGGTATAATCCACAGACTGGTAGGAGAGGTTTTAGAAGAATTAGGAGTATTGGGTAAAGCAGTAGGTGTAGCACCTGTTGGATGTTCAGTTTTAGCATATGACTATTTTAACTGCGATATGCATGAAGCTGCCCATGGACGTGCACCTGCAGTTGCTACTGGTATAAAGAGAGTACTTCCGGAAAATGTAGTATTTACTTATCAGGGTGATGGTGATTTAGCTTCAATAGGTACAGCTGAAATTGTACACGCTGCCCATAGAAGTGAAAATATAACTACTATATTCGTAAATAATGCTATCTATGGTATGACTGGTGGACAGATGGCACCTACCACTTTAGTAGGACAGAAAGCAACGACTTCACCATATGGTAGAGATCCTAAGCATGCAGGTATGCCTTTAAAGGTATCTGAGATGCTAGCTACTATTCCAGGTGCATCATATGTAGAAAGAGTGTCAGTTCATAACCCTGCAAATATAAGAAAGGCAAAAAAAGCTATAAAGAAAGCCTTCGAATGTCAGTTGTCAGGAAAAGGATTCTCAATAGTTGAAGTTCTTTCAACATGTCCAACTAACTGGGGATTAACACCAACAGAATCGCTTAAGTGGTTAGAAGAAAACATGTTGCCTTACTATCCACTTGGAAACTTCCGTAGTCCAGAGGAGGTGGAGTAATATGGTAAACGAAAGAATTATTTGTGCAGGATTTGGTGGTCAAGGAGTTATGTCAATGGGACAGCTTCTTGCATACGCTGGAATGATCGAAGGAAAGAACGTATCATGGCTTCCATCCTATGGACCTGAAATGCGCGGAGGTACAGCAAATTGTAACGTAACCGTTTCAGATACTCCAATAGGGTCTCCAATAATTGATCACAATGCAACGGCGGCAATCGTTATGAACCTACCATCATTAATTAAATTTGAAAAAGAGTTAGAAAAGGATGGAATATTGCTAATAAATAGTTCATTAATAGAAAAGAAAGCTGAAAGAGACGATGTAAAGGCCTATTACGTGCCAGCTAATGAAATAGCTGTTGAAATCGGTAACGGTAAGGTTGCCAACATGGTAATGTTGGGTGCCTATATAGAGCTTACTAAAGTAGTAAAAGTAGAGACAGTAATAGAGGCTCTCAAAAAGGTATTTGGACCTTCTAAGGCCCATCTGATTCCACTTAACGAAAAGGCTCTTGAAAGAGGAGCAGAAGAAGTAAGGGGATAATAATTAAAAAATAAAAGGCAGGCAAAAAATTTTTTGCCTGCTTTTTATTTTTTGCAGGAAAAATATGAAAAAAATTGAATAAGAATATCAATGAAGAATACACTTTTAATATGTTGTTTAGAGCTAAATAATTGCAGTTCAAACATAAAAATCAACAGTTAGACCTTAAAATGTTTATTTGTTTTAAAATTTTCTGTATATTTAAATTATATATGAAAGGTGTACTTTTGTTCCTAAAATTTCTAAGCAGATGGTGATTATATGGTTTTTGAAACTTACAAAGAAAAAATTAAAGAGAGATACTCAAGGATATTTAACATAGAAGAGAACTACGAGTACGGCGATACCAATTTTGATATATTTGCATCATTAAATATGCGAAATGAAAAATATTTTGCTAGTAAAAAGATCACAATCTATGCCTTTGAAAATGATGAATACTGCTTTTTAAAATATTTTAAATCTATTGATCAAAAATCCATTGATAACATTATAGATATATTAAAAAGAAATATAAAAGACTATGTGGATCCTCATCACGAGCACATGTCTACTACAATAAGCGGAATTATAGTTGTGGATAGACTAGAAGATGTAAATTTAATAAAAAAAATAGAAAGATTTAGGTATCAGAAGGGATTTGCCTTTGGTTTCAAGGGCTGGGCTGATATAAGGTTGATTTTGGTTGACCTCCATGATAATAAAGTCATAACCAGTAAAAAAGCTAATAAGGTTGTTAGATTTTATCAACCTTAATAATAAAATATTATAAAAGGAGGCTTCTTTATGTCATTATTTTTAGTATTATTTGGTATTATTGCATTTGTCATTGCTTACGCCACATATGGTGCCTGGCTATGTAAGCAATGGGGAATGGACCCTTCAAAGACAACTCCTGCTCACAGATTAAATGATGGAGTTGACTATGTACCAGCAGGTGCACCAGTACTTTTAGGTCACCACTTTGCATCAATAGCAGGGGCAGGACCAATAGTAGGACCAATAGCTGCATCAGTATTTGGTTGGGTTCCCGTAACTTTATGGATAGTTATTGGTAGTATCTTTTTTGGTGGTGTACATGACTTTGGATCTTTATTTGCCTCAGTAAGACATGATGGTAAATCAGTTGGACAAATAATTGAAGCTAATATTGGTAAATCAGGAAAGAAATTATTTGCTGTTTTTGCATGGCTTACACTTCTTCTAGTAGTTGCAGCGTTTGTTAATGTTGTTGCAGGAACATTTGTGAGTACTCCGCAGGCAGCTACTGCATCATTATTATTTATAGTATTAGCTGTTGTATTTGGTTTTGCAGTTTATAGAAGTGGAGTACCTCTATCAATAGGTAGTGTTATAGGAGTAATATTACTATTTGCATGTATTTGGATAGGTATGAAATTCCCACTAGTACTTTCTAAAAATACTTGGATAGTATTAATCCTTGGGTATATTTTTGTTGCTTCAGTTACTCCGGTATGGATACTACTTCAGCCGAGAGACTATTTGAATTCATATCTCTTATACGCAATGATCGGTGGAGCAGTATTCGGATTAATAATGTATAGACCCGGCATACAGTTAGCAGCATTTACAGGATTCAATGTAAATGGACAATATTTATTCCCACTTTTATTTGTAACAGTTGCCTGTGGAGCTATATCAGGTTTCCACTCACTGGTTGGTTCCGGTACTTCTTCTAAGCAGGTAGATAAAGAAGGAGATACGAAGCTAATCGGTTACGGTGGTATGTTAATCGAAGGTGTACTGGCAATAATAGCAATAATAACAGCTGCTTATATAAGTGGCGACAAATTTGGTGAACTGTTAAAGGTAGGAGGACCTGTTAACGTATTTGCAACTGGCGTAGGTACATTCATGACTAAAATAGGTATACCTATGTCAGTTGGAAAACCTTTTACAGCGCTTGCGATTTCGGCCTTTGCTTTAACAAGTCTTGATACTGCCACAAGACTTGCGAGGTTTATATTCCAAGAGTTCTTTGAGGATGAAACTAAAGAACAGCAAAGTATTCTTGCTACAAATAGATTTGTATCAACTGCTATAACAGTTGCACTTGGCGGATGGTTAGCAGTAGCTGGATGGCAAAAAGTATGGCCACTATTCGGGTCAGCAAATCAATTATTGGCTGCTATAGCACTTCTTTCATTGGCTGCATGGCTAGCAAATAGCGGAAGAAGCAACAAGATGATTATTTATCCAATGATATTTATGTTTATCGTTACATTAACAGCATTAATTTTGCTAATCAAGACAAATCTTGCAGCAGGAAACTTTATATTAGTAATATTTGGAGTATTACTATTTGTCCTTGCTTTAATACTAATCAAACAGTCATATAAGATACTGTCCGGTGAGACTAAAAAATCAACTAGCGTTTAATGTAAATATGAAATAGACTGCTTTTTCAGCAGTCTATTTTTCTGGTTGCATAGGAATTCAAACATTTTTGAAAAAATTGCAGGTATAAAACAAAGTAAATTCAAGGGATGCAAGAAATTCGCAAGAAAGACCCTAAAGAACGACTAGGATTTGCCAAGAGCCAAGAGCTAAGAACTAAGAGCTAATCAGGGCTACCAACTACGAACTACTAACTACGAACTAACAAAGCGTCGCCAGATGCCTTTGTTCCCATAAAGGAACCTTTTTTTGAAATTATTGCCGGTATAAATTTATTGTGATAAAATATAGTAGATTAGGTATTTTACATTATAAAAGCTTATTTAACAATGATGGAGGTTTATTATGGGCAAACTATTTGGAACTGATGGAGTAAGAGGAGTTGCTAATATAGAACTGACCTGTGAAATAGCATATAAACTTGGAAGAATAGGAGCATATATACTGACAAATGGTAAGAAAAAAGCTAAAATCGTTGTAGGGAAAGATACTAGAATATCAGGAGATATGCTTGAAGCTGCTCTGATTTCGGGCATACTGTCAGCAGGCTCCGATGCCCTCATTGTAGGCGTAGTCCCCACGCCGGCAGTTGCATACCTTACAAGAAAATACGGTGCAGATGCGGGAGTAGTAATATCAGCTTCCCATAATCCCGTAGAATATAATGGAATCAAGTTTTTTAATAAAGACGGATTTAAACTGCCCGATGAGGTGGAGGATAAAATAGAAGAATACATATTAAATGGCAAGGATATAGAAGCTTTGCCTAAAGGAAACGAAGTTGGTAGAAAGATAGAAGTAGAGGATGCAGTAAAGGATTATGCAGAGTTTCTCAAATCCACAATAGATGTGGATTTAACGGGAATGAAGATAGCAATGGACTGTGGAAATGGAGCATCCTACATGGCAGCGCCAGCAATATTAAAAGAACTTGGAGCGGAAGTGAAGGTTTTAAATCACAATCCTAACGGTCTTAACATAAACTATAAGTGTGGATCTACTTATCCCGAGGTAATCAAAAACTTTGTCATAGAAAATAGTGCTGATATAGGATTATCCTTTGATGGCGATGCCGATAGACTGATAGCTGTGGACGAAAAAGGAAATATAGTAGATGGAGATAAGATAATGGCGATCTGTGGAAGCTATCTTATGCAGGAAGGCAAACTAAAGGATAATACAATAGTAGCTACGGTTATGAGCAATATAGGATTAGAAAAGGCTTTGAAGGAATTTAATTGTAATATAGTGAAAACAAAGGTAGGAGATAGATATGTACTGGAAAAGATGAAGGAAAAAGGATATATACTAGGAGGAGAACAGTCAGGACATATTATATTCTTAGAACACAATACCACAGGAGATGGACTTTTATCTGCACTACAGCTACTTTCAGTAGTTAAAAAGAAAAATAAACCATTATCAGAACTTGCATCAATAATGAAGGTTTATCCTCAAGTACTAAAAAATGCAAAGGTAAGTAACGATAAAAAGAAAAAATATATGGAAGATGAAGTGATTGCAAGCAGAATCAAAGAGATAGAAGAAAAAATGCATGGAGAAGGAAGAATATTAATAAGACCTTCAGGAACTGAACCACTGGTAAGAGTGATGCTTGAAGGAACTGATATAAAAGTACTTGAAAAATATGCAATAGAGCTAGTTGAGCTTATAGAGGAAAGATTAAAATAAGTATTCAATAAAGTAACGGATTAAGAATTTGATTTGAGGAGTGCAACTTTTTTAATAAAATGAATGGAAGCAGTGTTGTAACTGCATCCATTCATTTTATTTTTGAAAGAGGAAGAATAAAATTATATAAATAAAAATCAAAAAATTCTAAAAAATGATGGCCTGAACGCTACAAAATTCATATTATTTAGAAATGTCACTAATTCATAATGACAAAATAAAGCTAAGTATTCGTTGAAATTTCAATATTTTTAAGATACTATTTAATTAGAAAACAAAGTGCACTTTTTTAATTTGATAATTTCTTTTCCGGGAGAGATAAATATGAAAGCTTTAGATAATAAAGCTAGAAAAATACTTATGATACTTGTAGAAAGTACTGAGCCTTTAACAACCAGCTATATAGCTGAAAAGCTAAACGTAAGTTCTAGAACTGTGTTAAGGAAAATTCCATTAGTGGAGAAATTTTTAAAAAAACATAATTTTAAGCTTATTAAAAAACCGGGCTATGGAGTAACTATTGTAGGCAGTTTAGAAGAAAAAAGAAGGCTAAAGGATCTATTGGCTGGCCAAAATTTCAAAAAGAAATATACTCCAGAAGAAAGACAATTGTTTATATTAATAGAGCTCTTAAAAAGTAAAGAACCTATAAAAATTTATAAATTTGAGTCAGAGCTTAATGTTACGGGAGGAACAATAAGTTCAGACCTCGATAAAATTGAAGAAATTCTTACAGAATATAATATAAAATTAATTAGAAAGCCTGGGCTTGGAGTTTATGTTGAAGGTAACGAATCACTTTTAAGAAAACTAATGGTTAATCTTATATATAAAACCCACTCTGATAAAGAAGTATTGGATATATTGAAAAACTCTATTAAGAATAGAGTACAGGAAAATGATTCTATAAAACTAAGAACTAGTAATAAACTTCTCAATATGGTTGATAAAAAGACAGTAGAAGTTATAGAAAAAATAGTTTATAAAATGGAAAAATCTTATGACTATCAGCTGAATGATAGCCAGTATGTGGCCCTCATTGTTCATATAGCCCTTGTTATAGAAAGAATTAAGCATGGAGAAACAATTGAAATAGATAAACAATTCTTAAATCAGTTAAAAACAAATAAAGAATTTGATTTAGCTTGGCAATTATCTAATAAAATAAGTAAGGCCTTTGACATCAAATTGCCAGAGGATGAAGTTGGGTATATAACTATGCATCTCATGGGTTCAAGGAAGTATTTTATAGACAAAAAAGATGTGAACGAAACCTTCTTTATAGAGAAATATAAGATTATAAAAATAGCCAGAAAAATTATTAAGTTTATAGAATCAAAATTAAGTATTGAGCTAATGCAAGATGATAAACTCCTAATAGATTTAGCAATTCATCTGGAACCTGCAATTAAAAGATTAACCATGAATATGGATATTAGAAATCCTCTACTAGATCAAATTAAAGAAAATTATCCTCAGCTTTTCAAGCTTTCAAAGGAAGCATCCAAAATAATAGAAGATGAATTAAAACTTAGAGTACCTGATACAGAAGTTGGCTACATTGCGCTTCATATAGGCGGAGCAGTAGAGAGGGCACATAACCATATTTATAGAATCATAGTAGTTTGTCCAAGTGGGATTGGAACTTCTAGATTATTGTCCTCTAAGATTGAGAAAGAGTTTCTGAATTTAAAAGTTATTGATACAGTCTCTATAGCAGAATTAGAAAATAATGAAGTTGACCTTAACGCATGTGACTTCATAGTTTCAACGGTGAAACTGTATTATGAAGGTTTGGAAAACGTTGTAGTAAATCCCTTCTTACTCGAAGAAGATAAGAAAAAAATACTTAATGTAATTGATAGAATGAAATTTAGGAATTCTGCCAAAAAAAATAATGCAAATAGAAAAGATTTTAAAAAGGATTTAAAGAAGAACATTAATTACGGAAAAGCTGTTATGCAAATATTAAATAATTTTAAGTATTATGATGAACTAGATATCAATAGTTACGAAGAAATAATAGACAAAATAAGCAATTTATACACTGATGACATAATAAATTGCAAAGTATTAAAAAATGATATTAAGAAAAGAGAGGCCCAAGGGCAATTTATACTAGAAGAATCTAATGCAATTATAATACACTGCAGAAGTAACGCAGTAAAAGAGTTAAATGTAGGAATTATTAAACTACCAAAAGAGATAAAGGTTAATGAAAATAAAATAAATTTCGTTATAGTTCTATTAGCCCCTAAAGACATAGAAAGAGAGTATATTGAATGCATAAGCAGGGTAAGCCAGGAGCTTTTCAAGGAGAATTTATTAAAAAATATGAATAGTAACCAATTATATGACTATATCAATAATATTTTAAAAGATTTTTATTTAAATATAAAAATTTGAAAAGGAGGCATATAAATGAATAGTATTGCAGCTAGCGAAAAAAAAGATGTAAGAGTTAAAATACAAAAATTTGGTAGATTTTTAAGTGGTATGGTTATGCCAAATATAGGTGCTTTTATAGCATGGGGATTGATAACTGCATTATTTATCCCTACAGGGTGGATTCCAAATGAAAATCTTAGTAAGTTAGTAGGACCAATGATTATTAATTTACTTCCTTTATTAATAGGTTATACAGGTGGTAAATTAGTAGGTGGAAACCGTGGAGGAGTAGTTGGAGCTGTATCAACTATGGGTGTTGTAGTTGGTGCAGATGTACCAATGTTTTTAGGTGCTATGGTCATGGGTCCTCTTGGAGGATATGTAATTAAGAAATTTGATGAAAGCATAGAAGGAAAAGTAAAATCAGGTTTTGAAATGTTAGTAAATAACTTCTCAGCAGGAATCATAGGTATGGTTATGGCTATACTTGCTTATCTAGCAATAGGACCAGTAGTTTTAAGCTTAAATAATATTTTAAAGGCGGCTGTTGAAGGTGTAGTTAATGCTAAACTATTACCATTAGTTTCTATTTTCGTTGAACCAGGAAAAATATTATTTTTAAATAATGCAATTAACCACGGTGTATTAAGCCCAATAGGCGTTCAGCAAGCTAAAGAGCTTGGAAAATCCATATTCTTTTTAATAGAAACAAATCCAGGACCAGGTTTAGGAATATTATTAGCATATTTAGCTTTCAGTAAAGGTTCAGTAAGACAATCTACACCAGGTGCGATAATCATTCACTTCCTAGGAGGAATACATGAGATTTACTTCCCATATGTTCTAATGAATCCGGCTTTAGTTATTGCAGTAATAGCTGGTGGAGCAAGTGGTGTATTTACATTTATGATATTAAATGCAGGTCTTGTAGCTACACCATCACCTGGAAGTATATTTGCACTATTAGCCATGACACCTAAAGGTGGATTCTTTGGAGTATTATCAGGTGTAGCAGTATCTACAGCTGTATCATTCTTAGTAGCATCAATATTTGTAAAGAGATCTGCAGAAAAACAAAGTGAAGAGGAGTTAGAAAACGCAACAGCAAAAGTAAAGGAACTAAAAAATAAAAAAGAAGAAAAAGTTGATATAGATGGTTTAGTGACAAAAATTGTTGTAGCATGTGATGCAGGCATGGGGTCAAGTGCGATGGGAGCAACAAAACTTAGAAAGAAAATTGAAAAAGCTGGACTAGATATTGTTGTTGTAAATACTGCGATTAATGATATTCCAGATGATGCAGATATTATAATTACCCATAAAAGTTTAACAGAAAGAGCGAAAACAAAGGCTCCAAACAAAAAGCATATCTCAATAGACAATTTTGTATCAACTCCAATATATGATGAGTTAGTAGAAGAACTTAAAAAAAAAGTGTCTACAGTAAATAATTATAATGTAAAGAAAAATAAAGAAGATAACAATTCAAATCAAGAAGTTTTAGACAAAAAGAATATAAAACTTGGATTAAAAAGTGTGAGCAAAAAAGAGGCAATTAGTTTTGCAGGAAAGCTACTTGTAAATAGTGGATGTGTAAATGATGATTATATTGAAGCTATGCATCAAAGAGAAAGTATGCTTACCACTTATATAGGAAATGGTGTTGCAATACCCCATGGTTCTTCAGAAGCTAAAGAGAATATTATAAAATCTGGAATTGTAGTACTTCAATATCCACAAGGAATTGATTTTGGAGAAGGGAATAAGGCTTACTTAGTAA
Organism: Candidatus Petromonas tenebris; assembly: GCA_014236755.1. GTDB lineage: Bacteria > Bacillota > Clostridia > Peptostreptococcales > Caminicellaceae > Petromonas > Petromonas tenebris. The sequence continues at coordinate 10,287 of JACCKY010000058.1, read as the reverse complement.
TTGGTATTGCAGGGAAAGGAAATGAACATTTAAGTATTTTATCAAATCTAGCATCTACTCTTGAAGACGAATCACTAGTTAAGGAACTTTCTCAAACTAATGATGTAGATAAGGTTTACAATATTCTTATGAAAAAATAACATTGGTTAATAAATTTAAATCCAAATAAGACTACCTATGGGCCCCTTTAATCTTGGAAAAATTAGATTATAAAAAAGGGATCCATAGGTTGTCAAATTTAGAGCAAAATATAAATTAATATTTATTAAGAGTGATTGTTAGGAGGGCTAAAATGAAAAAAGCTATTCAATTTGGTGCAGGTAATATAGGGAGAGGATTTATTGGATATTTATTAGCTGATTCAGGTTACCGTGTAGTTTTTGCTGATGTCGATCAAAATATTATAGATTCAATAAATGAAAACAAAAAATATTTAGTAGAGACTGTTGGAGAAAAAGTTGAGAAAAATTATGTTGAAAATATTTCGGCTATATCATCATTAGATGAAAATATAATAAAGGAAATAGAAGAAGCAAGCCTAATTACAACTGCAGTAGGACCTAATATACTTGATAAAATAGCTCCAACAATAGCTCAAGGAATAAAAGAAAGATCTAAAAAACAGAATAGAAATTATCTAAATATTATAGCTTGTGAAAATATGGTTGGGGCATCTGAACATTTGAAAGAAATGGTCAAAAAATATTTAAGCGAAGAAGAAATTGAATATTTGAAAAATTATGTAGGGTTTGTTAATTGCGCAGTAGATAGGATTATTCCACCTATGGAAGAGAATAAAGAAAATGATATTCATGTTATGGTGGAAGAGTTTAAAGAATGGATTGTGGATAAAACTCAGTTCAAAGGAGAAATACCTAAAATAAAAGGAATGGAGCTTACCGAAAACTTGATGGCCTATGTTGAGAGGAAAATATTCACATTAAACACTGGTCATGCAATAACAGCTTATTTAGGATATTTAAAAGGATATAAAACTGTGAGAGAAAGTATAATGGATGCTTCAATACAAGAGATAGTACAAGGTGCCATGGAGGAAAGTGGAAAGGTTTTAATTAAAAAGTATGGATTTAATATAGAAAAACATTATCAATATATACAAAAGATTCTTTCAAGATTTAAAAACCCTTATTTGAGAGATGAAGTTGTTAGGGTAGCAAGACAACCCCTTAGAAAGTTAAGTAAAAACGATAGACTTATTAAACCACTAATGGGTACAATAGAATTTAACATAAATAATAAAAATCTTATAAAGGGTATTGCTGCAGGACTTAATTATGATTATTCTAAAGATGAAGATGCAGTTAAAATGCAGAAAATATTAGAGGAGAATACTTTAGAAATAGCAATAGAAAAAATAACAGGTCTTGATAAGGATTCAAAAGAAGTCAAGCTTATTAAAGAAGAATATTTAAAAATAAAATCTTAAATAATATTTTTTCGATATAATATAAAGGATCTCGTCATGGAAAAAATAGTAAAAATAATAAATAAAAATGGATTGCATGCTAGGTCAGCAAGTTTATTCGTAAAGGAAGTGACTAAGTTTAAATCTTGAAATAGAAATAGAATCTAACAATAAGAAAGTGAATGAAAAATCTGTTATGGGTATGTGGTTTTGGAAAAAGGTAACAAAACATGTTATAATATAAGAGCCTTTACTTTGTGTAAAGGCTTTTGTGAAAAAAGTAACATTTTTGTTATATAAACAAAATAGTAGTTAACAAAAGCTTTCAAAAATAATATAATATATTAAGGAGAGAATCAAAAAAGAAAAAAGCGCCAGAACTCAAGACATTTTTATTTTGTTTTGAGTTGACGAGGAAATAGGGTTATCGAAAATTCGGCGGATGCCCTATGGGAGCTCACAGCCCGAGAAGCTTACAAAACCTAAAAGTGATTTTAGGGACAAAATAGCTTCAGTGAGGATTTTCTCCATTAAAATATATGTACAAAGTAAATACTTGGAGTAATTCAATTTTGAAATGCTTCAAGCATTTATTGTTGTGCAAAATTTTAAGGAGGAATTTTTTATGTGCGGAATAGTTGGTTATGTAGGTTTTAGAGAAGCAAGTGATGTAATTGTAGATGGATTATCGAGATTGGAGTACCGTGGATATGACTCTGCTGGAATTGCTGTTCATACAGGTGAAGACGTAAGATTCCATATTACGAAAAATCCCATTAAAGGCAATTTAGGTATAGGTCATACAAGATGGGCAACACATGGAGCTCCATCCGATGAAAATGCTCACCCTCATTTAAATATGAGTGAAACTATTGCGATTGTTCACAATGGAATTATTGAAAACTATATGAGTGTTAAAGAATGGTTAATTTCTAAAGGTGTGAAGTTTAAGTCAGAAACAGATACAGAAGTAATTGTGCATTTGATTGATTATTATTATGATGGAGATTTATTACAAGCTGTATATGAGGCTATAAAAAAACTAAGGGGAGCATATGCAATAGGAGTCATCTCAAGAGAACATCCTGATGAAATCGTTGCCGTAAGAAAAGATAGTCCTCTTGTAGTTGGGATAGGTAAAGATGAAAACTTTATTGCTTCAGATATTCCAGCTCTTTTAAAATATACAAGAGATGTACATTTTCTAGATAATGGAGAGGTAGTACATCTAACTAAGGATGAAGTAAAAATATTAAATGGAAATAAGCAAGAAGTAAAAAAAGACGTATTCCATGTGAATTGGGACGTAGAAGCTGCTTCAAAAGGCGGATATGATCATTTTATGATCAAGGAAATAATAGAGCAGCCTAATGGTATCAAAGAAACATTGATTAGAAGATTAGATGAACAGGGTAAAATAAAACTTGATGATATAAAGTTAACTAAAGATGATTTAGAAAAAATCAAAAAGATTTATGTAGTTGCTTGTGGAACAGCATACAATGCAGGAATTATAGGAAGATATGCTATAGAAAAATTTGCTAAAATACCTGTAGAAACAGATTTGGCATCTGAGTTTAGATATAGAGAACCTTTCATAGATGAAAATACATTAGTTATTGTAGTTAGCCAATCTGGTGAAACTGCCGATACTTTAGCTGCCCTAAGGGAAGCAAAGGAAAAAGGAGCTAGGGTACTTGCTGTAACAAATGTTGTAGGTTCTTCTATTGCCAGAGAAGCAGACGATGTGTTTTATACATGGGCAGGGCCTGAAGTTGCAGTTGCATCAACAAAGGCATATACAACTCAGTTAGTTGCATTTTATATGATTGCTTTAGACATGGGACTAAAGAAAGGAACTATAGATGAAGAGTTCTATAAGAAAATGATAGAGGAACTAAAACTTACTTCAGATAAGGTACAGAAGATTTTAGATGAAGCCGATAATATTAAAGAACTTGCAAAAGAAATCAAAGACGAAGCACATGCCTTTTATATAGGAAGAGGACTGGATTATAATCTTTCATTGGAAGGCGCATTGAAGTTAAAAGAAATTTCTTATATGCATGCAGAAGCCTTTGCTGCAGGGGAATTGAAACACGGTACAATTGCATTAATTGAGAATAGAACACCTGTTATAGCTACTTTAACACAAGAAAAACTGTTTGAAAAAATAGTGTCAAATGTTAAAGAAGTAAAGGCTAGAGGAGCTTATGTGATTGCAATAGCCCAAGAAGGAAATAAAGAAATAGAAAAAGTAGCAGATAAAGTTGTCTATATACCTAAGACAAATGATTTATTAGCTAGTATTCCTGCAGTTGTACCTCTACAACTATTAGCTTACTATGTAGCAGTGATGAGAGGTTGTGATGTAGATAAACCAAGGAACTTGGCGAAATCAGTAACTGTTGAATAGGTTTGGAACGCAAAAAATCCGTTTGTGTCTAATTATAATAAACTCTGCAGAATTATAAAAAACATTGGTGAAAAATAATAAAGTTTGGTGAAACCCCGTGAGGTGTATGCAGGAGAAATCCTGTAATCTTTCACGGGTTTTTTATTTATATAACAAAAGTTGGAAAATACTTGACTGTAATGATATAATTAAATCATTAGAAAAATTGGCCCATATGAAAGGGGAGAATTTGAATATAATGTTAAAATATACCTCAATATTAAAGTCGAGACCTTTTCTATATCTTGAACTTAAAAAGGCTTCACGGTTGAAATTACAAGGTTTGAGTGATGAAGAAATAAAAATTAAGGCTATAGAAGAAAATATTTTTGCTGTAAATACAGAAGCCAGAAAAAGAGAAATTGCTTCAACAGTTATTAAACGAATACAAGTCTTAGATGATTATATATTACAAAAAATTATAAATGGAAGTTTGCAAACAAGCAAACAATTAGCCATATATAGTATTCTTAAAACAGATAGATTATTCTTTGAATTCATGAAAGAAGTTTATAGAGAAAAGATACTCTTAAAAGATTTTATTATAACAGATAAAGATTTTAATATATTTTTTAGGAGAAAAGCAGAACAGAGTGAAAAAATTGCATCATGGAAGGATTATACATTTTACAAGTTGAAACAAGTATACAAGAGAGTTTTATCTGAAGCAGGATTTATTAAGAATGAAAAAAAAGACATTGAAATTATTCCACAAATAATAGAAGAAGATGTTATTAAACATCTAAAGGATATAGGGGACATAGTCTATTTAGAAGTGATGTTAGGAGAGATATAGATGAATATTTATGAAAGACTAGACAAAATTCTTCCTAAGTTACAGGAAAAGCGATTTAGAGAAAATAAGGGATTAGGGAATGAAATCGGCTTTTATATATTTGATTACGATCCTGAACATGAATTGATTGTTAGAGAACACATTAAGTTTTTAAAGCAAAGGATTAACACCGAAGATTCAGAAATAAAAATTAAAGAATTTGATCTATATGAAATCATTTTAGAGATCCTTGAAAGTAAAGGATACCTAAATAAAGTCTTTGAGATGGAAAAGCAAAAGGGAACAGAATATGTTATTAACGCAATAAAGAAAACACTTAGACTTACTCAAAAAAATGATTTGGTAGTAGAGTATATAAGAGAAAGAGTAGATGATAACAATATCGTATTTTTAACAGGAGTGGGAAAAGCATGGCCTATAATAAGATCACATACTGTATTAAATACATTGCATGCAGTAGTAGACCATGTTCCCTTGGTTATGTTTTTCCCGGGGGTATACGATGGCCTTGAATTAAGGCTATTCGATGAGATAAAGGATGACAATTACTACAGGGCATTCAAATTAATAGAAAGGTAATAAGGGGAAGGGAGAGATTGTTATGATACTAAGAAAAATGTTTTATAAGAAAATTGATAGAGACATTAAAGGAGTTATTAAGATTGGTCAAGACGATGATACCAATGTTTATCAAGAATTAGAAGAATATGTTGTAACTAGAGAATTATCTAAACATTTTAGTGAATTTTTTGAAGCCTATAAAAAAGGCATAAATAACTATACAGATAAGATGGGTGTATGGATCTCAGGTTTCTTTGGAAGTGGTAAGTCTCACTTCTTAAAGATTTTATCATACCTGTTAGAAAATAAAGAGGTAAATGGTAAAAAAGCCGTTCACTATTTTAATGATAAGATAAAAGATTCAATGGTACTGGCTGATATGAAAATGGCAGGAGATGTCAGTGCTGATGTAATTCTATTTAATATAGATTCAAAATCCGATGCTAATTCAAAAACAAACAAAGATGCAATTGTAAAGGTATTCATGAAAGTATTTAATGAAATGCAAGGTCTTTGTGCTGCACTGCCTTGGGTTGCAGAACTCGAAAGACAGTTAATCAAAGACGGAACATATGAAGACTTTAAATTAAAATTTGAAGAATTATCAGGGAATAAGTGGACTGATGCTAGAGAGGATTTTTACTTTGAAGAAGATAATATTGTTAAAGCCTTAGCAGAAACAACAAAGATGAGTGAGGAGGCTGCAAGAAACTGGTATAACAAAGCAGAAGAAAATTACACCCTAAGCGTTGAAAAATTTGCTAATAGAGTAAAGGAATACATAGAAACTAAAGGGAATAATCATCATGTGGTATTTTTAGTAGATGAAATAGGACAGTATATTGGAGATGATGTAGGGCTTATGCTTAATCTTCAAACAGTAGTAGAGGATCTAGGTACTTACTGTGGAGGTAGAGCATGGGTTATAGTAACATCACAGCAGGACATAGATTCAATTACTAAAGTTAAAGGAAATGACTTTTCAAAGATACAAGGTAGATTTAATACAAGACTTAATTTATCAAGTGCCAATGTTGATGAAGTAATTAAGAAAAGAATACTTCGTAAAAATGATGTTGCTATAGAGACATTAAAACTATTATATCAAGATAAGGAAGCGATTTTAAAAAATCTAATTACTTTTTCAGCAGATACAGCAGAGATGAAAAACTATAAATCTGAAGAAGATTTTGTGGAAGTATATCCATTTATACCATACCAATTTAATTTACTACAATCTGTCTTTACAGGAATTAGACTTCATGGGGCTAGTGGAAAACACTTATCAGAAGGTGAAAGATCCCTGCTTAGTGCTTTCCAAGAGTCTGCAATTATGTATGCAGATAAAGAAACAGGTACACTTATACCATTTTCAGCATTTTATGAAACGATAGAGGCATTTTTAGATTCAAATATTAGAACAGTAATAATACATGCAGAAGATAATGACCGTTTAACAAAAGAGGATGTAGAAGTATTAAAGGTATTATTTATGATTAAATACGTAAAAGAAATACCTTCTAATATTGAAAATATAGCCACATTGATGGTTAGCCATATAGATGATGATAAGATAGAACTGAAAAAGAAGATAGAAGAATCATTAAAGAGATTAATAAAAGAAACACTTATCCAGAAAAATGGAAACGAATATATTTTTCTTACCCATGAGGAGCAAGATGTAAATAAAGAGATTCAAAATATCCCTATTGATATGAGTGAAACTATAATAAAAATAGGTGAAGAAATCTTTGAAGGAATCTATAACGAAAAGAAATATAGATATAATGCTAGATATCATTTCGATTTTAACAAAATCATTGATGATAGATTATTATCCCCACAGAAGAGTGAAATTGGACTTAAAATTATAACACCTTACTATGATACAGGTGTGGAATTAACAGACCAAGAACTCAAAATGATGTCTACTAGGGAGAATAATCTAATCATAAAACTTCCAATGGATACAACTTTCCTTGAAGAAATGGAAGAAGTATTAAAGATTCAAACCTATTTATTAAGGAAGGGTGGATCTTCATCTACTTCAGAAATAGAAGAAATAAAAATTAGAAAATCTAGAGAAGTTGCTGAAAGAAAAGAAAGAGTCAAAACTCTATTAATTGAAGCACTAAAGTCAGGAGATATATATGCTAATTCACAGAAATTAGATATTAAATCTAAAAATCCTATAGAACGAATTAATGAAGGATTTAAAGTGCTTATAGAGAGCATGTACAATAAGTTAAACTACATTACAACCTTTGTTGAAAGTAATAAAGATTTAAATGATATTCTACTTGAAGATAACATGCAGGTAAAACTTACAGATGATATATCAAATAAACTAGCAGTAGACGAAATAGATGGATATATTGAGAGAAATACAGAAAGAAATATTCCAATGACTATAAAATCTATTATTACATTTTATTCAAAGGCTCCATATGGGTGGAAAGATTTAGACATTATTGGAATTGTACTTAGATTGTTTAAAATGCAAGAAGTTAAGTTACAACTAGGTAATGAGGCAATAAATGGGTTTGATAAAGATCTTATTAACTATTTAACTAAAAGGGATTATCAAGATAGATTAGTTGTAAAAAAGAGAATTAAAACTCCTGCTAAATATATCAATAATGTAAAGAATCTAGCAAAAGAAGTATTTGGAACTGCTGCTATGCCAAATGATGAAGATGGCTTAATGGATAGGTTTAAGAAATTATGCGAACAAGAACTAAATAAAAGGGTTACAGATACAAATGATTATGGAATATACTTTTTACTGGAAGAATACAAGAAAAATAAGTATTATCCCGGAAAAGAAGTCTTAGAAAAAGGACAAAAACTTTTTGAAGAAATTATAAATATTAAAGATGTAAAAGAATTCTATGAAAAAGTATATGGCCTAAAAGATGATTTGCTAGATTATGAAGAAGATGTTTTTGATGTGAAAAAATTCTTCAAAAATCAAAAAGAACAGTTTGATAAGGCTGTTCACAAATTAGAGATATATGAAAAAAATAGAACCTATGTGGTAGATAAAGATACGATTAAAATCGTAGAGGAAATACAAAGCATTGTAAAATCAAAAGAGCCTTATTCAGAGATTCATAGATTACCAAATTTAATTGAAGAATTTACAGATAAGTTTGTCCAGTTACTAGAAGAGGAGTGCAAACCCGTAAGAAGTGTTATTGAAAGTGATTCCAAAAGAGTATTAGAAGAATTAGACTTATATGACTTTGGTGAAGAATTAAAAAGTAAATTCAAAGCAAGATTTGATAATCTATTAAGTCGTTTGGATAGTGCAAATAATTTTTATGAAGCCATTGCCATGAAGGAAGAATCAGATAGATTAAAGATTCGCTGTTTTGATGAAATAGAAAAAGAAAAGACTAAGAGAAAGCCAAAAAATGAACCAATAGCACCAGAAGTATTTAATGACGACCAGCTCAAGATAGAATATAAAACAAAGGTAGTGAAAAACATTAGTGTGGCCAACATACTTCATGGAGTAAAGGTTATTGAAACAGAAGAGGATATAGAAGAAGTAATAGAACAAATTAGAAGAAAACTAAAAGAGCAATTAAATGAAGATACGAAATTGAAGTTAATATAATCAGGGGGAAATATAGATGAACAAGTCTGCTATAAAGAATTTTGCTGTAAGAGCAAGAAATAGACTTATCGAAGATATCACTCAAAAAGCCTATGAACTAGGTATCACAAAGGATGAAATAAAGGATATAGAAACCTTTGAAGGTGGTTTTAGAATCAAAGGTTTAGAAAATAGTAAAATATATAAAAAATATGAAGTAAAACAAAGAGAAAAACTAGTATCTAAAATAAGAGAAAAAGGATTTGATCAAGTTATAGAAGAAGTGGCATATACATGGTTTAACAGATTCATTGCCCTTCGTTTTATGGAGGTCAATGAATACCTTCCTACAGGTGTTAGAGGAAGAAGGTAAAACAGAGCCAGATATTATAAAAGAGGCTTTAAATGTAGATTTAGATATAGATAGAGAGATAGTTTATAGACTTATAGATGAAAATGATACAGAAGATTTATATAAATATTTAATAATTAAACAATGTAATCAATTAGGGCAAATAATGCCTATGGTATTTGAAGAAATAGCAGATTATACAGAACTTTTACTACCAGATAATCTATTGACAGAGGGTTCTATAATAAGGGATTTAGTAGAATCTATTGAGGAAGAAGACTATAAAGACCAAGTGGAGATTATTGGTTGGATGTATCAATACTATATATCAGAAAAGAAAGATGAAGTTTTTGCAGGATTAAAGAAAAACAAAAAGATTACAAAGGAAAATATTCCTGCTGCAACACAGTTATTTACACCTAAATGGATTGTAAAATATATGGTGGAAAATTCACTAGGCAGACTTTGGCTAGAGTCTCATCCAGATGAAGAATTAAAGATGCAGTTGAAGTATTACTTAGAAGAAGCAGAGCAAGACCCAGAAGTTCAGAACTAGATCCTGCTATGGGATCGGGCCATATTTTGGTATATGCCTTTGATGTGCTTTATGATATTTATTTGAAAGCAAATTACTCCGAAAGAGATATACCAAAATTAATATTAGAGAAAAACCTATACGGCTTGGATATAGATGACAGAGCAGGACAACTTGCAGCCTTTGCTCTAATGATGAAGGCAAGAAGTAAAAATAGAAGAATATTTAGAAAGAAAATAGAGTTGAATGTTTGTTCAATACAAGAAAGCAACGGACTAATTGACAATGGAAAATTTGGAATTGACAATTCATTTTGGGATTATATTTTAGGAGATGTCCAAGGTGAAGAAAGAAAAAAATTAAAGGAAGATATTGAATATATCATAGAAGTATTTAAAGATGCAAAAGAGTATGGATCTATACTAGATGTAAAGAAAATTGATTTTGACGCTATTGAGAGAAGGATAGATGAAATTAGAAATGGTGAAACGATAGATTTATTTGAGTTTCAGTATAAAGAAGTCATCTTAGAAAAATTACCTCCACTTATTAAACAGGCAA
>JACCKY010000009.1 GCA_014236755.1 Candidatus Petromonas tenebris | reverse complement strand
CTTCAATTTTAACATTAACCTTTACATAATTTAACTCGCCTCGCTAGTTCCTTATAGATATCCTTCAATAATCCTCTTTGGGCTCCCTAGAAGAGCTGTTTTAATGGAAAAGATTTAGAGGGTGTAAAAACAGCTCTTCAAAGTCGCTTCAGAGGAAATATTAAAGGATATTTAAAGCTATACTGTTAGAGTAACTAGCACAAGAGGTTAATTTATTTATAAAATTCATAGTCACTATCATCAAATTTTACTTTTTCTCCACTAGGCAGCGTAGTGGTTACATCGCCCTTTAAATATGGACCATATTCTCCGTCAATTTCACTTTTTAATGCATCTATTACAGATTCAGCTGTAAGCTTACCGTTATTATCTTTCAGCTCATTATTATCTAAATCTTCATCTCCCGATTCGGCTATATACCTTTCAAGAGCCTCTTGTAATATTCTTATCTGAGCCTTATCTGCCACATCCTTAGCTCTCTGAGTTATGCCACCTACTCTAGGCACAGCAATACTAGCTAAGATTCCTAATACCGCTACAACTACTATGAGTTCTATTAATGTAAACCCCTTTTTGTTCTTTAAATGTCCCTTTAAAAAAATCATAAGTTCTTCTCCTCTCTACAAAGATCTTACACGCCAATCTGATTAAACATTTCGAACATGGGAAGCACTATAGATACGACTATAGCGCCTACAACAAAGGCTAGGATTACTATAATCAAAGGCTCAATCAGGGTTGTCATCTTAGCTACTGCACTTTCTACTTCTTCATCGTAAAAATCTGCAGTTTTTGCAAGCATTGAATCAAGAGATCCTGATTCCTCTCCTATTCTTATCATGGATATGAGCATGGGAGGGAAGATTCCAAGCTCTTTTAATGGTTCGGCTATACCTAAACCCTTTTTTATGTTATCCATAGACTTATGAATTCCCTCTGATATAACGGAATTTCCTATTATTCTTATTACTATTTCCATAGCCTCTATGATGGAAATACCGCTTGCTAGGAGAGTAGATAGGGTCCTTGCAAATCTGGAGGTTGCAATTTTACCACTGACTTTTCCTATTACCGGCAGCTTCAGCTTTAACTTGTCTATTCTATATCTACCCTTTTCAGTATTAGAGTATTTTCTAAAAATGTAAATCAAAGCAACTATTATAGCAAATAGAATATACCAGTAGTTTTTAAGCCACTTTCCAGTTCCCAAGAGTATTCTGGTGGGCAAAGGCAATGTTATTCCAAAACCCTTAAACATGTCCACAAAATTGGGTAATACAAAGGTCATCAAAAACCACACTACCAAAAGTGCTACAATCGATATTATGGCGGGATAAACCATTGCTCCCTGAATTTTTTGATTTATCTTGTTTTCCTTCTCAAAGTGCACTGCCATCCTCTCAAGAACCACATCCAGCTGTCCTGAAACCTCTCCAGTTTCGATCATGTTTATAAGGATTTCAGGAAAAATACTTTTATAGTTTGCCATGGCAGAGGATAGCGACTTCCCCTTTTGAACTTCCTCATAGATATCATCTATAGCATCTCTTAGCTTTTTATTTTCCGTCTGATTTCTAAGGATGTCCAAAGATTCCAAAACAGAAATACCTGCATCAAGTATGGCATGAAACTGTCTGCAAAAAACTGCTAAATCCTTAATTTTAACTTTTTGAAAAATACTGAAACTTATTTCTTTATTTGCTATACTTTCTTTTTTGATTTCAATGGGATATATATTTTGTCTTCTCAAAAGCAATATGGCTTCTTTTTCAGAGCCGGCTTCCAACTTACCCTTCAGCGTCTCACCCTTTATGTTCTTCCCTCTGTATTTAAAATTTGGCATATGGTCACCAACCTTAAATTTTGCTACAGCAATCTTGATATGAAGGTCTTATCTATTGCATAGTTAAGTGCCTCTTCGTAGGATATAAGTCCTTTTTGATAAATGTTGGATATACAACTATCCATAGTTATCATACCCAGCTTCCCACCGGTCTGAATACTACTTAAGATTTGATGGGTTTTTCCTTCTCTAATGTGATTTCTTATGGCAGCATTACTAACCATAACCTCAACTGCCGGCACTCTTCCCTTTCCATCTACTCTCTTAAGAAGTTGTTGAGATATAACTCCCTGCAGCACGTTTGAAAGTTGTATTTTTACCTGTTGCTGCTGCTGAGGAGGAAATACATCTATAATTCTATCAATGGTCGACACAGCTCCTATAGTATGTAGAGTAGAGAGAACCAGATGACCTGTTTCTGCAGCGGTCAGTGCAGTAGCTATGGTTTCCAAATCCCTCATCTCTCCAATCAAAATAACATCAGGGTCCTGTCTTAGAGCCGCCCTTAAAGCATTTGCATAGGAATTGCTATCATATCCAATTTCCCTCTGATTTACAATACTTTTATTATGTCTATGTAAATACTCAATAGGATCTTCTAAAGTTAATATATGGGCATTGTTCGTATTATTTATCTGATTTATCATAGCTGCTAAAGTAGTAGATTTTCCTGAACCTGTAGGACCTGTAACTAATATAAGGCCCCTCTTTTTTAATGATAAATCTTTCAATACCTCCGGTAGTCCCAAATTCTCAATAGTTGGAAGTTCAAGAGGTACTGTCCTGATGGCTAAAGCAAAGCTTCCTCTTTGTTTATATATATTCACTCTAAATCTTCCTAATCCACTTATGGAGTAAGAAAAATCTATTTCATTCTTTTTTTGAAAAAACTTTTTCTGCCCGTCATTCATCAGAGTTAAAGCTAATTTTTCCGTATCCTCAGGAAGTAATTTAGGGTATTCATTCAGTTTTATCAGATTTCCATCTATTCTTACAACCGGTGATATTCCTACTGTAATATGTAGGTCTGATGCATTACAAGAGATTACCTTCTCTAATAAATCTTTTATTTCCATATAACAATCACCCTTCTATTGAATAAGCTGCCTTTAAAAATTCATCTAGAGTAGTTACACCTGATAAAATTAATTCTCTACAATTTTGCTGTAATGTAGTCATTCCTGTTTTTACAGCATAGTCCTTTATCTCATCGTTATAGGCCTTATCTATGATCATTTTTCTAATATTTTTATCTATAATCATTATTTCATGAATAGCCGTCCTGCCTCTATAACCAGTATTATTACAGTAAGAACAACCCTTTCCTTTATATATCACAATATTTTCAGCTTCTTCCTTGGATATTCCAAGCATATTCATTTCATCATCATTGGGAACATATGGTGTTTTACAATCGGGACAGATTTTCTTTACAAGCCTCTGAGCTACAACTCCTACTACTGATGAAGCCACTAGATAAGGCTCTACACCCATATCCAGAAGTCTACTTATAGTAGCCGGCGCACTATTGGTATGTAATGTGCTCAATACCAGATGCCCGGTTATAGCAGCTCTTATGGAAATCTCTGCGGTTTCTTCATCCCTTATCTCTCCAACCATTATTATATCGGGATCCTGCCTTAATGTCGCCCTCAGGCCATTTGCAAAGGTTAAGTTTGCCTTCACATTCACCTGCATCTGATTTATCCCATCCATCCTGTATTCAACGGGATCTTCTATGGTAATGATGTTCTTATTTATATCGTTAAGTTCCGTTAAAATCGAATACAAGGTAGTACTTTTACCGCTACCTGTAGGTCCTGTTACTAATATTATACCATTGTTACTCTTAACAATCTGGTTAAATCTTTCTAAATTATGAGAGGTAAATCCCAGCTCATTTTTTTTCTTTACAAAATTACTCCTGTCAAGAATACGTATAACTACTTTTTCACCGTATATGGTCGGAATTGTCGATATCCTGAGGTCCAATTCCTTGCCATTCATCTCCATCTCTACCCTGCCATCCTGTGGCAATCTTCTTTCAGCGATATTCATTTTACCCATAATCTTGATTCTCGTAACAATTGCACCATGAGTTTGTTTCGCTGGCCTCATTACTTCATGGAGATCTCCGTCAATCCTAAATCTGATTCTCAAAATATCTTCATAGGGTTCTATATGAATGTCACTGGCATTATTTTGCGATGCTTGCATTATTATTGAATTCACAAGACGTACTACTGGTGCATTGTTAATTTCCCTAAGTAGTTCCTGGTCTATTTCTTCCTTTGTAAGATTAAATTCCTTTTTAAAGTCCTCAACTGCCTTTTCAACGGTTTTTTGGCTGTAATATTGATTTATTGCCTTTTCTATATCCTGCTCAGTGGCAATAACAGGCTTGATTTCCATATTCGTCATTATTTCTAAATCTTCTATTGTAATAATATCTAAGGGATCACTCATGGCAACTATTAATTCTTTTGTGTTTTTTTTGATAGGTATCAAGCGGTTTTTTCTAGCAAATTCCTCAGAAATCAAATGGGGAATTTCGGGATCTATATAGTACTTTTCTAAATCTACATGCGGTATTCCCAACTGGAATTCTAATACCTCTATTATATCCTTAGTCGTTACGTAACCCAGTTCTATTAAAACCTCACCAATTTTTTTCTTTATCCGTTTTTGTACCTTGAGAGCATATAAAAGCTGTTGCTCCGTAATTTTTCCTACTTGAACCAGTAGGTCTCCTAGCCTCATGTTTTTCTTTTTCAGCATCTATACCACCTATAGTTTAATTATTGGTTAGTAAAAAAGCTAATTATAAAGCCTATAGTTAGCCGGTTACGCCACCTCATCAGCATGGCATAAGGCGTCCAAATTTAGCCATGCATCATTTGATTCTTTTACAAAATATATAAGTTTGTACTTTTTATATTTCGATTATTTTTTTTAAATTCCTGCTTTATATAATGTATTCTCAACAAATTCTTTTTCTATTCTTACATCTGTCCATATCTCAAAGGCCTCTATGGCCTGATATATCAACATTCCTAATCCATTTAAGGTCTTCATTCCATTTTCCCTTGACTTCTCTAAAAACTTAGTTTCTAGAGGGTTATATATTATATCTACAGCTATAGCATCTGACCTTAAATATTTCTCAGGCTCTATAATAGTTTCATGAATTTTAGGGTGCATACCCACAGGAGTGCAGTTTATGACTATATCATACTGTTTTGTTATTTCTTTTTTTATTTTATTCAGATCATGACATTCTGTAGTAATATTCCTAATATTTTTAATTAACCTGACTATCTTTTCGGATTTATATTGATTTCTGTTGTATATATCTATTTTGTCTGCACCTTCTATTGTCAGTTTTACACAGATACTCTTGGCAGCTCCTCCTGCTCCTAAAATTGCAATTTTCTTATTTTTTACTTTTATGCCCTTCTCCAGTAAGGATAAATAAAAGCCTTCGGCATCGGTATTGTAACCATAAAGTTTTCCATTTGTATTTAGTACTGTATTTACAGCTCCAATCAATCTCGCTTCCTCTGATATTTCATCGAGATATTCCATTATTTTTACCTTATGAGGGATTGTTACATTACAACCCTTGATTCCGAAATCTCTAATACCATGTACAACACTTTCAAGGTTATCCTCATCCACTTCTAGTGCTTTATAAATATAATTCAAGTTATATTTTTCAAAAGCACCGTTGTGTATAAGGGGAGAAAAACTATGTTCTACAGGGCTTCCCAGCAATAAAATCGAATTTTGGGGATTTTCAAGATCACTTAATTTATCTATAACATGTTTATTTATATATTCCTTTGCCATTTCATCATCTCCCCTACATAGTTTATATAATCTTTTACTTGTAATCTATTATATATTTTTAAATTTTGAAGTCTTTATGTAAATATAGCAAATGAAATCCTAATGACAATTAGAGCCGGTAAAAAAATTAAAAATGAAGTATCAATACAGGAACCAATAGGTATCGATAAGGAAGGAAATGAATCTTCGTTAACAGTTTATCTATTTACAAGTTTTCATACTATTTTGTGTGTCTCATTTGATTCCAGACAATTTGCTATATAGTATAGCCGCTCTTCTTTTTTTGCTTTTGTTGAGGCCAAACTAGCACGATTTATAAGTTCATATACCTTTGCATCATAGTCGATTTCATCATATCCTTTTTCATAGATTGCAATTCCAGCCGATGCATTTACTTTAATTTTATCACAAAATTTATTTTTAGAAATAATATTTAGTAGATTTATCGTAAACTTAACAGTCTTATCTAAACAATAGGGCACTAATACCACAAATTCATCTCCTCCAAATCTGCATGTATAAGCATCAGAAGGTGTATTTTTTCTTAATATAAAAGCAACTTCTTTTAATATGTTATCCCCTTGTACATGTCCGTACTTCTTATCAATAAAGCCAAAATTATTAATATCAATGAATATAATAGCAGTATTTTTTCCATTTTCTATGAGTTTTTTAGCATTATAATAAATATAATCACTTTTATATAACCCTGTTAAAAGATCAGTATGTCTTCCTAATTCCGCATAAAGTATAGTTTTTGTAACTATCCCCACTAACTTTTCATTATCGACTACTAATAAAACATCGGTGCTATTTTCATCAATTAGTTCTTTTGCCATCCACACCGATGCTTCATGGTCAATAAGTATGACCTTATTGCGCATAGCATCTGCAACTATTCTATTTGGATGTACCCCTATCAGCTCTTTATAGGTTAAAAGACCTACTAACTTATCTGACTCAACCACTGGAAAAAAATCAATGTTTTTATCTATAACAAAACGCTGCATTTTTCTTACACCATCCAGTGGGTCTATTGTCTTAAAATTTTTAATCATTATATCTGAAACATGTCTCATCATAGGTCCACGGATTTGCTAACGTGCACCACGATGTCAATATTGGCTTTAATAATTGTCGATTCGCTAGCTACCTTCTCTCCTTCTTCAATGATAATAGGAATCAACTTATCTTTAGTAAGTATATTCGTTAAAGCTTTTCGGATTACAATAGCTTCTATGATAGGGTGCTGTACTTTAATAACTTCATACTGTTCAGGCGATAAAATATCAACCATCCTTCTAACAGCTTCAGGGCCAATTGGTGCATTTTTCCCAACGATTAATACATCCTGCATTGGAGGTATTTCAAACTCTGTTAACCGCATAGTTATTTCGGCTTTTTTCTTGCTTTCAACCAGTTCCTTCATTGTGCTCCTCCTTATTTAAAGGCTTATAGTAGTAGTGTCATTTTGTATATAGGCTAGGTCTATAGTACTATTTTTGTATCTTTATAGGTTGTAGGTCCTATTTTATTTTAAGTTCGACAAAATTTTGAAAATCCCTTTTTATTTTTACATAGTTTTGTAAAAAACAACAATTAGCATTTTATCAACAATTAAATATAGCCCCTGGAAATTTTCCAGGAAATTTAAGGTATTATTGAATCAAACAATCTTTATTATTCGTTACTATCATTTTTTTTAAGTATTTCCTTCCATATGTCCCAACCAGCTTTATGGTGTTCCTGCAGTATTTGTTCTATTTCTTCTGGAGTTTTAAACTTAGGTGCAACTATGTGAACTATAGAATTTCCAAAATAATATGTAGCATCATAATTTTCATCTTCCTTCATTTTTTCTTCTATCATAAAACCCCTCCTTGATAAAACCTATGAGGGGCTTAGTTTGTACTATTCTATAATTATAATCAGAAGGTTTCTGTTTTTTGTTTAGTCTAAGTATTTTAATTGAATCCTTTAGTTCACCTAAATGTTTAAGCTATTTCATCTGCTGTATATCCGTTAAATTGGGCTTTATATAGTTTAGCATATAATCCTTTCTTTCTAATTAACTCTTCATGTCTTCCCTTTTCCTTTATCCCCTCATCCGTAAGCACCACAATCTCATCGGCGCTTTTAATGGTCGAAAGTCTATGGGCTATCACAAGCGTAGTTCTTCCTGTTGCAAGCTCTTCCAAAGCCCTTTGGATTTTTATTTCCGTTTCATTATCAAGAGCCGAAGTAGCTTCATCGAGTATTAATATGGGAGGATTTTTCAAGAATACTCTAGCTATAGAGATTCTCTGTTTTTGTCCTCCTGATAACTTTATTCCCTTTTCTCCAATATGAGTATTATATTGATTAGGTAGACCCATTATAAAGTCATGTATATTTGCCTTTTTTGCAGCTTCTATAACTTCTTCATCCTTGGCATTTGGTCTTCCGTACAGTATATTGTCTTTTATTGTACCTGTAAATAGAAATACATCTTGCTGTACTAAACCAATATTTTTTCTTAGTGACTTTATGGTTATATCCTTTATATTCTTTCCATCTATCAATATTTCGCCATCTACTACATCATAAAATCTGGGAATTAAGTGACAAAGGGTTGTTTTTCCTCCTCCTGAGGGGCCTACCAACGCCAAAGTCTTTCCAGATTCGATAGTTAAGTTTATATTTTCAAGTACGGATTCTTTTTCATTATAACTAAATGTAACATCTTTTAATTCAATTTTTCCTTTTACATCTTTTAATTCTTCAGCACTTTGGCTATCAACTATTTCCGGTTCAATATTCAATATCTGAATAAATCTTTCAAATCCTGTCATACCTAACTGAAACTGCTGAGCAAATTGAGTAAGTCTTTTAATAGGCTGCATAAAAAAGTTTACATACAGCAAATATGCTACTAAGTCACCTAAATAGATCAATTCCTTATAAACAAATATTCCTCCGGCACTTATAACAATGACATTTAACATATTCGATAAAAAGTTTATTCCTGTAAAAAACTCTGCCATTGATTTAAACGCAAATTCTCTAGATTCTTTAAATTCCTGATTTCCCTCAGAAAATTTTCTCATTTCATACTCTTCGTTTGCAAAGGACTTTGCAATCCTTATACCTGAGATGCTATTTTCCAACTGCGAATTAACATTTGCAATCTTTTTTCTTACGTCTCTAAAAGCATTGCTCATTTTTTTGCGCTTTTTTATGGCAAACCAAATCATTACTGGCACGAAAGCAAAGACTATCAAGGTGAGTCTCCACTCTATGTTCATTAATATTATGAAAGAACCTATTATCATAATAGTAGATAAAAATATATCTTCGGGGCCATGATGAGCCAATTCCGATATTTCTCTAAGGTCATTTACTACCCTCGACATTATATGACCTGTTCTTGTCTCATCAAAGTATTTAGTATCTAAGGTTTGTATGTGAGAAAATAAATCATTTCGCATATGGGCTTCCATCCTAGTTCCAACCACATGTCCCCAATAGTTAACTATATAGTTAAATACTGCTCTTAGCACATATAATACTAACATGGTACCGGTCAATATGTAAAAAATCCTTATTTTCCCATTTGGTATAATATCATTTAAAAGAGCTCTAGTTACTACTGGAAAAGCTAAATCAATAACTGCCATTAAAAATGCACAAATCATATCTAGTACAAATAGCTTTTTATGGGGCTTATAATAATACGCAAATCTTTTAATCACCTGTTAAACCCTCCCTTTTATTTTAGTCTTTACAGGGTTCATATAGATTATATATGATTTTATTATTATTTACCAATTATTTTTATTTGAGTAAATTTCATATTTCTTAATTGCCGGTTTTTCTGGATTTTATTGGAAAATAAAAAGGAGTTCACCCTAATATGTCAAATATATAACTAAAGCTTATTCAAGTTTATTGAATATACGAATGATATACTCTATAAATACAGGTATATAAAAAAATCGTCCATGTAGACTATCCTGCCCTTACTACTCTAATCCCCAAAAAGGAGCTGGCTTTTTTTATGTCATTTTTTATCTTTATAAAAAATAGTTATATAATGAAAAACTATCTACGGTAGGTGAATATGATGGATAAAATATGTATGTATCTTAGAAAGTCTAGAGCTGATGAAGAAGCAGAAAAACACGGTGAAGGTGAAACCTTAGCTAAGCATAAAAAGATACTTCTAAAATTTGCTGAAAGTCAAGGATTAAATATAGTCAAAATACGTGAGGAAATTGTTTCAGGAGAGAGTCTTGTACATAGACCTCAGATGTTGAAACTTCTCAAGGAAGTAGAGAAAGGAATGTATAATGGAGTTCTCTGCATGGACATGGATCGTCTAGGTCGTGGAAATATGCAAGAACAGGGTCTGATACTTGAAACCTTTAAAAAATCCAAAACAAAGATTATTACCACCCGGAAGACCTATGATTTACAAGATGAGTTTGACGAAGAATACTCAGAGTTTGAAGCCTTTATGGCTCGTAAGGAGCTAAAGATTATAAACCGAAGGCTTCAGCGTGGAAGAATTCGTTCCGTTGAGGACGGAAATTATATAGGTACTCTCCCCCCTTATGGTTATGAAATCTATTATGAAGGTAAAAATAGAACTCTAATCCCCCATCCTCAACAAGCTCCTATAGTTAAGATAATATTTGATTTATATGTAAATAATAATATGGGGTGTAGCAAAATTGCCAATAAATTAAACCAATTAGGCTATAAAACCTACACAGGTAAAAAATGGTCAAATCACTCAGTATTAAATATAATCAAAAATGAGGTCTATACAGGTAGGATTCTGTGGAAAAAAACTAAGTCCATCAAATCAAAAAAGCCAAATCAAGACAGGGAGGTTGAAGTGCGTCCTAAAGATGAGTGGATAAACGTTCCAGGTAAACACGATGCACTTATCTCAGAAAAAATATTCAGGCAAGCTCAGGAAATTTTAAAAAGCAGATATCATATACCTTACAATACTAATGTTTCAAATCCCTTAGCAGGACTTATTAGATGTCAAATTTGTAACTCTTCCATGGTTTTTAGGACCTATACAAAAAGTGAACCTCATATTACGTGTTATAAAAACTGTGGTAATAAAAGTTCCAAGTATAAATATATAGAGCAAAAACTTTTACGTGCACTTATGGATTGGCTTAAGCAGTACAGAGCTGATTGGATTAAAAATAGACCTGTCCGAGAAAAAGAAATAAGTAATATAGAAATACATAAAACTGCCCTTAAAAATCTTAAAACTGAATTGACTGAATTACAAAAACAAAAAGACAGCCTTCATAATTTATTAGAACGAGGTATATATGATACCAATACCTACTTAACTCGATATGAAAAATTGACTACGAAAATTAAAGAAATATCATTAAATGTTAGTAAAGTTGAAAAGATTTTACACATTGAGAATAATAAAACAGATACTCATAAAAATGCAATTCCAAAGGTTGAAAAAGTTTTAAGCCTATATAATCAGACTAATGATCCCTCAAAAAAAAATAAACTTCTCAAAACAGTTCTTGACTATGCTGAATACATAAAGAAAAAGCATGAGAAAAATGACCAATTCACCCTTATTCTTTATCCAAAACTTCCTAGGTAATTTTAAGTACTAAATTTACCCGATTTCTTAATTCGTTTTGATGAAACAAAGAAGTAGTAAAGTGCCAATGAAGCAATCCAAATAACATCTGTCATTATAGCCCACGGTATACTAACAAAGGTAAAATATTTTACTATTATAAAACAAAGATGCTTTATTTGATTCTCTATACCGATAAACTATTAAAGTAAATGAAATTTCATTAATAGATATTTTAGGAACGGATGCTGATACAGTTATGAATGAAGTAGAGTTGAAAATACAGATCAAAAATTTATATAGAAAAATGTCTAAGGTCCTTAAAAAGAGAGAAAAAACCGTTATTGAACTAAGATACGGATTAGCTGGCGGAGGATGTAAAACCCAAAGGGAAATTGCAAAGATACTAGGCATTTCCCGCTCATACGTTTCAAGGATAGAAAAAAAGGCGTTAAATAAACTACAAAAAGCTTTCAATAATAGTATAAATAATAAAGATTCAAAAAATAATTCTTAAAATTTAAGCATAAAAATAGTCAAACCATTAAAAATAGTAATGGATTGACTATTTTTAATTATCTTTATCTGTTTTTTATCTCATCTAAAAATTTCACCTGTATTTCCTCAGGAAGTTTAACAATTCTCTCCATAATTAGCTGAGCTATAAACCTATTCCATATATCTTTAAGTTTCTTTATAACCTCTTCATCCTCAGAAGTATTAACTATTACCCTAATATTATCTTTATTCCATTTATTTTGCGGCAACTCTCCACCCCCTGAATAATAAATATTCAAATTCCAGCTTGACCAATTCAAAATATTTATAAAAACATTGACATATCTCCTAATTTTTCATATACTTTGACTATTAAAAACTTTTTATTTTGAGTATATTTAAATAGAGTAGAAGGAGTGGATTTAATGACTTTACCCTCTTTGAAAATAGGTAATCTAGTAGCTAGGGTTCCGATAATTCAAGGTGGCATGGGCATAGGTGTATCTTTATCCAAGTTAGCTGCTGCCGTTGCTAATGAAGGTGGAATAGGCGTAATTTCAGCTGTACAGATCGGTTTTAGAGAAAACGACTTTAAAATCGATAATGACGCAGCAAACATTAGAGGACTTATTAAAGAAATTAGAAGAGCTAGAGATTTAAGTCCTGATGGAATTTTAGGAGTTAATATTCTGGCTGCAGTAAACAATTATAAAGACATGGTAAAAGCTGCAATCAAAGAAAAAATAGATCTAATCATTTCAGGCGCAGGACTTCCTAAAAATCTGCCTGAGTTGATTAAAGGCTCTAAAACTAAAATTGCTCCTATAGTATCCTCTGGAAAAGCAGCTTCAGTAATTACAAAACTCTGGAATAGAAAATATAACTATTTACCTGATGCAATAATTGTTGAGGGTCCTGAGGCTGGAGGCCATTTAGGCTTTTCCCTAGAACAGTTAACTTCTATTCCCAAAATAGATTTTTATTCTATTGTTCAGGAAGTATTAACTGAAATAAGACCCTTTGAGGAAAAATTCAAGAAAAAAATTCCCGTGATTGTAGCTGGTGGAATTTTTAATGGAAGTGACATAGCTAAATATTTAAAGGCAGGAGCTGCTGGTGTTCAAATATCTACTAGATTTGTTGCTACAGAAGAATGTGATGCCCATATCAACTTCAAAAAGGCTTATATTGCTGCAAATGAAAAGGATATTCAAATTGTGAAGAGCCCTGTTGGAATGCCTGGAAGAGCAATTCGCAATGACTTTGTAAAATCATTGGAAAAAGGAAAAATACCGGTAGAACGATGCTATAACTGTTTAAAACCATGTAATCCCGCTACTACCCCTTATTGTATATCTAATGCATTAATTAGGTCAGTAGAAGGTGATGCAGAAAATGGACTGGTTTTCGTAGGAACCAATGCATATCGTATGAATAAAATTGTTACTGTTAAAGAACTAATGAATGAACTAGTTATTGAAGCTGAACAAGCTCTTAACATTTCAGATTGATATACACCAATATAGGGTTCTAGCTTCAAAGTAGAAGTGCTAAGAACATTCATTTCGACAAATATTTAGAGAAAACAAAGCTTTAAGACTTAAAAATCCCGTTAATAATCAGGGGTTTTTTATTTTAAAAAAATTGAAATTTTTAATATTTATTATATTCATAATATATTTTTGCATTTGAACATATCTATTTAATAGAAAAATGTATATCTTTTGGAGGGGTCATAATGACTACTGCCGCAATATACGTCCGAAAATCTAAATTTACCGGCAAAGGCGAATCAATAAAAAACCAAATAGATATGTGTAAACAGTATGCAAGGGGAAGGAATTTGATAGTTAGAAAAGACCTTTTATATTTTGATGAAGGTTTTTCTGGAGGAAATACAGATAGGCCAGAGTTTCAAAGAATGTTAAACGATGCAAAAAAAGAAAAATTCGATATTCTAATTTGCTATAGATTGGATAGAATTAGCAGGTCCATAACAGATTTTTCTGCTACTATGGATTTATTACAACAATATAATATATCTTTTATTTCTATTAGAGAACAGTTCGATACTACCACTCCCATGGGCAGAGCAATGATGTATATCGCTAGTGTATTTGCTCAACTTGAAAGAGAAACCATCGCTGAGCGTATAAGAGATAATATGCTACAGCTTGCCCGAACAGGCAGATGGCTCGGAGGTGTCACTCCTACAGGTTTTGAAAGCAAACCAATTATATATTATGATGTAGATATGAAAGAAAGAAAAATGTATAAGCTTTCACCCGTCAACAATGAACTGGAAACGGTAAAAACTATATTCGATAAATATTTGGAATTAAAAAGCTTATCAAAACTGGAAACCTACTGTCTACAAAACAATATTAAAAGTAAAAATAATAATGATTTTAAAAAAAATACGTTGAAAAATATATTGAATAATCCTGTTTATGCCGTAGCTGATAATGAGCTTTATGATTATTTAAATCGATATAATATGGATATTACTAACGATAAATCGGAATTTGACGGGTCCCATGGGGTACTTGTGTATAATAAAAATATTGAAACAAAGGGTAAAAGCAATAGACCTAGAAATAAAGAAGAATGGATAGTAGCTATTGCAAATCACAAGGGTATTATTCCTAGCAGACAGTGGATTGAAGTTCAAAACCTTTTAAAGAAAAACAAAAAAAAATCACCTAGACATGGTAATTCCAGTAAGGGATTACTTTCAGGTCTTATAAAATGTGGCAAATGTAATCAACCTATGAGAATAAAATATGGACATATTAACCCTAAAACTGGTGAAAGATATTATTATTATGTTTGCACCTTAAAGGAAAGTTCCAGAGGAGTTAGATGTAAAAGCTCAAATTTAAAGGGAATAACTGCAGATCAATTAATAATTGAAAGGGTGAAAGATTTACTACAAGATAATAACAATATTATAAAACATATTAATATATACAGAAAACAGCTAATTAAAAAAAATATAAAAAACAAGCATAGGCAAAATGAAATTAGGAAAAAAATATCTCAAAATGAAAGTAAAATCGCAAATCTAATCAAGCAGCTTTATAACAACCAAAATAGTAGAGCATCTAAATATATAATTAAAGAAATTGAAAAAATTGATAAAGAAAATTTGAAACTCTTTGAAAATCTTGATAATAAATCAAATGATCTAGACGATAATGTTTCTAATCAAAGACAATATTCCGCTATAAGGAAAAGTTTATCTGATTGGGACAATTTATTTGACAAGATTGATATAGAAACAAAAAAAAATCTTCTCGGTAAAGTAGTAGAGAATATCCTATGGTTTGATGGTTATTTTGAAATCAATTTCTTTAACTAAGAGCTAAAAAAGCGTCTTCGACGCTTTTTTCTGTAGTCTTTTAGTAATAATAGCATTTTCAATACATCTTGCTGCATATGTTGCTAACCTAGTTCCTTTACTTGAATCAAAGGTAGTAATAGCCTTTATTAATCCTATAGTGCCTATAGAGATCAAATCATCTATATTATAGCCTGTATTATGATATTTTTTTACCACGTGGGCAACTAGCCTTAAGTTTTTTTCAATAAGTATATTTTTGGCTTGTTCATCTCCCTGGGAATATAATGTCAAATATTTTTGTTCCTCATCTGGAGTAAGGGGGTGGGGAAACGATGTGCTATTGGCTACAAAGGATACTAAAGAAATTATAGGTTTTGCTAAAATAAATGAAAAAGATGCGAGAGTTAACCACATGCATCATAACACCTCCAAAATTATGGTCACTCTAAATTATATGTATCTTCGTTAAAAATTGTGCATGTCTAGACATTTTTTCAATATTCCAATGTAGTTAAAATCCTAATTTTAACATTTTTTGAGATATCTCAGCAAATAGTGGTGCAGCAGCTTCTCCACCGCTTCCTCCATCCTCTACCAATACAGTAATTATATATTTAGATTTTTCACCTCTAAAGTATCCTGTAAACCAGGCATGTACTGTTTCTCCATCTTCTCCAATGGCTTCAGCAGATCCGGTTTTACCACCACTTTCAACACCTTCTATTTTAGCTTTTTTACCTGTACCCTCATCTACAACCTTGTTCATCATCTGCTTAATTTTATTTGCGGTTCCCACTGAAGTCACACGTTTTATATTTTTGTTATTAAATTTTATGACACTCTCACCCTTATCATTTATTATCGATTTTACAAGCTGAACTCCAACATCTACCCCGCCATTAACTATAATATTTGTGAGTCTTGCTACCTGTAAAGGAGTTACCTGTAAACTTCCTTGTCCTATTGAAATATTTCCTATTCCTGGACCTTTTACATAATCTTCTGTAGGAAGTATTCCATCTACTTCTTCTGAGATTTTAACTCCCGTTTTTTTCCCTAAACCGAATTTTGCAGCATAATTAAGCAACTTTTTTCCTCCTAAAATTTTTCCAGCCTGAATAAATGTAGAATTGCAAGATTCTACAAAGGCTCGCCTAAAATCTAAGCTTCCATGACCTCCCCTTTCATAGGTATAACATTTTATCATATTAGAACCTAGCATTTCATATCCATTACAAATAAACTCGTCTTTTAAACGAACTATCTCTTCCTCTAGTACAGCGGCAGCTACAACAATCTTAAATACAGATCCTGGAGGATAGGAAATTTGAAGTGCCTTGTTATACAATTCCCTTTCATTACTATTAAGATGATAACCGACATTATTTTGCTGAAAATTTGGTCTGCTTACCATAGCTAAAATTTCTCCCGTTTTAGCCTCAAGAACAACTACGCTCCCTTTATGATAGTTCTTATCAAAGACTTCTTCAGCAATTTTTTGAACATTATAATCTATGGTCGTTACAACATTTTTCTGCACGCTATCATCACTTTCATATACTACATATCCAAAACCCGGGATAACCTCTTTTTTAGCATCTACAATAGCACCTATCTTTACTAATCGATTCTCTTTAAGTTCATTATTAAAGGCTTTTTCCAGGCCACTTGCCCCAGTATTCTCAGCCTCATTTATATATCCTACAACATGAGATGCCAGTCCACTTTCATCATATCTTTTTTTAGCTTCTATAATGGTAGTTCCTTTTACTCTTACAATTTCTTTTACTTTTTCTCGTTCTTTATTTTTAATCAACAATTTTAAAATTTTATTATTCTTCAAGATCAGACTTGTTAACTTATTTTTTTCTATTTTTGTTAGATCACTAAGTATCTCTAAGTTTTTATCATTTGCTGTAAAATTGGGCTTAATAATTAAATAATCTTCTTTTACTCTATTTGTCAATGGAATATGATTTCGGTCATATATAGTTCCCCTGTCCTCTATAGCTTCTTTCATCTCGAACCATTGCTGAACTGCTTTGTTACTAAGCTCTTTTCCCTTTATAATTTGTAAATAATATAACCTAGCAGCCAATAAACTTAGTAAAATTGCTACAATACCAAAAAAAAATATAAGTCTATTTTCACATGTTTTAGTATGATTATCAAAATTTTCTTCTTTTTTTTCGAATACTGACATATTAAAACACCTTCCCTTAAACTATTTAAGATTATCTCCAGTTAAGAAAAGGTGTATACTTTATTTTTAAATATTTTAACTGTTGCTATTTTCATTTTCATAAATAATAGATTTTATTTTGGCTACAACTATGTCAATAGCTACCTTATTAAATCCACCTTCCGGTATTATAATATCGGCATATTTTTTGGTGGGTTCAATAAACTGCTGATGGGCTGGCTTTACTGTGAAAAGATACTGATTAATCACTGAATCCAGAGTTCTTCCTCTTTCTTTCATATCCCTAGTAATCCTTCTTATGACTCTAACATCAGCATCTGTATCAACAAATATCTTAATATCCATTAAATCCCTTAGCTTTTCATCTTCTAATATCATAATTCCCTCTAATATTATTATATCTTTTGGCTCAACCTTTTCTGTGTAATTTTTTCTTATATGCAAGGAAAAATCATATACAGGTTTTTCAATACTTTGTCCACCGAGCAGAGTCTTTAAATGTTCTATCAGAAGTTCGGTATCAAAGGCTAAAGGATGATCATAATTAGTTTTAGTCCTTTCCTCAAAAGTCAGGTGCTTTTGATCCTTATAGTAGGCATCCTGTTCTATCATGCAAATGTTTTTTTCCGACAACGAATCATATATAGCCTTTGCTACAGTACTTTTCCCAGACCCAGTCCCCCCTGTAATTCCTATTAAAATGGGTCTATTCAAATTAATCATCCTTCCTTTTTTTTCTTAACATGTAATATTGTTCAACAGGCTTTTCCATTAAAATCTTTATCTTTTGTTGCGGATGAGGAGCTACCTCAATTTCTTTACCTTTATCATCTAACATGATTTTTACTTTTTGACCAAACATTTTATAGTCAGGTCCAATTATTTCAATATCATCTCCCTTAAAGATCCTATTTCTTTGCTCTATAGTGGCAAGCCCTGTTTTCTCATCATAATCCAAAACTATTCCAATGAAGTCATATTCCCTTATATAAGAACTGGAAAAGTATAACTGATCCTTCTCAGTTGGTTTATCTAGGTAAAATCCAGTTGTAAATTCCCTATGACTCACTTTGCTTAACTCATCTATCCATTGGGGATCAAATTTATAACTTTCCGGAGACTTATAATATTCATCTATTGCTTTTCTGTAAACCCTTACGGTATTGGCTACATAGTATATACTCTTCATTCTTCCTTCAATTTTAAGACTTGACAGACCGGAATCTATCAGTTCAGGTATATGATTAATCATGCACAAATCCTTTGAATTAAAAAAGTACGTCCCCTTTTCATCTTCAAAAACCGGGACATATTCTCCTGGTCTCTTTTCTTCAACTAAATAGTATTTCCATCTGCATGGATGGGCACACTCTCCTCTATTGGCATCTCTTCCAGCCATATAGTTGCTTAAAAGACATCTCCCTGAGTATGATATACACATAGCTCCATGGACAAAAGCTTCCAATTCTAAATCTTCTGGAGTCTTTTCTCGTATTTCTCTAATTTCCTTAAAGGATAATTCCCTAGCAAGTATTATTCTCTTTATTCCTTGTTTATACCAAAAGTTAGCACTCATATAATTTGTATTATTAGCCTGTGTACTTAAATGTACCTCTAGATCTGGAGCATATTCCTTAACACACATGAGTGTGCCTGGATCAGAAAGTATTACTGCATCTATATCTAAGTCCTTTAATTTTTTTAAATAGTCATAAAGCTCCTGTAAATCATCATTATGGGGAATTATATTAAGAGTAACATATACTCTTTTTCCTCTGTCATGAGCAAATTTAACTCCCTTTTCCATATCTTCAAAGGAAAAGTTTTTTGCACTTGCTCTTAATCCAAAAACTTGTCCACCTATGTAAACCGCGTCTGCTCCATATATTATTGCAAATTGCAATTTCTCCAAATCTCCTGCTGGAGCCAACAACTCTATCTTATTCACTTAAATTCCTCCTTTTTTATAAGTTATGGCAACACCGTCTCCAATGGTTATAATGCTTGTAGTAAGCTGAGGATGGTTTGAAATATAGTCTAAGTACTTTCGCATTCTCTTAACTATTGTAATTTTTCTCCTTTTTACATACTTATCAGAAGCAATCATTCCTTTATATAATACATTATCCGAAATAATAATTCCATTGTCATTTAACTTATCTATGCATGAAAGTAAGAATTTTAAATAATGTCCCTTTGCTGCGTCCAAAAATATCATATCAAAGCTACCCTCTACCTGATCTAATAAATCACTTGCATCTCCCAACAAAAGAGTTATATTTCTATCATATCCTGCTTCCTTGATATTTGCAGATGCAATAGAATGCATATCTTCTCTTTTTTCTATGCTAACGACTCTTCCTTCTTTTCCCATTGCTCTACAAAAAATCATAGCTGAATATCCTATGGCAGTTCCAATTTCTAAAATACTCCTAGTCTTGCTGGTCTTAATCATTACTTCCATAAACTTCGCTACTTCAGGCTGAATTATCGGAACATTATTTTTTTCTGCATATTCCTCAATTTCCTTTATTTTTCCCTTATTTTTAGGAAGCATCTCTCTTATATATTCTTCTACCAAATTATTAACAATATTACTCATAGAAACAACTCCCAAATTTTAGTAATTTAATAAAATTTAATACGTGGTGTCCTACCACGTATTAGTTTTTCCTAAATATTTTAAACTTACTAATTTCTATTTTTAGCATTCAGATGCTCTGAGTAGGTTTTACTAAATATGTGGCTTCCATCACCCTTTGCAACAAAGTACAAATAGTCCGTATCTTCAGGAAATAGTGCTGCCTCTATTGAAGCTTTTCCTGGTGAAGCTATGGGGCTAGGAGGAAGACCTAAATGTTTATAGGTATTATATGGTGAATCAATTTCCAAATCCTTCAACGTCAGATCTTCCTTTCTTTCTCCTAATGCATATTGCACTGTTGCACATGACTGTAATAGTTTATTCTTTTTGAGTCTATTATGAAACACACTTGAAATAATAGGTCTTTCCCTATCTAGCTTCGCTTCTCTTTCAATAATCGAAGCCAAAGTTATTATTTCCTTTACATTCATATCTAATTCTTTTGCCCTTTCATAGTACTCTTCTTTAAAAATCTGATCAAATCTATTTAACATCATTACAATCAATTCTTCTTCAGTTATATCTTTTTTCACTTCATAGGTATCTGGAAATAAAAATCCTTCCAGTCGTTTTCCTCCCTTTGGTATTCCTTCTAAAAATTTAAAGTTAAAGTTTCCATTTTCAACTAAATATAAGAATTTTTCCTTATCAATATTTAATCCCTCTGTTTGAGTAAGCCTGTCCACAATTTGTTCCAGTTCAAATCCTTCCGGTATAGTAATCTTTACAGTTTCAATAAAGACCCTTCCGTTGATCAATTGTTCAATTATTTCATCTGTATTCATAGATTTGCTAAGCTTATAATTTCCAGCTTTAAATTGACTTCCAATATTTCTTTGCTTCACAATTAGTTTAAAATAGAGTTCACTTTTAATAAGCCCATATTCTTTCAGTATCTCAGCAATCTTTGATGATGTTGCTCCCTTTGGAATATTTATAAAAATCCCTTTATGGCTGTTTGGATCTACAGGTTCTTTTAAGTAGTTATAATATTTATAAGGACCGATTATAGTAATTATTAGGGTAACAATTATACATACCCTGACTATGTTTTTGCTTGAATATTCACTTGATATAGAGGTTTTCATAATATGTCCCCCAATGATTATTTAAATACCCTTAAATTTCTTATTATATTATACATTTGACCTCAATTTTTTACAAGTTTTTATGTATTAAAAACAAACACCCGATATTTCTACCGGGTTAGATATTTGTAATAATTCTTTTTAATGGTTATTCAAATTTCATAACTTCGCCTAGAATTTTTGAAACATCCGCCATCATTTGGTTTAGTCTCATCTCAGCTTCAAAGTAATCTTTGGCTTTAGGATCTTTGTTAATTATTTGAAACAATTCCTGTACTTTTTTCAGTTTCTCTTCTTCAGGTTTTTTTCCCATAATTTGTGCCGATTGCAGTTCAAATTGTCTTTTTCTGAAGTCAGTTATCATTTCTTTTAACTCAGGACTTTTAGATATTTCTAAATCTAACTTTTTGTATTCTTTGTACTCTTTAGAATCTTTTATAGCCTTAGCAAGTTGATGAGCTGAGTCATAAACATTCATTTAAAATCCCTCCTATACTCTAAAATATTTTATGTAATTATTTAGCTACTTAGACCAATAAATATTTATGAAGTTAAGGCAGTCTTAAATAAAGCTCATCATTAACGGAAGCAGTATTGGAACCAATGTACTAAGCACTAGACCTGAAAAGAATGCTATAACCGACATACTGCTATTTGTAGCCTTAGTTATTATCGGTAGAGAAGTATCCATTGAAGTAGCTCCTGCTGCAGCAATTGTTTCCATATGTCCAATATTTGTGGCTATAAAGGGCATTGCTATGATAGCTATAACCTCTCTTAAAATGTTTGATAAAAACGCTAATGTTCCTAATTCAGTACTGTATTTTGATAGCTCTATTGCCGATAGGGAATACCATCCTAACCCCGATCCTACTGCAGCAGCTTCAAATACAGGTATTTTTAATATAAAACTGGATAAAATACTTCCAACAATAGTACCTAGAACAATCATAAATGGAATTAAAATTATTTTGTATCCATATTTCTTGATGTCGTTTAGTATATTTTTATTCCGCCCAATATCTATACCAACAAAAAATAGTAACAAACATAGTCCAAAATCAATAACTCCATTAATATTTTCTACTATTATTTCAGGAGCATAAAAATAGCCAGATATAATCCCTAAAATTACAGCTAAAAGTATTTTAACAGTCATATTTTTTCCACCTTCTTCTTTGATGACTTTATAAATTTTGATACTATTTTAACTCCTAAAATACTAAATATAATAGAAAAAAATGAGATCACAACAGCACTATAACCTAACTTATAAAAAGCTTTTATAATTTCACTATTTATTCCAATTTTAACCCCCATAACAAACAGCAAAAATAACAAGCATAGATACTGTATCCTATCCAACTTTTCCAGTACTTTCTCTGAAGATAAACCTCTATAACTCAAAAAAGCTCCCAATGAAATAATAGTTATATATAACAATATTCTCATATGTATCCCTCAAACAATTTAGTATGTGTCTCACATTTTGATTATACTACAAAATTTATTTTTTTGAAAACTTCTTATTTATTATAATGAATTTAACCATATACAAAACATCTGAAGGATAAGTATACTTCTAAATCCTTCAGATGTAACATAATAGACAACCAACTTGTAATATTAATAAAAATCAGTAGTCAATAATTCAAACTTCCATAATAATCGGTAAAATCATAGGCCGTCTTTTAGTTTTTTGGTATAGATAATCCTTCAATGAATCTCTTATTGCTGATTTTAGCGTAGACCATTCTCTTACATTATTTTCTTCACATTTACGGAGTGCTGCACCTACTACGGATTTTGCAGCTTCAATTAAGTCTTCTGATTCCCTTACGTAAACAAATCCACGAGAAATTATATCAGGTCCTGCCATGATACTTCCATCTTCCTTAGAAATAGTTACAACCACAATCATAAGGCCGTCTTCCGATAGATGCTTTCTATCCCTTAACACAATATTCCCGACGTCTCCTACCCCAAGTCCGTCAACTAAAATATTGCCGCTAGGTACCGAACCCGCTAGCCTTGCATTTTCCTCTGAAATTTCCATTATATTTCCATTTTCCATAACAAATATATTTTCTCTAGACATGCCTAAAGATTCAGCTAAGAATGCATGTTGTCTCAAATGTCTGTACTCACCATGAACTGGAATAAAATATTTAGGTTTTATTAACGAATGCATTAGCTTTAGCTCTTCCTGACATGCATGTCCTGAAACATGTACGTCAGCTAAAGATTCATAAATTACATTTGCGCCTTTTTCAAACAATAGATTAATCACCTTTGCTATGGTCTTTTCATTTCCCGGTATAGGTGATGAAGATAATATGACTAAATCTTCAGACATTATTTCCATTTTTCTATGTTCTGAAGCTGCCATCCTTGATAAAGCTGCCATTGGCTCCCCTTGGCTTCCTGTAGTAATTACAACAATTTCATTATCGGGATATTTGTTGAGATCATCAATATCTATCAACATTCCACTTGGAATGTTTAAATACCCTAAATCCATTGCAACATTTACCACGTTAATCATACTTCTACCCGAAACAGCTATCTTTCTGTTAAACCTATAGGCAGCATTTACTATTTGCTGAACCCTGTGAACATTTGAAGCAAAGGTTGCTACAATAATCCTTCCCTTTGCATTGCCGAAAATATTTTCAAAGGTTTCTCCAACAGTTCTTTCCGACATAGTATAACCGGCTCGCTCAACATTGGTACTATCACATAATAAAGCTAGAACTCCTTCTTTCCCAAGCTCAGCTAACTTATGAAAATCAATAACATCTCCATCGATCGGAGTAAAATCTATCTTAAAGTCACCGGTATGAACTATTTTACCTAAAGGAGTATCTATAGCCAGACATATGGCATCCGGGATACTGTGACTGGTTCTAATAATATCAACATTAAATTTCCCTAAGCTAATTTTGTCCCCGGGTTTTATAACGTTTAGCTGAACATTTCTCAATAGTTTATGTTCTTTCAATTTATTTTCTACAAGCCCTAAAGTCAAC
This sequence comes from Candidatus Petromonas tenebris, assembly GCA_014236755.1. Classification (GTDB taxonomy): domain Bacteria; phylum Bacillota; class Clostridia; order Peptostreptococcales; family Caminicellaceae; genus Petromonas; species Petromonas tenebris. Next base: position 37,165 of record JACCKY010000009.1, on the reverse strand, counting down.
TTTGTTCCAAATATAGGTGCATTTATTTTATTTAAAACATAAGGAAGTGCTCCTATATGATCTTCATGCCCGTGAGTAAGCACAATCCCCCTAATCTTATCTCTATTTTTAATAAGATAGGTTATATCAGGAATTACAACATCTATTCCCAACATTTCATCTTCTGGAAAACTCAATCCACAGTCAACAATAATTATATCATCCTTATATTCAAAGACTGTCATATTTTTCCCTATTTCATTTAATCCTCCTAAAGGTATTATCTTAAGTTTTGATTTTTTTCTTGGCACACTATCACTCTCCTGTTTCACATATTTATTTATATAAATTAACGACTAAATACTTTCACTCGTTAGGTTTTAATCAAATTTTATTATACTTTATGTGGAATTATTTAGCAAGCTAAGTTAGTCTCTATTAATCTATGTAGATGACTGCAAAAATTAACCATATATTATTATGATTACTTTTAAAAAATAACATTATTCTAGAAATCGCTTTATAAAAAAATATTTTTAAAAGAATATAATATAAAAATAAATCCTGTAACCTGAAGTCACAGGATTTATTTGCATTTAGAACATAATCCAAAAAATTTTACTTTGTGGTCCTTTACCTCAAAATCATAATTTTTTTGTATTTCATTCTCTAAATGTTCTAATAAGTCTACCTCAACTTCTAGTATATTTCCGCATTTCGAGCATATAAGATGATGGTGCTGATGGTCTTCACTATTAATATTTAATTCATACCTTGCACATCCATCGTCTAAATTTATTTTTGTTATAACACCAAGGTCATCAAGCAATTGAAGAGTTCGGTAAACTGTAGCAAGCCCAATCTCAGGACAATCCTTCTTAACATAATCGTATACTTCTTCTGTACTTAAATGTTCTCCCTGATTCTTAATTATAGTATCTAGAATAGCTCTTCTCTGTGGAGTTAACTTATAACCCTTTTCCTTTAATATTTCCTTTAAGTTTTCAATTGAATCTATCATATCGTAACCTCTCTTGTGAATTACTATTTCATTATTAGTGTATCATTAATTTTTCATATGTCAATTACCAAACATACTAATTATTAACCATTTTACAAATTACTTGCTATATATACTGCATCCTTTGCAATCTCCGCATTTCTTTGGAAGTTTAATAACCGAATTACACCGAGGACATCTATGAAACTTTTCACAATCAACCTCTAAGCCACAATTTTTACACTTCATAATTAAACGTCTCCTTTTAAATTGATAATCAGTTTCAACTGTATAATAACATCTTTTTGCAGCTTTTTCAATGGTTAATTGATAAATAATTTAACCTACAATTCAATTAGTATTATACCGAGAGCTATATTTTTCTATCTAAGTTACTTTGAAATGTCTGTTTTTTATATTGTAATGGGTATCTTTTCTTTTATTTTTATTCTATTCATATCTACTTTACAATTGTATGCATAAAGTTCAACACCCTTATCATGGGCTTCTTTCACTGCATCTGCAAACTTTTTATCCATATTTCTATTAGGAGTAAAAAACAATGCATCTTCCCGTTGTATTATAAAGAAAACTGCAGATCTATATCCGCTTTCTTTAGCTTTTATGAGCTCATATAAATGCTTCGTACCCCTTTCAGTAGGCGCATCAGGAAAAGAAGCAACATTATTATCTTTTACAAGGGTCACACACTTTGCTTCAATCAATACCATTTCCTTGTCATTGATCAATCCTAAATCAAATCTACTGTTTCCATAACCAACTTCTCTTTTTATATAGTCATATCTATTTTTAAAGTTTTCTAACTGCCTTTCTTGAAATGCTCGTTCCAATAAAATATTTGGAATCTTGGAATCAATTAAAACCAAGGTTTGTCCCTTATAAACCATCAGAAGGTCAAAATTCGTCTTACGATTCGAATTATTAACCTTTCTTACTATTACCTTTGCCCCTTCCACCAGCAACTCTTTCATTCTTCCAGTATTGGCCACATGTGCCTTCTCAATTTTATTATTAATTAAAATATGGGCTATAAATCTATTTATTCTTTTTACAAATAATCCTTCTATTAAATTGCCTTTAATCTCTACATTCAATACATAGAGCCCCCTATCGTTAGCCTATTCTTCCTTCATTAGCTCTTCGTAGGCTTTAGCTACTTTATTAAATTCCTTATCATCTTCAACACATTCTAATATCTCTTGCCCACCTTCTTCCGTGATTTTAAAGACTATTCCCTCGTCAGTTTCTTCATCTTGGGGTAGTAAAATAGCGTATTCAGTATTATCTACTTCTAAAGTAGCTATTATTTCAAATTCCCTTTCATTTTCTTCTTCATCAATTAAAGTTATTATTTTTTCCCTATCCATATTATCACCTCATTAATATATTTTTAAACTTTTTAACTTTTTTGCCTATCAAGATAGCCCTGTAAAATGTAAACAGCCGCCAGTTTATCTATCACCTTTTTTCTCTTTTTCCTGCTTACATCTGCAGATATGAGCATCTTTTCAGCAGCAACTGTAGTCAGTCTTTCATCCCATAAGATCACTTCTATATCAAGTTTGTTCTTAAGCTTATCCACAAAGATTAGTACCTTTTCTCCTTGGGAACCTATCGTTCCATTCATATTTTTAGGCAAACCAACAACTATTTTTTTCACTTCCATTTTCTTAATTATTTCCTTAAGTCTGTTTATATCATTTTTAAGATTTGTTCTTCTTATTGTTTCCAAACCTTGGGCAGTCCACCCAAGCAAATCACTTACTGCTACTCCAATAGTCTTATCTCCAACATCTAGTCCCATTATTCTCATATTTTCCCTCTTTTCTAAACAACCTTTATACAGAAATCAGGACAATAGCTGCTACAATAACCACAAAGCACACATTTTTCTTTACTTACTATCAATTTATCCTGTTCAATTTGCAAAGCACCGGCTTTACAAGCATTTACACATCGTCCACATCTTTTACACCAAAAATCTATATGTAATTTTCTATTTTTAGTTAATAATTTTTTCTTTATATTATTAGGAATCTTTTTTCCTTCAAATTTTAAAACATTGGCTATTACTTCATCCACACGTTGCATCCCAACGGCAATTGAATCCAGAAAGGGAAGATTGAGTACGAAGTCAAAACATTCATCAACTGAGCTTATTAAATTTCCACCACCCAAAGGTTTCATTCCATATATACCTTTACCTCTTTCTTTGGCGGCTTTTAGTACTTCCACCATATCATCTATTGTTCCATCTTGAATGCCAAGACCTTTTTTATTTACTATAGGATGTATTATTTCAATTTCATCCATATCTATTGATGCTTTAACTGCAGCCACTGTATGGGTTGATATACCTACTGCTCTTATAATTCCCTTCTCTTTCATTTTTATAAAGTATTCTAAAGCTTCGTAGTGTCCCTTTAAAGTATATTCACTTTCCTGTTCATGAAGCAGAAATATATCTATATAATCTCTGCCCAGCTCCTTTAAAGCCTTTTTTAGACTCTTTTCAGCAGTTTCTTTAGAATAAGCATAGGATTTGGTAGATATAACAATTTCATTTTTATATCCTTTATCTAAGGCTTTACTTATATATCCATAGGTTTCATATAATTCGGCAGTATCAATAAAGTTTACTCCTCTATCCAAAGCCTCCTTTATTACTTTGGCTCCCTCATCAATTGGAAGTCCTGCTTGCAACGGTCCAATAGTGAGCCCTCCGAAGCATAGCTTAGAAACCTTTAAATTACTTTTTCCAAGAATATTATAATCCATATTTCTATACCTTTCCTATTAAATTTAACATTCAACTTCTTTAAAAACCAGATACATTAGACTAGCTGCTAAAAAGATTATTGATGTCCCAGCAACAACTACTCCTGAATCGTTTACTATAAATCCAACTATACATGCAACCAGTACCCCAACAAGCCCGATTGAGTAATTTTTGTATTTGTCAAAAATCTTTTTACATGCTCCAAAGGGTCTATAAAAGAGAACTGTCAAAAATACTATAGAAGATACTAAAACCTTGCTCCATATGGTTACACCAAATAATTTAATATTCATAGCCAACTTCCTGGCGATTATTGAATAAATTATCTCTAGACCACCATCGTAAATTTTCTCCAGTGCTTTAGCTAAATGAGACTTATTTTTAAGCAAGCTCAAATCTATTAAGGCCATGAAACTAATTAAAAGTATAACAGATATAAATATATATAAAAAGTGTTTTAAATTTATCTTACTATCATTATATAGTTTTATTATAATAAACATAAAGGAAAAGACTGCTGTTATGGTTCCACCTACGTTGGCTCCCAGCTTTGGAAATCCAATAACTACCGCTGTGATTAAGAAAAATAATATAGCCCCAATAGGTCTTAATTTAAATCTATCCATTAATGCAGTAACAAAGACTATAGCAGAACTAACTAATATGCCCATAAATTCATTCCCTATGCCGTAATACCTTGCTCCGATAATTGGATCATATCCTAAGAACGATTCCTTAATTAATGTAGAACTATTAAATATGTCTATAATTAAGCCTATACATGTTATACCCGACAGTAGAATTATGCTGTCTATAGGTTTTTTTCTAACCAAAACTGATATAAGGGTAATTATTAGGCTTAAAGTTATAATTACAATAAAGGCTTGAAAGAGATTGTTTAATTCAAGTATAGGTAAAATCAGCAGTACAAATGGAATCGTCATTGTTGATAACAAAAAATATTCAATATATTTAAAAATTCTTAGTTTATACTTGTTCTTAAGCTGAATCCCTATAAATGATATCATTGATACTATTATTTGAAAAATTGCGAAGGTGTAAAGAACGTTGATCCTATTTTTATATATAAATGCAGTGCTAGCACTTAACTTTTTTATAAAGGAAAAATTGTCTTTGCTCTTTGTAACATAGAAGGGTTGTCCTGTAAACTTATCCAAGGCTCCTCCGAAATATTTTGCAACATAGGGCGCAACATCTATATTACCAATTATACCTTCCCTTCTGGTTGTAGCTGATGTTAATATGCTTGTTTTTATATTTTTACCTGCAAGTATAATAGGAGTCAGCTTCTCTCTCTTTCTTAAAGCTTCTGAAGAAGGATAAGGATTTACAATTAGAAATGCAGTTTTACTTAAATCAACTGATCTATAAAGCTCTTTTATAAAAGAATCTATATCTAAAACAATTTTTTTTCTATACTTTTTATAAACCTTGTCAGTAATATTATTTTTGTATTCTTCTAGTCTATAAATATCTCCCAGCTCTATTATGATTAAATCTGATTTATTTTGAAATTCCTCAAACTTCTTCATCAAATATCGATAATTAGTTTTTATGCCAAACGGATATGAAGATGCATCTATTAAAAGATTTCTTCCTATATCTCCATAATCAATCAGACCTTTACCATCCATTCCTATTAAAACACCTAATCGGACATTTCTTTCATCAGTATCTGAATTACCAATTATTGAAGTTTTAATATGTATTTCATTTAATGTGTCACCTAGAGCCCCTACATATGGATTATAATTATTGTTTTGGTTTATATTTATCAATTTTGCTATATCAAGATTAGCTATTTGGGCACCGTCTATATCATAATCTGTTCTCCTCTTATAAATCTTAATTTTCTCTCTTTCGAGATTGAACGATCGAGAGGTATAGTAGCTTGCATCGGCCCGTGTACCAAAGCCTATGGTTGCTGCTGAGCTGAATTCATTATTGGAATTGTAGGACCTTGTATTCATAAGCCCAATCGATCCGCTTTGGGCAATCTGCTTTACAGAAGGCATGGTTTCTATATCCTCAAGGTCAATTTGATTAACTAAAATAATAATGAATTTATTTTTTGAATCCAATGCAAAGGCATTAAAACTGTTTAAAATGATTAAAATAATTGCTATTAAAAGTGTTTTGGATGATAATCTCAAAATCTTTCGCTCCTATTTCACCTATTTATTTTCTATGTATTTTTTCAACAACTCTTCTAAAAGCTCGTCTCTTTCAATCTTTCTTATAAGGTTTCTAGCGTTATTATAGCTTGTAATATAAGTGGGATCTCCCGATAATAGATATCCTACAATTTGATTAATAGGATTATATCCCTTTTCTTTTAACGATTTGTAAACACTTTGTAAAATACTCTTTACTTCACTACCTTCATCCTTATCTACATTAAATTTCATAGTTAAATTATTAAATTTATCGCTCATTTTACTCCCTCCAAATAAATATTTGTTATTTTTATTATTATTATACACCAAACCAACATTTTACTAACATTATTTGCTATTAATTCCAATCTATTAAAGACCTATGAGAATTCCTTCCATATGATTTTGGAGTACCTCTACAAGGATTCCCATAGGTCTTCAGATATTTTTTAAAACCTATTAAAAACGTTAATTATGATATATGCTGTTTTACTATGCCTTTAACCTTTGAAAGGGCTTCATCAATCTTAGATGGATCCTTTGCTCCAGCTTGAGCCATATTAGGACGGCCTCCTCCGCCTCCGCCTGCTATTTTTGCTACTTCTTTTAAAATTTTACCTGCATGTATTCCCTTCTTAACAGCGTCCTCAGTTGCCATTGCCACAAAGCTTACCTTTCCTTCCATTTCGCTGGCTAATACAATACAGCTTGAATCTAGCTTATCCTTTATCTTATCTCCCAAGTTTCTAAGACTGTCCATGTCTAGATTGGTAAATTTATGGGCTACTATATTTATACCATCTATTTCCTCTGCAGATTTTATTATGTCATCCATTGAGCTGCTTGCCAATTTATTCTTAAGCTTTTCATTCTCTTTTTGAAGTATCTTCATTTCCGTATTTATTGATTCAATTTTTCCTTCTATATCATTTATACCTGTCTTTAGGAGTTTTGATATATTTCTTAGTTTACCTGTAATATCAGTCATATATTTGTACACTTCTTTTCCAGTTATTGCTTCTATTCTTCTTACTCCTGCTGCAACTCCCGATTCACTTACTATTTTGAATAACGCTATTTCACTTGTATTATTTACATGAGTACCTCCACAAAGCTCTTTACTGAATTCACCTATACTAATAACTCTTACCACTTCTCCATATTTTTCCCCAAATAACGCTGCTGCCCCCATTTCTTTAGCATTATCCTGTGTTGTTTCTATTGCATTAACCTTTAATGATTCAAGAATTTTTTCATTTACTAGAAACTCAACTTTTCCTAACTCTTCTTCTGAAATAGCCTGAAAATGAGTAAAATCAAATCTCAATCTATCAGGAGTAACTAGAGATCCGGCTTGCTGTACATGATCACCTAGGATTTCTTTTAAAGCCTTATGAAGCAAATGAGTGGCAGTATGGTTTCTTGCTGTATTCATTCTATTTTCTATATCTATTAATGCTTTTGCCTTTTGTCCAACCTTTACTTGTCCATCTATAACCTTTCCCATGTGTAATGGAATACCATTATTGCCCTTTTTACAGTTATTTATTTCAACCTTAAATCCTTCACCCTTTATTATACCCTTGTCTCCTATCTGCCCTCCCCCTTCTGAATAAAAAGGAGTTTTATTTAATACTATGTCTACTTCAGATTCTTTCTCAGCTTCTTCTAACAGTTCACCATTTCTTATAATGGCTAAAATTTCAGCATCAGTTTCATAATTGTCATACCCTACAAATTCAGAATCAATCCCGTCTGCTATCTTTGATAAGGCATCGGATTTCCAACCTACTTCTTCCATCTCCTCTCTCGCTGCTCTTGCTCTTTCTCTCTGTTTTTCCATTTCTTTATTAAAGCCTTCTTCATCGACTTTCATATTTTCTTCCTCTAAAATTTCCTTAGTCAAATCCAAAGGAAAGCCATAAGTGTCATATAGTTTAAAGGCATTTTCACCAGATAGTACCTTCTTATCATCTTTTTTTAACTCTTCGATATATTCTTTTAAAATCTCTATACCTTGATCGATAGTTTGCTGGAATCTTTCTTCTTCGATTGATATTATTTTTTTAATGTAATCTCTTCTTTCCTCCAGTTCAGGATACGCATCGCCTGAAACTTCTATTACCTTATCCACTAGGCTACTTAAGAAATTTCCTTTGATTCCTAATAGTTTTCCATGTCGAGCTGCTCTCCTCAACAGTCTTCTAAGAACATACCCTCTACCTTCATTACTTGGAAGAATTCCGTCTCCTACCATAAAGGTTACTGCCCTTATATGGTCAGTAATTATTCTTATGGATATATCATCCTTAGCATTTTTACCATATTCTTTTTTAGATGCGGCTAATACTCCATCTAGTATATGTCGTATGGTATCGACTTCAAATATTGAGCTTACATTTTGCATGATACAAGCCACTCTTTCAAGGCCCATACCCGTATCTATATTGGGGTTTGGAAGGGGATGATAATTACCTTCTTCATCCTTATCGTATTGTGTAAATACATGGTTCCAAAATTCTACATACCTGTCGCAATCACATCCAGGCTTACATTCCTCACTATCACATCCAAATTCCTCTCCCCTATCAAAATAAATTTCTGAACAGGGTCCACATGGTCCTGTACCTATTTCCCAAAAGTTATCTTCTTTACCTAATCTAACTATTTTTTCTTTAGGAATTCCAATTTTTTTATTCCATATTTCAAATGCTTCATCATCATCTTTATAAATTGATACCCATAACTTTTCAGGAGGCATTTTTAAATGCTTAATGCAAAATTCCCATCCCCAGGCAATAGACTCCTCCTTAAAATAATCTCCAAAAGAAAAATTGCCCATCATCTCAAAAAAAGTTGCATGTCTAGCGGTTTTTCCCACATTTTCTATATCCCCTGTACGAATACATTTCTGAGAAGTTGCCATTCTTTTGCTAGGAGGTGTTTCTGTACCCATGAAGTAAGGTTTCAATGGAGCCATTCCTGCATTTATCAGCAGTAAGCTCTTATCCTTTTCTGGCACTAGGGAATAACTTGGCCTTACATAATGATCTTTACTTTCAAAAAAGTTTAAAAATGCTTTTCGTATTTCATTTAAACCCATTTTTTCCATACACTTTTCCTCCTCTTATCTGAACTATAGATATCCAGCTTTAAAATTTAATTTATACTTTTTTCATTTAATACATCAAATAAAAAACTCCCATTCCTACACAAAATGTATAGGGACGAGAGCAACCCGCGGTACCACCCTAATTATCACTATAAAGTGACCACTCGTTAGACCTGGCATTATAACGGACGCCAACCGTTAAACTTCTACTCTACTAAGTATTTCAAAGTTAAAGCTCCTGAGCTGCTTCAACTACCCTTAATCAGAAGATTCTCAGCCAAAGATCTTCCTCTCTGTAGATCAGGTTTAGTCTAATATTCTCTATCACTGCTTGTATCATTGATTTTTTTGTTGATTATATAAAATATGCCGCAATTTGTCAATCTCTAATACAAAGTTTCAATTTAAATTTTAATTAAAATTTTAACTAAGTGATTTAAAATTATCTTAATACTGGCAGCTATGGGAATAGCAAATATTAGCCCAATGACTCCAAATAATTCTCCTCCAATTAGTAGGACCAGTATTACAAATACAGGATGCAGACCCACACTCTCTCCAACAATCTTAGGTGAAAGTATAGCACTCTCTGTCTGCTGAATAATGAAAAAGGCTATTATAACCCAAATTGCTTTCATAGGCTCGTCCAACAATGCAACAATAATAGCAGGAATAGCACCTATAATGGGTCCAAAGTAAGGAATGATATTTGTAACTCCTGCTATAGTACCTATTAAAAATGCAAACTGTACTTTAAGAACCACTAAGGCAATTATACTTAAAACTCCCACAATCATTGCAATAATTAATTGCCCTCTAATGAATCTACTCAGAAGATTATCTATGTCCCTTGAAATATTTATTACCTGGTCTCTGATTCCTTTAGGAATTGATTTCAAAACCTTTCTTCTGAAAAACTGTGTATCTTTTAGAAAATAAAATGTATATATTGGAATTAAAACAATGCTCACTATATTTGAAAATATATTTAAAGTCTTTGTAGTAATCTGTCTAAACAGATCAATTATATACACTTGAAAATTCTGCAAGTATTCCTTAAGAGCAACTTCCACTCCAATAAATTCAGGCGGAAGATTATTCATACTTAGTATGTATCTATCATACAGTCTATTAATAAATATAAAAGCTTTATTGGTATAAACTGGAAGTATTTCTATAAAACTTTTTGCTTCTTTAGTTATTCTTGGAGTTATTGTAAAAGAAAACAATACTATTATAGAAAATATTGATATGTATATTATTACTACGCTCCACAGTCTTGATATCTTGAATTCCATTAATTTATGCACAATTGGATTTAAAAGATATGCAAATATCACAGCCCATAAAATTGGACTTAAAGCAGCCAATAAAACATTTCTAAATATATACACTATAGCTAAGAATAATATGACTATCAGCATTAATAAAATTATTATATAATTTTTTTTGTTAAATTTTATTTTCCTTCGGTAGGTTATGTACTTATTTCCAATATTTATTAGATAGTATATCACGAATATCAGCAAAACAGACAGTAAGATATTTATTAAAATTTTTGTCATAAAAAATATATAATTCAAGTAATCACATCCCCCTTAAGTGTGAAATTAAACATTTTGTATTTCATTTTTATCACCATTTGCTATTTTATAAAAGCAGCTTTTAAAAGCTGCTTTTAAGTATTATCTTAATATATTCATTGATGATACAGCACCTGCTAGTCTAGATGCATTTCTTAACATTCTACTTCCTCTCCTCATTATTCTCCTTCTTTGTCTTGGGCTTGATTTATATAATGCATAGGCGCCAGCAGTAGCACCTAATACAGTTCCAGCAATCATTCCTCTAACAAATTTATCTCTCATACCAACACTCCTCCAAGATTTAATTTTTCTCTCGTATATCTATATTTTGTGAATATTGTACTACTTTAATTCAAGTAAATTTTTCAATCCCCCAATATTGTCTAAAATACTATTTTTCACCTTACTTGATACCACCAATCTTTCATCGGTTAGTCTCATGGAACTATTTACAGGTAAAATTTGAACACCCCTCAATATATCGTCAATAATTCCATTTGTTAGGACTAAGCCTAATATATTTCCTCCATCTTTTTGGAATAGTATGTCCTGTACAAATCCCAGTAAATTACCATTTTCTTCAACAACTTCTTTATCTATAATGTGATAATTGTTTTTTATTAAACTTTTTTTACTATCAAAATCCTTTAGCTTCTTGATATTTTTTTTAAATTTTGCCACAACTGCATCCTGTTTTATACAATAGATATTGTTAAATTCTATTATTTTGATTGTATGAATTATTGTTCCATTATCGACTATCAAACCAACAATTCTAGCATTCTCTAAATCCAATACTACATCCTTTACTTCTCCTTCTTTTTGCTTAGTGTCTATACATATTATTGGATATCCTATTATTTCACTAACTTTTATCATATAAAATCACCATTTTTTGTTTTTCATTAATATCTTTTGTTTTAAACAATAAAAAAATGCACAAAATTGTGCATTTTTTTATTCTAATGCTCATGGTGATCATGAATATCATCTGAAGGTTTATAGTTTTCCAGCCCTTCGATAGTTATATTATTTTTCTGAGCATAATCATATAACGCTGCCTTTACAGCTTGCTCTGCAAGAACAGAACAGTGAATTTTTTGAGATGGCAGACCATCTAGAGCTTCTACAACAGCTCTATTTGTTAGTTTTACAGCCTCTTCAACAGTCTTTCCCTTTATCATTTCAGTTGCAATGCTTGAAGTTGCTATCGCAGAACCACAACCAAACGTTTTAAACTTTACATCAACAATAACTCCATCTTCTATTTTTAAATACATTTTCATAATATCTCCACATTTTGCATTTCCAACTTCACCAATCCCGTCGGCATTTTCTATCTCACCCACGTTTCTTGGATTCATGAAGTGTTCCATTACTTTTTCACTATACATTTTACTGTCCTCCCTTTACCTTCTCATATAACGGAGACATCTGTCTCAATCTGTCTACTATTTTTATAAGTTGCTCTATTACATAATCTATATCTTCTTCTGTAGTAAAATCTCCAATTGTTAGTCTTAAAGATCCATGAGCTATTTCATGTGGAAGTCCAATAGCCATAAGTACATGGGATGGGTCTAGCGACCCGGAAGTACAAGCTGATCCACTTGAACCTGCTATTCCTACCATATCAAGACTAAGCAGCAGTGCTTCGCCTTCAATATATTCGAAGCAGAAATTTACATTTCCCGGATGTCTTTTCTCTGGATGTCCATTTAACCTTACATGGTCTATATTATCTAGTACTCCCTTTATCAATTTGTCCCTTAAAGCTTTTACATGCTTAATATGTGAATCAAGATTTTCCACAGCTAACTCTGTTGCCTTTGCAAATCCAACTATACCTGCAATATTTTCCGTACCAGCCCTTCTTTTTCTTTCCTGAGCTCCTCCATGTATAAAGGGATCAATTTTAACACCTTTTCTTATATAAATTCCTCCTACTCCCTTGGGCCCATAGATTTTATGAGAAGAAAAGTTCATAAGATCTACTTCTAAATCCTTTACATTAATAGGAACATTTCCAAGGGCCTGTACAGCATCAGTATGGAAATACACATTATTTTTCTTTGCAATATCTGCGATTTCTTTTATTGGCTGAATAGTTCCTATTTCATTATTTACAAACATAATAGTAATCAAAATTGTCTTATCAGTTATTGATTCTTTTAACTGGTCTAAATCAACCATTCCGTATTCATCTACATCAAGATAAGTTACTTCAAATCCATGTTTTTCAAGATACTGACAAACATGCAATACCGCATGATGTTCTATTTTAGAAGTGATAATATGATTTCCCTTATCTCTGTTAGCAAAGGCTACACCCTTGATAGCCCAGTTATCTGCTTCAGAACCGCTACCTGTAAAAAATATTTCCTTTGAATCAGCACCTATGGCCTTGGCAATTTTATCTCTTGAGCTATCTAGAGCTGCTTTAGCCTCCCTCCCAAAGGAATGAATACTTGATGCATTTCCGAATTTTTCACTAAAGTAGGGAAGCATTTCATCAAGAACTTCTTTTTTCATAGGTGTGGTTGCCGAATAATCTAAATAGATTTTTTTATCCATACAATCATCTCCTGTTACTAAAAAATTCATAAACAAAGGTGAATTAATACTTAGATATAGTACATAAAGGAATCAGAATTATGTAGTCTAGTATAGTCATCTACCATATCCTGTAATGTTATAGAATTAATGACATTATCAACACTATCCCTTATTTTTTCCCAAATTGTTCTCGTTACACAGTAGCTTGCCTTTGAGCATTCATTATCCTCTTCCTCAATAACGCACTCTGCAGGTGCAATAGGTCCCTCAAGAGTTCTAAGTACATCTCCTACTGTAATGTTTTCTGGCCTATCAGCCAGCATGTACCCTCCCTGAGCACCTCTGACGCTTTTTACTAAACCGGCTTTTCTTAATGTAGCTATAAGCTGTTCCAAATAATGAACGGAGATATTTTGTCTATCTGCAATATTATTTAGGGCAATTGGACCCTCGCCATAATTTAGAGCTAAATCAAACATTGCTTTTAGTCCGTATCTTCCTTTAGTTGAAAGTTTCATTTTCTCACTCCCTTCATAATCCCAAGCAAATCACTTGGAATTCAATTCTAAGTATATTATACCCAAGTATTTTTGTCAACATTCAAGAAATAATTTTTTATTTTTTATCAATTAATTGACAAAATAAGCTGAAAAATGCAGTTTTATTCTTTTATTTTATTCATATATGCTTTTATTCTCTCTTCCATCTTATTCTCACCTGCAACATAATAAACCTTATTTCTAAGAGAATGAGGCAAGTACTCCTGCCTAACATAATTGTTTGTATAATTATGGGGATATTTGTATTCCAATCCTCTGCCAAGCTTGGATGCTCCCTTATAATGGGCATCTTTCAAATGTAATGGTATATCTCCTACATCCATGGTTTCTATATCACTTAAAGCTGCATCTATGGCTTTAATAGCCGAATTAGATTTTGGCGCAGTAGCTAATACAAGTGTTGCCTGAGCCAAAGGAATTTTCCCCTCTGGAAGTCCCAGCTGCATTGCCGCATCAACGCAGCTTTTTACAATAGTTATGGCATTTGGATATGCAAGACCTATATCCTCTGAAGCTATTACCAACAGTCTTCTACAAATGGAAATCAAGTCTCCAGCTTTTATTAACCTAGCAAGATAATGAATCGATGCATCAGGATCGCTTCCTCTAATAGATTTTTGAAAGGCACTTAGTATATCATAATAACTATCCCCAAATTTATCATAGTTCAATATTTTCTTTTGGGTACAATCATGGGCAGTGTGGAGATCTATATATTTTTTTCCTTCTCGGTTAACTGGCGTGGAATAAATAGCCAGTTCAATGGCATTTATAGCCTTTCTAAGATCTCCATTACTAACCTCAGCAATATATTCAAAAGCTTCCTCCTTAAAGACAATTTGTATGTTCTTTAAATCATTTGAAGCAATTTTAACTGCCCTTTTTAATCCTTTAATTATGTCTTCTTTATTAAGCAGCTTAAATTCAAATATAGTAGATCTACTGAGAATAGCTTTGTAGATATAATGATAAGGATTTTCCGTGGTGCTAGCTATTAAGGTAATTTTACCATTTTCAATGTATTCTAACATTGACTGCTGCTGCTTTTTATTAAAGTTTTGTATCTCATCAAGGTATAATAGAACTCCCCCTACTGAAAACAATGTATCTAGACCGTCTATTATACCTTTAATATCTTTTACTCCTGCATTTGTAGCGTTGAGCTTATGAAATTTTTTATTTGTCATCTTAGCTATTATATTGGCTACTGTAGTTTTTCCTACGCCAGGTGGACCATAGAATATCATATTTGTAATCCGTCCAGATTCTAATATTCTGTTTAATATTTTTCCTTTACCTAATATATGTCCTTGTCCAAATACATCCTCTAACCTTTCAGGTCTTATTTTGTCTGCCAATGGTTTTTCCATCATTACCACCAGTCTTTCTTTAGTTTATCATTATGATTATAACACTTGAACAACATCTCGTAAAATCATTCCTTTTTTAATTTTTCCATCGTATTCATACCTTTTAACAATTAAGCTTCCATCAATAGTTTTTATTATGAAATCCGAGTCAAAAACATCAATAATTTCTCCTACTTTGAAGTCGTAAAAATCAATAAAATAATCAAAGGGATAAGCTTCCCATATTGTGATTTTTTTGTTTTTTATAAATAAAAAAGCTCCGGGGAAAGGATATGTTATAGCTCTTATTAAATTGTAGATGTCTTTTGTGGATCTTTCTAGTGAAATTTTTCCATCCTCTGGAGTTCTTTTGGGATACCACGTACTCGGGCCTTCTTTCTGTTTAATTAGATTGATATTGTCGTTTTTATAATCCTCTAAAAGCTGTTTAATCTGTTCTCTTCCCACCAGTAAAACTTTATACTGTAAAGTTTCAATCGTATCAAACTCATTAATCTCAAAAATTTTAGTACTGTATATTTCTCCTGCATCTGCGTCTTCACTATATTTAAAGCAATGATTTATAAATCTTCTGTGATCTTTTATAATTGACCAGTTAAGAGGTGATCTGCCTCTTCCAAAGGGAAGATATCCTGCACTTCCATGAAACCCAAATATACCTTTTTTAAAAGATTGTAATATTTCCTTTGGAATAATTCGCTGCCATCCTATGGATATTCCAATATCAAATTGATTTTCTCTAAAAAACTTTCTCTCCTTCTCATTCGTAAAAGAATAATCATCTACAAATAAGCATTTGATTCCAAATTCATCCGCAATGTCTGCCAAATCACAATAACCGGATATATGATTAGATTGTGAAGCTTTGTTGCTTAAAGTTACTATTAGATCTATACTCATTACCTCTTTATGAATGTATCTTATAGAGTTCGCTGTTGTATTTTTTACTCCAAATATAACAAGTTTCTGATTTATCACCATTAACTCACTCCTTGTCTTTTAAAATGCTTACATTCCCCCTCCAAAGTGTCAATTAAGCTTTCTGTTTTTTCATCAATAAGAGTTTCAAAATTTTTTTCACTATCATATCCGGCTTCAGTCCACGAATAGGGATGAATTAATATTTGAACTTTCTTATGTTTTTTTAAGTTTTCTTTGTCAGGATAACCATATTTCCATCTATGCATTGAGTCACTAAAGTATTTTATTCTTAAGTTACTTATGTTTGTTTCATTATCGATAAAGTGAAAATATTTATCTGAATATGTGTTTATGAGATCATCTATTCGCAAGTTTAAAGAAAGGACCTTGCTTGAAGGTCTATGGAAAGAGAACCTATCGACAGGTATTTCTGTGTAGTATTGTAAAGTTTTTACATCTTTTATGATATACTCTTTGATATTATGAAGATCTTCAAGAGCATTCAAATGAACGTGAAGTCCCACTTTATGCCCCATTTGATATATTGATTGAATCATATCTATATTGTATTTTGAAAGGACATTATAAGAATTGTTTCTTATTTGAAAAAAATAACTAGTATTTATATGAGCTATATCAGCTTCAAGCTTTGCCATTTTGTAGGCCCTCTCTACCGAAAACTCAACATCATGTCTAATTATTATAAACTCCAATGTGTTTTCATTAATTTCTTTAAAGTCCTTTAATCTTTGCATTGCTTTTACACTGTCTAAAATCAGTAAGTATTCATTATATGAAAAAGAATTTTTCATATAGACGTACAGCTCCCCCCTTCTTACCTCGTAATGCATCCGAAATTTTTTCTAAGTTCTATAAATGTATTAGAAACTGACCCTACCCTTTAGTAACAATATATCTTCAAAATATTTTATTGTTTTTACTAATCCTTCCTTTATTTTGACCTTAGGATGCCAAGATAATATATTTTCAGCCTTTGAAATATCTGGTTTTCTTCTTCTTGGATCATCCTTGGGTAAAGATTTATACACAATCTTCGACTTGGAATTTGTCAGTTCAATAATTAGCTCAGCTAATTCTTTTATTGAATACTCTTCAGCGTTGCCCAAATTGATTGGATATTCTAGTGTTTTATTTGTATTCATCATTTTGATTAACCCGTCAACCAAATCGTCAATATAGCAAAAGCTTCTCGTTTGAAGCCCGTCACCGTATATAGTTATATCATCATTATTCAAAGCCTGAATAACAAAGTTGCTTACTACCCTGCCGTCTTTCATCATCCTAGGTCCATAAGTATTGAAGATTCTAGCAATTCTAATGTCTAAACCGTATAGTCTGTTATAATCCATAAATAAAGTCTCTGCTATTCTTTTTCCTTCGTCATAACTAGCTCTTACCCCTACAGGGTTTACATTTCCCCAGTATTCCTCTACCTGAGGATGTACTGATGGATCACCATAAACTTCTGAAGTAGATGCCTGTAATATTTTAGCTTTTTTTCTCCTTGCAAGTTCCAACATATTTAATGCTCCTATGAAACATATCTTCATGGTTTGTATCGGATTATAGTGAATATACGAAACAGATGCTGGGCTAGCAAAATTATAAATCTGGTCAATATCAAATGATATAGATTCAGTAACGTCATGTTCTATTGAAACGAAATTTGAGTCATCCAATAAATGTTCAACATTTTTTTTACTTCCAGTAAAATAATTATCTAAACAGATAACTTCATTCCCTTCTTTCAATAATCGCTCGCATAAATGGGAGCCGATGAATCCAGCTCCACCTGTTACAAGTACTCTATTCATATACTTCCTCCTTAATATTGTTTTGTATGTCTATCTCTATTCCCTACTCACCTACTCTATGGCCTCCCAGCAAAACAACATTTTGGGGCCTATAATTTTTAGTAACGTTTCTTGTATCGTAAACCACCTTTGAGTTATCAATTATTAACTGATAGTCTATATCGCTATGATCTGTTACTATGACTGTTAAATCAGCATTTTTAAGTATTTCTTTTGTTAAGTTTATAGAATATATTTTACTGCTATTTAAATCAAGAGTTGGTATATAGGGGTCATAGTAAAATATATCTGCACCCTTTTCCTTCAATAGACTGATAATTTCTAAAGCGGGAGATTCCCGTATATCATTAACATCCTTTTTATAGGTTATGCCTACAATAAAAATTTTTGAGCCTTTGATCGCCTTACCTTCACTATTTAAAATTTCTGTAATCTGCTTTATAACATATCTGGGCATATTGGCATTTATATCATTTGTTAATTCAATAAATCTGCTGTAATAATTATACATCTTAGCTTTCCAAGATAAATATATGGGATCAACTGGTAAACAATGACCTCCAATCCCTGCCCCTGGATAGAATGGCATATATCCATAGGGTTTAGTAGCAGCCGCATCAATTACTTCCCATATATTGATATCCATAAACTCACACATCATTGTAAGCTCATTAATCAAAGCTATATTTACACTCCTAAAGGTGTTTTCAAGCAACTTAGCCATTTCTGCTACTTTAGTTGAACTTACCGTAACAATTTCGTCTATAAAAGTTTCATAAAATATCTTTCCTAATTCCAAACATTCCGCAGTTATTCCACCAATTATTTTGGGTGTGTTTGTTATATTAAAACTTTTATTACTTGGATCTATCCTTTCTGGCGAAAAACAAACAAAAAAGTCCTTTCCAGTTTCAAATTTTAATTTCTTTTCGATAACATCTGCAATCAGCTCCTCTGTTGTTCCTGGATAACTAGTACTCTCTAAAACTATTAGAGTCCCTTTTTTCATATAATTTACTAATTTTGATACAACAGAATTAACATGAAATAAATCTGGACGTTTTGCTTCGTCAAGAGGAGTTGGAACACATATGATAATGGCATCAGCCTTTGATATTTCTAAAAAGTCTGATCCTACGAAAAAATTTTTATTTAGGTAGTATTTAATAACTTCATCCTTTACATCAGTTACATATGTTTTTCCTTTTTTCAAAGAATCTATTCTATCTTTAGATATATCTATACCAAAAACCTTAAATCCCTTTTCAGCAATTTCTACTGCCAATGGCAGACCTACGTATCCCAACCCTATTACCACTACTTTGGCAGATCTATTTATAATTTTTTCTTTTAATACTTTCTGCATCAATGTATCCCCCTCTCGTATCATACTATGTCAATAGAGGTTTTAAAGATACAGTTTTGTGTTAGTGTAAAATTTCGAAAATTGATAGAACAATCTACATACCAAAAAATACTTAATTCTTGTACCATTCAATAGTTTTTATAAGGCCTTCATCTAGGCCAAATTTAGGAGTAAATTTCAAAAGCACTCTTGCCCTATTGATATCAGCAACGCAACTGTCTACATCTCCTTTTCTTTTGTAACTATAAATTACTTCAACTTCCTTGTTTAATATTTTAGAAATCTTATAATATAAATCTTTTATATATATCTTTTTCCCGCAACCAATATTAAAGACCTTACCATAAGTTTCTTGTGACGCTACGCATGCTTTTAAGTTGCTTTCAATTACATCATCTATATAAATAAAATCTCTAGACTGCATTCCATCATCAAATATAATTACAGCTTGATTATTCATGAGCTTTTTTACAAATTCAGGAACCACCGATGCATACTTTGAAAAAGGATCTTGTTTTTTTCCGTATACATTAAAGTATCTTAGTCCTATAGTAGGCAATTGGTATAACTTTAAAAAAGTTGTTGCATACAATTCATTAGTTAATTTAGTAACTGCATAGGGAGATAAGAGACTTCCTATTTTTTCTTCACTTTTAAATGAGCTTGATTCATCTCCATACACAGAGGATGAAGAAGCATAAATAAATCTCTTTATTTTGTGCTCTACCGATGCAATTAACATATTTAATGTACCTGTAATATTGGTATCGTTAGTTGTTTTCGGATCGTCAACAGATTTTGGAACTGAGCCTATGGCTGCATGATGTAAAACATAATCTATTTTTTTACAAGCTTTTTTACAGTCCTCTATATTTCTAATATCCCCTATCATTAATTCAAAGTTTGGCAGATTGATAAACTCCTTAATGTTTTCTGCTTTTCCTGTTGAGAAATTATCTAATACCCTTACTTTATAACCTAAAGTAAGTATTTTTTCTGCAATATTTGAGCCTATGAAACCTGCTCCTCCAGTTACTAAAAACTTTGTATTACTAGGAAAACTATATTCTTTATAAGTCATATTGTATCCCCCTGATTTATTTATCATTTTTTTCTTATTTCATAATATGTATCTGTTGAAATTAAGTCATAATTATTACATAACTTAATTATAATATTTGCATATATATAAATTGAGGATATATAAAGGAGGCAGGAATTTGGCTGTAATCTATAAAAAAAAACACTTTCATGATTTAAAGAAAACCGTTGCAAACGACTCCAACCCAAAAGACCAAGGAGTCTCTGTCATTACTCCTACCAATCGTCCAGATAATATTAAAGCCCTATTAAATAATTATTTAAGACAGAACTATAATAAAAAAGAACTTATTATCGTCTTGAACAACGATAAAATGGATATAAAAAAATACAAACAAAAAGTAAGTGAATATAAAAATATTAAAGTTTTTCAAATTAATGAAAAAACAACGTTAGGTGACTGTAGAAACTATGCAATTGAAAAATCAAATTTAGATTATATTGCTATTTTTGATGACGATGATTTTTATGCTCCAAATTATCTAAATGAATCGATAAAAACTTTTTATAAGATTAATACAGATGTTGTAGGTAAGGCCTCTTTTTTTACTTATTTTGAAAAAAGTAAAATCCTTGCTCTATACCATCATTTAAGAGGAATAAATAAAGAAAACCAATATGTTGGCCATGTTGCTGATTCAAGTTTGGTCTTCAGGCGAAATGTTCTCGAAAAAATCGGAAAGTATCCAAGTAATCAAAGAGATCCCGACGTAAGATTTCAAGATCTCTGTTCATACCATGGATTTAAAATATATTCCACCCATAGATTCAATTATGTACTTCATAGACATAATAATCCTAAACTACAACATACATGGCAAGCGGAAGAAGAGGAGATATTGAGAGACTGTGAGATTGTCGAAAAAAATGTGACCAATTATTTAAAGTATGTAATTCTATAGTCTCTATAGATATCGCCAATTATATTGTTTTTATGCTTTAAATCTATTAAAAGAGGAGGATGAAATTTGGCAGTAATTTATAGAAAAAAAAATAATTTTAGCAAAAAAGAAAGTGGAGTTTCTATCATTACTCCTACCAATCGTCCCGACTATATAAATAAATTATTCAACAATTTTTCAAGACAAAACTATAATAATAAAGAAATGATCATTATATTAAACAACAATACTATGGATATTCGAAGATATCAAAAAAAAGCTAAAGAATATAAAAATGTTAAGGTCTTTCAGGTTGATGAAAAGTTCAATAATGCAGATTGCAGAAAATTTGCTTTTAAATACGTAAATTTCGAATATATAGCCTTTTTTGATGATGATGATTTTTATGGAGCAAACTTTTTAAAACAATCTATGGAAGCTTTTAAATATGTAGACTGTCACATGGTGGGCAAACTTACAAATTTTGTGTATTTTGAAGAAAGTAAAACCCTAGCAATCTGGCATTACCAGCCAAACTACGAAAATAAATACTCACCAGGAGTAGTTGACTCAACTATGGTTTTTAAACGTGATCTCATTGACAAAATAGATTATCCCTCTATGCCATTTGGTGCACTGAGTAAGTTGCAGGTTAACTGTTTGAAAAATAACATTAAAATATATTCCACAGATAGATATAATTATGTGCTGCACAGACATACTAATCCCAATGAAAATCATACTTGGAGAAAAAAAGAAGATGAATTTTTAAAAGAATGTAAAGTCATCAAAGAAAACATAATTGATTATACCGACTACGTTATTTTATAGATTTGAA
The DNA here is from genome assembly GCA_014236755.1 of Candidatus Petromonas tenebris. GTDB lineage: Bacteria > Bacillota > Clostridia > Peptostreptococcales > Caminicellaceae > Petromonas > Petromonas tenebris. The sequence continues at coordinate 15,083 of JACCKY010000009.1, read as the reverse complement.
TAACTTTATCTAATAGGAGGATTCAAGTTGACAGTAATTTATAGAAAAAATAAAAAATTACTTAATAAAAGTAATAATTTATTAATTCCAAAAAAATTTCATCGCATATGGCTTGGAGGCAAACCCATGCCTGATGAATTTATAAGATTCAGAGAAACTTGGATTGAAAAACACCCAGATTGGGAAATGAAATTATGGACAGAAGAAAATATGATTCCTCTGCAAAACCAACGGGAATACGATAATGCAACTAAACTAGCACAAAAAGCTGATATTGCCAGAATTGAAATTATTCATAAATTTGGTGGAATATATATTGACTGTGATTTTGAATGTCTAAAAAATATTGAACCCTTATTAAAGGGAGTTGAAGCCTTTACAGTCTATGAGGAGCCGGGTATTATTAACCTTGCAATTATAGGCTGCGTTCCAGGACATCCAGTCTATAAACTGTTAATTGACAACCTCCCTAAATCGATTAGAGAAAATAAACATCTTCCTATTAATCACCAAACCGGTCCCCATTATCACTCACGAATGCTAAAAAGCAGAAAAGATATTACAATCTTTCCACCTAAGCTTTTTTATCCATATCTTTATACTGAAATGCATAGAAAAAATGAGGACTTCCCAAGTGCCTATGCTGTTCATCACTGGGAAGGCAGTTGGAGGTAGTACAGACATTATCTAAGGATTCTTCTAAATAGTAATTAACTTTAATAGTTATCATAGATAAATAAATTTAAGATTGAATTTATATTACTCTAGGAATTTTGAGGTTTCCTTCTGAGCGATTTTGAAGTATTTGTTGCTACCTTTATCTTAATTTATATAAAGCAATAAATCTTCACATGAGCCAGAAGGATTCCCAAAATCCTAATAAATTTAGCCTCGAACTTTGTTATCCATACTATTTTTTTAATTTAAAAATAAAACATGCATATATATAGAATAACAATTCCTTAGGTGGTGATATGATGCCTTTTAACGGCAGCCCAGAATATATTGTCGAAGATACGGTCCTAAAGCGTTTTTATATATCAGGTAATACTTTATATATTGAAATCATCGATAAAGTTACCTTAAAAAAAGATACTAGAATAATACATAAAAATATAACTATTTTTACTCTCAATAAAGATCTAAATGGAATAATTCATATTATGGCCATAGATACTTTGGGAAAGCTAATTCATATTTTTAATAATGGCGAAAGCTGGAAAAAAAATAAGATAGAAAATATTAATTTTAGCTCCAATCTAATTAAGGATTTACGATTATATATTAATATCAACGATAATTTCGATGCACACTTAATAATGCTTGTAAATAATAAATACAACAACAATTTATGGAAAATCATGCATTTTTGTATAAATTCAAAAAACTGGAGTAGCCAAAAAATTTCCGATATTTTTATTGACAGGTATGGTATTTCTATTAAGACAGATATTGATAAAAAGGGTAATATACATTTGCTTTACAAATCAAGGGAAGAAAATCAATATACACTTTTTTACCGAAAATATGATATAAAACATAAAAAATGGAACCCCATTGAAAGGATAAGTAAGGATATTGAAATATCAAATCTGGGAATTTTGTGCGACACAAATAATTACATAAATATAATTTGGTCACATTTACAAGATAAAAATATCGCACTTAATTATCTAAAGAAACAGAACAATACTTCCTCTTTTTTAAACTGGAAAAAATCTAAAACTATACCTACAAGTATTTCTAACTTTACCAATCCCATCTTAGTTCAGAATAATAATCATATCAATTTATTTTGGAAACGAAATGATAAGTTGTATTCTACTCAAACAAAGCTTTCTGAAGATAATTGGTCAAATATTAAAACAATCAATCAAACAATAAACTCTGAATTATTCCCTTTAATATATATAGGAAGTAAATATAAAGATTTACCATTAGTTCATGTTCCTTTTACTTACTATTTTAACGATATGCAAAACCATGAACCATATATAGTAGGATTGGGTCAGCTAAATGAAATTGATAATTTACCAAAAAAGCGACTAAAAAGTTTAAATAATACTGGCTGTGAATTTAATAATTATATAGACGAAATCAAGATATATTTTCAAAATAATTTGATAGCTGAAAATTTAATTTCTGAAACAAAAGCTATCCCTAATAACTCAATTGAAAGTAATTTGACAAGTATACAAAATTTTTTAAATAATCTTATCTATATATATTCTGAAATAGAAAATTTAAAAAATGCAGAATTATTTTTATTAAATTCATTAACCCGAATTCAAAACAACCATGCTAAGTTATATGAAAAACTAAAAAAACTTCTTGTAGATTACGAACAACTAAATAAGCATACTAATTCAAAAAAATAAAAAATGAAGGATAAATGGATCAACCACCTTATCCTTTTTTTATGTTTTTGATGTAATTTTAATTCAACCTCTTGTGCTAGTTACTCTAACAGTATAGCTTTAAATATCCTTCAATGTTTCCTCTGAAGCGACTTTGAAGAGTTGGTTTTACCTCTAAATCTTTTCTATTAAAAAAGCTCTTCTACGGAGCCTAAAGAGGATTATTGAAGGATATCTATAAGGAACTAGCATAATGATTTTTTAATGCAATAATGAGTAGATTATGCGTATTTTGGGAACATCAACTTTTTAAATACATATTATATTAAAGTAAAATGGATAAATGATATCTTTTTTTAATGATTATTATATGAGGTGATGAAATGACATTTATCAAAAAAATTCCAGAAAAGCTATTAATTAAAAATAATAAATATAACGATAAAATTGAAGATATAAATGATAAGTCAGATAAAAAAGATAGCAAAATAGAATTAAAAAACATTAAAATTGCTTCCATTTTAGATAAATTCTCCTATGAATGTTTTAAATATGAATGCAATTTTATGCCTGTAAGTTACGATAATTGGAAAATACAATTAGAAATGGAAAACCCAAACTTTCTACTGGTTAAATCAGCTTGGTCAGGTAATAATAATTTATGGAAAAATAAAATTGTAAACTTGCATATTTCACACGATAAATCTTTAGAAAATCTTGTTCATTGGTGTAAATACAATAATATTCCTACAGTATTTTGGAATAAAGAGGATCCAGGGAATTTTAACATGTTTATAGAGGCTGCAAAACTTTTTGATTACGTATTTACAACTGATATAAATTGTATTGAAAGATATAAAGATTGGATGGGTTAAGAAAAATGTGACGGGAATTTGATACTTTTTAAATAGTTTGTAACAGTACTCTATTGCGTCTTCTGATGCCCAATCCACGTCAACTGTAAAAGAGAGTACAAGCTCTTTTTTCCATATTTTCTTTAATTCATCAATTGCTTTATGCAACAAATTCATAATTGCTTTTCTCTCTATATCTATAAGGCAATTTTGCTTATTTCCATATTACATGTTATAAACAAATAGATATAGCGTTACAAAAATACAAGCGAAGAATTATTTGGTCACATTATTTTTAAACTCACAACAGTCTTTTTTACAGATTGCAGTGTCTAGATTATCAAGTAGAGTTTTTGCCTTTTCCTTCACCTTGTTTATGTAGCTTTTTTTTACCGTGTTACTTATTTTTTTTCTATAGCTATTTGTATAACTCCTAGTCTTAACTAACGGTTTTGCAATATGATAAAATTCGTGTTCCATTCCTAATCTAATCCACAGATCATAATCTTCCAGATATCTCAGTTCTTCATCAAATAAACCTATCTGATTGATATAATCTTTTTTTACCATAACAGTTGATGTATTAATATAATTATGTAGATATAGATACTGCAAGGCCTTTTTGTGGGAAGAAAAATCTTTGCATTTATAGTACTTCAAAATAGTATAGTCATATTCATCTATACAAAAGAAATCCGAATATAATAATCCAATTCCTGCGTGTCTATATTGGTCTAGCAAACTCACTTGTATTTCTAACTTTTTAGGTAAAAAAATGTCATCGGCATCTAAAAAGCAAATGTACTCTCCCTGAGATCTTTGTACTCCGTAATTTCTTGCAGAAGCAGGTCCTCCATTTTTTTTATAATAATAGTTAATTTTACTTTCATATTTAATTAATTTTTCTTTTGTATCATCAGTAGACCCATCATCTATAATTATTATTTCAAAGTTCCTATAATTTTGATTTAGCACACTATCTATGGCATCGCAGATAAATTTACTGGAATTATAAGTAGGTATTATAACACTTACTTTTGGCATACCAAACCCTCCAAGCTAATTACTTTATTCTTTCCTATTGATATTTTATGAATTTTTTCTCTAATCGTGATATTATCTTAAAACTTTAATTCCCTCGTCTTTTAAGTTTAGGTTCTGCATATGTATGTATTAGAAATATATATCAGGGAGGAAATCTTATGAGCATATACAAGAATAACTTTTTGATAATCAATAGCTTAGGAAATACGAAATTGCACTTTTATATATTAGACTCCTGTTTATATTATTGTTTAGAAGATCATAACCGATCTGCCCAGAAAAAAAAGTTAGTTGAAAAGGCAGATAGTTTTGATTTAACCCTAGATGATACAAATATCATCCATCTAGTTTGTCTCACAAAGGATGGCAATCTCTACTACTTAACCTACTCCAAAGAAAATTGGACTAGGACAGTTTTAAAAAAATTCAGCCCCCGTTCCAACAACATGGATTTCATTAAAATTATGTCCACCGGAAAAATTATTCACATATTCTATAACTTTAATAATACGCTCAAAACAGCTACTGTATATCCAAATAAATCCTATTTTATCCACTTATACAAATATGGCTCAAAGTGGAAATACAGATATCTTAATTCAATTTCTCAAAATAAAAAAGAGATTAAATACTTTATCCAACAAGATACAAACAATAATTTATTTTACTTTTTTTCATCAGTAAATAAGTCTAATAGTTTTAAACTATATTATAGCACTTTTTCCCATAGCATTATGAACTGGAAACCTAATATCAAGATTGATTTAGACACAAAAGCAATTAAACTCATAAATACCTTCATAGACTCAAAAGGCAATATTCATTTTCTATATAAAAACAGTGATGATATGCGATGCATATATCACACTTGTAGACTAATTGATAATTTATTACAAAATACTTCAGTGAAGAGCAGAATAAACTGCGAAGAATTAGAAAACACCAACTACAAAATTTTTGAGCTAAATGGAAAAATATATATTGTATGGAAAGATTCTGATATTCTATATTTAAAGACTTCCACTGATCAAGGTATAACTTGGACTGAAAAAGATTGTAAGGAATTAAATGATCTATATGATATCACACTTGTTAGCAAAGAATATAATAATATTAATTCAATAAAGATTATAAATACTTTTGGTAAAATTAACGAAAATGAACAATATATATTAGGTTTAAATAATCTGACTTTTTCTGGTTTCCAAGAACATAAATCAACTGAACTAAGCAGTGAACTTTCTGAAACAAAACTTGAAGATATTTCCTATAAAGAAATCCACCAAGATTCCTGGGAAAACCTTCCTTACCAAAAAGATGATTCTCAGGCTGAACTTGAAAATCACGTAGGCTATGATCATGGAGAAAACAAGCAAAATACGGAAGTTAAGAGTGAGGTAAAACTTAACGATTATAACGATAAAAATATTTCTTTAGATGAAAAGCCTTCCGATTTTGTTGGTAACAAAAAAGAAAATAAGCCTTTTTTTGAAAAAATAGTTGAATTTCTTACCAAAAAATGATATTTGCCAATTAATTAGCAAATGGCTTTATTTTGTATTGTAACCAAAATTTACATGTCGTGATTTGTAGAAATTTGTCGATTGATTTTGTTATAATTAAATTATATTAAAGACGGAGGAGATCAAATGAATACGAAAAAAATAATTGCTAAGGCCGTTTCAATCACACTTCTTTCGACATCCTTACTAAGTTCTACTTCAATCAATGCCTCTGCTTATTCCTATGAAATTATTCATAAAACTGGATACATAGTATCTCGAACTTACGGTATTACAAATAATTTAAACACCACTTACAATAATCCATCTTCAAAATATGTAGACAACAATGATACTAATACAAATTCTGATTCTATCAATAGTTATTCTTCTACAAATTATTCCGATACTTCTCAGAAAGAAAATTCTTCTTACAGCTTTTCATCTAACACCTATAGTAGCAATAACTATTATTACTCAGGTGGAGAAATTACCAGATATTATGGACCAAATCCTCAGAGTGACAGCAGTTACCAAACAAAAAAATCCAATAATAATGTGACAACTACAAATGGTACTACACACACAGAAAATTCTAATACTACAACCCAAAATAAAATGAATACAAAACCAACCGATAGTTCTTCAGTCTACAAGATGTTGACTCTGATTAATGATGAAAGAACTAAGAGTGGATTAAAACCTCTTACTTTAAACGATAAATTGACTTCAGTAGCCCAATTGAAAGCTGAAGATATGGCAAAAAATAATTATTTATCTCATACTTCACCTACCTATGGCAGCATATATACTATGATTAGGAATGCAGGCATAAGCTTTTACAATGTTGGAGAAAATATTGCAACTGCATACAGCATTGAAAATGCCCATAGAAATTTTATGAACTCTTATATTCATAGAAATGCGATACTCGCTCCTCATTTTGCAGAAGTGGGCATTGGTATTGCTAAAACCTCTACAGGCATGCATAAAATCTCTGTTATGTTTATAGACAGATAAAAAAAGCCCATTTTTCAATGGGCTTTCAAGGTCTAATTTTTTACTGTATGCTTTATAAGTTCTCTTCAAAAGTTTTCAATTCATCCATTGTCTTTGGAACTATAATTTCTCCATTAATGATTTTATCTTTATAACTTTCAATTACCTTAATAATATCTTCGCTTAAATTTGGATTTTCCTCAGGTATTCCAACACCATTGTCTTTAAGTGTCAATGCTGTTACCTTACCACCTGGAAACTCTCCTTTTACCGCAGCTTCAATTACATTATAGGCTGCCACGTCTACCCTCTTCATCATTGAAGTCAAGACAACAGATTTACCGTCAGCTAATTTTCCATCTTCATACTGATCTTTATCCACACCAATTACCCATACTTTTTCGCCATTTTCCACTCTATTCTTAGCTTCATTGATTACACCATTTCCTGTTCCGCCAGCTGCATGATATATAATATCTACACCTTGTTCATACATAGTAGATGCAATTTGCTGTCCTTTTCCAGGATCTCCAAAGCTACCTGCATATTGGCTAACTACTTCAATAAATGGATCAACAGAGTGTACACCAGCAACAAAACCAGCATGGAACTTTCTAATCAAAGGGAAATCCATTCCTCCCACAAAACCGACTTTTTTAGTCTTTGTAGCTTTGGCTGCTGCAACTCCAACTAGGTAAGAACCTTGTTCCTCTGCAAATACCACAGAAGCTACATTAGGCTTTTCTACAACTGCATCAATTATTGCAAAATTTGTATCCGGATATTGGTCTGCAACAGTGTTCATTGCTTCCTCAAATAGGAAACCTGCAGCTATTACAAGGTTATATCCCTCATCTCCAAATGCACTCAAGTTAGGTATGTAGTCTGCTTCTTCATTTGATTGGATATATTTATACTGTTTTCCTTCTTCCCAACCGTTTTCATCTGCATATTTCTTAATACCTTCCCAGGTTCCCTGGTTAAATGATCTGTCGTCGATTCCTCCAGTATCAGTAACAAAACCAACTTTAAAGTCAGGTTTCTTAGGTTCTTCAGTCTGTTCACCAGGTTGTTCTTTTGGTTCATCCTTAGGCTCTTCCTTTGGAGCAGTAGCGCATCCAGCCAATAAACTTAAGGATAATACTGCCGCTAAGAATAAAGCTAGAATTCTTTTTGCCATCGTAATTCCTCCTTACTTATTTTCTTATTCACTTATTTTCTCTAGAATAATTATATTCTATACAAAACTTTAAATCCCTTTTTATTTTTGATTCCATATATTAATTTTTTGTTATATCTAGCAAATTAAAACTCCGGGAAGCCCGGAGTCTTAACATACATCTCCTTCCTTAGCAACAAAACCTGCCTTGGCAAGGATTTCTGTAGCTCTATGAAGTTTTTCTTCATTAACCAGTACGATAGGGCCGGTACATCCCATGCCACTTTCAGCGTATATTCCTTCCTTCCAAAGCACTTTTACTGCATCTTCTAAATCCATTATGTCTATACCTGAAATTGAGCCTGTCACTACTTCTTTAGGTGGAGCAGATACATCTTCATCTTCTGCTAAGGCTTTTTTGCTATCTTTAGTAAGTTCTTTAAGTATCTTATCAAGACCTGCCTTTTTAGCTTTTTCAAATTCTTTCTTAGAAATGTCTTTAAGATTTCCTTTTGCAAGGGCTGCTGCATATTTTATGGCGTTTGCTACTACCGGTGCGCCGGAGGCCCTTGAAAGTATCAGTATTGTTCTGTCATAACCCTCACCTATTCCTGGTCCGTATCCATATCCTGATGCTTCATAGCTTCCTCCTGTTGTATATGATGAGAATACCTTCATCATTATGTTTCCTGTTAAGGTGTCTGTAACCATTACGTCTACTGCACCCTTTAGAAGGTCATTTCCTCTCATTACGCTACCGCCATCAGCCCTAGTTGACTGGCCGAAGTTTATTTCGTATCCTCCGGCGCTTAGCTCCTTAAGAGCCCTTTCAACTTGTCTGGCTCCATCCAGGTTTAGTATTCCTACTGTAGGTTTTTCTATTCCCATGGCCTTGGCTGTGATGATTCCATAAAGGGCATTTTTTACCATGGCTTCAGCCCTATGGGCCGCTGAGGTTCCCGTTGTAGTTGCTAAGAACATCTCTTTTCCCAGTCCGGGAGTTACAACTCTTCCTACTGTTGAAACCCCTATTGGAAAGTTGTAATGCATTGTAACGCAGGCCTTTATATATCCGCTATCTAAAAGCTCTTCCATTTTTTTATGCATCATTTCTTCGGTGTTTGCCTCTATTATTTCAAAGTCAGTTTCAACCTTTGGTCCAATAAGTACTATGTCAAAGTCTTCTCCACTTTTGGCTGCAAGCTCTGCTCCCTTTACCAGGTTTTCTGTTCCGTGCTCGCTACCTAAGGTGGTAAGACCTACCTTTACTTTTTTGCCAAATTCTCCTGTCTCTATGGCATCGGCTATTTCCGCAAACATATTTCCCAGCATTTTTTTCATAGCCTTTGTATCACCCATTACGAGCACCTCCTATTCCCTTAGTAAATGTGATGCAAAGTCCCTCATGGCTTCAGCTATCATAGTCCTTATTTCTTCTTTAGATACCTCAGCTCTTTCCTCTGTCTTTCCTGTGTTTCTTTCTACAATTACTGAAACGCCGTCAAATAGGTTTGTCATTCTTCCTAAGAAAAGACTTCCCTTACCAACTATCATAACTTTATTTAAATTACCTTCTGTTAGATCTTCTTTTGCAAATCCAAGGTATGGTACTCCAGAAGGTATATGTCCCTGAGTCGGTGCCCAGCCTGGCATACCATGTTTTGTTACAAATCCTGCCAGCTCTTTTCTGTCAAGTTCTTTTCTCTTTACTCCTAACGCTCCTATCATCTTGTAGTTTGAGGTTGGTACGTCTCCTGCTCCTGCTGGTTTTGTCACATCTGGATTTTGCATTTCAACTGAATATTTGTCTATGTCCGTAATTTTAAGATTTCCTTTATCTAATGGTGCTGTTATAAGGGAAGTTATTACCGCTTGTGGTGATGATCCTGTTCCTACTGTATGCCTTCCTATAAGGTCCGTTCTTATTATGGGATTTACTCCATCATTTTTGCTGATTAATACTGCAAATCCTCCAAGCACATCTTCTAGGATTGGCATTCCCTTTTTCACATGGTCCTTACCGTTCATGCCCAGTTTAGCTGTCGCTCCCCCAGCTACTATTACTACGTTTTCATATACTCCTGACTGTACTAGAGCTGCCGCCTCTATAAGTGCATGGGTTGGTGCTGCACAAAAACCTCTTGTATCTGATCCCGTTGCATTTACTGCCCCTGCTACTTCTGCTATGGACTTGGCAAAGTTACCTCCACCTCTTTGATTCATATCTCCACAGGCTTCTTCTGAACACTCTATAACGTACTCAATTGAATTTATCTCTATGTCGTTTTTATCTATAAGATGTTTAAAGGCCAGTACTCCTGACGCCTTTACTACAAGGTTTTCAAACATAACATGGGCATTAAGGTTTGGATCTATGTCGTGGGCTCTTTTTACGCAACCTACAAGTTTACCATCATTGTAAATTGCTTCTGCATGGTTTTCATTTATTTGTTTTTCTATCTCAGCTTTTTCTTCTCCCTCTTTAATTTTTGCTACATCATCTTTAAAGAGAGGATGTTTTGAAAGTTTTTCTTTAATAGTTTCTGTAAATCCCTTTTCAAGCTTTACAAGGTCAAAGGCATCGCATATTTTCATAAGGGCTATAAATTCGTCCTGTGGCATTATTTCCCCAAATTTACCGAATCTATCGGCTCCTTCTACATCTTTATCATACCAGGGCATTTCATAGCTCCTTAGCTCCTCTGGAGTAATATTGCCTATATAAGTTTGGTTTGGAGCATAGTTTATTACTTCTTCATAGCTTCTTAGATGCTCCGGTACTTTTTTTAGATACTCTGATTCTGGATTGGTGATTTTTTCTGTGGTTTGGGTTGTACCATTATGTATAACCATATCCGGTGTATGAACCAATACATAACCTGCACCTTTTACAACTGCATAACTCATAGTTTACACCTCCATGTAAAATATAAATATTATGTTCTTGAATAACCGATCATGTTATCAAATTCTTAAAGACACTTCTTCTTTTTATATATTTTTTATATGCAAATTTATTATACATTACCTTAAGTTAACTACTATGAGTAACTATAGATAAAAAACTCTAAGATTCTATTTATATTACTCTAGGGATTTTGAGGTTTCCTTCTCAGTAATTTTGAAGCATTTGTTGCTACTTCTGTCTTCTTTTATTTAAAGAGGGCAAATCTTCACATGAACCAGAAGGATTCTCAAAATCCTAATAAATTTAACCTTAAACTTTGTTATCTATAATATAAACTTAAACTACCAGCTACTAGCTAGAAGCTAGTAGCCTTTGATTTTCTTAATAAAATGGGTGATGAATTCATCACCCATTTTAATTCATTATTAATCTTCAAATACTGTCTGTCCGTCAACTTCAGTTTGTAATGCCTTAAGAGCCTTTTCAACTAGCTTTCTTCTTAATTTCTTTTCTTCTTTTTCATCTAATTGAGGATTTCCTAATGGATGCGGAATAGCTATAGCAGGTACTATTCTATTAGCACCAACAGTTAATGAAATTGGAACCACTGTACACACGTGTACTACTGGTATTCCAGCTCTTTCTATTTCCTTTACCATCGTTGCACCGCAACGAGTACACGTACCTCATGTAGATGTTAGAATAACTGCGTCTACTCCATCAGCAACTAATTCCTGTGCAAATTCTGCTGCAAATTTTTTAGCATTGGCTACTGATGTACCATTACCTGTTGTTGTATAGAAGTATCTGTGCAGTTCTCCTATTACTCCTTCTTTTTCAAGATCTCTCATTACATCTACCGGTAATACTCTGTCTGCATTTTCATTTGCATATACAGGGTCATATCCACCGTGAGCTGTTTCATAGGTTTCTGCAGTTAAATCCATTACTCCATCTATATCATATTTACCATATTTTGAAGCACTTGAAGACTCAATATGATCCGGGTTGCCCTTTGGTACGATACCACCTGATGTTACTAAAGCTACCTTTGCTTTAGACATATCCTTCACTGCAGGATTTGGCGGTACATTATCAAAGTCAGGCATTGGATATTCAGTAGTGAAATCTTCTCCCTTAAGCTTTTTAACCATCATATCAACAGCTCTTTCAGAACCTCTTTTATCGAGGAATAAGTTTACTCTTACGCCCCTTGCAATATACCCTTCTTCTGCCGGCGATCCTATTTCTTCACCCTTAGCCAATTTTAGAGCAAGTTTCGCCATTGCCGGAACTGCCTTTCTCATAGCTGCAGCAGAATTTCCTGTTTCAACTATGTATAAATCTTTTTTATACATATCTACACCAGGATTCTCTGGGTACATAGCTGCTAAAACTGGGATGTTTAATTCATCTTTCACAAGTTTAGCTACAGTACCACATGCTGTACCATATCTACCAGCATTAAAAGCCGGTCCTGCAATAAACAAGTCAGGATTATGCTCTTTTATCATTTTCAGTACTTCATCTTTAGCCTTCTCTAGGTTCTCGTTAAAATAGGAATCACCACAAATTACAGTAGCAACTATCTCAGCTTCATCTTTAAAGGCCTTATTTAGTGCCATACCTGGACCAACAACACCATCTCTTACTTCTGGTGGTATGTCAGCTTTTTCCTCGCCACCGATTCCAGCAAAGAATTGATTTATATAATGAACAACTCTTATTTTGCTCATACTTTCCCCCCTCTCATATTTTAAAAACCGGGAAATCTACATCTTATTTTAAATTCATTTATTAAACTCAGTTTAACTATTTTTTTGAATCCCAACGAGATTCCTTAATCAATGGACTTATTTTTTAAAAAGGGTTTTTTATTTGATTTTTTTCTTAGTACTTGCTATACTGTTCCCTTATTGAAGACATTTCTTCAATAATTTCATCTACTTCAAGTACCATTTCCATCATGCCAATTTGCTCATCGTAAACATCAGCATCAACAGCTTCTTTGAATTCAGGCTCTACTGCATGATATACAGCTAATCCCAATTCAACTCCTGCTAATGGTCCTGCAAAAGTTGGATCTCCTGCTGTAACGGTTTCTGCAGAAAGTCCTGCTGATTCAGCCTCAGCTGCTCCAAAGATTACTACTATATTTTCTGCACCATGCTTTTCTGTTAAATCCTTTACCCTTTTTTGATTTTCTAAGTCCATTGCTCCTGCAGCTGTTCAGACAAAACACTCTGTTGCAGAGTATACTACTTCAGCGCTATCCACAGTCTTAACGCATTCTTCAATAGCCGGTCCTGGAACGCCATCTCTGTCGCCGATTATGATGACTTTCTTACCTTCTAATATGCTCATCCTTACCATCCTTTCTTTTTTTGATTAATACTTATTTATCTGCTATTTTCATTTTACTATTTCTTTTAAAATGTTGTTGCAGACATCTTATTGAAACCTAACTCATTTGTTGCTCCAGTTATAACCTGAATTTCAGCTTCTATGCTTCCATCAGGTCTTAAGCTACCGTCAAAACCTCCGGCAATTTTATCTACATAGTCTAATGTACCAATTACCTTCTTCATTGGAGGTAAAACTATTACTTCATTAGCATTACCACCAGTTACAACTGCATCCGCCTTAGGATCGGCATCTGCCAATGATTGAGAAGCTCCATCTCTTCCTGCATATTCATCTGTTACTATAACTGTCTTAATCCCTTCAGTTTCAATCTTCTTACAATTCATAATAAGGTCAGTATCCGGATTTCCAAAGCCTTCCTGTGAAATGATAGCGCCGTCTAATCCAAGATACTTAGTAAGCTTAGCAGTCCAGTTGGAAGATCTTTCCTTGTCTGCAAGATATACATTCTCGTTAGTTATTATTACTCCAACGAAATTTATATCTTTGCCGTGTCTTTTATAAAGATCTTCGATGATTGGATTGTTTAAGTGGTGATATGTTGTGTTTTTGTCACACGCAGAAACACAATTTCCACTTAAGATAGCTCCATCCATTACTTCAGTTGGATAAAGAATTGTTGGTACTATTCTCTTAGCGTCTACTCCATAAACATAAGTGTCATGAAGTAATCCTTGAGTTTGAAGCATATACACATAGCCAACCTTTGGTAACTCAGGATACTCTGCTACCTGCTCAAGTAAAGGTTTAGTTTCGTAAGTCTCTACTTCATCAGGCTGGACATCTTTTCCTGCCTGACCAATAAAGTTGGCAGCTTTAAGTCCCGCCATTCTTGCAGCAGCTTCATATTCATGTTGCTTTAATCCTTCTACAGGTTCGATTACTATACAAACATTATTTAGCTTAGAGAAAGGTGTATATTCGGCTCCAGGTCCTGTCATATCAATAATACCTTCCTGGAATCCAACTATTCTACCGCAAGTAACTACCGCAGCACCCTTCAATACGTGTGTACGTCCCGAACCTACTGTAGTAACCTTGTTCATTACACCAGGGAAAATTCCACCGGGTCCCTCAACCTTTACTCTTGGTTCAATTACGTCCTTTACAGGAGTAATTCTTACTTCTTCACCTGGTCGAGCTAATTCAATTTCCACACTCTTTATGTGGTCATCTTCCAATATAAGGTCAATAAGTTCTTGTTTGTTTACATACAATGTTCCATTTTCGACCTTAGTTAAATCGCCAAATTGAACATCTGTAATATTAATTTTACCAAGCTCTAAACGCACAACCTTCACCTCCCTTTATTTTTACAGGCCATGCCAAGTTGGTACTTGACATAGCTCTTGTAAGCCATCCAATATTTTTTTCAATCATTGCTTCAATATTTTCCTTTGTTGCATCTTCCTTTGTTACTTCATCTACTTTTTCGCCATCTTTATATAGTGCTATAGTTGGAAGTCCAAGTACTCTTTGCTTGATAGCAAGTCTTCTAGCTTTTGTTGTATTTAACTTGCAGAATTTAACCTTTCCTTCATATTTTTCTGCTAAGGCTTCCACGTCAGGCATTAAAGCTTTGCATGGCTCACAACCATCATTCCAGTAGTCTACTAAAACCCAACCCTCAGCTTTTAAAACTTCATCCTCAAAAGTATTTTTATCTACTACAACCATTTAAATACCTCCTTTTTAAAATTTTATATATGAATTTCATAAACTTTAAAATGGCTTATCTATTTTTATTCATTAAAAGCATTTTCAATATATTTTTCAGCTTGAACAGCTGCTATCGCTCCATCAGCTGTAGCTGTAACAACCTGACGCAATGATTTT
>JACCKY010000057.1 GCA_014236755.1 Candidatus Petromonas tenebris | reverse complement strand
AAATTAAAAAATGATTCTAAAAGTTTTATTATGAGGATGAGATCTGCAATATATATAGCTATTTTACTTTGTATATTGGTAATAGCTACTAGACCATATAATTTGATATATATTTTGCCACTGTCTATCGGATGGGCATTATCCCCCTTTGTAGCCTATAAAATTAGTAAAGAAGAAGTAAAAGAGAAGGAAAGATTAGATGAAAAAGGTAACAAGGTTCTAAGAACAATGGCAAGAAAGACATGGGCGTATTTTGAAGACTTTGCAGGACAAGAGAATAATTATCTTCCTCCTGACAACCTTCAAGAGGATCCGCCAAATGGTTTGGCCTATAGAACTTCACCTACACCATAGAAAGACTCGAAACTTGGAATGGGCACCTGTACAATTGGTATGACATAAAGAGTCTCGAACCCATAAGACCATTTTTTATATCTACCGTAGATAGCGGAAATCTAGTGGGATATCTTTTTACTATAAGACAGGGAATCAAGGAATACATAACTAAACCTTTAATAGATGGAAACTTAATAAAGGGTATAAAAGATACTATTGAACTTAACCAGCTTCAAGACGAAAAAGATACAAAATACATAGATGAAATATTAGATAAAAGGGAAATAAGGGTAAGGGAATGGAAAGAATTTATCAATGTTGTAAAGAGCGACCAGTATGAGGATACTTATTGGGGATACAAACTTTATGAGATGATAGAATCATTTATGGACGAAACAGACAAAATCTTCCCTGCAACAGACTATATAAAAACAAATAAGGGAAAAAGCTACTATAACAAAATAATCGATCAACTACAAGCTATTGAAAAAAATAACTCTCTGATAGATTTGATTGAGATTTATAAAAAAATACTGATTTATATAGATGAAGCTTTAAAGGAGGTTAAAAACAGTAAAGAAGATAAGAAAAATCTCATAAATTTGAAGAAAGATGTTAATAGGGCTAAGGAATATGTTCTATCAAACCTAGATAAGGCTGAAGATTTACTGAAAAGAATAACTAGATTAATAGATGAAACCGAATTTGCTCCTCTTTATGATTCAAGAAGACATTTATTTGCCATTGGATACAATATAGAAGACAACAAGCTTGTAAATTCTTATTATGATCTTTTGGCTTCAGAAGCGAGAATAACAAGCTACATAGCCATTGCCAGAGGCGAAGTGCCTATAAAACACTGGTCAAAACTTGGTAGAGCCTTGTCAATAGTCGATGGCTACAGGGGACTTGTTTCTTGGACAGGCACAATTTTTGAATATTTGATGCCTGCATTGATAATGAAAAACTATAAAAACACTTTGTTGGATGAAACATACGGAACTGTCATAAAGGCACAAAAATCCTATGGAGAAAAGAGGGGAGTACCTTGGGGAGTTTCCGAGTCAGGATATTATGCCTTTGATGTTAATTTCAACTATCAGTATAAGGCCTTTGGAGTATCAGATCTTGGACTTAAAAGGGGATTAATTGAGGACATAGTTGTATCACCATATTCTACTCTATTGACCGTTCCTTTTGAGCCAAGAGATGCAGTGAAGAATATGGAAGAATTGATATCAGAAGGATTAGAAGGGGATTATGGCTTTTATGAAGCAGTAGATTATACTCCAAAGAGAACACCCTATGGTGAAAAGAAAGGAATAGTTAAAAGCTTTATGGCCCATCATTTGGGAATGAGCTTTATAGCGATCAACAACTATTTGTACGACAATTTAATGCAGGATAGATTCCACGCTGATCCTGTTATAAAGGCAGGTGAGGTGCTGCTGCAAGAAAAAGTTCCTCTAAGGGTAATTATAACAAAGGAATATAAAGAAAAGGTGAAACCATTAGAAGAGATACCGGTAGAAAACAGAAAAGTAACTAGAAGTTTTGGGGCTATAGAGTATCCTCTACCTAAATGTCATATACTTTCAAATAATAGATATTCTGTGATGATTACTAATGAAGGTAGTGGATATAGTAAGTCGGGAGATTTACAGGTTACAAGATGGAGAAAAGATGTAACGACAGGGAAATATGGAACCTTCATATTCCTAAGAGAAGTACAATCAGGTAACATGTGGTCTGCTACCTATGAACCCATTAATAAGGAACCCGATGGATATAAAGTCCTATTTTCTCAGGATAAGGCTGAATTCATCAGAACAGATGAAAATATAGATACACATACAGAGATTGTTGTTTCCTCTGAAGATAATGTGGAAATTAGAAAGGTTACCTTAACTAACCACAATAATTATCCGGTGACAGTGGAGCTAACAAGCTATTTTGAAACTGTAATAACTAGGCATGCTTCCGATGTTGCACATCCAGCATTCAGCAATCTCTTTATAAGAACAGAAATGCTTTCCGAGTATGACAGCATTTTGGCTTCAAGAAGACCAAGAGAAACTGATGAAGAGACTGGCTGGGCTGTCCACACTGTGGTAACAGAGGGAGAAATAGTAGGAAACCTTCAATGTGAAACTAATAGGGAAAACTTTATTGGAAGAGGAAATAATTTATCGAATCCATCAGCATTGTCAAAACCCCTAACAAATACGACGGGAATAGTAATAGATCCAATTATGAGCTTAAGAAGAACTGTTAAAATAGAACCGTCGGACAAAGTAGAGGTATCCTTTATAACAGGGGTAGGCAAAAGCAGAGAAGAAGTAGTAGAGATAGCAAAGAAATACCATAATAGCGCTTCAATTTCTAGGGCATTTGATCTAGCGTATTCAAGAAGCCAAGTAGAGGTAAGCTATCTAAATCTAAGTTCAAAGGAAATCGAAACCTATCAGGATTTGATTTCACATATAATTTTTGCAAGTCCAGTTAGAAAAAAAAATCAGGATATACTTAAGCAAAACAAAAAAGGTCAGTCAGCCCTGTGGGCCTACGGAATATCTGGCGACAATCCTATAGTGCTTGTTACAATCGATAAGGAAGATGACATTGATATAGTAAATCAAGCTCTTAAAGCCCATGAATACTGGAAAATGAAGGGGTTAAAAGTTGACCTTGTAATACTGAATGAAGATAAAAGTAACTATATTCAGCCTCTTCAAGACTACATTAATGAGCTGCTCTTTGCAAGTCATAGCAGGGATATGAAGGATAAACCTGGAGGAGTGTTTATAAGGAAGGCAGATATAATGCCTAAAGAAGATATTGTACTCCTTTATACTGCTGCGAAAGTTGTTTTAAAAGGAGATGAAGGCTCAATAAGTTCTCAAATTGTCATTGAGTATGATAGAGATGAGCTTCCAAAGAAAAAGAGATTTAACAGTAGTGATATAGTGTATTCAAATGAAGAAATTAAATTCCATGAGCTTAGATATTTCAATGGATACGGGGGCTTTAGTGAAGATGGGAAGGAATATATTATAACTTTAAAAGGAACTAAACATACACCTGCCCCTTGGATAAATGTAATTTCAAATGAAAAATTTGGATTTCAGGTATCTGAGAGCGGTTCAGGTTTTACATGGGCAGAAAACAGTCGTGAGAATAAATTGACACCATGGACAAATGATCCCGTATCAGATACTCCAGGAGAGATAATATATTTGAGAGATGAAGAAAGTGGGTGTGTTTGGACAGTTACACCCCTTCCCATAAGAGAGAAAGAAGAATATGTAGTAAGACATGGATTTGGATACTCAAAATTTGAGCACAACAGCCATGGAATAAACCAAGAACTTACCATGTTTGTTCCGGTAGATGATCCGGTAAAAATAAATCTGCTAAAGTTAAAAAATAATTTCCAATCAAGAAAAAGGTTTACTATTACCTATTATATTAAGCCTGTCCTTGGAGTAACTAGAGAGAAAACTATGGAATATATTGACTCAGAAATCCTTAGAGACACAAATTCTTTTACAATTAAGAATTCATACAACACGGAATTTCCTGGACGAATAGCCTTTATAGACTCGTCTGAATCTATAAAGAGTTATACAGGGGATAATAATGAGTTTATAGGTCGAGCAGGAAATTTAGATAATCCGGAAGCCTTAAGGAGAGAAAGGCTTTCAAACAGAGTAGGTTCAGGATTCGATCCTTGTGGTGCAATTCAAATTGAAGTAGAGCTAAATGCATATGAAGAAAGGGAAATAGTTTTTCTTTTGGGTGAAGTTAATGATCTTGAAAAAGTAAAGAAAGTTGTAAATGAATATAGAGATATTGGCAGAGTAAAAAAAGCTCTTAAAGAGGTAAAAGAAAACTGGAATAACATATTGCAAACAGTCACTGTAAATACTCCTGATCTGTCGATGGACCTAATGATAAATTACTGGCTTTTATATCAGACTATATCATGTAGACTGTGGGCAAGGTCAGCCTTTTATCAGTCGGGAGGTGCCTTTGGTTTTAGGGATCAACTTCAGGATGCAATGAATTCATTGTACGTTTATCCTGAAAAAACGAGAGACCAGATTCTACTTCACAGTGCCCATCAATTTGTAGAAGGAGATGTTCAGCATTGGTGGCATCAGACACCGTCTGCTGAGGCAGATAAAGGTATAAGGACCAAGTTCTCTGATGATTTGCTTTGGCTTCCATTAGCTACGGCAGAATATGTTGAAAAGACTAATGATTTTAGCGTTTTGGAGGAGGAAATAGGATATATTGAAAGTGATCCATTAGGTGAAGATGAAGATGAAAAATATGATATTCCGAGAATATCCAGTGAAACTTCTTCAGTATATGAACACTGCATAAGAGCTATTGAAAGATCTCTCAAGTATGGTCCCCATGATATTCCGCTGATGGGTTCAGGAGACTGGAATGATGGTATGAATAAAGTTGGAAACAAGGGTAGAGGTGAGAGCATTTGGCTGGGTTGGTTCATCTGTTTGATATTAAAGAAGTTTGCTTCTATATGTAAGAAAATGGGGGATCATGAAAGAGCTAAGAGATATATAGAGACGGCCGATAAAATTTCCAACGCAATTGAAAAAAATGCTTGGGATGGACAATGGTACAGAAGAGCGTATTTCGATGATGGGACCCCATTGGGATCATCGAAAAACTCCGAATGTATAATAGACTCGCTGGCCCAGTCATGGTCTGTTATATCAGGATATGGGAAACCTAGTAGAAGCAAAGAAGCTATGGAAGCGGTGGAAAGATATTTAATAAAAGAGGATAAGGGGCTTATCTTACTTTTTACGCCGCCCTTTGATAAGAGCGATCAGGAACCGGGCTACATAAAAGGATACGTTCCAGGAGTTAGAGAAAACGGAGGACAGTATACCCATGGAGCAACTTGGGTAATAAATGCCTTTGCGTTAATGGGTAATGGAGATAAAGCGTGGAAACTGTACAATTTAATAAATCCTATTAATCATGCCAGAACCCCTATAGAATGTTCCACTTATAAAGTTGAGCCCTATGTCATGGCAGCCGATGTATATGCAGTAAGTCCCCACGAAGGACGTGGGGGATGGACCTGGTATACCGGTGCAGCCGGATGGATGTATAGGGTTGGAATCGAATATATTTTAGGACTTAAGAAAAGTGGAGAAAAACTTATAATCGATCCATGCATTCCCAAGGACTGGCCCCAATATAATATGCAGTACAAATACAATAAAACCTTCTATCACATAACAGTTGAAAATCCTAATTGTGTAAATAGAGGTGTAAAACAAATAAAGGTTGATGGAAAAGTTATTGAAGGGAACGGTTTTACTCTTATAGATGATGGAAATGTTCATAAAGTATACGTGACATTAGGTTAAAAAATTAAAAAATACTATTGCATAAATATAGAAGATAATATATAATATTATTTAATACAAGATGTATGAGCAAAAACGGGCAAGGGAGTTCGTTTCGAGGAAAATTATTATTTTCCATGTTATGCTATAAACTAAATTAATAACTACTTGGGCAATGGCGTCCACTTCAAAGGGAATAATGTATCCCTTATGTTGTGGTCGCTTTTTTATTATATTAAAATAAATAAGGGGGAATTATAATGAATATTAAGTACAGTAAAGAAGAACTTTTAAAAAAGGCTAATGATTTAGAACTAGAATTTATTCACTTGCAATTTACCGACATTATGGGCGTTATGAAGAATGTATCTATTACAACAGAGCAGCTTGAAAAAGCACTTGATAATGAAATAATGTTTGATGGGTCATCTATTGATGGATTTGTAAGAATCGAAGAATCTGACATGTATCTAAGACCTGACTTGTCGACTTTTGTAGTATTCCCTTGGAATCCTAAAGAAGCAAGATTAATATGTGATGTGTATAAATCCGATGGAACGCCCTTTGATGGATGTCCAAGAAACACGTTAAAAAAGGTATTAAAAGAAGCAAAGGACATGGGATATATAATGAACGTTGGTCCAGAATGTGAATTTTTCTTATTCCATACCGATGAAAAGGGAGAACCATCCCTTGAAACCCATGATAATGCAGGATATTTTGATTTAGCACCAGTAGATTTAGGTGGAAATGCAAGAAGAGATATGACCATAGCTCTAAAACAAATGAACTTTGAAATTGAAGCATCTCATCATGAGGTTGCTCCTGGACAGCATGAAATTGATTTTAAATATGCAGATGCCTTAACTACAGCTGACAACATTATGACTTTTAAAATGGTGGTAAGAATTATTGCTCAAAGGCACGGTCTTCATGCTACATTCATGCCAAAACCAAAATTTGGTATTAACGGGTCAGGAATGCATACGAATATGTCCCTCGCCACATTAGATGGGAAGAATGCCTTTTTCGATGCAAATGATGATATGCAGCTCTCAGAAACTGCATACCACTTTTTAGGTGGAGTATTAAAGCACGCTAAGGGATTTGCAGCTTTAACAAATCCTACAGTAAATTCATATAAAAGGTTAGTTCCCGGTTATGAAGCTCCCGTACTCATTGCCTGGTCTGCAAGCAATAGAAGCCCTCTTATCAGAATACCAGCTAAAAGAGGTAATTCTACAAGAATTGAATTGAGAAATCCTGACCCGTCAGCAAATCCGTATCTTGCTTTGGCAGTTGTTTTAAAGGCTGGTCTGGACGGCATTAAGAACAAGATTGATCCACCTATACCAGTTACCAGCAATCTTTATGATATGGAAGATATTGAAATGAAGGAAAAGGGTATAGAGAGTCTGCCTGCCAATCTGTATGAAGCAGTAAAAGAATTAACTAAAAACGAAGTAATAAAAGATGCCCTTGGAAAACACGTATATGAGAAGTTCGTGGATGCGGCTTTGCTTGAGTGGAATGAGTATTCAAGATATATTTCTGAGTGGGAACTTGATAGGTATTTAAGAAAGTTTTAATTAGACTCACATCAGTTTGTAGAGACTATAAATGGAAAATGAGGGTAATATATATGATATAGTCCGGAGTGGTATCATGAACAATTACAATATTGTAGTTGCAGACAGTAGTGAGACTTCCAGAAAAAAGGTTTGCGGTTTGTTAGCTAAAAAAGGATATAGAACATATCAAGCTACAGATGGCGCAGGAGCTTTAAGAATTGCAAGGAGTATTTTCCCTGACTTGGTTATCATGGATATCAATCTATGGGGAATTAATGCCTTTGAAGTAGCCAGTATCATAGAAGAGGATAAACTGTCAACTGTTGTATTTATTACAGGGAGTCCAAATTCCGATTTCTATGAAAAACTTCGAACTATGAATATCTTTGCATATATAAACAGGCCTATTAATCCTGATCAACTTTATCAAATCGTAGAGTTTTCAATCATTAATTCAAATAAAATTAGTTTGTTGGAAGAAAAGGTAGAAAAACTTGAAAGTACGTTGGAAGCAAGGAAAAAAATCGATAGAGCGAAAGGGATTTTAATTGAAAAGTTAAAAATTACGGAGAATGAGGCCTATAAGCTACTAAGAAAGAAGAGTATGGATAGTTGTGTATCGATGGAAAAGATTGCTGAAGAAATTATAAAAAAATATTTATAATATTTATACTGCCTCCAGAAGAAAGAAGAATCCTTGGCTTGTACACAATAAGCCAAGGATTTTTTTATCAAAAAACTTAAATTTTTTTTACAAGAAATTGCAGACAATTAATTTAACTCGACTTACTGGTTCTTTATAAATATACTTCAAAAATCTTTTAGGCTCCGTAGAAGAGCTGTTTCAATACAAAACATTTGGAAGTAAAAACAGTTCTTTAAAGTCGCTTTAGAGGAAGGAAATTTTCTCAATTATGAAAAAATATTTGCAAATTTCGAGAAATATGATAAAATATAGATAAATTTTGAAAACGTTTCCGGTAACGTTACCAAAAGTGAGGTTTATATATGAAGAACTTAAATATAAAGGATATAGCAAAGATATCAGGATATGCAGTAAGTACTGTATCTCGAGTTATCAATAATCATCCGGATGTCAAGGATGAAACCAGAGAGAAAATTTTAAAAATAATAGAAAAATATAACTATATTCCAAACAATAGTGCAAGAAATTTAAAAAGAAGTGAGTCAAAAAATATTGGAGTACTCGTTAAAGGTATTTTTAACCCATTTTTTTCAAAAATGGTTCAATCTATTGAAGAAAGAATAGCTGAAGAAGGATATACCATGGTGCTCCATTACAATGATGAGAATTCAGACGATATTGAAGCAGCTGTAGAACTAATAAAAGAGAAAAAGCTAAGAGGACTTGTTTGTCTAGGAGGAAACTTCGATGAATTTGATGAAAGTCAGTTAATTGGCCTTAAAACCCCCATAGTATTGACATCTACAAATATTGTTGAAAAATCAAAAAGCAAGAAAAAATTTTCTAGTGTAATTATTGAAAATGAAAAGGCAGCATTTAAAGCCGTAGATTACCTATGTAGATTATTAGGGCATAAAAAAATTGGAATTATTACTACTGGAGCAGGAGATAGAAGCATTGGACAGCTTAGATTTAAAGGATATAAAAAAGCTTTGAAACAAAACAATATAGACTATAATGAGGAGTTTTTAGAGATAGGTGAGTATACTTTTGAATCAGCATATAAAGCAATGAACAGGTTGCTAGATAAGGACTTAGGAGTAACTGCAGTTTTTGTTACATCAGACATAATGGCCATAGGCGCTTCAAAGGCTATTCTTAGCAGAGGATTGAAAATTCCCGATAATATTTCTGTAATGGGATTCGATGGAATTGAGTATGCAAAGTATTTTCATCCGTCTATTACTACAGTAAAACAGCCACAAGAGGAAATGGGTAATAAGAGTATAGAGATCTTATTTGGACTTATAAAGAGGGAAAAGAAACATCAGCATATAATTTTAGAAACAGAGCTTATTGAAAGAGAATCTTGCAAAAAAATACTATAGGAGGAGTACAATGGCTAAAGTAGTTTTAAAGGGAGTTGAAAAGGTTTACCCAAACGGATTTAAAGCCGTTCATGGGATTGACTTGGAAGTTCATGATGGCGAATTTATGGTCCTCGTAGGACCATCAGGATGTGCCAAGTCCACAACACTTAGAATGGTGGCCGGATTGGAGGAAATTACCAGTGGGACTATTTCTATTGGTGATAAGGTAGTAAATGACGTACCGCCAAAGGATAGAGGGATTGCAATGGTTTTTCAAAACTATGCACTATATCCTCATATGACAGTATATGATAACATGGCATTTTCATTGAAGATTAAAAAGACGGCTAAGGAAATTATTAAGCAAAAGGTAATAGAGGCAGCAAAAATTTTAGATATAGAAAATCTACTGGATAGAAAACCTAAAGAACTGTCAGGAGGCCAAAGACAAAGAGTGGCTGTTGGGAGGGCTATCGTAAGAGATCCTGAGGTATTCCTTTTTGACGAACCATTATCTAATCTTGATGCAAAGCTAAGGGTTCATATGCGGGTACAGCTATCCCAGCTTCATAATAAGTTAAAGGCGACAATGATTTACGTTACCCACGATCAGGTTGAGGCAATGACAATGGGGGATAGAATCTGTGTATTAAATTCAGGAAGAATTATGCAGGTCGACACTCCTTTAAATTTATACAACTATCCCGCAAATAAATTTGTAGCAGGTTTTATCGGTTCTCCTGCGATGAATCTTATCGAAGGAGAACTGTTAAAAGAAAACAATAATATATATGTGAAAATAGGGGGGGGGAAGTTAAAGCTATCAGCTGGAAAGGCTGAAAAGGTACAAAAACATGTCGGCAATAAAATATGGTTCGGCATAAGACCAGAGTACATAAGCACTAGAAACTGGGAATCCAAAGAAGAAGGGATAAAGGGTAAAATAGAGGTACTAGAACATATGGGTAATGAAACCTTTGTATATTTCAAAGCAGGTGGTCAGCAATTTATATCTAGAATTGATTCTGTGGATTCCAGGGTTTTAGAGTCAGGTAACGAACACATATTTATCTTCGACATGGAGAACTGTCATATATTTGACTATGATAGTGAAGAAAATATTAGCCTATAAAAAATAATTAAAGGGAGGACAATGATGATGAAAAGATCCAAGAGGTTTTTAAGTTTTGGAACTATGATGATGCTTATACTTTCTACTTTATTATTTACTGCATGTGGTGCTCAACAATCTACGAACCAAGGAGAATCACAGCAGCAGTCAGGTGAAGAGAAGGAGCAGGTAGTAGTTGATATGTTCCAGTTTAAGGTTGAAATTGCTAAAGAATTAGAGGAAGCTGCAAAGGCTTATGAAAAGGAAAATCCGAATGTTAAGATAAATATTCAAACTGTAGGTGGCGGAGATGATTATGGTGCAGCTTTAAAGGCTAAATTTCAGTCAGGAAATGAACCAGCAATATTTAATGTTGGTGGACCGCAGGATGTTGAAGACTGGATGAGCAAATTGGAAGACTTATCTGATCAGCCGTGGGTAGAGCAGGCACTTCCAGGTATATTATCAGGAGTTACTGTAGATGGCAAAATTTATGCACTTCCATTTAATATTGAGGGATACGGACTTGTATATAATAAAAATATTTTTAAGGATGCAGGTATAGATGCTTCTAAAATAGTTGACTATGAGAGCTTAGAAGCAGCTGTTAAGACTTTAGACGCTAAGATAAAATCTGGGGAAATGAAGGATAAGTATCCATTACTCGAGGCGGTATTCGAATTTCCGGCTAAAGAGACTTGGGTAACAGGCCTTCATACATCAAATGCAGTTTTAGGTCAAGAGTTTGAAAGCTCTATTGATGCATTTAATTCAGATAAGGTCGAACTTAAGTACGCTGATGCATATAAAAAATTAGTAGATTTACAAGCAAACTATTCATCTAATGGTGACTCAAAGGCCAAACTAAATGCAGTTGATTATACTACACAGGTTGAAGAAGGCTTGGCAATTGAAAGAGTTGCTATTATACAGCAGGGTAACTGGATCTATGGAGGCGTTAAAAACGTAGATGAAAACGTTGCCGAAAATTTAGGTATATTGCCAATGCCAGTTGATGGTGCGACAGAGGACTCAATACCTGTAGGTGTACCAATGCACTGGGCAGTTAATAAAAATAGCGATGAAAAAGTTAAAAAAGCTGCAAAGGATTTCTTAAATTGGTTGTATACTTCTGAAACAGGAAAGGATTACATTGTTAATAAATTCTTCTTTATTCCTCCATTAAAGGGATTTGAAAACTTTGAGCCTAAAGACTCCCTTGGAAGGGCAGTAAAAGAGTACGCAGAAAAAGGAAAAACAATTCCTTGGGTATTTATGGGATATCCTACTGCTTGGGGTATGGATGTGTTAGGAAATAATGTTCAAAAATATTTAGCTGGTGAGTATACTTGGAATCAAGTAATTGAAGATGCTTGTAGAAGTAAGAGTATTAGAGCAGTCAGTCATTGGATAAATAGGAGGATACTATGAATAGGACAAAGCTTTGGTTTGCATTTTTTGTAGTACCAATATTAATAGCATTTATAATGGTTGTAATAATACCTGCAATCGTGGGAATCTATTACTCATTTACCGATTGGAATGGAATAAACAACAATGCAAACTGGATTGGATTTAGCAATTATATAAAAGTATTTACTGAGGATAAGCAGTTTATAGAGAACTTTATATTTACAGCAAAATTTGCATTAGTATCTGTAATAACGATTAACCTTTTAGGATTTAGTTTGGCTTTATTGGTTACGAGAGGATTAAAGATTAGCAACTTTCTGAGAAGCATATTTTTTATGCCGAATCTGATTGGAGGTTTGATTTTAGGTTTTGTATGGCAGTTTATTTTTACAAAGGCCTTTGATGCTGTAGGTGATAAATTAGGCATTGCCTTTCTTCAAGGATGGCTGGCTGATACTACTACAGGGTTTTGGGGGCTTGTAATCTTGATGTCCTGGCAGATGGCAGGATATATGATGGTTATATATATAGCGGCTCTTCAAAATATACCAGATTCACTTATGGAAGCTGCCGAGATAGATGGTGCCACCTTCTGGCACAGGCTAGTTCATATAATTATACCTTTAGTTGCACCAGCCTTTACAGTTGGTATTTTTCTTACTCTGTCAAATTCTTTTAAACTATATGATCAAAATTTAGCTTTAACTAATGGAGGCCCCTTTGCTTCCACACAAATGATTGCCATGAATATCTATAATACAGCCTTTAAATTCAATCAGTTTGGTTTGGCACAGGCTAAGGCTGTTATATTTCTTATTGCTGTAGCAGCTATTACCTTAACTCAAATTTATTATAGTAAGAAGAGGGAAGTGGAAATGTAATGAAAAATAAAAGAAAAAGCAAGACTGTATTGTATATAATCAGCATACTTATAGCAATTGTGTTTTTATCACCTTTCTATATAGTTTTAACTAATTCCTTTAAAACTCAAAAGGGCATCTTTATAAATGTAATGGACCTTCCCTTTGGCAAATACTTTGATGCGTTTAATTATATAGATGCTTTTATTGAGCTGAACTTTGTAAAATCATTTTTCAACTCTTTATTTATCACTGTTGCCAGTACCTCAGTTATTATAATATTTGCTTCTATGGCTGCTTGGATGCTGGTAAGGACCAAAACTAAACTTAGCACATTTTTATTTTTTCTATTTGCTGTTGCAATGCTTATACCCTTTCAGGCTGTAATGTTGCCACTGGTTAATATAATGGGGAAACTGGGACTTTTAAATCCCGTGGGTCTTGTATTTATGTATTTAGGATTCGGATCCAGCCTATCAATAATACTGTATCATGGCTTTATTAAGAATATTCCAAATGAACTTGAAGAGGCTGCTATTATAGACGGTTGCAATAAATTTCAAGTTTTTTGGTATATCATATTCCCACTTCTTAAACCAATAACAGTAACTGTAAGTATACTAAATGTTATGTGGATATGGAATGATTTCTTGTTGCCCCAGCTGGTAATAAACAGACCGGAGTGGCAAACCATTCCATTAAAAATGTTTTATTTCTTTGGACAGTTTTCAAAGAAATGGGACTTAGCCCTTGCAGGACTAGTAATTGCTATGATTCCAATAATCATATTTTACCTTATAGCCCAAAAGCATATTATCAAGGGCGTTACTGCAGGGTCTATTAAATCATAGACTGGAGGATGGAAATGAGAGTATATAAAATTGACGATTATGTACTAAAATACAGAATAGGCCATCCCTTTGAAACAGAGGCTGTTATAAGGGATGGAGAAGAAATCGAAAAGAATACCATGGATTATTTTAAAATAAGTCAGGCAACTAAGTTAAGATTAATCTATAAAATGAATACTGATGATATTGTTTTGGGATTAGGAGAAAACCAAAGAGGGATTAACAAACGGGGAGGCATATATGAATCTTATTGTACTGATGATCCTAACCATACTCCCGATAAAAAATCATTATATGGTGCTCATAACTTCTTAATAGTAGATGGAGCTGAAACCTTTGGAGTTTTTATTGATTATCCCGGAAGAGTAACCTTTGATGTGGGATTTACCCATAAGGATTATTTGGAAATCATAGTTGATGACAATAACCTAGACATATACATAATAAATGGAAATAATTTGAAAGAAATAGTAAAAAGTTTTTTAAAGCTTGTTGGACAGTGTTATGTTCCTCCAAAGTGGGCCTTTGGCTATCAGCAGTGCAGATGGAGTTATGAAGATGCTGCGGAGGTAGAGAATATAGCTGACAGTTTTATCAAGAATGATATTCCCTGTGACGCAATATATCTGGATATAGATTATATGGAGGATTTTAAGGATTTTACCATTAGCCATGAGAGATTTCCAAATTTTAAAGCCTTTGTTGAAAAAATGAAGAAAAAGGGCTTCAGATTAATACCGATAATTGATGCAGGAGTAAAAATTGAGAAAGGTTATGATGTATATGAAGAAGGTGTAGCCAATGATTTTTTCTGTGTAGATCAGGATGGGAAACCCTTTGTGGGGGCGGTATGGCCTGGTAGAGTCCATTTTCCTGATTTTTTAAACCCGGAGGCGAGAAAATGGTTTGGACTGAAATATAAAACTCTGCTTGACTGTGGAATTGAAGGTTTTTGGAACGATATGAATGAGCCTGCGATTTTCTATACTGATAGGGGATTAAACAAAGCAATAAAAAAGGCAAAAAAATCTGAAGATGAGAATCTAAACATATATAGTTTTTTTGAGCTTAAAGATACTTTTATAAAAATATCAAACAATTTAGAGGACTACAAAAGCTTTTATCATAAAGTTAAGGGAGAGCTAGTAAACCATGATAAGGTGCATAATTTATATGGCTACAATATGACAAGGGCAGCAGCTGAAGGTTTTGAAGAAATCAAACCTAACAAGAGAGTTCTTATATTTTCAAGATCTTCTTATATAGGAATGCACAGATATTCAGGGATATGGACTGGTGATAATCATTCATGGTGGGATCATATACTGCTTAACATTAAGATGATGCCATCACTAAATATGTGTGGATTTTTATATTCAGGGGCAGATACAGGAGGCTTTAATGGAGATGCTAATGCTGAGCTTGTAACAAGATGGACTCAATTTAGTATCTTTACGCCTCTCTTTAGAAATCATTCAGCTATGGGAACCAGAAATCAGGAACCCTTCGCATTTGATGAGGAAAGCAAGGAAATAATGAAAAGAGCTATAGAACTAAGATATGCAATTATACCCTACATCTATTCGGAATACATGAAAGCGGTTATAAATTGGGAAGTATACTTTGCACCTCTAGTATTTGAATATGATGATGAAATGTCAAGAAAAACTGAGGATCAGCTTTTAGTAGGAGATTCAATTATGATAAGTCCTATATATCAGGAAAATGTAACTGGTAGATATGTTTGGGTTCCAGAGGACATGCTTTTATGGAAGGTAAAAAAATACAGTGATAGAGAATATGAAATAGTTAAAAAGGGTCATAGATACCTGAATGTTGAGATCAAAGAAATACCTGTATTTATAAGAAAGAATAAAATGTTGATTTTAGGAAAGCATGCTAAAAACGTAGAGTCCATTGATAATAGGCAGCTAGATATAATAGCATTTATCGAAGATAAAACCTCATATATTTATTACGATGATGATGGAAAAACATATGATTTTAAGAAAGGAAAATACTCTGAAATAGCCATTGAAATTGAAAAAGCAGATGGAGAATTTAAAATAAATATTGACAATAGGGGAAACGAAAAGGTTCAAAGACTAAACTTTGACATTTGTCCATTCGCGAAAGCATTGATTAGAGCTATATTTTTAAAAGAGAAGGAGAAACTATATGAAAAAGAGAAGCAGTGGAATTTTAATGCATATTACATCTTTACCTAGTCCATATGGAATAGGAACTTTTGGAAAGGATGCATATGAATTTGTAGATTTCTTAGAAAAATCAGGCCAAAATTATTGGCAGATACTTCCCATTGGACCTACAGGTTATGGAGACTCGCCCTATCAGTCTCTTTCCTCCTTTGCGGGGAACCCTTACTTTATAGATTTAGAATTATTAGTTCAGGATGGATTGATAAGCAGTGAAGATATTGAAGGCGTTGATTTAGGAAGTAATAGAGAAATAGTTGACTATGAAAAAATATTTAAAAATAGAATGCCCTTACTAAAAAAAGCCTTCAAAAAGGGAAGTAAAAAGTATAAAGAACAAATAAAAGTATTCAGGGAAGAAAATGAGCATTGGCTGGAAGACTATGCCCTATACATGGCTGTAAAATATCAGTTTAACCTGAGGTCATGGCAAAAGTGGGATGAAGATATAAAGCTGAGGAAAAAACATGCAGTTAAATATTATAGAAAAAAATTAAAGGATGAAATGGATTACTGGATATTTTTACAGTATATCTTTTTTAAGCAATGGATGAAGCTAAAAAAATATGCTAATGAAAAGGGAATAAGCA
The DNA here is from genome assembly GCA_014236755.1 of Candidatus Petromonas tenebris. Taxonomy (GTDB): domain Bacteria; phylum Bacillota; class Clostridia; order Peptostreptococcales; family Caminicellaceae; genus Petromonas; species Petromonas tenebris. Next base: position 11,029 of record JACCKY010000057.1, on the reverse strand, counting down.
TTGTTGGAGATATACCTATTTATGTGGCGGAGGACAGTGCAGATACATGGGCGAATAGCGAAATATTTTTGTTGAATAAAGATAAGATTCCCATCAAAGTTGCCGGATGTCCTCCCGATGCCTTTTCTACAACAGGGCAATTATGGGGTAATCCCATATATAAATGGGATCTTTTAGAAGAAAGGAACTTTGATTGGTGGATAGATAGAATAAAGAGAAATGCAAAATTATATGATGTCATAAGAATAGATCATTTTAGAGGATTTGAATCTTATTGGGAAATTCCCTACGGAGATGATACTGCGGAAAATGGTAGATGGGTAAAGGGACCCGGAATGAAACTTTTTAAAACAATAAAAAAGGAATTAGGCGATGTAAATATTATTGCTGAGGATTTAGGTTTTTTAACTTCGGAAGTAATAAAGTTTAGGCAGGATAGTGGATATCCAGGGATGAAGGTACTGCAGTTTGCCTTTGATACCCGGGAGGAAAGTGACTATCTACCTCACAATTATGATAAAAACTGTGTTGTATATACCGGAACCCATGATAACGATACAGTTAATGGATGGATTGAAAATGCTAGAAAAGAAGATGTTAAGTTTGCTATTAAATACTTAAAATTAAACGAAGAAGAGGGCTACAATTGGGGGTTCATTAGAGGAGCTTGGAGTTCCGTAGGCAATCTGGCTATAGCACAGATGCAGGACTTTTTAGGGCTTGGGAGTGAAGCAAGGATGAATATTCCTTCAACAATAGGAGGAAACTGGCAGTGGAGAGTAAGAAAAGAAGACTTAACCGATGAATTGGCTGAAAAAATTTATGAAATTACTAAGCTTTATGGAAGGCAGGGAAGATAATGTTCAATAAAGAGAAATTCAAAGAAGCCATAGAGAGATTCGTCAAAATAAATTATGCAAAGCCTTTGGATAAGGCAAAAGCCTACGAGAAGTACAATGGAATCTCTAAGGCAGTAATGGAAGTAATAGTCGATAATTGGACAAATACGGAAAGAGAGTATCAAAAGGGAAAACAAGCCTATTACTTTTCCGCTGAATTTTTGATGGGGAGAGCATTAGGAAATAATTTGATTAATCTTGGGATTTATGATGAAGTGAAGGAAACTTTAAAAGAGCTTAATATTGATATTAATTATATTGAAGAAATTGAAGAGGATGCGGGTTTGGGAAATGGGGGCCTGGGAAGGCTTGCTGCATGTTTTTTGGACTCAGCTGCAACAATGAATCTTCCTTTAACGGGCTATGGAATAAGATATAAATATGGTATTTTCAAACAAAGATTTGAAGATGGATTTCAGATAGAAGAAGCAGATAACTGGTTGAAATATGGGGATCCTTGGTCCATAAGACGTGATGAAGATGCGGTAATTGTTGAATTCGGAGATGGTAAAGTAAAGGCCATACCCTATGACACACCTATTATTGGGTATGGAACCAAAAATATAAATAAGCTAAGACTTTGGGAAGCTCATCCTATAAAGGAGTTCGATTTCCAACTGTTTAATTCTCAAAAATACGATGAAGCAGTAAATGAGAAAAATAGGGCAGAAAACATATCAAGGGTTCTTTATCCTAATGATTCACGAAAAGAAGGAAAGATTTTAAGGTTAAAGCAACAGTATTTTTTTGTTTCAGCATCTCTTCAGGACTTAGTTGCAAAATTCAAGAAAAGATTTGGTTCTAATTTTCAACTGTTCCCTGAGTACCATGCTATACAACTAAATGATACCCATCCTGTTGTAGCAATACCTGAACTGATGAGAATACTGACCTGTGAAGAAAAGATTGACTGGGAAAAGGCTTGGGAGATAACTATTAAAACATTTGCTTATACAAACCATACTATTTTATCAGAGGCCCTTGAAAAGTGGGATGTGGAACTTTATAAAAAAGTCCTTCCAAAGATATTCGAAATAATTCAGAAGATAGATGAAAGATTTGTAATAGAGTTAAAAGAAAAAGGCTACAATGACCAAAAGATTAAAAAAATGAGAATTATTTCAGATAACTTAATACACATGGCATGGATGGCAATACATGGCACTCATACCACTAACGGTGTGGCAAAACTCCATACGGACATATTAAAGAGTAGGGAATTAAAAGAATGGTATGAGTTGTATCCAAATAGATTCCAGAATAAGACCAATGGAATTACTCCAAGAAGATGGATTGCCCTTAGCAACAGAGAGTTGACACAATTTATAACAGAACTGCTTGGAAGCGAAGAATGGCTTAAGGACTTATCTAAGCTTGAAGAACTGAAAAAATATGTAGAAGATGAAAAGGTATTAAAAAGATTTTTGCAAATTAAGTATGAAAAGAAACTTGAACTGGCGAATTATATAAAAATCCATGAAGGAATAGAGATAAATCCAAATTCTTTATTTGACATTCAGATAAAAAGGCTTCATGAATACAAGAGACAACTGCTGAATGCTTTTCATATCCTGGATCTATATTATAGGATAAAGGAAAATCCGGAGATGGATATTGTACCGAGAACCTTTATATTCGGCGCTAAGGCTGCGCCAGGATACTTTAGGGCAAAGGCCATCATAAAATATATAAATGAAATAGCTGAACTGATTAATAACGACCCAGATGTAAATGACAAAATAAAGGTTATATTTGTTCAAAATTATAGAGTTTCCTATGCTGAAAAACTCTTTCCTGCCGCTGATATATCTGAACAGATATCTACTGCAGGTAAAGAAGCTTCTGGTACGGGTAATATGAAGTTTATGCTAAATGGAACACCTACCCTCGGAACCTATGATGGAGCAAATGTGGAAATAGTTGCAGAAGCAGGAGAAGAAAACAACTTCATATTTGGTACAAGAGTGGAGGAATTAGAAGAAATTAAGGAAAGTTATGATCCAAAGGAATATTATGAAAATGTTCCAGGATTAAAGAGAGTTGTAGATACATTTATTGATGGAACCTTTAACGATGACGAAACAGGTATGTTTGAAGATCTGTATAAATCGCTGCTGGATGGAACTGATTGGCATAAACCAGACAACTACTACCTGCTCAAAGACTTTGCAGACTATAGAGATGCCCAGGAAAAAGTAGATAAAGCCTATAGAGATAGAATTGAGTGGGCGAAAAAATGCTGGTATAACTTAAGCAGCGCAGGAAATTTCAGTAGTGATAGAACCATATTAGAGTATTCAAAGGAAATATGGGGCATAAAACCTCAAAAAGTAGAATAAAATTTTACTCCCCTCTTTTTATAAATAGATTCACTAAAAAAGGCAAAGGTGTCCTAGGATACCTTTGCCTTTTTTTGGTGAATAAAAATAAAGAGAAGTTTCTTTGAATTTATTGAATATTTCACTTATAATATATTCAATAGGGAATCTTTAGACCTAAATTGGTAGGAGGACAAACTAGATGAAGGCAGCTGTATTCTTTTTGAATATCGTAAAAAAGTATATAATTCTTATACTGTTAATACTTATAGCAATTACAAGTATATTTTTGTATAAGATTCATAAAGAAAGAGATAGTATTTCTTCTGCAGCACCAAGATATCATTTTTACATGATTGCCCAGAACTCTGTAGATCCGTTTTGGAAGGAAGTCAAACAAGGAATTGAAAGTGCGGCAAAGGATTACGGAGTGGCAGTTGAATTTAACGCTCCAAGATTTAACAACCCTATGGACGAGCTCAGATACCTAGATATAGCTATTACCTCCAATGTAGATGGTATAATTACTCATGTTTCCAGTAATCAAGATTTTACCAATCTTATAAATAAAGCTTACAATAAAGACATTCCTGTCGTTACCATAGAAAATGATGATAAAAAAAGTAATAGAAGTGCCTTTGTTGGTACAAACAGTTTTTTACTGGGTAAGCAAGCAGCAAATCTGATGATAGAAGCTACAAAGGGTAGGGCAAATATAGCAATCATAGTTAGTAATGACTATGAACTTGATACTGTAAGCCAGAATATTAAAATCAATGGATTTTTAAGTACAATAAAAAACTATCCTGATATGAAGGTGGCAAAGATATATACATCAAAGATGGGAATTTTAAGTGCTGAAGAAATTACACAATCTATTATAAGCAGTGATAACAATATAGATGCCATATATGCCACCAATTCTGTTGATACATTGGGTGCAGCCCAGCTTATAGTAGAACTTAATAAAGTTGGTGGCATATCTTTGGTCGGCTATGGAGATACAAAAAATATTTTGAGATATATTGGTAAGGGTATTATCTATGGAACTGTAATGAGCGATCCTTATAAGATGGGATATGAGAGTGTTAAGGCATTAATAGATATAAAGGAAAATAATAACGTTTCTACCTTTATAGACACAGGAGTAAAGGTTATAACAAAGGAGAATGTTTTAAAATACCAGAAAAAAGCTGAATCAATTGAATAGTTGGTGAAGACATGAACAAAGATATTTTTAAATTTACAGGCATAAGAAAAAAACTAATTATCTATTACTTAATTACAATTATTTTGCTTAGTGTAACCAGCTTTTTTTCATATTATAATGCAAAGCTTGTATTGACTAGATTAAATGGAATTATTACAGATTATGTTTATCTAAATGATCTAAATAATGATGTGAATTCACTTACAATAGAGGTGGAAAGATATCTAACAACAAAATCCTCTGAATCCCTCCTGAATTATTACACTGTTTACAGCAATTTACAGAAAAAGGCAATGGATATACCAAGGAAAGCTGCATATGATACCCAGAGCCTCATGTTGAAGGATATAGGATTTATGATAGATAATCTTCTTGAGGAAACGGATAAGGCCATAAGGGCTAAGAGAGGCAGAATCAGCAGTGAATATATAGCCCATTTTCAAAGATCCAATGAAATAAGCGGATATATAAAATTCTATATAAATAATCTGCTAAACAGTAGATTAAAAAAGGGTTCGGAAAAGTATAATATGATTACTAAAAATATGACCATCGTAAGTTATTTCAATTTATTTTTGATTATAGTATCTGTTATTGTTAATATATTTTTAGCAATTATACTGACTTATCGTTTAACCAGGCCAATAAAAAAATTGGCTTATTCTGCAGAGAGGGTTTCAAAGGGTGATTTTGACATTGAACCTGTTGAAATAAAAACTAATGATGAAATAAATGTGCTAGCAAAGGCCTTCAATAAAATGGTCGTAAATATCAGAAGTTATATAGATGAGATCAAAAGGCAGGCTGAGGTTGAAAAAAAATTAAAGGAGCAGGAGATGCAAAACTTAAAGATGAAAAGTCTTCTAAAGGATGCACAGCTCAAATCCCTTCAGTCTCAAATCAATCCTCACTTTTTATTTAATACTTTAAATACTGCATCACAACTTTCAATGATGGAAGGAGCCGATAAAGCTTCAGAGTTTATAGAAAATGTTGCAAAGCTATTTAGATACAATCTTAAAAAAATTGATGAACCCGTAAGTCTGGCCGATGAAATAAACAATGCAAAAAATTATATGTATATTTTAAAGACAAGGTTTGGAAACAAAATAGAATTTTTTACAGATATTGATGAAACAGCTTTTGATGCAGTCATACCTTGTACTATTATTCAGCCTATTGTTGAAAATGCCTATATCCACGGACTTGAAGACCTGGAGCGAAAGGGAGAGATACATCTGAACGTTAAAGCCCATAAAGAGAAAATTCTAATTGAAATAATAGATAATGGTATGGGAATGGATAAAAGCCAAGTAAGAGCCTTAATTTCTCAGGATGATGGAGATTTATCGAAGAAACACGTTACAGGAATTGGAATCCACAATGTAATAGACAGACTGAGGCTCTTTTATAATATAGCTGAAATAGAGGACGTTATAGAAATAGAAAGCAGAGTGGGTTACGGAACAAAGGTTACCCTAAAAATACCATATTATAAGGATGTGGTTTATGATGATAAAGCTCTTAATCGCTGATGATGAACACATAGTAATCGAATCTATAAAGTTTATAGTAGAAAAATATTTAAGCAATGTTCAGATCGTGGGAGCTGCAGGTTCTGGAAGGGAAGTAATAGAAAAAGCTCTTGAACTAAAGCCCGATGTCATATTTATGGATATTCGAATGCCGGGTATTAGCGGAATAGAGGCAATTCGACAGATAAAGAATACAAATAATAACACTTTGTTTGTAATAATTACGGCATATGAATATTTTAATTATGCTAAGGATGCAGTAAATTTAGGAGTTCATGAATATTTATTAAAACCATTAAATAAAAATAAGGTTATTGAGACATTGAACAATATTTGTAAAGTTATTTCCACAAAACGTAAAGCTATTCAGAGGGAAATACAATTGAAGGAAAAGATAAATAAGATCATACCTCATATGGAGGGACAGTTTATTTACTCCCAACTTTTCAATGGGAGAGTTATAAAGGATATAAAATTTTATGAAGACATATTTAACATGAAGATAGGGCATGGATATGTAATGCTGGCAATAGTAGATGATCATGAAAATCCTACTAAAGAGGAAAACCTTAAAAATAGCCTGGAAAAACAAAGATTTTATGATATCTTTAGCATGGAACTTAAGGGAGTGGTGCCTTGTCTTATTGGACCATCTCTTCTTGATAGGACAGTAGCATATATTCCAGTTCATCAAAATATGGACCCATACGAAATTAGAAATATGGCTATTGATACTGCTAAAAAAGTTACTGAAAGGGTTAGTAAATTAGTAGGGATAAGTTATAAAGTGGGAGTAGGAAGAAGCTATGGAATAGAAAATTTTTCAAAATCCTATAATGAGGCTTATATGGCTGCGTCGGTTACAAACGGTGATTTAACAACTCACTTTGAAGATATTGCCCCTTCATTAAATAAAATAGATTCATATCCGGTAAATAAGGAAAAGATATTTATTCACAAGATTTTAACGGGAGATATTATAGGAGGATTAAATGTTTTTGAAGAAATTTTTTGGTGGCTTTCTACGAATTACGGAGATGATATTGATAAGATTAAATCACGGCTCATAGAGCTCTTGATTATCTTTAAAAGGGCCCTTCCCTATGATATAGAGGAAAATGATGTCTCAGAGAATAAATATTTAATCCAAATGCTTAAAATCCATAATATAAAAGAACTCAAGGTAAGTTATATAGATTATTTAAAAAACTTTTTAATTAAAATAGAAGAGTCAAAGCAGAAGGAGTTAAATGGATTGATATCGAAGGCTATAGAATATATAAACGGGAACTATCATAAGAATATAAGTTTAGATGACGTAGCCAAAGAAATTAATATGAGTTATCATTATTTTAGTAAATTTTTTAAGGATTCAATTGGTAAAAACTTTGTAGATTATCTTACAGAACTGAGAATAGATAAGGCTAAAGAATTTTTAAAGGATACCACCATTAGTATTAAAGAAGTTTGTTATAAAATTGGATACAGCGATCCAAATTATTTTAGTAAAATTTTTAAAAAGGTTACGGGAATGACACCGACGGAGTTTAGGACAAGTAGGGTATACCAAGAGGGGGTATGATAATGAAACTAAAACGAACTATTTATCGTTTAACTGTTATATTTCTTTGCATCATTTTAGCAATCCTTGTATATTTGACAGTTAAGAGTTTAAATTCTACTCCTCGTACCCAAAAAAGTGATAGGGAGCCTTTCGAATTAGTTGATAGCAATATAAAGGTTGGTTTTTCCCTTGGAACTTTAAAAGAAGAAAGATGGATTAAAGATAGAGATATACTGATGGCAAAGATCAAGGAAATGGGAGCAGATATAATAGTACAGAATGCAAATAACGATGATAAAGATCAGTTAAAACAGGTCAAATACCTTCTTCAGCGTGGTATAGACGTTTTAATTATTGTGCCTACTGATTTTCAAAAAGCTGCAGTGGCAGTCGAACTCGCAAAAAAACAAGGTGTAAAAGTAATTTCATACGATAGATTAGTCTTAAATTCAAATGTTGATATTTATATATCCTTTGATAATACAAAAGTTGGAGAATTGATGGCAAAATATGTTGTAGAAAAGGTGCCTGAGGGAAATTATCTTATAATTAACGGCCCCACAAGTGACCATAACACAGAAATGATAAAAAAAGGCTATGATAAAATATTACAGCAAAAGATAAAAAAAGGAGACATTAATATAATTTCTGAAAAATGGGCACCAAATTGGTTAAAAGAATATGCCTTTAAAGTGACAGATGAGCTTCTTCAAGAAGGAAAAAAAATAGATGCAGTAATAGCAGGAAACGACAGTCTGGCTGGAGGAATAATAGAAGCCTTGTCGGAACATAGACTTGCAGGAAAGACGGTTACAGTAGGACAGGATGCAGACCTGGCGGCATGTCAAAGAATCGTAGAGGGTACTCAGTATATGACAGTTTATAAGCCTATAGAAAAGATGGCGGATGTAACGGCAAGAATAGCTATAAAACTTGCAAAGGGGAAGGAGTTAAACATAAAAAATACAATTTTTGATGGAAAGTATTATGTACCATACTATGTACTTATCCCAATCCCCGTCACTAAATATAATATTAACTCGACAGTAATAAAAGATGGTTTTCACATGAAAGACGATGTGTATAGGAATTTAGATCAATAAATACATGGTAACTCTTATTAATATCATCTGGCATTTTGTACATTATAGGTGGTATAATTAATATATACTGCATATATGAAGAACTAATTAGAAAATTTAAATGGAGGAATTAAGATGTACGTTGGAGTTGATGTTGGAGGAACTAAAATAGCTGTTGGACTAGTTGATCAAGATGGGCAACTGTTATTTCAAAAGTCATGTCCAACCAGGGCAGAAAGGCCTGCACATGAAGTTATAGAAGATATAACTGTACTGATAAAGAAATTAGTTAAGGAATCTCATAAAGAAATGACTGATATTTTAGGAATAGGTATTGGAATCCCGGGGATGGCAGAGAAAGATACGGGAAACGTTATTGAATGTGTAAACCTTGGATGGAAACATGTTCCATTAAAAAGATTAATGGAAAAAGAGTTTGATAAGCCTGTGTACATTGATAATGATGCATCGGTAGCGGCTTTAGCAGAGTATGAAATAGGCTCTCTAAAAGGGGCAGACAATTCTGCCCTTATAACTATCGGGACAGGAATAGGCGGAGGAATAATAGTAAATGGAAAGCTTCATAACGGTTCCCATGGTATAGGATGCGAAATCGGACATACCATTGTAGGGGAAAACTTTTATGACTGTAGTTGCGGAAGAAACGGCTGCTTAGAGACCTTTGCCTCAGCGACAGCCTTAATTAGATATACTAAAAAATTAATTGAGGAGACAAAGGAAGAAACTATCATAATTGATAAATTGGAAGGTAATTTGGACCTTTTGGAAGCCAAAACGATTCTTGATTCTGCCAAGGAAGGAGATTGCGTGGCAGTTAAAGCCGTTAACAGATTTATCAAATATTTATCAATTGGACTTTTAAATTTAATTAATATACTTGATCCGGAAGTTATCGCCATAGGTGGAGGGGTTTCTAAAGCTGGTAATTATCTTTTGAATTTAATTGAAAAAAATATAAATAATAATAAAGCCTTTGGTGATATGGAAATTGCCAAAATAACATTGGCTAGGCTGGGTAATGAAGCAGGCATAGTAGGAGCGGCAATGCTTTGCAAACATATGTAGCAGATTAATCTATTATAAAATATATACGGCAAATTATTTCACTCCAAAAAAGTCAAATTATTTCCTTCTAGAAATAGGCTAAAATTAGTAAAAAAAATCAGATTAAACAATCTGCACCGGAAAAAACTAATGAAAAATGCAAATTATTTTAAACTTTAAAATAATAAAAGCCCAGTTTTTATCAAATCTGAAAACTAAGCTTAAAGTTTTCTGTAGGAAATCAAATAATACTTTATTTTGCTATAATGTTTATTTTTGATTGAGCTCTAAGAACTATTTCCCTATTTATGGATTTTAGTTTTTGACTAGCGCCAGCTATAAGACACATTTTGTAAGACGATTTATTTTTCTTAAAAAGCCATTTGTGCTTGAAAAAAGAAGTTTAAAGGCACCATCTGTAAAAATAGGTTCACTACATTTTGTCTTAAAGCTTCATGAGGTTGCCTATTAAGCTGAGTGATAAAAGGTACTTGGCCAACAAGAACTAAAATAGCATAGTCCTTAGAATCCATTTCAAAATTAAAAATGATTCTTAAATCATCTAGAATTAAATTTTTAAGAAATTGAGTAAGTTCACCTTTGGGAAAGGGTTCTTTGATAATCCATAAAAAGCTTTATACATAATTAACAACAACTCCAAAATTTAATTTATAGAGTATGGCGTAAAATCTACAGTTTTAACATTTTGATTTCTTATTATCTTTGAATTATCAATTTTGTTTATAGGATAAATAGTTTCTAAAACTTTACCTTCGTTGGAGAAAATATATGCTTTTTCTAAAGAGTTAGGATCATATCTAACATTAATTTTATCACCAACATATTTTACAGGGACTTTAAATTTGATTCTGGAGAATAAGGTCTTGCGTAGCAAAGTATGGTACCGAGACTTGCACAAATGAGCTGCATTTGTTCGCTTTTATAAACTTTGCCATTGTCTACAAAGATTTTAACGCAAATATTTGGGGAACTAACAGGTAGAAAGGGATGGATTAAGGGGTTGAACCCTAAATCATTGCAAATACTAAATTTCCAGGTGTTTCAAGCAAAAATCTTTGACAATACCGGATTTAACCAAGGGGTGAATGTAGGATGTGCTAAAATAGTAGGGAGTTTCTGAGAAGAAATTCTAATAGGGAGAAGGGAGATAACCTGGATGTTTTTACCATTTTCCAACGATAAAAATTTACTGATAAAAATTTACTGTATTTACAATTTAATGCAGGAAATTTTTTTTATTATGTTTTGCTATTAAATATTCCAACTTTAGATGAAATCATATATAATTATTTTTTAGAGAAAATATACAAAACTGAAAGTAGGAGTAATTATGAT
>JACCKY010000056.1 GCA_014236755.1 Candidatus Petromonas tenebris | reverse complement strand
AATAAAAAACACCTGCTAAGCAAGTGTTTTAGTAAGTGTATACGAGTAAGTCTATAAGCCGAGTTCTGTATTTGATAGCCATCTATCTAGGTCTGCTGTTGCCAACAGACTCTTGCGACCTACCAACGGGACGGAGACGGGCAGCCTCCTTTTTATGTCCCTACTTGGTCTTGCTCCAGGTGGGGTTTACAGAGCAGACTAGTCGCCTAGTCTCTGGTGAGCTCTTACCTCACCTTTCCACCCTTACCCTGCACTAAAATTTAGCACCGGGCGGTATATTTCTGTTGCACTATCCTTGGAGTCACCTCCACTGGGTATTACCCAGCACCCTGCCCTATGGAGCTCGGACTTTCCTCGTTGCTAAAGGTTTAACAACGCGACTATCTGACTTACTCATAATATTCAATTTTAATGACAATTATTATATTAACACAAAAGAATCAGACTGTCAAAATCCAATTTCTACCTTACTTAATTTTGTTTGAAGGTTTTTAAATGAATTTAAAAGGGTTTATATCAATGTTTGAATTGATAACTTCAACAGCATAATTCTTCTTTTCAAACTCCTCTTTCAATCTATTTTTAAGTGGAATGCAGATTATGTTTTCAGTCTCATAATGTCCTGCGTCAATAACAGGAAGCCCTAATTCTGCCGCATATTGAGCTTCATGATACTTTATATCTCCTGTAATATAACAATCACATCGATTTTTATAGGCATCCTTGATAAAGTCAGCTCCACTACCGGTACATATGGCTATTTTTTCAATCTCTTTATCCATATCTCCTACTATTTTTAGGGTATTAGTTTTTAATTTTAGTTTTAGCTTCTCTGCCAGTCCTATTAATGATATAGGTGAATCTAGATATCCAATTCTACCAAAGCCTAATCTATTAGCTTTGTTTGCCAATGGGATTATATCATGCGCAACCTCTTCATAGGGATGTGCTTCAAGCATTGCATCTATTACTTTGTTCAACTTAATACCAGAAACTATAGACTCCAATCTAACTTCATCTACTTTTTCTAATGAATCTATAGTACCTATATAAGGGTTAGCTCCTTCCAAAGGCTTAAAAGTACCTATTCCTTCAGTTTGAAAAGTGCAGTGGCTGTAGTTACCTATATGGCCTGCACCTGCCATGCTAATTGCGTCTCTCACATCTTCTACACTGTGTTTAGGTACAAAAACTACTAGCTTATAATATTTTTCATTATATGTATAGCTTAAAGGTTTCACCCTTCTCAGCTGTAACAATTTAGCTATATAATCACTAGTTCCGCCTGTAGAAATATCTAGATTAGTATGAGCGCAATATAGATTGATATCGTTTTTAATTAGCTTGCTTATAATTCTGCTTATAGAATCTTCCGTAGTAATTTTCTTTAAAGGTTTAAATATCAATGGATGATGTGTAATGATCATATCAATATTTTGTGAAACTGCTTCATCCACAATGCCACTACTGAGATCCAAGCAAACCATAATTTTACTCACTTTACTTCCCGCATCTCCAATTTGAAGTCCAACATTGTCCCAATCCTGAGCTAAATAGGATGGTGCAATACTTTCCAGTATGTCTATTATATCCTTACATGTTACAGACATTTTTTCACCTTCTTGAGTTTATTGATTTTTTCTATACACTCTAATTTCTTTTGATTTGCTTTTGTACTATCCAGTTTTAATACTTCATTTAAAATTTGGGAGTATTTTTCAATTTTTAAGTTTATATATTCAATCAAATATGGATCTTTATTCTTAATCAAGTTGTAGCCCAGCTCATAGTAGATAGTATCTTTTACTACCATTTTGCCTTTAACAGCAACTATTATTTCGTATATTTTATCTCCTTCTTTTGCCAGTTTTTCATTTGTTATTTTAAAATTATGTTCTTCAAGCCATTTTCTGAGTTCCTCTTGAGCAGTCATAGGCTGAAGAATAAAATTCTTTACTGTATCCACAACTTCAATGCTTGTCATAAGAATATCTGCTATTAATAAGCCCCCCATACCCGCAATTATGACTGTATTAACTTCATCTGGCTTAATGGGTTTTAGGCCGCTTCCTAGTCTTGTTTCAATAATATTTTGCAAATTATTATCTCGAATTGTGGTCCTAGCATTTTCGAGAGGTCCTTCATTTATATCACAGGCAATTACTTTTTTAGCTATTCCTTTTTTTATTAGATAAACAGGTATATAACCGTGATCAGTACCGATATCTGCTACTATGGAATTGGTAGGTACCAAGTCGGCTATAGTTCGTAATCTTGGTGACAAATTCATTTTTATCCCTCTTTACATGTTTTTTTATTACTATTCTTCAGAATATTTAAGTGTAAACTCCAGAAAATAATACTACAGGAGGTGTGTATGTGAAAGAAAAGAAAATTCAAAATGATAAAAATACAAAGCCCAAACCTGAGCTTGTCCATTTTAGCTGGGGTGGAAAAACCCAGGAATGGGAGGAAGAAGCTGATCAAATTATGAACTATTTACAGGATCAGTTAGACAGAAAAGAAATAGATGATGAAAAAAAATCTAAAATAAGATATGGAAAGAGGAAACAATACTGGTAAACAATTATAAAGATTCGCTGTTTAGTGCGAATCTTTATTCTAAGTAATCCTTTAACTTTTTGCTTCTACTAGGGTGTTTAAGCTTTCTAAGGGCTTTTGCTTCTATCTGTCTTATTCTTTCTCTTGTAACGTCAAATTTCTTACCAACTTCTTCTAAGGTTCTTGCTCTTCCATCTTCCAATCCAAATCTCAATTTCAAAACTTTTTGTTCTCTAGGTGTTAAGGTGTCTAAAACTTCAATAAGTTGTTCTTTTAACATTGAAAAAGCTGCAGCTTCAGCTGGTGCAGGTGCATCATCGTCGGGGATAAAATCTCCTAAATGACTATCCTCTTCTTCTCCTATTGGAGTTTCTAGTGATACAGGCTCTTGGGCTATTTTAAGTATCTCCCTTACCTTTTCTTCAGTCATATCCATTTCTTTAGCTATTTCTTCCGGAAGCGGTTCTCTGCCTAATTCTTGAAGAAGCTGTCTTGATACTCTGATAAGTTTATTTATAGTCTCAACCATATGAACTGGTATTCTTATTGTTCTGGCTTGATCAGCTATAGCTCTAGTTATAGCTTGTCTAATCCACCATGTTGCATAGGTACTAAATTTGTACCCTTTTCTCCAGTCAAATTTTTCTACGGCTTTTATAAGACCAAGATTTCCCTCTTGTATAAGGTCTAGAAATAACATTCCTCTTCCGACATATCTCTTTGCAATACTTACAACTAGTCTTAGATTGGCTTCACAAAGTCTTCTTTTAGCTTCTTCGTCGCCTTGTTCCATTCTCTTTGCAAGGTCTATTTCCTCTTCAGCTGTAAGTAAAGGAACCTTTCCAATTTCCTTGAGGTACATCCGTACAGGGTCATCTATGTTAATACCCTTTGGTATAGATATATCTAGATTAGAGTCATCTTTACTATCGTCATCAGGATTATCGTCGCCCAAATCTAATATATCTTCTTTATCTCCAACTATTTCAATTCCCATAGAAGTCAATGAGTCATAAACTTCTTCTATCTGATCCTTATCCAAATCTATATCCTCTAGTGCATCCATTATTTCATCATAAGTAAGAGTCCCTTTTTTCTTTCCCTTTTCAATAAGCTTTTTTACTGAATTCATTTTTGTTCCTTGCTTTTTTTCACTCACTTGACTTCCCTCCCTTCTATTTCATCTAGTTTACTCGCATATTCATAAGTTTTTTTTCTAATTCTATTAATTTTCCACATAATTCCTTTATTCTATTTACATCCCCTTCTTCTTTATTTTCTTTCATTTCTAAGATTTTTATTTCCTTCTTAGTTGAATAAATTTCATTATCTATTTTAAATCTTTCAAGAGATATTATTAGTTCTTCTAAGGTTTTGTCAAAATCATCATAGGTGAAGTTACTATGTAAAATTTCACTTATTAATTTTGACTCTTCTATATCTAAGTTATCTATAACTAAATCAAGGTTGAGTTTTTCATTATTTTTGTAATAGTTTCCCAAGAAGTTATATATATTTTTTAACTTGTCATTTATAAAATCGTCAGGATTAATCATAGAATTAATCTTATGGTACTTAGTTTTACTTCTTAAACTCAAAGATATAATCTTTTTTTCAATCTCGTAGGAACCATTTTTTTCTATTTTTTTTACAGGTTTTAGTTTTTGTTTATTATAGTATTTATTATTAGTAAAACTATTACTTTTATCTTTATAGAATCTATTTTTATATTTTTTATCCCTATTATTACCATAAATTTCCGACTTTATAACATTACTTGGAACATCAGCCATTTCAGAAACTTTAGTTATATATATGTTTCTTTCCACAGAGCTTTTCAAAGATTTTAGTATATTTATAGATTCTTTAATAAAGTCTATTTTTCCTTCATTTGTTTCTAAATTATAATTGTTTTTTAATAATTCAATTTTATAATCTACTAAAGGAAGAGCTTTTTCAATTTTTTCTTTTAATACTTGTGAACCGTAGTGTCTTATATATTCATCAGGGTCCATATCATTGTCAAATCTAAGCACCTTTACTTTGCATCCAATTTCCTCTAAAATATCTAATCCCCGTAAAGTTGCAGCTTCTCCTGCAGTATCTGAATCAAATGCTATTATTACTTCATCGCAATATCTTTTAAGGAGCTGACCATGATTCTTTGTAAAGGCTGTACCTAAAGTTGCCACTACATTTCTAATGCCATTTTGGTACAGCGATATGACATCTGTATATCCTTCTACAACTATTATCCTCTTTTTGTCTCCAAGCTCACTACGAGCCAAATTTAAACCGTATAAAACACTTCCTTTACTAAATATGCTGCTTTCAGGAGAATTTAAATATTTAGGTACAGAATCATCTAAAACTCTTCCACCGAAGCCAATTACTTTTTTAGTTGGGCTTATTATAGGAAAAATTACTCTATTCCTAAATCTATCATAATAGCCTTTATTATCCTTCCTCTTTATTACTAGTCCTGCTTCATATATTAGCTCTTGATCAAAATCTTTATCTAAAAGATATCTGTTTAAAGATTCCCAATCATCTATAGCATACCCAAGACCAAATTTTTTGATTATGTCAACACTTAGTCCTCTACTTTTAAAATATTTTAAACCATCATTTTTTCTAGTAATAAGATTTTTATAAAAGTACAAAGCAGCTTCTCTGTTAATTTCATATAGCTTTTTCCTTTTATCTATTTTTTTCTGATCAAAACTTTTTCCTCTATATTGTGTTATATCTATATTGGCTCTTTCTGCTAAAATTTCTAGGGCATCTATAAAGTCCAGGTTCTCAATATGCATAATAAAATTTAATGTATTCCCTGCAGCACCACATCCAAAACAATGATATAGTTGTTTGTCTTGAGATACTACAAATGAAGGAGTTTTTTCCTTATGAAATGGGCATAGGGCTTTATAATTGTTTCCTGTTCTTTTTAGATTAACATACTCTGATATTACATCAATAATGTCATTTCGCTCTAGTACTTCTTCAATCAAACCATCTGAATACATATTGGACATATTTATCACACCTAAAAATAAATCTATATAAAAGTTCTCTATAACTTGTCAATTTCCTTTTTTTAAATTGTAAAAACTTTACATTTTTTGTTGAAGAAGTTTTTATCTCGTACTCCAATATTCGACATTTTTTTTGCATATCCTCCTTAATTATTAAAATAAAAATATAATGAATATTCAGAATTCATTTCGATGTAATGCATGAGCTATCTAACTATTTAGTTTATACCCAAAATTTTGGAACATAAATTTCAACGTACTTATTTATTGCATATCTATCGGACATTCCTGCAATATAATCCTTTACTTCAATTTCTACATCGTTATTTTTCTTTATCTCTTCAAAATTTTCTTTTGGCAGTTTGTATGGATTTTGGCAAAAATAATTGTATAACTCAATAATCACATTGTGGGCTTTTGTTTCTTCCTTTTTAGCTTCTTTATTTAAGTAAACATTTTCAAACATAAAGTCCCTCAATTTATTTGTATAATATGAGACCTCATCGCTCATCGCTATTTCCTTTTTATCTATACTATTGTAAATTACATCTGTAATCATGGTATTTATTCTTTCTCTATGACTAGACCCTAATATTTTAATACAATCACCTGGTAGAGCGTCATGCTTCAATACTTTTGCTCTTATAGCATCATCAATATCATGGTTTATATATGCAATTCGATCACTTAATTTTACAATTTGTCCTTCAAGGGATATAGGTTTTTTATCACCAGTATGATTCAATATACCATCTCTTACTTCATAGGTTAAATTAAGTCCACCTTCTCTATGGTTTCTTTTTTCTAACACATCAACTACCCTGAGACTCTGTTTATTATGCTTAAACCCTCCCCTATGAATTTGATTAAGGGCTTCTTCTCCACAGTGACCAAAGGGAGTATGGCCGAGATCATGTCCAAGGGCAATAGCTTCTGTTAAGTCTTCATTTAATCTTAGTGCTCTAGCTATGGTTCTCGATATCTGAGATACTTCTAACGTGTGAGTAAGTCTGGTTCTGTAGTGATCACCTTCCGGAGATAAAAAAACTTGAGTTTTGTGTTTTAATCTTCTAAATGCTTTAGAGTGAATTATTCTGTCCCTGTCCCTCTGAAAATCGGTTCTAATTTCACATTTCTTTTCAGCAATGATTCTGCCTTTCGAGTGTCGTGATTTCGTAGCATATTTTGATAAAATATCTAGCTCCATTTTTTCTCTTATTTCCCTAATAGTCATTTTTCTCCCCTCTTTAAAAGAGCTTTTTTGTAGAGTCACGGTAAATATTTACTCAATTTAAATATATGTTTATATAGAGTATATATACAACAATGCCACATTAAATCCTGCATGAAAATAAAACTTTATTAAATTTTATTAATAATTAAAGTAAAAAAAAGAATAAAGACATGTTTTTTCATGTCTTTATTCTTTTTTTACAATTTTTTATCCAATTTTTAATATTTTTCCTAAATTTAACGACTTTTATTCCTGATAGAGGCCTGAGCAGCTGCTAACCTTGCTATAGGAACTCTAAAAGGCGAACATGAAACATAGTTTAGACCTGCTCTATGGAAAAAGTCAATGGATTCTGGATTTCCTCCATGTTCTCCACATATGCCAAGCTTAATATCAGGGTTAGTCTTTTTACCAAGTTCTACTGCTATTTCTATAAGCTTTCCTACTCCAATCTGGTCAAGCTTTTCAAAGGGATCATGTTCAAAAATAGACTTTTCTCTATACTCCTTAATAAACTTTCCTGAGTCATCTCTAGAAAATCCAAAGGTCATTTGAGTCATATCATTAGTTCCAAAGGAAAAGAATTCAGCATGCTTAGCTATTGAATCTGCCGTTAATGCTGCCCTTGGTACTTCAATCATTGTTCCAACTTTGTAGGTTAAGTTTGTATTGTTTTCTTCGAGGATTTTTCTCACAGTATCGTCTACTAGCTTCTTGATAATTTCTAGTTCCTTATCTATACCTACTAGCGGTATCATTATTTCAGGCTTAACATCTATTCCTTTTTTACATTTTACCTCTATTGCTGCTAATGTTATTGCCTTTACCTGCATTTCATATATTTCAGGGTAAGTTATTGCCAGTCTGCAACCTCTATGGCCTAGCATTGGATTAAATTCTTTCAATTCTTCAACGATATCCTTAATCGCATTGAACTTTAATCCTATTTCTTCGGCCAGCACTTTTATATCTTCATCCTTATTTGGTAAAAACTCATGAAGTGGCGGATCTAAAAGTCTTATAGTGACCGGCTTTGATCCCATAGCTTCAAAAATCCCTATAAAATCTTCTTTTTGGAATGGTAAAAGTTTATCTAAAGCTTTTTTTCTATCTTCAGTGTTTTTGGCTACTATCATTTGCCTTACCGCCAGTATTCTGTTATCTTTAAAGAACATATGCTCTGTTCTACAAAGCCCAATACCTTCAGCACCGAATTTTGTTGCAGTTTCCGAATCCTTTGGAGTATCGGCATTAGCCCTAACGCCTAGCCTTCTTATTTCATCAGCCCATTCAATTAGTTTTCCAAAGCTACCTATTAGCTCTACCTCTGATGTCTTTATTATCCCTTGATACACCTTTCCAGTATTTCCATTTATAGAAATAAAATCTCCTTCTTTAATTACTAGTTCTCCTACTTTTACTAGCTTATTGTGCTCTTCTACTTTCAATTCTCCACAACCTGCTACACAACACTTACCCATACCTCTTGCAACCACGGCTGCATGGGAAGTCATACCTCCGCGGGCCGTTAATATTCCTTCTGCATTTACCATACCCTCTATATCTTCAGGAGAAGTTTCTAACCTTACAAGTATTGCCTTTTCACCATTTTTTGCAGCTCTTACAACGTCTTCAGCAGTAAAGTACACTCTTCCACTTGCGGCACCTGGGGAAGCAGGAAGTCCCTTTGCAATAAGGGTTGCTTTTTCGAGATCTTCTTCTTTAAAGGTAGGATGAAGTAATTGATCAATCTGTTCAGGATTTACTCTCATTATTGCTGTTTCTTTGTCTATTAGACCTTCCTCTACCATATCAACTGCTATATTAACCGCAGCCTTAGCAGTTCTCTTTCCTGTTCTTGTTTGAAGTAAGTACAGTTTTCCATTTTCTATAGTGAATTCTATGTCTTGCATATCTTTATAATGATTTTCTAATTTTTCAGTAGCTTCAATAAATTCTTCATAAACATCAGGCATTATATCTTTGAGTTCATCAATTGATTTAGGTGTCCTTATACCTGCAACCACATCTTCTCCTTGAGCATTCATTAAAAATTCTCCATAAAGCTTCTTTTCTCCCGTGGAAGGATTTCTAGTAAAGGCTACGCCCGTACCAGATGTATTTCCCATATTTCCAAATATCATAGATTGCACATTAACTGCAGTACCAAGATGATGGGGTATACCATTTATTTTTCTATACACTATAGCCCTTGAGTTGTTCCAAGAGTCAAACACCGCTTTAACAGCCATCATTAATTGTTCCTTAGGCTCCTGCGGAAATTCATCTCTTATTTCCTTTTTAATTAAATCTTTATACTTTTGTACAATTTGCTTAAGATGTTCTACTGTTAAATCTATATCGTTTTCAAAACCGTTAGATTCTTTTACTGAGTCCAATATAGTATCAAATTTATATTTTGGAATTTTAAGCACAACATCTCCAAACATCTGTATAAATCTACGATAACTGTCATATGCAAATCTTGGATTATTAGTTAGGTTTGCCATTCCTTCAACAGTATTGTCATTCATCCCCAAATTTAACACTGTATCCATCATTCCAGGCATTGAAATAACTGCTCCAGATCTTACAGAAACGAGTAAAGGATTTTTACTGTCACCAAATTTTTTTCCTGTGGTCTTTTCAAGCTTTGATAGATTTTTAAATATTTCATCTATCATTGCAGGGTCTATTACTTTATCATTTTCATAGTATTTGTTGCAAGCTTCAGTGGTAATAGTAAATCCCGGGGGTACAGGTAATCCTATTTTTGTCATTTCTGCAAGATTAGCTCCCTTACCACCAAGCAATGATTTCATTTCTTTATTTGCTTCATCGAAGAAATATACATATTTTGCCATAATTACGTTCCTCCTTTAAAATTTGTATTAAAGCAAATTATTGTCTCTCATGATTTCCATTATAATGCTTGCGCTTTCTTCCACAGCTTTATTAGATACATCAATTATTGCACAACTAAGCTTTTTCATTATTTTTTCAGCATAATCTAATTCCTCTAGTATTCTATCTAAGTTAGCATATGAAGCATTGCTGCTCAATCCTAGAGCTTTAAGTCGTTCTTGTCTTATTTCATTTAACTTAATGGGATTTGCCGTTAAGCCAATTATTTTTTTAGGTGGAATTTCAAAAAGCTCATCGGGTACAGGTGCCTCAGGTACTAAGGGTACGTTAGCAACCTTTATATTTTTATGGGCTAGATACATACTAAGAGGAGTTTTAGATGTTCTTGATACTCCAATAAGTACAATATCCGCCTTTTTTATTCCCCTGGAATCCTTTCCATCATCATATTTTACTGCAAATTCTATGGCAGCAACCCTATTGAAATACCTTTCGTCTAATCTTCTAATTGTACCCGGCTCATGTATAGGATTGCTTCCTAATACATCATGGAATGCATTCAAAAGAGATGACATAATATCTACATATTTAATATTATTTTTTTCACATTCTTCAATTAATGTTTGCTTTAAATCTTCAATAACTGTTGTAAATATAATAACTGAACGTCGCCCTGACGCTTCCTTTAATATTTGATGGATTCGCTTTTTTTCGGTTATGTAGGGATATCTCACTAATTCATAATCCACATTTTTAAACTGGCTTATAGCCGCTTTTGCTACCTGCTCAGCAGTTTCTCCTATTGAGTCAGATATAATATAAATAAAAAGCTTTTCTTCCATTAAACTAGCCCTCCTAAAACTGTATATAAGATATTCTATAATCCTACCATTTCAATAAATAATTTTGTAATATTTGTCTTTGATACTCTACCTATTACTTTAAAGTATTCTTTATCTTCCCTTATTTCCTTTTCCACTACCGGTAAGCTATCTACTTCATGTTCTATAATTTTTTTTGCTGCTTCTAAAACAGTTTCATCGGCATAGGTTGTTATTATGTTCGGCATTCTAGTCATTATTATTCCTACGGGCACCTTATGAATATCAATACCACCGATTGTGCTTTTTAAAAAATCTTTTCTGGAGACTACCCCTGCCAGATAGCCTTCTGAAGTTACAATAATAGTTCCAACATCTTCCAAAAACATGGATACTATTGCATCATATACTGAAGTTTTTTCATCAATTACTACAGGTACGGACTTTATTTCTCCAGTCTTTATTTTATTAAGCTCATTATAGATCGCTTCGTTTTGATATTTTCCGGCATAAAAATATCCCACTTTAGGCCTTGCATCAAGGATACCAGCCATTGTTAAAATTGCAAGATCAGGCCTTAAAGTAGCCCTTGTTAAATTTAATACATTTGCTATCTGTTCACTTGTAATAGGTTCATTTTCTTTTACGATTTGTATAATCTTTTTCTGACGACTAGAAAATTCTATGGTAACCACCTCGATATATAAAGCTTTAATGTGTCATTCTATTTATATGTATTATATACTATATTATATATTATTAAAAGTAAAAAGTTTATACTTTTTATAAAAAATTTATTAATATGATGTTAAATCGAGTAGCTAGAAAACAGGATAATTAGTCCTGTTTTTTTTGCTCTCACAGAACCGGACTTACGTTTGCCGTATCCGGCTCCTGAAATTTCTCACCGAATTGATAATAATTCGACAACAAACCAACTTCGTATTTATGTATATCAATGAGATCTAGGTCATCAAAGTATTTGTTAGGCAATATCTGGTGGATAATGTGAACATTTGAGTTCTTCCATTTTGTTACAGCCATCTTCAAACCATTTCCTCTGATTCCTAGCTTTCTCATTTCT
>JACCKY010000055.1 GCA_014236755.1 Candidatus Petromonas tenebris | reverse complement strand
ATGGTATATTCCGGTTTTACTTTTCTTCCTTGCTGTTCTTGGCATGTTTTATCACCCATTATTTAGCATATCACTTTTGCAATTTTATGCAACCACAAGAACCGTCCCTGTGGTTACTGCAAGAACCGTCCCTGTGGTTACTGGCTAATCGCTTATCGCTAACCGGATTAGGGTCAAGTCTCTGAAATTTAGATTGAGATTTAGTTTCATATCTATATTATGGTACAGATTAATAAATTGTTAAATATATACAAAAAAAGAAAAAGGGACAGAAGAACTATCCTTCTGTCTCCTCTATTTTAACCATAGGAATTCGTATGGATTAAGAGTCAATTCTAATACACCATCTGTAACTTCAAATCTTTTATTAGTAATTAAATCCTTTAGTTCTAAAACATTTTCTAATCCATTTTCTACTATATTTATACTTACTTTTTGCTCATCCTTTGATACATTAGACAATACAAGTATTTTTTCCTCATTATCTATAGAACTTCTTATAAATGAAAATACCGAATCATTTGTAAATATAACTTTTTGTCCTCCATTTGGGTGGAATGCTTTTTCCTTTTTACGTATTTTAATTATGTCACAATATTTATTAAAAATCTTATTTCTCAATGAATTTTCATCTGCAAGCTCTTTTTCAATATTTTCTCTATAAAGCTTTTCTCTATTTATTCTCCTAAAAATACCGCTTTCCTTTACACCTTTCTTATAATTTCTGGAACCTAATAAACTGTGTATGTATATTGCAGGTACTCCCATTAAAGAAAGAAGCATTCCTTGGGAGCCTATAAATCTCTTTATTTTTATTTCTTCATTGTCATCAGGATGGGATAAAGCATCAAAATAATTTATATTTAACTCATAGGGACTTTTCGTACCGTCTCCATTATCTTTGTATGAAACATATCCTCCATATTCCTTTGCTCTTTCAACCATCTCTTCTATCTCTTCTTCACTAAGTATTCCTTTAGCAGGCATGACACCTATTCCATCATGGGATGCTAAAAAATTAAAAAACGTTGTTTTTTCAGATATTTGTTCTAAAGAATCTGCCCACTTTGAAAGACATTTAGCATTTCCTGTTTGATAAGCATTTAACACAAGTGGTGGCAAAGGAAATTGATATACCATTTGGGCCTCATTATATCCATTACCAAAATAACTTACGTTGTCCTTATGAGGAACATTTGTTTCTGTAATCAGTATAGTATTTGGTACAACAATATCTAATATATCTCTAAAAAGCTGAATAACCTTATGGGTTTGTTCTAAATGGATGCAAGTAGTACCAATCTCTTTCCAAAGATAACCTATTGCATCAAGTCTTATAGTTTTAGCTCCCTTTGAAACGTAGAATAATAATACTTCAATAATTTTTAACAGTACCTTTTCGTTTTTAAAATTTAAATCTATTTGGTCAGCACTAAAGGTCGTCCAAACCTTTTTTGTCCCACCCATAGTTTCAACTTCTGTGAGAAGGGGCAGTGCCCTTGGTCTAGTTACCTTTTTAAGTTCTTCACAATATTCTTCCTCTATAAAGAAGTCTTCATATTCCTTTTCACCCTTTAAATATCCTTGAAACCATTCACTTTTAGATGATATATGATTGATAACTGCATCAAACATCAAATCAAAATCATTAGACATTTTTTCTATATCTTCCCAATCTCCAAATTCAGGATTAACTTTACAATAATCTATAACTGAAAACCCATCATCAGAAGAATACGGATAAAAGGGAAGTATATGAACATCAGATATTATTCCCTTTAAATTATTCCTTAGAAATTCATTTAATGCATTTAATGGTTTTTTACCCTCTTCTTTAATGTTGTCTCCATAGGTTATTAAATAGATATTGTTTTCATCTACCCACTTTTTTGTATTTTCTTTTAAATTAATTTTTTTAGAAAATTCATTTACAATCTTTACTATTTCTTCATATATGTTTTGAGATTTTTCTGGGCCATATAAAAAGTTTAATTTTTCTAATATCCTATTTTTCATGTCCCCTGTAATCTTTACTACTACCATTTTAAATCCTCCTTTGTGCCAGCTTAATTAGTCTAAATATCTCTTCACTATTTTTTTGAATAAATACTGCTGCCTTTTCTTTATTTAATGCATCCTGTAATTCAATGGGATAATTTACAATTGAAAACATCGCATCTATTCCCTGTTCATGATTTATATGGGCATCATCAGAAATACACCCTGCTATTGCAATAACAGGAATACCAAAGCCTTTAGCTACCTTTGCCACTCCAAAGGGCGTTTTACCATATATAGTCTGACTGTCCATCTTACCTTCTCCTGTTATTACTAAATCAGCGTCCTTAACTATTTCCTTTAATCTAGTTTTTTCAATTACTATATCTACTCCTGGTTTTAGCTGAGCATTTAAAAAGGCCATAAATCCTGCACCAAGTCCTCCAGCAGCTCCTGCACCCTTTATATCCATTACATCCTTTCCTAAATATTTTTTAATCATATTTCCATAGTGATTAAGGGCCCTATCGAGTTTTTGAACCATTTCGACTGTTGCCCCTTTTTGAGGACCATATATATAGGATGCACCATTAGTACCACACAAAGGATTATCTACATCACAGGCTACAACAAACCTTGAACTTTTAAGTCTTTCATCTAAACTGCTCATATCTATTTTGTCTAAGTTTATCAGTGCTCCTCCACCCCAAGGCAACTTTTTTCCATTTTTATCAAGAAACTTCACACCTAGGGCCTCAAGCATCCCTGATCCACCGTCATTTGTAGCACTTCCGCCAATACCTATAATAAAATCTCTACACCCTCTATCAAGGGCCGATTTTATAAGCTCTCCTGTTCCATAGGTAGTTGTTATCATAGGATTTCTTTTATCATTTGGAACTAAAGGAAGGCCTGAAGCTGCTGCCATTTCTATTACGGCAGTCTTTTTATCTCCCATTATTCCATAAAAGGATTCCACCTTTTCTCCTAAGGGACCTGTAACCTCAAGTCTAATTATTTCTCCACCTGTTGCATCTACTAAAGATTCTACCGTTCCTTCTCCACCATCAGCCATAGGAACCTTTAGAATATCAATATCTGAATAAACCTTTCTTATACCTATTTCAATATTATCTGCAACTTCCTTTGCACTAAGACTTCCTTTGAAGGAGTCTGGTGCTATAACTATCCTCACATTCTTTCCCCCTAATTCCCATTGTTTTTATAATGCTTTATGTAATCATATACCCTTCTCAAAACTCTAGCATCGTTTAATTTATAACCTAAATCTCTAATCTCATTTTCTATAAATTTCTTTTCTGTAAGCATTATTGACAATTTTCCTTCTAATACAGTTCTTCTCATCATAGGATTATCTATTTCATCTTTCATTTCTAAAAATCTTTTTTCTTCATTTTTAATGTCTTCTTCAGTAATTAAATTTACTGACTCATATTTACTTAAATCTTCATAAGCTTTATCATCTATAATGTCAACTGTGCAATATCTATCTCTTTCTAGATTTTGTCTTGAAATATCTAAACGAATAGTTATTATTTCCTTTGGTTTTACATCTATCTCAATCTTGTTATTAGAAATAACATCTATTTTCTTCATTATTTCTTCCTTTAAATTTGTATAATAGGCAAAATCTATATCAAAATCACAAATTATTTCACCCTTTACAAGTCTTTCAGAAGAATTATAAAGCCTAATAATTACTGACTTTCCATCCTCTGATCTCTTTACAGCAGTGACCTTTAAAGAGTTTATTTCATCCTTTACATGTATAAAACCTTTTCTATCTGGTAAAACTCCATCATGCTTATCCGTTTTAACGATAAGTAAATCAGAATTAAAAATATCGGCTTTTCTTGCCACTTTTCCTTTTTCAACATCTCCTTCATGAGCATAAATGCCATAATGAAATTCCATTTGACGTAAAGATTGTGCATCGGGTGTAAATATCTTAGGTCCTGCATCTCCTATCCTCGTATTTATTTCAGTTGCTATCCATCCTACACTTCTAAAAAGCGTAAGGGCAATAGTATTCCCTTCAGGTAAAATCTGATATTCAGGTAGTCCCTTGTTTAATATTGCTAAGCCCTTCTTTCCATCATTTAAGTCAACAAATTCTCTTTGTGGAAAAATAGTATTTGGCCTTGCTTCTCTAGCACCTATGATGACTTTCTTTACATTTTCAGGTATACTTGATTCATCATATTCTTCAATATCAATAGGCCTTTTAACTACATCAAAGGCACTTCCACTGAAGGAAACATCTGTTTTAATATTTGTTGGAAAAAGAACCCTTAATCTATGATCCTTTGCAGTATTTTTTACAATGGTCCTACATTTGACTACTTCTGAATCTACATCTACAGTAATGTAGTTTACAATTGGAAGCATAATAGTTTTTTTACTTCTTTCCTTTCTGTCTTCAGTTAAAGATTCTGGAATTTCAAGGACTGTTTCTACCCTTGCAGTCACCCTCACATCACTTTTTTCAATAAAATCTATATTGGCTTCTTTACCTCTACTTGTAATTACCTTATCTATATCTGGATAAGAATAGTTGTATTCGTCACCTGCATCTCCCATATCTTCAAAAACTCCAAGGTTTTCATATTTTTTACCAGATAACTTATGGGTAAGGTTGAAAGAACCATCATTGTTTATTTCAACAACAATATGTTGATTTTCTATTGTGCTTTCACTAACCTTTAGATCCTTAGTTTTTATATCATTTTCATCATAAATTACTTTATATCCAAGAGGCGGAATATCCTTTATAAATCTACCTTTTCCATCTATTGATATAACCTCACTTCTATAGTAATGGCTAGGATTAAATACAATAAATCCTTCTTCATTAATCTTTGATGTATCAATAAGACTAACTATATCCTTAAGTTTTGCCTTTATTTGATTTTGGGTCATAAATTTAAAGGTCCTATATCTTTCTTCCATGTCTGTATGTACATCATCTATGCTTACGCCACAAATGCTGTCATGGGGATGATTCTTTAATAGCATTTTCCATGACTGCTCTAAATTGCTTCCTTCGTATTCTCCACCTAATGTCCAACAAAGGGTAGATAGAGGCTCGGCATATTTCTCTATTAATTTTTGACATCTATCATTTTCTAACTTAAGATACATTCTAGAAGATAATATCCCTGGAAAAACAGCTATAAATCTACCGCTATATAGTGGCCCCTTTAGCAATTTAAGCTTTGGTTTATTTTTTTTGATTTCTTCAATATATTTTTCTGGATTGCTTTGAAATACTTTTATTTTTTCACTATCCATTTTTCCATCCCTTATATATGGAAATATGTCGTCAGGTATAATTTCTTGGTCATATCCATTCATAAGCAATATGTTGGGAGTAGTTGCAAAATCCTTAAGTTTTTCAACTTCATCATAAATTCTTTTTCTCATTATATCTTCATAATCAGCAAGTCTCATTACATTTCTATAACTATCTAATAAGTATACAGACAAAATTTGACTTCCATCGGGAGATTCCCATATAAATTCCGAATGAACATCTTCAGGGTCCATTTCAACTCCTCTCCATACATAAAGACCCTTCATTCCAAAACCTTTATGTATTTGGGCTGTTTGAGAAATCTGCCCAAAATTATCTAAAAGCCAGCCTACTTCCATAGTTTTTCCAAATTCCTCTGCTATCTTAATTCCAATAAGCATATTTCGTACTAATGATTCATCACTTACAATTTGCCAGTCGGGCTGCAAGTAATATGGTCCTACCAAAATCCTTCCTTCTTTAACATATTTCTTAAGCTTTTCTCTATAAGCAGAAACTGATTTTCCTTTTTTATCAAGCTCTTCAAAGTAATCGTCTATCATAGAAATTTGACCATCTAATACAAATACATATTCCTTTTCTTTTTCTAACATGTTAAATAAGTTTTCAAAGAAATCTATTAACCATTCATTTGTATATTTACTGTTGAGATACCATTCTCTATCCCAATGGGTATGGGATATAATATGTGCATTTATTTTTTCACCCATTTTGTACCCTCCTATAATTCTGACAGTTTAAAAGTTTAGTTAAGTATGGAAATAATATAATTGTCTTAATGGGTATTTAATTGTACTATGCGCGAAAACGTTTTTATGAGATCTTAAAATTTTTTAGAGGACATATTTTCCTCCCCTCATTTTAAAACCACATGACTCCCTTATAATAAATTCAGTTGGAAGAATTTTTTTTCTTTCTTTTATTTCTTCTCCCTTTAGAAGCTTTACAAGCATATTGGCAGATTCTTTTCCTAAGTCATATATTGGTACCCTTATCGTTGTGAGATTAGGCTCTACTATGGTAGCTTCCCTGAAATCATTGTACCCTATTACTGCAATATCCTCGGGAACTCTAAGGCCCAATTCTTTAGCAGCTTGAACAGTAGCTACAGCCTTCATATCGTCTGTAGCAAAAATAGCAGTTATATCCCTTCTTTTCATCAATTTTTCCTTTACAGCTTTTTTAGCATCTTCTAAGGTATAACCTCCATTTATTTCTAAATCAGGCTCGTGTTCTATTCCGCCCCACATCAAGGCCTGTCTAAATCCATCATATCTATCTTTACTTACAACGTAATCCATAGGTGCGTTTAGTATGGCTATCTTTTTATGCCCCATTTTTATTAAATGACAAACTGCTTTATAACTATCTCCAATATTATCGGTATTTACATAATACATTTTTTCACCTAAAAGATTATGCTCTAACACCCTTCCACTCAAAACAAACTTTAAATCTTGGGAAAGCAATTCATAAATAAGGGAATCGTATACACGAGAACTAAGTAAAATAACACCATCTACACGCCCACTTTTTAAAAGTTTGATCGTTTCTTCCTTTTCCATATTTATATCACTAAAAGAGATTAACTGTAAATAATAATCATATTTTTCAGCCACACTACCTATACCCCTTAAAACATCGGCAAAAAAGGGGTTAGAAAAGGCATTTTCAGTTGAACGTGTAAATACTATCCCAATATTTCTCATAGAACCTTGGGTCAAACTTTGAGCTGCTATATTTGGAACATAATTTAGTTTTTTTACAGCTCCCATAACTCTTTCCCTCGTTTCAGGGGGAACGTTTTTGTAATTACGCAATACCCTTGAAACTGTTGAAATCGATACATTTGCTTCCTTTGCAACTTCCCTTATTGAAACTTTATTATCCCTCATAAGCCATACCTCTTATACTGTAAACCTTTAATTATTTATTAAAAATGTGAAACTTTTCTTCCTTAGGAGTTAAATAGACCTTTCTATCTAATGGAAAATTACTGTCTGGCTCAATTCTTACACTGAGAAGTTTCTTATTTACTTCAACAGCAACATAATCATCGGAACCCAATGTTTCTGTAACTATAGACATTCCTTCTATTGCATTTTCAATAGGCTGAAGACTTATTTCAAAATCTTCAGGTCTTACTCCTAATACTACTTCTTTGCCTTTAATTTTTTCCTTTATAACATCTTTTAAATAGCTAGGTAATTTATATACATTACCATTATACTTGAAAATATAATTTTCTCCATCTTTAATTAACTCTCCTTCAATAAAATTCATAGGAGGACTTCCGATAAATCCTGCAACAAATTTATTAGCTGGTTTATTATAAACCTCTGAAGGAGAACCTATTTGCATTAGTTCACCCTTTTTCATTACAACTATTCTATCACTTAATGTCATTGCCTCTGCTTGATCGTGGGTTACGTATATTATAGTAGATTTTAGTTGCTTATGTATTCTCTTTAGCTCAGTTCTCATCTTTATTCTGAGCTTTGCATCAAGATTACTCAATGGCTCATCTAACAGAAGAACTTCTGGGTCTAAAACTAGGGCCCTTCCCAATGCAACCCTTTGTCTTTGTCCTCCTGAAAGCTGAGAAGGCTTTCTATCTCCTAAACCATTTAAATCAAGTAAATCTAATGCCCATTCAATTTTTTCATTTATAATTTTTTTTTCAACCTTTTTTATTTTAAGACCAAATCCTATATTAGCTGCAACGGTCATATGGGGAAATAATGCATAGCTTTGGAATACCATTGCTATTCCTCTATCCTTAGGAGCAACATTATTTGCA
Source organism: Candidatus Petromonas tenebris (assembly GCA_014236755.1). Taxonomy (GTDB): domain Bacteria; phylum Bacillota; class Clostridia; order Peptostreptococcales; family Caminicellaceae; genus Petromonas; species Petromonas tenebris. Next base: position 7,618 of record JACCKY010000055.1, on the reverse strand, counting down.
AGTTTATCACCTATCCAAAGTTCTCCACCAGAAATACTTTCAAGACCTGCTATCATTCTAAGGGTCGTAGTTTTACCACAACCAGATGGTCCAACTAGTGAAACAAATTCACCATCTTTAATATCTATATTCAAATCCTTAACGGCATGATATCCATTTGGGTATATTTTTTGAATATTTTTCAAGGTCAAACCTGCCATAAATAAACCTCCTTCTAACTATTTTACAGCACCTGCAGTAGTCCCAGCTACCATGTATTTTTGAATAATAAATGTAAATACTATAACAGGAAGTGAAACTAAAAGTGAAAGTGTTGCAATAGAAACAGGATTAGGTGTAAATGCTCCAAATAAACTCTTCAAATATACAGGTAACGGCAATACATCAACTGAAGAAGTAGCAGTTATGAAATATGAAAATACAAATTCATTCCATGAAAGCAAGAATACGTATATAGCCCCTGCTGCCAATCCTGGAAGAGCAACGGGAAGTATTATTCTAATAAAGGTGTATAATTTTCCTGCACCCATTATATGGGCTTGCTCTTCTAAATCAACGGGTATCGTTTCAAATACTCCTTGAGCTATGTATATAACGTAAGGTAATCCAAGGAGTGTATGGGCTAATGCAACCTTTAAAGTAACAGGTAAATTGTATAAAAAGGCAAAGTTAAAAACAGTAGCTACAGGAATTACTGAAGATATATCTGGAATTAATCTTATAGACAAAATCAAAAACAATAATACCGCCTTTCCATTAAACTTGTATCTAGCTAAAGAATATGCTGCTGGAGCTCCAAAGAACATTGATAATGCAACTGTTAGTAAAGCTATTTTAATACTTAAAAATCCATTGCCCCAGAATCTTGTATCTGATAAATAATATTTATACATTTCAAAAGTAGGCTTAAATGGCCACCATGGGACGGGATATCTTCCACCAGTAATCCAGCTGCTTCTATCACTTATAGAATATTTAAACATTATATATATTGGAAAAACTACAATAAATATGGATAGTATAATCATTGCAAACCATATGATTTTTTGTAAATTCCATCTTCTTTCCATTTTCCCCCTCCTTAAATCTTAACTAAATAAGACTGCATCTTCTTTAAAATCCAATTTAATACTGTCGTACCTATTAGAATAACGATTATCAAAATAACTCCTATAGCAGAAGCAGTACCGGGGTCAAACATTTGAACGTAATATTTTTCGATAAGTACTCCAAGTACAGGATAGGAAGGAGCTAATATATATGGGAAAATAAACTCTTTCCAAGCTTCTATAGACCTTAGTACTAAAACCGATGAAATAGATGGTACTAATAAAGGCAGTGTTATATAAAAGAAGTTTTGAATAGTAGTAGAACCCATGGTTTTAGCAGCTTCGTATTGTTCTTCGCTTATAGATTGTAATCCTGCTAAAAGGATTAACATTGAAATAGGGGTATCTCTCCAAACCTTACCTAAAATAGAAATTCCTAATGCTAAACTTTCTTTATTTAAAAAGGATATTTCATGCTGAGTTATTTTAGGAAACCATGGATATTCTCCCATAAGAAGACTTGTAATATGTCCTCCCTTTGAAAATAAAAGAAGTAAAGTAGCAGTTGTTACTATAGTCGGTATTGCAAGGGGAAGTAAAAGAATACTTCTAACCACTCCTCTAAATTTAAATTTCTTATTTATCAATATAGCACCTATAAGTCCAGTAACTAATTGTAATGGAGTAGTTATAAGGACAAATATAAATGTTCTAACAAAGGCAGTTCTAAACTCTTCACTTTCAATAAGTTTTAAATAATTAGCTATAGTCAAACTTTCTTGGGTCATCCCACCATTATATGAAGTTAGGGAAAGTTTAAGCAAGAAAAATGCAACTATCACGAAGAAAGCTATGATATATAAAAACCCTGGAAGTAGTGTCCATATTAAGAAGGAATTTTTCTTTAAACCTTCTTTAAATTTATTCCATTTATCTTCTTTCTTTAGGGCTGTATTCATTAACTACCCTCCAATCTTTTTGTAAGTTTGGTTCTACAAATTAACATATTAATCTTTTATAGATAATTTTTGAAATTGAATTTGATTTTTTTATATAAGGTACGAGGTGCTAGTTTCAAGGTTCTTAGTTCCTGGTTCTTGGAAAAGATTTAGAAACTTAGCTAATAGCTGATGGCTTATGGCTCATGGCTAATTGCAAAAGAGTTTAATTCTTAATTTTTAATTCTAAATTCTTAATTAAATATTACTTATTCATTATCACTTATTACCTTGGGCCCAGTGCCTAGTATCAAGCACCTTGCAACATAAAAAGAGGAGGGGTTTACACCCTCCCACTATTTTTTATTTTACAATCTCTCTAGCCTTTGGAGCATACTTTTCATCAAGTACTTTTTGGATATCCTTGTTATTTCCATCAACAACTATATCGTACCATGCATCAAGATATAACTGTCCAACTTCTGGCCATTGTGTTATTTGTGGAAGAGGTTTTACTCCAGCTTTTATTTGTCTATTTGCTACATCAAATACTTCTTGCATCCAATCTTCCTTAAAAGTTCCATTTAAATTTTCAACTATGTCTTTTCTTATTGGCATCATACCAAATGTTTGTGATTCTTTAGCATGATTTTCAGCATTTGTTATCCATCTAGCAAGTTCATAAGAAAGTTCTGGATCAGGAGTTGATGTTGGAATTCCCCACCACCAACCAGCTAATTGTGAAGCATGACTTCCTTGTCTTACTGGCTCACCATTTTCATTTAATTCTAATGATACTCCTTTAGGCATTATTGCAACTCCCATATCATCTGGCTCAACTAAATATCCAGTCATGTTTGGATTAGAACCACCATGTATAAAGAAAGCATCGATTTGGTGCATGAAGGCAAGATATACCTTACCTGCTGCCATGGCGTTCCATATACCACCGCCAGACCAGCCTTCTTCCCACATACCTGGGTTATAAATTCCTTCTTCTTTAAATAATACTTCCCATTCAAACATATCCTTTACAGGAGTAGTATTTATTGCTATAGCATCTTCTTGTGTACCACTAGCTTGATAAATCTTAGTTAACATTTCAACTATTGTTCCACCGTATTTTTTACCTCTATGGGCTATTCTTGGTTCTTTTTTACCGTTGTACTCAGTATTTGCCCAATAATAACCAACAACAGCTAAGTCATACCAGTCCCACTCATTTGGATCAGCCTCTAAAGTATAACCCTTTGGAAGCCCTATACCATTGTATTTTTTAAACATGTTATTTATATCAGCTTCGAATTTTTGCCAATTCTCAACTGCATCCTTAACCTTTGACTTTAAGAAAAGAAGTGTATTTGTTTCAAGTTTTCTAGGAATATAATATACCTTTCCATCTATAGTAGCCATATCCATTGAGGCTTCAGTATATTCCTTTATATCTTCCTTATATCTATCACCTACTGCCTGTTCTAAATCCATAACAAGACCTTTTTTAGCTAATGGAATGAGTTGAGTATGTGGAGTTTTTACAAGGGCAATAGTATTTTTGTCTTTGTCAAGCTCTAAAATGTTTTGTAAATCTATCTCCTTTTCAAAAGTTCTTACATTTACTTTTACCCCATATTCTTTTTCAAAAGGCTTTATAATATTTTCTCTAAACCATTTATCTTGCATTGTAAATAGTAACTTCATCAGCTTTAAATTTCTTTCCTTCTTGCTTAGCTTCTTCAACATTTTGCTTATTTTCTGTATTAGTGTTTACTTCTGTTTTTGTGCTGCATCCAACTAAAACACCTATAAGCAGCATAAAACACATTGCAAAGGCAACTATTTTTTTGAACATATGAACTTTCCCCCTCATGATAAAATATTTTTCAAATTTTCAAGAAAATCTGAAAAGCAAATTTCTTGTAAAAACGTTTTTATGTTTTTGTAAAAAATATCTCCTCCTTCAACTAATTTATATTGATTTATTTGTTATAATGTTTTGATATTTTTATATTTATTATAATATGATGAAAACGTTTTTTCAATGTGTATATTAAAAATTTGTATCAAAAATTTTGCACAAAATCTTTTCTAAACTTTCATATGAAAAATACTTTCTTCCTAGTTCAAAATTTTCTTCCACAAATCTACTTCTATACTCACTATCTATTAAAAGTTTTATACATTCTTTTGCTGCATTTTTTATTAATTTATAGTCTATACTTACAAGATTCTTTTCATCTATTGTGTGCTTATCACCTAAAGATACTATATTAAATCCCCTTTCCTTTATATCTGTCTTGTAAACAGGATACTCATAAACTATCATTGGTTTTTTAGCAAACAAACCTTCTAAAAATTGATTGCCCCATCCTTCTAAAATACTTGGATATGTAATAATGTCAGCATATACATAGGCATCCCATAGTGAATAACATTTTTGACCATTAGCTTCATACCTTGAATGCTCAATAAAATCATTTATATAAAGTAGATTTACATTCTTTTCCTTTGCCCTTTTATTCAAATAGCCTATATAATCATTTTCAGATTCTTTTAATCCAGCAAAGACTAAATAAATTTTACTATCCTTTTCAAATCTTTTTCCATTATATAAAACGTTTTTATATAAAATCTCTAAATTTTCTTTCTTTGAAAGTTCTCCAACAACATCAATTGCAAGCTCTATAGCCTTTCTTTCTGTAATTCTAGTGGATTGAAGTATAAATATATCATTATCCTTTAACCCAATCCTTTTTCTAAAATCCTTGTTGTATTCATCTTCAATCCATAATGATCCTTCAAAATCAAATACGTTTGGAACAACGGTAGAATCAAGTTTTTTCCTTTTTTTTAGCTCTTTCTTAGCTATTTCATTTATTACTACATGTTTTATATTTTTATCATTTGGTGGAAAATATTCACTTAAAGTTTTTTGTACAAAACTACATGTCGGATTTGAATATTTTGCCCTTTCCCAATAAAAATCATGGTGATGGGCTACACATTTAATCCCAAGTTTTTTTATAACATTGCTAAAGGCTATGGCAGCGGGTATTCCCCATCCCAATGAAAAAATATTGTTTGGAACCAATATATCAATTTTATACTCTTTTATAAAATTGATTAGTTTTTCTTCAATTTTCTTAGCAAAATTTAATACATCCTCTTTAAATTCATCTTCATTTTCATAATCTTCAAGTTTTTCATAGGCGTTTTTTACAAATTTATTGTTTTCTTCATGTTTGTAATGAAGCTCTGGTATCACGTAACCTTCAGCTGTACCTGTACTTCCTGCTAAAAAGCAAACTTTATGCCCCATTTTTTCTAAGACCTTTTTCCATTTTTCCATTTCAAGGGAAACTCCATCGGTTTCACCTACTCGAAAGTGACACAATGCAATGTTCACAATAGTTCCCTCCTAAATTATTTAATAAAAGTTATAAAAACGTTTTTATAACTATTTTAAAACAATTTTTAAAAAACTGCAACAAAAAAAGACAAAGAGACAAGTTCCTTGTCTGCTTTAGACTTTATAGCACATTCTTAATTCTTAATTAGATATTACTTATTCATTATTATAAATATACTCTTATAATTCGTCCTTTTCCTTTAATAATAAAATCACCTATATTTGCAGGCATTAAAATAGTTTCACCTTTTTTAAAGCTTTCCAAATTTGCCCTTCCATATTCAATGTTAAATTCACCATCTACACATAAATATATTTCAAATTCTTCTTCATTCATATTATTTTTATAATGTTTATCTACATCTAATATTTCTATATTAAAATATTTACAACTTACGTAGTTAACCTTTTTATATCCATCTTTGTGTAAAATAGTACTTTCCACCTTTGGCTTTTCTATATATTCATCAAAATTTATTACATCTAATGCCTTTTCTATATGAAGCTCCCTTGGCTTTCCGTCAAGTCCTACCCTATTCCAATCATATACTCTATAAGTTATGTCGGAGCTTTGCTGAATTTCTGCTATAAGTATTCCTTTTCCTATAGCATGGATAGTTCCAGCTGGTATAAATACAACATCGCCTTTTTTAACTTCAATTTCCCTAAGTATCTCATCAAAATCATTATTTTCTATTGCTTTAATAAAATCTTCCTTAGTTATACCCTTTTTAAGACCATACACCAATTTTGCTCCAGGCTCTGCATCAACTATATACCACATCTCAGTTTTTCCAAAGTCATCTTCAAACTTCATTGCATATTCATCATCAGGATGAACTTGCACAGATAACTTGTCATTTGCGTCTATAAACTTTATAAGAAGGGGAAATCTATCCGTTATTTTTTCAATACTTTTCCCAAAAACTATATCACCATAATGTTTAATTAATTCTTCTAAGGTCAATCCTTTATATTCTCCATTTCTAATTTTTGATGTACCTTCTCTATGACAAGCTATCTCCCAACTTTCACCTACTTTTACGTCCATAGATACATCCTTTGATAAATACTTTGCTAATTTATTACCTCCCCATACCTTTTCTTTAAATACTGGTTCAAATTTAATTGAATACATATCTCTTCACCTTCTCTTCAATTAGTTCACATTTAAATTTACATTCATTATAATTATTTACTATATTTTTCAAAAAGTCCAAAATAAAAGTGCTCAAGGATTTTTCTTTACTTTTTTATCTTGTCTATTCCTGACCTTTGCCCTAAATAAAATTATCATTTATAAATAAAATAAATCTTTCAAAATCCGACAAATTATTTATCATTATGTCTTATACCATTTTTTTATCTATTTTAACGTATTTATGGGATAATATATTTCTATCTTTTAATTTTATTTAATGATAGATTAAGCTGTTCTAATCTTTTTTTAAGAACCTCTATTTTCACCATTTATACTAGCCTCTTTCCTAATACGATCTATCATTGTTTTATAAGATAAATCATAATATTTTTTCATATCCTCATATTCAAATAATGAATGTACTATAAAATTACTTTCTAATTCTCCATCTCTAGAAAGAAGACGAACACCATTTATAAAAATTTCATGCTTTATAAGAGGATTCGCTTCATTTTAAATCACAATATCTACTTCTACTGAAGCTATACCCATTAATTCCCTTTTTAAATTTAAATATTCTAATGTACTAATTTTACCATTGGATAAAAAAAATTGCAAAATCAATGTCATTGTAATTATCACATTTAACAAAAGAACCAAAAACATATGCAAAAACTATATTTTTTTCTTAATTGAGGAAATTGCATAATTAATATTTATACTTAGGATCTAAAATTGTATACAATTCAATTTAGTAAAATCAATGTTATTTAAAATATTTATGCATACTTAGTGTAAATTTTATGCAATATGCAATTTCCTCAATTAAATAGTTATATAATTTGTTAAATAATACTTGGTCTCCTTCCTTACCAGTTCCATACATACCTATCCCAACAAAAGCCCATACACTATCTATCAAAACATCAGTAACCTGTGCACCCCTACCTGGCACAAAAACTTGGTGAACTTCATCACTTATAGCATAAAGAATACAGAACACAAGAGAAAATATGAATCCTTTAAAACCTCTAACTCCACTTCTTCTAAAGGCATTCATTACTAATACCCCAAGAACTAAATA
>JACCKY010000008.1 GCA_014236755.1 Candidatus Petromonas tenebris | reverse complement strand
TTTTGCATTTAAAAATAATGGATATGGAGTTTTAGTGGGTTCTTCTTAATATAGAAATCATACCTTCATAAAAAAGGAAGTTCAAAATTGCTATAAAGGTTTGATGAACGAGGGAGACTCACTAAAAGAAAGATGGGTCTCCTTTTATATATATATATTAATATGTGACGCGTCACCTCAATATTCTAAGCGGGTGTGTACAGCTCGATAAGAGATTAAAAATAATATGATGAGGTGAATAAAATGAATCTTCCATTAATAATTGTTGTATGTTATATTGCTGCTTTATTTGCTATAAGTGCTTATGCCAGAAAGCTTGCTTCAAGCGGTACTGAAAGCTTTATACTGGCTGGGAGAAAGCTCACTACTCCTCTTATAGCCGTTACCGTTACCGGGCTTGCCATAGGTGGAGCGTCGACTATAGGAGTTGCAGAAAGGGCCTATAGTGTAGGACTGGCTGCCGGATGGTATAATGTAGCCTGGGCAGCAGGAGCAGTAGTAATGGGACTGGTTGCAGCTGCAAAATATAGAAAGCTTAATATTTCAACCGTTCCCGAGCTCTTTGAAAGGTTTTATGACACTAGAGGACGCATTATTTGCGTACTTAGTCAAATACTGATGCTGCTGGTAATCACTTCCCTTCAGTACATAGCAGGAGGAGCCATACTTGCTTCCTTGTCTGTGTAGAAGGGGTTCTGCCTTTTATACTACTTTGATAGGCATATTAGTATTAGTGTTATGGCAGTTAGTGCCTTCCATAAGGATATTTCCTCACGTAATATACCTAGAGTGGATATGCTGCACTGTGACTTTCTTATTGGTAGCTGTATTTGATTCGGTAAAGATTCCTACGCCAGCAGAATATTAAAATATGTTAAAGACGGAGGATGGAGGCAATGAGAACATACAAAATGAAATATGGCAAGGAAACAGTAGATTTTTCCATACCCGAAAAAAATCTGATAGGAGTTATAGAAAGCAATAGTATAGATAATGAAAAAACAGAAGAAGAGATAATATTAGATGCCCTTGAAAATCCCATAGGAAGTAAAAGACTCAGTGAGATAGTAAAGCCAGGTGAAAAAATATGTATAGTAATATCAGACATAACAAGGGCATGGCAGAAAATGGGAAGCTATCTTCACTACATTGTTGATGAATTGAGTAGAGGTGGGATTTCAGATGAGGATATAGTATTTCTTTGTGCTACTGGTTCCCACAGAAAACAGACTGAGGAAGAGCACAGAATACTGCTTGGAGAAAAACTAGCAGATAGATTTAAAGTTATAGATCATGATTGTCTTGATGAAGATAACCTGGTATATCTAGGTACAACCAGCTATGGAACACCTGTTAAGGTAAATAAGATAGCTATGGACTGTGACCATATAGTAATTACCGGAGCCATAGTATTTCATCTGTTAGCAGGTTGGGGTGGAGGAAAAAAATCTATTTTGCCTGGAATCTGCGGCTATGAAACTATAATGGCAAATCACGCAATGTCCTTAGGGCCCGAGATGGGAAGCGGATCTAATCCGGAAATTAGAAGTGGTAAGGTTATAAATAATCCCATACATGAAGATATGCTGGAGGCAGCCGGCTTTGTAAAACCATCATTTTTATTCAATGTAGTTATGAATTCCAAAGGAAATATAGCCCATGCCGTAGCAGGGAATTACATTAAAGCCCATGAAGCTGGATGTAAAATAGTAGATAATATAGATGGGGTTGAAATTGATAAAAAGGCCGATATGGTGATAGCTACCGCCGGTGGATACCCTAAGGATATAAACTTTTATCAGACTATAAAAACAGTAATCAATGCTAAAGAAGCCGTCAAAGAAGGTGGAGTTATGATAATAATCAGCCAATGTAGTGACGGTTTTGGAAATGAACACATAAGAAAAATAATTCAAGACTTTGATACTTTGGTTGATAGAGAAAGGGATTTGAGGGCAGATTACTCTATAGCAAAATATATAGGATATTATGTAAGTGAAGTAGCTCAAAAACATTTACTCATACTGGTGTCTACTATGGAGCCTGATGATCTATCAATGGCAAATATATATGTTGTTAAAACAATAGATGAGGCACTGGATTTAGCCTATAAAATGAAGGGTAAAGACCTTAAAACCTATCTCATGCCCCATGGAGCAAATACTTTGCCTAAACTTAAATAATGTAAAAAACTTAAGGTGCGGGAGAAATCTTCTGCACCTTATTAATTTTTATTTGTTTCCTTGGGAAAATTATACTATCATATAAATAGTAAACTATAAAGGAGTATCACATGAATACCTTACATAATTTAGGAATAAATACTGTGAATCTGGAAATTGAAAAAGCTTTAGATTTAGGACTTGGAAGGATTGAACTTTCCCTTGGAAAGGCTGAAAAATATGAAGATAAGCTGACAAAGTTTAAAAATAATATCGATAAAATAGAAAAATTAAAAATCCCCTATAGTATTCATCTTCCGGTATATGTTGAGGATTGGTATAAATACGATTACTTTTCGGCGTTTTTTATAGATAAAGATGAATTTAAAAGGGAATTATCATTTAGACTATTAAAACATAATCTGGAAAGGCTTAAATGTTTTTCGCCGGATTATTTTGTGCTACATTTTCCAGGGATAGATCAAAACTGGGATGACAAAGAAGCCTTTTATAATGTTCTTTTAGTCTCCTTAGAGAGAGTTCAGTCTATAGCTAAAGATTATGAAACAAAAATATATCTTGAATATTTCGGTTCAAATAAGAACTTTTATGATTACAGTGAATGGGCTAAAACTATAAAAAATTATGATAATCTAGGGATTTTAACCGATACAGGACATTTGTACTTTGCATCGATTATAAATCGGTTTGATTTTTTAGAGGCCCTTAAAGTATTGGCAGACAACTCAGAAGCCTTTCATGTTTGGACAACTAAGGGAGATAAAGCCTACTGTGGATCGAAATATTATAAAAAGTATCACCATATAACTCCCCATGAAAATCAATCAAAGAAAGAAGGATGGGCCTTTGATACAGGAGAAATTATGAAAGTTTTGGCATCAAAGAACAAGCCTGTAATAATTGAACCTTCCATTAGATATAAAGGAGCAGATTATATGATAGAAGGAATAAAGAGCATAAAGAAGTATTTTGAGGAGGAAAAATAATGAGTGGCAAATTTTATGGTATAGGTGTAGGACCAGGAGATCCTGATTTACTTACTATCAAAGCCCAAAAAATATTAGAAAAAGTAGATATAATAGTGGCACCAGAAACTAAGGATGGAAAGGGAAGTATAGCCCTTGACATAGTAAGTCCCTATCTTAAAAAAGATGTAAAAATTGTAGAAAAAAATTTCCCAATGACTTATAATCAGGAGATTTTGGATAAATCCCATGATGAAATAGCTGAATATATAAAAGAACTTATAGATAGAGGGTATAAAGTAGCATTTTTAACCCTTGGTGATCCGATGGTTTACAGTACATATATATATTTATTTAAAAGACTAGTAGAAAAGAATATAGATATAGAAACTATACCGGGAATAACTTCATTTTGCGGTATAGCTAGTAAAGTGGGAGTACCCTTAGCAGAAACAGGAGAAAATATTGCAATAATTCCCTCGGTGTACTCACTGCAGGATGAAAATATTGAAGAAATCGTGAAAGACTTTGATAATATAGTCTTTATGAAGGCAAGCGGCAATATAGATAAACTGATAGATCTTTTGGAAGAATCGGGACATAAAGAAAACTCAGTATTTGTATCGAGATTGGGACTCGATGGAGAGATTATAGAGGGTGATATTGAAAATAGAAGAGGAATAAAAAATAGTTACCTTTCAACAATAATTGCAAAGAAAAAGAAAAAGTAAACTGCTAAGTTGCCGTTTTTCTTTTTCTTATAATAATTTTATAAGTTAACCTCTTGTGTTAGTTATTCTAACAGTATAGCTTTAAATATCCTTCAATGCTTCCTCTGAAGCGACTTTGAAGAGCTGTTTTTACCTCTAAATCTTTTCTATTAAAACAGCTCTTCTACGGAGCCAAAAGAGGATTATTAAAGGATATCTATAAGGAACTAGCGAGGCGAGTTAAGTTAATTTTATTTAAGAATCGGCGATATCTTTTTATAGACAAGCAATGTAAGGGTTGATATAATAATTCCTTTTAAAATATTAGCCATATAGTACAAGGGTCTTTACATCTTTTATAGCAGTATTTGCAGCAGCACTCATCTGTATAATTTGCTCTAAAGGCATTATTTTAGAATAAAAGGGAAGTAGGATAAAATAATTTGTGATTGCTCCTATTATACCCATGAAAAGCGTTCCTATAAGCATGCCATAAAAAGCTGATGATTTTTTTCGGTTGACTGAGTAGGCTATTCCGTCAGGTATAACCAGGGCGATCCCAAAAAAATATGCAAACAAAGTTTGCATGTAAACTTTGTTTGCATATACTTTGTCTAAAAACTGAAACATTTTTACCCCAAATTATATTTTTCAAACAGGGTATAGAACTTCAATTGACCTTAACCTCAATCAAAATAGTTTTCTATTATGCATGTTGGCACAGATTTTGCTATAATGCAAAGTGAAAACTGTGGACAATTTTACTAGAAATTATGGGGCTATAAATGAAATAGGGGATACAGTATATATATTGTGGTAAAATGTATTATAGGAAAAGGTTTTGCAGTAAATGAGATAACAAAGGGAAGGAGGAATTTTGGTGAAAATATTTATTTTAGGTGCTGGAACTATGGGTTCAGGCATAGCTCAGGTTTTTGCACAAGCAGGCTATGAAGTAACAATGAGAGACATAAAAGAAGAATTTGTTCAAAGAGGACTAGGGATTATTACAAAAAACCTAGACAGACATGTAAAAAAAGAAAGAATGACAGAAGAAGAAAAAAGTGAGGTGCTTGGCAGAATCACCACAACCACTGATATAGGTCTTGCCAAGGAAGCCGATATAGTAGTGGAAGCAGCAGTAGAAAATATAGAAATAAAGAAAAAGATATTTGCAGAGATGGACGAAATCTGTAAAAAAGAAACAATACTTGCAACAAATACCTCATCACTATCAATAACTGAAATAGCAAGTGCGACCATGAGACCTGACAAGGTTGTAGGAATGCATTTTTTCAATCCTGTACCCGTTATGAAGTTGGTAGAAGTAATAAAGGGAATTACCACATCAGAAGAAACTAAAAATACAGTAGTGGAATTATCAAAGAAACTTGGCAAAACTCCAGTGGAAGTTGAGGAAGCACCAGGCTTTGTAGTAAACAGGATCTTAATCCCTATGATTAATGAAGCCATAGGCATATTGGCAGATGGAGTAGCTACTGCAGAGGATATAGATAATGCAATGAAACTTGGCGCAAATCATCCAATAGGACCTTTGGCTTTGGCAGATCTTATAGGAAATGATGTAAACTTAGCTATAATGGAAGTATTGTATAACGAATTTGGAGATCCAAAATACAGACCACATCCACTTCTAAGAAAGATGGTAAGAGGCGGACTACTGGGAAGAAAAACTGGCAAAGGTTTTTATGATTATAAAAAGTAATTGAAAGAGTTGTGAAATTTCAAACTGTTATAAAATTTTTACTTTAGGAGGGTTAAACTTATGAGAGAAGCTGTAATAGTAAGTGCTGTTAGAACACCGATAGGATCCTTTGGTGGTAGTTTCAAGTCCCTTTCAGCAGTTGATTTAGGTGCAATTGCTGCCAAGGAGGCTATAAAAAGAGCAGGTATAAAAGCGGAAATTATAGATGAGGTACTTATAGGAAATGTACTTCAAGCAGGATTAGGACAGAATGTTGCAAGATAGGTCTTAATAAAGGCAGGTATCCCTGAAACAGTTCCGGCAATAACCATTAATAAAGTATGCGGTTCAGGTCTTAGAACTGTAAGTATGGCAGCTCAATTCATTAAAGCCGGAGATGCAGATGTGGTACTAGTAGGTGGTACGGAAAGTATGAGCAATGCTCCATACCTTCTTCATGGTGGAAGATGGGGACACAGAATGGGACATGGTAAAGTAGTTGACACCATGATAAATGACGGTCTTTGGGATGCCTTTAATGATTATCATATGGGAATTACAGCGGAAAATGTAGCAGAAAAGTGGAATATCAGCAGAGAAGAGCAGGATAAGTTTGCTGCTGCAAGCCAGCAAAAAGCTGAAAAAGCAATAAAAGAAGGAAGATTTAAAGATGAAATTGTATCTGTTGAAGTGCCACAGAGAAAAGGTGACCCTATTGTAGTCGATACAGATGAGTATCCTAGATTTGGAACAACCTTTGAAAAACTTTCAAAGCTTAAACCAGCATTCAAAAAAGATGGCACAGTAACTGCAGGTAATGCATCAGGTATAAATGATGGTGCAGCAATGCTTGTAGTTATGTCAAAGGATAAGGCAGAAGAGCTTGGTTTAAAGCCTCTTGTAACTATCAAATCTTACGCTTCCGCTGCTCTTGATCCTCAAATAATGGGTTATGGCCCGGTACCTTCATCTAAGAAGGCCTTAGATAAAGCGGGATTAACTGTAAAAGATATAGATTTGGTTGAAGCTAATGAAGCCTTTGCTGCGCAATCTTTAGCAGTTGCAAAGGACTTGGAACTTGATATGGATAAGGTAAACGTAAATGGAGGAGCTATAGCACTAGGTCATCCTATAGGAGCTTCTGGAGCAAGGATTTTAGTTACTTTAATCCATGAAATGTTAAAAAGAGATTCTAAAAGAGGCTTAGCCACTCTATGTATAGGTGGCGGCCAGGGAACAGCTGTTGTAGTAGAAAGATAATAAAGTTTAAAAATGTCAGCTTTGAAAGCTTGTTTTCGAAGCTGGCTATAAAAACACAGTTATTGTTAGTTTGTTAACTAACAAATAAGACTTCTCAAAATTTTACCCTCTTTAAAGTAAGACTTCAGATAGTTTTTAAAACTTATCTGAAGTCTTTTAAATATTGGTTTTGTTTTTTTGGCCCTAAAGATTTACCCTAAGACTAAGAACTAAAGGCTAACAAATGGGTCGCCAAATGATTTTGTTTTAATAGTACCAAATATGGTTATAATTTTAAAAATATAACCTAGTTGTAGGAAAAATTTTTTTGTGATAATCTAGGATTAGACTCTGGAAAAGGAGAAAAGATATGGATAAGGTAGTAAGTGTTAAAAATGTAACTTTTGGATACGATACCAAATTTGTGCTTGAAAATATAAACCTGGACATATTTAAAGGGGACTATTTAGGAATCGTAGGACCTAACGGTTCAGCCAAAAGTACCTTGGTTAAGTTGATGTTGGGACTCCTTAAGCCTCAAAGAGGCAAAATAGAACTTTTTGGACAGAAAATTGAAAAGTTCAGAGAGTGGGGAAGGATTGGATACGTGGCCCAAAAGGCAGCCTCCTTTAACTCAAGTTTTCCTGCTACTGTAGAGGAGGTGGTGGCAGCAAATCTATACCCGAAGATCGGACTCTTTAAATCTATTAAAAAGAAGGATATGGATAGAGTTTATAGGGTTTTGGAGATTGTAGGAATGAAGGATTATCATCACAGGCTTATAGGAAATCTGTCGGGAGGACAACAACAAAAAGTGTTTATCGCCAGAACATTAGTAAGTGAGCCGGAAATCATTTTTTTGGATGAGCCTACGGTGGGTATAGATATAAGTTCTAAAAAAGAGTTTTACGATCTTATGGAAAAGCTTAACAAGAAAATGAAGATTACCATTGTCATGATATCCCATGACATAGGAGCTATAACCGAAAAAGTAAATAGAGTAGCTTGTATGGGAGATAGAAGACTTATAGTTCATAATAAATGCTGTGACATACCCTTCAAGGAAGTCCTATCGGAATTTTATGGGGACGAGATGAAGTTGCTTGTTCATCACCATAATCATGAACATTAAATATTTGAAAATATTTTTTTGAAAAAGAATTAAAAATTATTTCTAATAAAAATTTTAACCATTAGTGTGTAAGTCTCCCATCTTCTGCAAGTGGGAGATGTAAGCACTATAAAATCAATGTCTCGATGTCATTGATTTTATGATATAATATAAGTATGATAGTTTTTTGATAACTGGATATATAAGGTTGCAAGGAGAATCTGAAAGTGGCGAAAACCAAGCTTTGCCTTCCTTGTGTAAAATATCCAAGGCACTAAAGAAACCGATAAAATTGGCATCTACCCTCGGTACGAGGGGAAGTTAAGCCTGTGGAGAACGCATAAGCCCTACTTCTGTAGGCAATGTTCTTGGAAACAGGAAAAGTTTTAGTACATGATACCAGAAGCTCCCACTTCTGCGTGAGCAAGTGGCGAGTAGTTCATACTAATAAATATAGAAAAGGATAATTAAAATGCTAGAAATACTACAATATGGTTTTATGCAGAGAGCTCTTTTAGCTGGCATAATCATTGGAGTACTTTGTCCTTTGATAGGTATATTTATAGTTCTAAGGAGAATGTCACTAATTGGAGACAGTCTTTCTCATGTTGCTCTATCAGGGGTTGCGGCCGGTATACTATCAGGGATATATCCCTTAGGTACAGCACTGCTATTTTCAGTTATTGCCGCCTTAGCTATCGAAAAGCTAAGGAAGAGCTATAATGAATATGCGGAACTTTCCATAGCTGTAATACTTTCAGCGGGTATAGGACTTGCAGTAGTACTTATCAGCCTTGCAAAATCTTTTAACATTGACTTGTTCGGATATTTATTCGGAAATATTACTACGGTACTTCCAAGGGATTTATGGGTTATTGGAGGATTGGGTTTTTGCATTATTGCTGCCATAAAGTTTTTATACAAGGAACTTTTTTACATAGCCTTTGATGAAATGTCTGCGAGACTTGCAGGGATACCTATAAACTATATTAACCTGTTGTTTATTATATTTATAGCTTTAGTCATAACCTTGTCTATGAGAATAGTGGGGATTTTGTTGGTTTCGTCTCTTATGGTCATACCTGTGGCCACTAGTCTTCAACTGGCAAAAAGTTTTAAGCATGCCACATTTCTGTCTATAATTTTCGCCGAGGTTTCAGTTATTTTTGGAATTTTCATATCATATTATCTTGAACTAGCTTCAGGAGGAACTATTGTATTGATTTCCGTCGGTATGCTTTTATTGGTGCTGGGATTTAAGAGACTAAATAAACACTTTATAAGGAAGAAAGTTACAAATAGTTTATAACATATAAAGCCCATTAAGGGCTTTTATTTTATTTTTTGTAACTAAAGTAAAAGAAAGTTCATATTATAGAACTATGAAAGCTAATTTGTTAGCTTTGGCTAATTTAACCTCTTGTGTTAGTTACTCTAACAGTATAGCTTTAAATATCTTTCAATGTTTCCTCTGAAGCGACTTTGAAGAATTGTTTTTACCTCTAAATCTTTTCTATTAAAATAGCTCTTTTACGGAGCCAAAAGAGGATTATTGAAGGATATCTATAAGGAACTAGCAAGGCAAGTTAATTTAAATTGGTGTTATTGAGAGGGGGATATGGGATTGGAGACTAAGTATAATAAAGATGAGATTTTATTATCAAATGCTCCAATTGGATCACGACTTCAAGTAGTAAGACTAGTTAGTAAAGGACTTGTGAGACGGAGAATGATGGATTTGGGATTGGTTCCAAATACTCTCATTGAAGTTATGAGAAAGAGTCCCCTTGGGGATCCAACATTATATAACATAAAAGGGGCTTTAATTGCTCTCCGCGAAGAAGAGTCTAAATTAATAGTAGTTAGAGAGATTATGTAAAAATCAAAGCTTCATCTTGGAGGTGAGAAAATGGGATTGACTTGTGAATCTGTCGGAGTAAATATATTAAAGGAAAAATTTAATTTACAATGTAATAATGAGCTTGTTATAGCCTTAGCTGGTAATCCTAATGTAGGCAAAAGTACAGTTTTTAATGCATTAACTGGCTTGAAGCAGCATACGGGTAATTGGCCGGGGAAAACAGTTGCAAATGCAAGAGGATGTTATATATATAAAGATAGACGATTCGTTCTAATGGATTTACCAGGAACATATTCTTTGCTAGCCCATTCGGTTGAGGAACAGGTAGCTAGAGATTTCATTTGTTTTGCAAGACCACATGTTACTATTGTTGTTACAGATGCTACTTGTCTTGAAAGAAATTTAAATTTGGTTCTTCAAGTTATGGAATTAACCGATAATGTAGTTGTATGCGTTAATCTGATGGATGAAGCCAAGAGAAAAGGGATTTCTATAAATATTAATGCATTAGAAAAGGAATTAGGAGTGCCCGTTGTTGCAACTGTTGCCAGAAAAGGACAAGGCTTAGAAGAGTTAATGAAAAGAGTATATAATGTAGCCACGAGAATAGAAAAAATGAAGGCTAAAAAGATAATTTACTCAGAGGAAGTAGAAAAAGTAGTAGCAAAGCTAGTGCCCAGAATAGACAGGATTTTAAAGGGTAAGATGGATCCTAGATGGGTGGCTTTAAGGTTGATAGACGGTGATGATTCTATTCTGGATTCCATAAAAGAGTATATATACGATGGAAAATCATCCAGTGGCAAAAGCGAGGTGAAAAATAAGAATGAATGGTATGGAGAAGTTTAATCAATTAAAAAGTATATCATATGATATTAAGATATCCGGCTATAGAAGATTGCAGGATAGTATAGTTAAGGATATAAATACAAATGCTGAAACAATAGCTAAAAGGGTTGTAAAAGATAAAAGGAGTACAAAATTAAACTTTGACAAGAAGATAGACGATTTATTAACATCTAAGCTTTTTGGATTTCCAATAATGATTATGCTTTTAAGCGTAGTATTTTGGATTACGATAGCAGGAGCCAATTATCCTTCATCTATACTTGCCAAGGTATTTTTATGGTTCGAAGGAAAACTAACTCAAGTGTTTATGATGGTTGGAACCCCCGAATGGCTGCATGGAGCATTGGTACTTGGAATGTATAGGACACTGGCTTGGGTTGTATCTGTTATGCTGCCTCCCATGGCGATCTTCTTTCCTTTATTTACCCTACTTGAGGATCTAGGGTATTTACCTAGAGTAGCTTTTAATCTTGATAAACTTTTTAAAAAGGCAGGAGCCCATGGTAAGCAGGCTCTTACTATGTGTATGGGATTTGGATGCAATGCGGCAGGAGTAACTGCATGCAGAATAATAGAATCACCAAGGGAAAGGCTTATAGCAACGTTAACTAATAATTTTGTTCCGTGTAATGGTAGGTTTCCAACGTTAATTGCTCTAGCCAGCATATTTGTAGGTGGGGCAGTTACAAGTCAATATAGTAGCATTGTAGCTTCATTGTTTGTAACTCTACTTGTGGTCCTTAGTATAGTAATAACTTTAGTTGTTTCATGGTTTTTGACCAAAACACTTTTAAGGGGTGTTCCTTCATCCTTTGCTCTAGAACTACCTCCCTACAGAAAACCGCAAATAGGCAGAATCATATATACATCTCTGATTGATAGAGCTATATTCGTACTTGGTCGTGCAGTGGCTGTGGCAGCACCTGCCGGGCTTATTATCTGGTTGCTTGCTAATATCACTATTGGGAATATGAGTATGCTAAACCATGCTGCAGCCTTTTTAAACCCTTTAGGCAAAGCTATAGGATTAGACGGTTTTATATTAATGGCATTTGTATTGGGATTGCCTGCTAATGAAATAGTGATTCCAATATTAATAATGAGTTATATGTCTACAGGAGCTATGCTTGAGCTTGAAAGTCTGACAGAGATGAAACAGTTATTTGTAGAAAACGGATGGACCTGGCTCACTGCCTTAAACGTTATTTTGTTCTCACTATTTCACTATCCTTGTGGAACAACATTATGGACTATAAGGAAAGAGTGCAGAAGCATTAAATGGACCATATTGTCTGCTCTAATTCCAACGGCAGTCGGAATAATAGTGTGTCTTATTGTTGCACAAGGAGCTCGATTATTAGGGTTAGTATAACTTTAATTAACTTGCCTTACTAGTTCCTTATAAATATCTTTCAATAATCCGCTTCAGGCTCCTTAGAAGAGCTTTTTTATAGTAAAGGAACTCAAACATTTTTTAAAAAAAATTGCAGTCATAAAGCAAAGTAAATTCAAGTAAAGAACGACTAGGATTTGCCAAGAGCCAAGAGCTAAGAACTAAGAGCTAATCAGGGCTACCAACTACGAACTACTAACTACGAACCAACAAATGCGTCGAAGACGCCTTTGTTCATACAAAATAATTTAGAGGTGAAAACAGCTCTTCAAAGTCGCTTTAGAAGAAAGATTAAAGGATACTTAAAACCCTGTTATTAGATCAACCGGCACAGGAAGTTGAAGCATTGAACTGATAGAAGCGACATCAGTCGCTTTTATTATATTTTTTGAACTTTTCAAGAATATCTTTATTATCCTTGAGAAAGGCTGATAAGTTTTCAAAGGTTTTCACAGTAGATGGACTCAAGTAATGTTCCATAGCTTCAGCTTCTTTTTCAGGGTCACATCTGCTGTCAATTATTATTAAGAACTCCTGAAGTATATCATTTCTGTTTACAAGGGATTTTCCCATTTTTTTTCCCTTTTCAGTAAGCTTGATTTTCTTATATTTCTGGTATATTATGTAGCTTTCATCATGAAGCTTTTTTAGAGCCTTAACAACAGAAGGAGGAGAAACCCCTAGTTTTGTCGCTATGTCTCGTATTCTTATCTTTTCTTTTTTCTGGTCCAGATTATATATTTCTTCTAAATAGTCTTCGAGGCTGGGAGACAGCATTAAAAAACACCTCCTTATAAATACAGAACCCTCTTTTGTTAAACAAAGTATATGTAAGTAGGGTTTAATATATGATTTTAAAGTTTTGCATATATAGGCAACCAATTTGTAATTTTTTCTCTAAACCCTTGTCGGAATAAGCGTTCTTTTTACTTCAACTCTAAAGTTGGGACATTATATATAAACAGGAAAAGACCCTTACTCCAATAATTCTAAAGAATCATTAAAATAAAGGTCTTACTCTAATATTTTGAGTATAAGTGATAAAGACATATCAATACTCCTTTATAAATTTTTTTCAGTCTCCTTACTGGATTTATCCAGTAAGAGATAAATAATGACGCTCATAATAATCATTAGAACTTCCATAGTATCACCACCAGAGGATTTATGTTTCCTTACAATATAATTATACCATGAAAGCTTTTGAAAATCAGGAATGTAATACATTTGTAAAAAACTTGTAAATTCTGTAATAAGCCTATGATACTTAATAAAAAAATTAATGTTTTAGGAACATTTTATCCGAAATAACATATAATAAATTAAGAGTGTGTAAAAAGTATTTGCATAAATCTTCGCTTACAAAAACTAATTTAACCTCTTGTGCTAGTTACTCTAACAGTATAGCTTTAAATATCCTTCAATCTTTTCTCTGAAGCGACTTTGAAGAACTGTTTTTACCTCTAAATCTTTTCTATATAAAACAGTTCTTCTACGGAGCCTGAAGAGGATCATTGAAGGATATCTATAAGGAACTAGCGAGGCGAGTTAATTTAATATATCTTGAGTAGCGGAGAATTAATTCTCCGCTACATGATCAAATTAAATTTTAAAAATGAATGTCTATATAGTATACTGTTAAAATTTAATATGTTTTAGTTAAGACTTAAAACCAGAAGAATTAAAAGCAAAAATAGCACAAAAGCTAATTCATTATCGATATAGTCGCCGAAGAATGACATTTTAACACCTCCTTAAAAAAATGTTCTGGCTATCTTTATTAAATAATGTTACTGAGAAAGCACAATATATGCAATTTCAAATAGATTTCAATATAAACGGGAGAAAGACCCCTCATCTATGAATTCAGGAGTATAAACTATAGTGCAGTATTTAATATCAATCATAACTTAGAATTAGAAGTATTAAGATTAGAAATAGCACAAAAGCTAATTCATTATCGATATAGTCGCCAAAGAATGACATTTCAGCACCTCCTTAAAATGATAGGTGTATGGGCTCTTGGTCAGTATTATAATATTCACAAGTATGCAGATTGTTACGAGTTAAGATTAATTATCATTTAAAGCTTAATTAATCATGGTCATAACTTAGAATTAGAAGTATTAGGATTAGAAATAGCACAAAAGCTAATTCATTGTCGATATAGCTGCTTTTTTTTGGCATTATAGCACCTCCTTAAAATGATAGGTGTATGGGCTTTTGGTCAATAATATAATATTCAGGACAAATTAAAGTGTGACAAGTTAAGACAAATCTATAAAACTTAATTTCCAAAACTAAGTATTAAAAGTATCAATATTAAAAATAGTGTAAAGGGATTCGTTGAATCATTATCGTCATTAAACCCTAAGATTAACAAAATCAAAATCAGAAATAGCAAAAATGGATAGTTATAGATATGAGATGTCAAGATAACACCTCCTTTAAATCTATAGGACTTTTTGTAGTAATATAATATTCAAGAGTGTACAAAGTGTGTAAAAGAAGATTAAAAAATTATATAATTTCCTACTTGAATACAAAAGAGCTGGGATAAACCCAGCTTCAAATTCGTGGACCTAATGTTTTCCGAATCCAAAGATAAAGAATAAGATGATTATAAGAAAGAAGATGTTTCCTCCAAAGAAATTAGACTTTGACATTATCTCACCTCCTTAGAATGGAGCTAGAATGCCTTGTAGAAATGTATTTTTAAGTTTCAACTATAGATAAACAAAGTTCAAGGTTAAATTTATTAGGATTTTGAGAATCCTTCTAGTTCATGTGAAGATTTATCCTCTTTAAATAAAAAAGCTGGGATAAGTCCCAGCTAAATTATTAGGATTTATGGATCTATACAAAAGCAAAAGAATATTACCAATAGTATAATCCACCAGTTGTCAAATTTAAAACCTGACATAATGTCACCTCCTTTTAAGAAGGATAAAGTAACTCTTCTCAGTACTATTATATTTATGAATATAAAAAAAGTGACAAGTATAAAAGATATAACTAAAAAAACTAAATTTTACTTGATTTATCTATTTGGAACTAGTGCCTTGGTTTAGTATTATATTATTCAGTTTAGTATAAACTGTTACAGAAAGTAAAAAAATTCCACATTAAAAAAGCTGGGAACTATATCCCAGCCAACTTGTTAATTAGATTTTAATGATGGTTGAAACAGCAGCAGAAAAGTATTACTAAAAAAGGTAGCAACTCGTCAAAGTCACCTAGTATATCGTCGCCGTCACATAAGCAGAAGAATAAGATTAGCAATAGCAGTAAATCGTCAAAGTCTCCTAAAATGTTATCATCCTTGAACAAGCAGCATAGTAATACTATCCACAACCATTTGTTATCTCTATGACCAAGATAGCCCATACCTGCACCTCCTTAGGGTTTTTAAGTCCCCAGACTTAGTATCATGATATTAAGTCTGGAGACAAAAGGTGACAAATTTTTTATCTGTGTAAACTTAGAATTTATCTAATTCTAATACCTATTGAAACAACAGCAAAACAGAATGATTAGTAGAGGCAATAATTCATCAAAGTCGCCTAATATATCATCATCATTGAAAAAGCATAAACATAATATTAATAGTAGTGGTAATATAAAATCTTTATCACCAAAAAAACCTCTTCTATATGACATCTAGTTTGCACCTCCTGATAATTACTTCCTATCCTAGTAGAGCTGTTTTGTTAGCTCAATATCATAATATTCTTTATGTTTATTTTCGTTACAAAATTAGGAATAAATTTGTGAAAAAAAGAATTGTGAGGTTAACCCTCACATATTTTTGAAAGATATTTAGTTACATTTATCATGCTTTGGCTTACATAGACAGCATAGCAATATTAATAGCAAAATAAGCAAATTATTATCAAGTTTTTTATCCATGCATTTGTTATTTCCCATGAAATTACCTCCTAGACAAGATTGATATGGAGCTTTTTAAAAATTAATTTAACTCTTGTGCCTGTTAATCTGATAACAGAGCTTTAAATATCCTTTAATCTTTCTTCTGAAGCGACTTTGAAGAACTGTTTTTACCTCTAAATTATTTTGTATTAAAACAGCTCTTCTATGGAGACTAAAGAGAATTATTGAAGGATATTTATAAGGAACCAGTAAGGCCAGTTAATTTAGCTATATACCATCATATTCAAGAGATGTATAAAGGGTTACATTATGAAAACTCAAAAAATAAAAAGAGCCGAGATTTTTCTCGGCCCTCTGTTTAGGACAGTAGCTGATCAAGTCTGTTTTTGTCAAAACCAACTACTACTTCATCTTCTACAAAAATTGCAGGTACACCCATGATTTTTTTCTTCATAAGTTCTTTTCTTGCATTTGGATCTTCATTAATGTTTCTTTCCTGAAAATCCACACCTTTTTGCGAAAGATACTCCTTCGCTGTGTGACAATGGGGTCAAGTATTGCTTGTGAATATTACCACCTTTTTCATTTAATCCACCTCCTAGATTTATTATTACCCTATAATTCATTTATTAAAATTTAATTTGGGATTTTACCATAATAATATGTTTATACAAGATATAAACAACTAACTTTTGTTTTAAAGTTGGCACCCCATAAATTAGTTATTCTACACAAATCATATAATTCCTTTAAAATAAATAAACTATATTATGATAAAAAATAGGCAACGGGTGACAGGTGATAGGTAACGAGTTACCGGTTACCGGTAATCGGAAAGATTTAAAAGATTACCCTAAAGCCAATACCTAGAGCACACGAAAGTCTGACTCTAACTGAATGGCGAAAATCGATTAACTTGACTTTGCAAGAGCTAAGGACTAAGAACTAACAAAGCGTAGCCAGACGCCTTTGTTCTGGAGGTGGAATATTTGATAAACAAAAACGAACTAAAAGAAATAGTTGAGAAATTTGGGTTAGAGACTAAAACCATTTTTTATTTTGGAACTTACTGTATAATAAGAACCGATAGAGGACTTTACAGTCTTAAACCAGTGAATGATGATAAATTAGACCTTCTTTTTTTACACGGTGCTAAAGAGCATTTGGCAGAAAGGGGATTTTTATTTACAGATAGATATGTGACTGCTGGGGGGAAACCATATGTAGAATTAAACAAAAAGTTATATGTAATGGCAAGATGGATAAAGGGAAAGAGATGTAATCCTTATAGTTTTTATGATATTGAAATGGCTGCAAAGACCTTAGCTTATTTCCATAAATCATCTAAGGGTTATAAACCTTCAGAGGGAAGTACTTGGAGATCAAACCTGGGAAAGTGGCCGGAAATTCTTCTAAAAAGATGTGAGGACTTTACATACATGAAAAGTCTTGCAAAGATGAAATCAGTAAAAAAACCTACAGATATACTTTTTTTACAAAATATTGATACAATCTATTACATGGCAATTGAAGCTGTGAAAACCTTACAAAGGAACGGCTATTTTAAACAGGTGGAAGAGGAAGAAAAAAAGTGTTACTTATGTCATGGAAATTATAATTATTTAAACATTATTGTAGATGATAGGGACAAGTATAATATAATAAACTTTGACTATTGCAGATATGAACTAAGGTGTCTTGATATAGTTAACTTGATTATGGATTTTTCATATAGAACTTGGTGGAATTTTGATATAGCTTTAAAAATAATAGAAGCATACAACTGTATTAGAACTATACAAGAACAAGAATATAAGGTGATGGATTCTCTTTTTAAATTTCCTCACAGAATTTGGAAAATATCCAGTGAATACTATTGTGGCAGTTATAGCCTCAATGAGAAAATTTATTACAAGGGCTTAAGGCATGCAGTAGAAAATATTAATTCTCAAATTCGATTTTTAGATAGATATTGTAGAGAATTTATGTAGAGGTATAAAAGATAACAGGTGATAGGGTATAGGAGAAAGGAGACAGGATAAAGATTGACCTAGAGCCATCGTCCAGTACTCAACACCCCTAAAATAATTGAATATCGAATAGTTATGATCCTAAAGAAAGACTTTCATATGGCTACCAACTATGAACTTGTTCTTTGACCCATAAATTAGGAATCTAAAACAATATCCAATATATCAAACCTTCTATTTTTATGATATCCTAGGAATTTTTCCCCATCAAAACCCCTTTTCCTCCTATCGCCTCTAAAAATGCTTAGAGCTTCGATGCAATCACCTATGATGGTATTAGCAATCTGTTTGGCATGAAATTCATCTCTCACCTGAGATTTTAAATCCTCATCTGATATTTTAGTAGATACTTTGATATTTCCACAAAACATTAGGGCAAGGGCTAAAGAGACGGGAGGAACAGCCAGGCTTCTAAAGCCGATTTTTTCTAAAATTTTTTTAGACAAGCCATGGGGGCCGTGACTAGGAATAGCATAGCCTATTTTATCGAAAATGCCCAGCTCTATATTAAGCTGTCTTCTGAAGGCTAGAAGTATCCTTGCCATATTGCTATTTTTACCTTTTTGGGGATAACAGTCAGTGAGGGCCATATCAACGCCTTTTTCACATATGTCGGTTATTATTTCGTTTATATTTTTTTCAATATTTCCTATCATATCTCCATCCACAAAGACAAAGGTAGAAGCCCCTTCTTTATAGGCGGTATATGCTCCAACTGCTCTAGGAACATCTAGTCCTAAAGGTTTATTGAAATTAAGAATATCCACCCTGTCACTCTTTATATCTAAAATCCGTTGGAGGGTATTATCCATACAACCATTAACTACTGCCAATATCCTATCAGTTTTTGTTTTAAGAAGTATCTTTAAAGTTTTATCTATTCTATTTTCAACATTTCTAGCAGGAACTATAGTATATATCATTATTTCACCTCTTAGACTGAGAATTTAGAATCTACGGTTCTTTATATTATTGTACTCAGCTTATATTTTGATGGTGATTATGCACCTAAATATCAGTATGTACATAAAATATACTACGGCAGTATATATTTTAGGAGGGTTCCAATGAGTAATCTAAAGATAGGAGATATAGTTGCAAGAAAGTCATATAATCATGATATTTTATTCAAGGTTACAGATATAGTAGACGGTCAGGATCAAGATAGAACGATAGCCCTTAAGGGGGTAAACATGAGAATTGTTGCAGATTCTCCTGAGAGTGATATCGAAAAAATGCCGTCTAAAAAAATAGAACAGTTTAATAAAAACTTTAATAAAAAAATAAATAAAATAATCAAAAATATATTGAGAGAAAGAAGAGTGTATCAGACTAAAAGCTTTACCCGACATTCTTCAGGTCACCTGATAGACAGCTTTCACTTTGGTAAACCAGGAAGAGTACTCCATATAGATGGAGATGGAGAATATATGGATGTATGCCTCAAGGTATATGCAGAACTTGAAATAGATGCCAAAGGAAAAATCATACCCGAATCGGAGCAACCTAAAGTTGTAGGAAGTCTTTTAAGGGAACACAATCCCGATATATTGATACTAACTGGACATGACAGTTTCCTGAAGGAATATAGAAACTTTACGGATATAAACAGTTATAGAAACACTAAACACTTTATAGAAGCTGTAAAAGAAGCGAGAAGGTATGAACCTGGCATGGATGAGTTGGTAATATTTGCAGGAGCTTGTCACTCACTCTATGAAGCCATAATAGAAGCAGGGGCAAACTTTGCAAGTTCACCCCATAGGACACTAATCCATTGCTTAGACCCTGTATTTATTAGTGAAAAAATTGCGTATACAAGTGTAGATAGATTTGTATCTATTGAAGAAATACTGGAAAATACTATTACGGGAGTACGAGGAGTGGGAGGCCTCCAAACTAGAGGTAAATATAGGATGGGATTACCAAAATCACCCTATCAATAAATGAAGTTAAAATTTGCCCGATGATTGATTGCCCTAATATTCTCCTCTCTACAAGTGAGAGACAAATAGCAGTTAAATCCTCGGGATTAGCTACAGTTCATATTGGAGCTTAAACTCCATCTGAACTAAGTTTCACTTAATACCAGCAGCAAAAGCTGAAATTCGAAGGAGGTTTGAAGGTGAGAAGCAGTAAAGACGATGTGCTAATAAAGTTATATGATGGACATATGAACCAACTTATAAATAGACCAGTAGATGAGCTGATACCGGAAATGGTAGCAGCCCAAATTAATATAGATTTTGAACTGGAAACTCTAAAGGTTCAATCCATAATAGCTAGAACTATGTTAATTAGAAAGGCTAAGGCCTTTGGAGGAGATGGATGCACAAAGTATCATGACGCAGATTTTTGCTTGGAAGGTCATTGTGGAGATATAATTCCTAAGGATGAACTGATGAAGAAATGGAAGGATGACTTTAGATGGATTTGGGAAAAACTTGTAAGGGCCGAGGAAGAAACAAAATACTTGATTTTAACCTTTAATAATAAGGTGATAGATCCAAAATTCCACTCCACATGTGGAGGAGCCACAGACAATTCGGAAAATGTTGAAAACAATAAAGTCATTTATTTAAGGAAAGTATTATGTGATCACTGTAAAAGTTCTCCCTATTGGGATAATGTAAAGGATTTAGACATAGATGAAATAGAAAAAAAACTGGGAGTTAAGCTTCCCGACAGTTCCCCATTTTACGGAGCTAATATTGAAGGAATAGTAGAAGACATTGAAAGAGATGAACATGGCAGAGTTTTAAAGATAAAAATAGGAGATAAAATATTTAAGGGAAACGAGATAAGAGAACAACTAGGATTAAATTCAACTAGATTTGGATGGAAACCGACGGTTTTGAAATTTGAAACCAGGGGTGAGGGTCATGGACTTGGAGTATGTCAGTATGGAGCCAATGAAATGGCGAAGCAAGGAAAAACTCTGGAAGAAATTTTTAAATATTATTATACAGGGGTAGACATAAAGGAATATGAAAGGCCCAGTAAAAACAAGCCTTTAAGTAATAGGACCATAGTTATAGACCCTGGTCATGGAGGAGAAGAAAATCCTGGTGTTATTGGTGAAGGAGGACTTAAGGAAAAAGATATTGATCTTACCATAGCAGCAAAATTAAAAGAGGAGATTGAAAGGCTAGGGGCAACAGCAGTGCTTACAAGAGAAAGTGACATATATGTGCCCCTGAGTAACAGAGCCAAAACTGGAAATGAAGTAAGACCGGATTTTTTTATAAGCATTCACATGAATTCCTTCGGAAATTCAAGCATATCTGGAACAGAAATATATCATTATAGAGGAGATAAAGAAGGGGAAATTCTGTCAAATTTTATCATAGAAAATATGGTAAAGGCATTGGGTACTGTAAACAAGGGAGTTAAAACTGAAGATTTTTATCTGCTACGATCGATAACTACCAGTTCAATTCATATAGAAGTTGCATATTTGACCAATCCTGAAGAGGAAACAAAGCTGTTAGATGAAAAATATATTGAATCCATTGCAGCTTCCATAGCTAAAGGGATAATTGAGTACTATTCTTAGTATATATAAAAACTCCACGATAACTTAACGGAAATATTTCCGTTAAATTATTGTGGAATCTTATTTTATATTTCTAGTAATGTCATTTTTATTAATATCTAATACCTTCATAATTTTATCCAAATATTTCTGGCCAGAACGCTCTCCGCGAAGTATCATGCTTAGATATACCTCTGAAGTACCTACTTTTTCCGCCAGCTTTTTCTGAGTCATATTTAATTTAACCAGTTGTTCATTAACTAACCTTCCAAATGGAGTTAAATTTCGCTTGCGCAACCGCGTCACCTCCGGTATACCAATAATTTCATTCTCTTTTATTAGAAATATATGGTACAATAGAGTAGATTAATATTTAATCAGGAATTATATTTATATATTATCTCTGAAATCAGATAATGTCAATAGTTATTTTCAAATTTTCCCATATTTTTCTCTATTAAAAGAGAAGTTGGAGGTGTTATTTTGGAATCTATTGGAAAAAGAATTCGCTTTGCTCGTAAAAAGCAGAACTTAACCTTGACGGATATTAATAAGCTTACCGGATTATCTACAGGGAATTTAAGCGAACTGGAAAACGATAAATTTATGCCTTCGGCTAATGCCCTTATTGCTTTAAAAAAGATTCTAAACGTATCAATCGATTGGATTTTGACCGGGGAAGGACCGATGAAAAGGGATTTATTAGAAAATAATAGTATCGATAAAAATAAAGAAGACTGTGAATTCGTTATAAAAGATAGAAAATGTATAGCATATTCGCTAAGTGCAGAAGAACAAAAACTTTTGGAAGACTACAGAAAATTAGATGAAGAGAAAAGAAGGGATATACAGGGGTTTATCTCCGTATCTTTACACAAAGAAGATAACAATTATATATGCAGAAATGAAAAGGTTTAATTTTTTGCCGGCGATGATTAATTATTAATCATCGCCGGCTTTTTATAGCAAAGGGCTCAAACATTTTTTCCAAAAAAATTGCAGTCATAAAATGAAATAAATTCAATTGATACAACTAATTGCAAATTATTTCCACTGAAATATTAAAAAGGCTAACAGCTAACTGTTGACCGCTCATGGCAAAAAGGTGACGGGCCACAAGAAAGACCCTAAAGAACGACTAGGATTTGCCAAGAGCCAAGAGCTAAGAACTAATTAGGGCTACCAACTACGAACTACTAACTACGAACCAACAAATGCGTCGAAGACGCCTTTGTTCAAGATGGAAAAAAATTATTGAATATTTTCTTACAATTTAAGGAATTAATAGAAGTAGACAAATATTGTATTGACAAGTTAAATCAATCATTGTATAATATTATACTTAAAATTTGACTTTTATATAATTATGTGATAATATTATACTGTATACAATTGAAGGAAGGTGATTTTTTTTGGCCACAAGAGAGACTTTAATAGAACTTAGAAAAAATGTGGAAAACTGTTTAGGTCAAAAAGTCATACTAAAAACAAACAAAGGAAGAAAAAGAATATTTGTAAAAGAAGGAGTTTTGGAGGAAGTATATCCAAGTATTTTTGTAGTTAGAATTGACAGAGGACTAAGTTCTGAAAGAAAGGTATCTTATAGCTATTCAGATATATTGACAGAAACCGTAGAAATCACTCTTTGCAGTAATGATAGAAAAATTCAAGCATCATAGGAGAATGCCTGTATTATACAGGTATTTTATTTTTATTTTATTGAAATTATAAATCGACTTCCTGTACAAAAAGAAGTGGAAAAATATTTTCCCTTCTTTTTGTATTTTTTGGAATATACATGCATATATATGATATACATTGAAAAATAAGCTGTGACAAAATTTTTTTGACATATTTTTGTGTCCATAAAATATTAATATAATAGGAATTCCATAGTAAATTGTAAGGAGGATGAAAAGAGTGGCCGTGAATTTAGTAAGGGAAACGCTTAAATTAGATAGAATAGTCGGAGTCGAAAATCTTCAAACATTAATTGAGGAGGATGTTGTTGTTCCGGATTCCAAACCGGATATTTCAAGGATTTTATCAGTTGAAGGAAAAGTCATCATATTGGATAAGGAGATAATGCAGAACAAAATCCTTGTTGATGGAGTAGTGAATTTTGAAATACTTTATGCACCAGCGGGTTCAGAACAGCCTTTACATAGCATGAAAGCCTCAGCAAACTTTAACCAAAGTATAGAAATGAACGATATAGATGCACTAATGACACCAGAGGTAGAGTGCAAGTTAGAGCATATAGATTATAGCATAATGAATGAAAGAAAAGTTTCTATGCAAGCTGTTTTAAATTTAACGGGCAGAGTATTCAAAACCGATAAAGTAGATGTTCTTAAGGGAGCAGAAGGAATAGAAGATATGCAGGCATTAAAGGATAAAATAAAGTATGATAATTTAGTTGGCTCTAATTCAGCTCAGACAGTTTTAAGAGAGACCTTTGAAATGGCAGAAGATACACCGGAAATTTTTCAAGTACTTCAGACCAAAGGGTTCGTTGTAGTCAATGAAACAAAGCTTACAGACGGTAAAGTAATAATAGGAGGTAATATTAAGCTCAGTATACTCTATGCAACCGAGGAGCCAAGAAATCCGGTATATGAAGTAAATCATGAACTTCCCTTTACTCATTTTGTAGAAGTTCCAAAGGCCTTGGAAGATATGGACTGCAAGACTGACTTGATGATTGGTGATATATTTACAGAAGTTAAGAAAAATTTAGAGGAACAAAACAAGGTCTATGATATGGAAGTGGTATTAAAGGCCCATGTAGAAGTATTTGATAAGGAAGAAAAAGAGGTGTTGCTGGATGCTTACTCACCATCCCGCAACTTGAATCTTCAAAAGAGTCGACTAAAGTTCACGAGAAAGGTTGGAAAAGATTCAGCCCAAACAGTTATAAAAGAAACTTTAGATCTACCCGATGGTCACCCAAGTATTTTCAAAGTCTTTACTGTAAATGCCAAACCTACAGTTACAGATTATAGGATAGTTGAGGAAAAAAATATCGTTGAGGGTTTTATTAAAGTAACAGTGCTTTATGTAGCGAACACAGAAGAAATGCAGGTATATTCCTTTAATGAAGAAATACCATTTAGACATTTTGTTGAAATGCCTGGTATAAAGGACCATATGGATTCAAATATAAAGGTAAATATCGAAGAAATTAATTTTTCAAGTATCAATTCAAAGCAGGTAGAATGCAAATTAAACTTAGGTCTGTATGCAGAGATTAGTGAAGGCTGTGAAAAGGAAGTAATCGTCAATCTTGAAGATTTAGGGGAAGAGAATAAAGAAGATAATAGGGCAAGTATAACTATATACTTTGTTCAAAAAGGAGATACATTGTGGGAGATTGCTAAGAGATATAATACCACAGTGCGGGAGATACTCGAAGCGAACGATATAGAAAATCCTGATGAAATTATGCCGGGAGATCGTATAATCATTCAAAAGACCTATAAATACAAACTCTAATGATACAAGAAAATGAAAATTATTTTTAGTGAAATTTTAAAAAGGCTAACAGTTAACAGCTAACCGTTTATGGCAAAGATGAATTAACCTAAGAAGCTAGTAGCGATGCACCTAGAGTTTTGACTTGAGATATTTACTTGCAACATTCAATATGGAACATGTAATTGAAAATGTGAGGTTAACTTAATTTGCCTCGCTAGTTCCTTTTATAGATATCCTTCAATAATCCTCTTCAGGTTCCGTAGAAGAGCTGTTTTAATAGAAAAAGATTTAGAGATAAAAATAGCTTTTCAAAGTCGCTTCAGAGGAAACATTGAAGGATATTTAAAGCTATACTATTAGAGTAACTAGCACAAGGAGTTAATTTAATAAAATTTTAAAATCTGCAAAAATCCGTAGTTTACTACGGATTTTTTGTTTATAATATAAGTGGTATGCATTTTGAATTTTGTATTTTGTATACGGATAATATAGTTAACAGGTAACAGGGAAGACCAAGAGCTGGACCTGCATATGCTACTAACTGCGAACTAACAAAATGTTGTAGAATAACTGGCTGGAGATTTATAGGATTCCGACTTATAGTTTAAGGTTGTGATCCTATAGAAAGAGGTGAACTAATGGATGAACTAAAGTTACAAGCCATGGCTAAAATCAATTTATCCCTCGATGTATTAAATAAACGGCCTGATGGATACCATAATGTAAAGATGGTGATGCAGCAGATAGGACTTTATGATGAAATTTATTTAAAGAAAATAGAAAAGGGAATAATATTGGAAACGGATTGCACCTTCCTGCCGACGGACATTTCAAATATAGCATACAAGGCAGCTGATTTAGTGATAAAAAAATATAATATAGATAAAGGAATATATATTTATATAAAAAAGAATATTCCAATTGCAGCTGGCTTAGCTGGTGGAAGTACTGATGCAGCAGCAGTTATAAAGGGACTGAATGCTTTATTTCAACTGAATTTATCTTTGAAGGAAATGCTTGAACTTGGAACTGGTATAGGGGCTGATGTACCTTTTTGCATATTGGGAGGGGGAGCATTAGCTGAAGGTATTGGAGAAAAGCTGACTAAAATAAATGGCTTAAGAAGTGGATGGATAGTTTTGTCTAAACCAACTGTCAGCGTTTCAACGGCTGAAGCCTATGGGAGCCTTCAGCTGGGAAACATTAAGAAGCGACCTGATACAGATGCTCTAGTTGATGCTATTGAAAGAGATAACCTGTATGATGTATCCAAAAATCTATGTAATGTGTTTGAAGCCGGTATCCAAAAAAGACATCCTATCGTAAAAAGAATTAAAAGAAAGATGATGCAGTATGGAGCTATGGGAAGTCTTATGAGCGGTAGTGGACCAAGCGTCTTTGGTATTTTTAAGGATTATGAAAGGGCGAAATCGGCATACGGAAAATTAAAACTATTATTTAAGCAAACTTATATGGTTAGGACTTATAACGGGAGGCAGTAATATGAAAGAAGAAAAGATTAATAAGTTAGAACTGGGAAACTATAAGCCTTTAAGGGAAGTAGTTTTCGAATATCTTAGAACTTCTATATTAAATGGAGAACTGGAACCTGGCGAGAGATTAATGGAGCTGCAACTGGCA
This sequence comes from Candidatus Petromonas tenebris, assembly GCA_014236755.1. Classification (GTDB taxonomy): domain Bacteria; phylum Bacillota; class Clostridia; order Peptostreptococcales; family Caminicellaceae; genus Petromonas; species Petromonas tenebris. The sequence continues at coordinate 31,963 of JACCKY010000008.1, read as the reverse complement.
GATCAGCTTGGAGTTAGTCGTACTCCGGTTAGAGAGGCTATAAGAAAGCTTGAGCTTGAAGGACTGGTTGAGATGGTTCCCAGGAAAGGGGCCTATGTAGCTGATCTATCGGTAAAGGACATTTTAGACGTTTTAGAAGTTAGGGCTTATTTAGAGGGATTGGCTGCCTATCTGGCTGCCGAAAGAATGGCGGATGAAGAAGTTGAAGAGCTTAAAAATGTTCAAAGTCAGTTTGAAAATTCTTTAGGGAATATGGACAGAGAAGGAATGATTGCCCTAGATAATAAATTCCATGATAAAATAATTGAAGGATCAAAAAATAATAAGCTTATACAGATTGTCCAAGGGCTTCATGAGCAAGTTCAAAGATTTAGGGTTATATATTTTAATGAATACAGTCAGCATGAAGACCTGGTTAAATATCATAAGGCCATAGTAGATGCCATTGAAGCCAGAGATCCTAAAAAGGCACAAAGATATGCACAAATTCATATTGAAAAAGTTGAAGAATCCATACTTTCCTGGAAGAAAAAGAAAAAATCAGATTTTTGGATATAAGTATTAAAGAGACGGTAGAAAAATGATTTCTACTGTTTTTTTTTATTTCTATAATATGAATATGTGAGTTTAAATTTGCAAATTATATTATAGAGAAAATTTAACTTAACCACTTGTGCTAGTTACTCTAACAGTATGTCTTTAAATATCCTTCAATGTTTCCTCTGAAGCGAATTTGAAGAGGATTATTGAAGGATATCTATAAGGAACTAGCGAGACAAGTTAAGTTAACTCGCCTTGCTAGTTTTTCATAATAGCTGCCTATAAGAATCTACTTTGGACTACGATGAAGGCCTGTTTTTCTTTTTTACTAAAACATTTTTTATTCGAGGGATGTGATTAATTGTCACAGATAGTGCACAAGATTAAAGACCTTTCTACTTTATATATATATATGCTTATATTTGGAACGGCTATGTTCAATTTGTATATAGATTCTAAACAGCTGAAAAAAAAGAATTTAAAAAGAGAAGAAAAAATATCGAGAATAATAGGATATGGATATTTAATAGTTGGGGGAGCTTTTTTGATACTTGCTAACTTTATACTATAATTTAACCTCTTGTGCTAGTTACTCTAACAGTATAGCTTTAAATATCCTTCAATGTTTCCTCTGAAGCGAATTTGAAGAGGATTATTGAAGGATATCTATAAGGAACTAGCGAGGCAAGTTAATTTATGTTTGAGATAGGGATATAAGAGGTAGTGATTAAGAGTTTAGAGTTAAGAGACTTAAAAACGGGTTACGGGTAACAGGTGACCGGCAAGACTTAAAAGATTAGAGTAACTCTCAAAACCTAATACCCAGCGCTCAGCACCTTAAAAGATTCACCTAAATTTACTAAGGTCTAATGGCTAAGAACTAAGGACTAATCAAGAAGTGCCCAGCGCCCATATCCTGAGTAACGAGAAGCTAATAAAGATATGATCGTAGACCAGTTTAGGAGGTTAATATTATGGGGTTTTATGAGGAACTCTTTGCACCTGAGGAAGATAAGAGAAATAAAATAAAAATCACAAAAAGTTTGGATCAAAATTTAGGAAAGGTAAAAGAAATATTAAATAATTGTGATGATGTGATATATAGAGAGTTTAGCGTTGGAAAGGGGCAGAAGTTAAAATTTGCTACTATTTATGCGGAAGGATTAGCAGATAAAAACTTGGTCAATGAATACGTACTGAAAAACCTCATGATTTTAGCCAGGATGACGGACCCTGATGTCAATACGATAAGGGAGAAGGTATATGATCTCATCAAAGATGGTGTGCTTTCTGTTTCAGACCTCAAGGAAATTGAAGATATTAACTTAGTGGTAGATAATATTTTGACTGGAGAAACAGTACTCCTGATTGACAAATGGAACAAAGCAATAGTTATTGCCTCGAAAGGATGGCCTATGAGAAGCGTATCAGAACCCGAAACTGAAGCAGTAATCAGAGGCTCAAGAGAAGGCTTTGTAGAAACAATGAGGGTTAATACATCTCTAGTAAGAAGAAGAATAAGGGACCCTAAATTTAAGATAAAACAGATGCAGATAGGAAAGAGGTCTAAAACCGATATAGCAGTGCTTTTTATAGATGAAATTGTAAATAAGGATATATTAAAAAAAGTAGTAAGGCGACTTAAGAACATAGATATAGACGGTATTTTAGAAAGCGGATATATAGAACAGCTATTAGAAGATAATTGGCGGTCTCCCTTTCCTCAGATTCAATCTACAGAGAGACCAGAAAAGGTTGTAGGAGCACTGTACGAGGGTAAGATAGGAATAATAGTAGATAATACTCCCTTTGCTCTTATAATTCCAACTACCTTTAACAGTCTGTTGCAGTCAGTAGAGGATTACAATGAAAGATTTTTAATAGGAAATGCAATAAGAATATTGAGGTACGTAGCAGTTATTACATCTCTTTTTCTTCCCTCACTTTATATAGCAATGACCTCTTATCATCCGGGAATGATTCCTACGGAGCTTGCCCTTTACATAGCTGGTAGTAGGGATGGAGTACCTTTTCCTTCCTTTATAGAAGCATTTATTATGGAGTTTTCCCTTGAACTCTTAAGGGAAGCAGGTATAAGACTTCCAGGCCCTATAGGAGCTACCATAGGGATAGTAGGAGGTCTGGTGCTTGGTCAGGCTGCCGTTGAAGCAGGAATAGTGAGTTCTCTTATGGTTATAATAGTAGCTTTAACTGCCATAGCTGCCTACACTACACCGAGTTACAGCTTTGCAATTGGCTTTAGACTGCTTAGGTTTGTGTACATGGGTTTTGCTGCCGTATTGGGTCTTTATGGAGTAATGTTGGCTTTTTTGATAACATTGACCCATTTATGCAATCTGAAAAGCTTTGGTGTACCTTATCTAACGCCCTTTAACATATATAACATTAGTTTAAAAGACTTTAAGGATACTTTATTTAAGGCACCTTTACACAAAATGAAAAAAAGACCGGAATTTATAGCAAAAGATGATAAGGACAGACTTGTTGACCATGTACATGATAATAATAAAAAAAGGATGTAGATACCGTGAATAGAAACAATGATAGGATAACGAGCGATCAGTTGTTTTCTGTACTTGTTACATTGATAATAGGGATAGGAATATTATCACTACCAAGGAATTTGGCTGATAAAGCAGGCCCTGACAGTTTGATAGTTATGGTAGCCGGTGCCATAGTTTTTGGAGTTATAGCTTTGATAATATTAAAGCTGATTACTAAATTTCCAAATAAAACCATAATAGAAATAGGGAGTTCTATTACTTCAAAGCCAATAGGAACAATAATAGGATTCATTTATTTATTTTATCTTGTGGTACTAATCATATTAGAGATTAGAGCCTTTGGCGAAATAAGCAAAAACTTTCTATTGCTTGCTACTCCCATAGAGGTTATAATGATAACATTTCTGCTAGCAAGTGTGTATACTGTAAGAAGCGGAATAGAGACTATAGCCAGGATGTCAGTATTGATTCTGCCCTTATCCATAATTCCTGCAATATTTACAATGTTTTTCGTTATGGGTGAATTAGACCCATCATATTTCTTACCGTTTTTTCATACTCCGCCTTTAAAACTGATTAAGGCTATTCCGGAAGTAGCCTTCAGTTTTTTAGGCTTTGAGTTTATATTGTTTTTAGGTTTTTTTGTTAAGGATTTTGACAAAATAAAGAGAGTTTCCATGTGGTCCCTTGGAACTGTTTCAGTTATATATTTTATTACCGTTTTTATCACTATAGCGAGATTCGGAATAGCTGAAACAAAAAGTTTGATATGGCCTGTGGTAACTTTGTTTAAGACTGTTGAAATACCGGGAACCATCTTTGAAAATGTAGAGGTTGTAATAATGTCTATATGGCTACTTTCTATATTTATGACGGTTGTGATTACACATTTTGGTGCTGTATTTTTACTTAGCAGATTGCTAAAATCCAGGGAGCATAATTATTTGGCTCTTCCCATCATTCCTGTAGTTTATCTAATATCACTGATACCTGAAAATGTAGCTCAAGTATATGATTTTCTAGGTCTGTTTTCCAATTTTTTTGGAAGCATATCCGCAGTGATTATACCCTCTTTTCTGCTTGCGATTAGCTACTTTAAAAGGAAATCTAAACATGGGAGGGGAAAAAATGCGTAAAATATTAAGTCTGTTTTTATTATGTATAATCCCCTTATTTTTTTCCGGTTGCTGGGACAACATAGAAATAGATGAGAGGGCCTTTATCACCGGGATGGGATTCGATAAATATGAAGAAAAAGAAAAAAAGGGAGAGGAAGAAAAGGAAACACAAGTAAGTAACTTAAAGCGATATATATTGACTGTCACTTATCCAAATGTAGCCATGATAGCACAAAAAGCAGAAGGGGATCCCTCCTACATATATAGTACTGTTTGTGCTTCACCATCCGATGGCAAACAGCAGATAAATCTTAGAAACAACAAGAATTTTTATCTAAATCATTCTAAAGTTGCAATTATTGGTGCTGAGCTTGCAAGGGATGAAAAAATGATGAGGGAAATTTTAGATGTAATACAGAGAAGTATATATATAAATAGGAAAATACATATTTTTATAACACCTCAAAAAGCTCAGGAAATACTCACTATGGACACTGGCAAAAACATGGATATGGGTCTATTCCTTGAAGAACTTATAGAAAAGGAAATAACTTCTCCACGAAGACCTGAAACTAGCTTCGATGCAATAATAACAAATCTCAGGGAAAGCAATGCCAGTATGTTTCCTAGAATAGCCAAGGGCGAAAAGGAGGTTACTACAGGGGGAGCGGCAGTATTAAAGGGATATAAACTAGTTGGATGGCTCGATCCCATAGAAACGAGGGATGTAAATATCCTAAAGGGAAGAGGAAAAATAGCCGATTATACAATAAAAATTGATAAATTATACATTGTGGTTGAACAAATGAATCTTAGGTCAAAAATGAAAGCCTATGAAGGAGAAGATAAAAGGATAAATATAGATTTCGAAGTAGAAGCAGAAGGTATTTTGCTTCAGCACTACTATGGAGTTCCCGGGGAGCCCTTTGATTCATCATATATAGAAAAGATAAACAAGGTTACAGAGAAACAGTTGACCAATGAATTTTTACAAGTAGTTGAAAAAATACAGAAGCAATATAAAACCGATATATTTAAGGTTGGTGAATACTTGAGAAAGTTTGAACCGAAAACTTGGGAAAAGGTTAAGAATAATTGGGATGAAATTTATCCTGAGACCAAAGTAAATATTGATGTGAAAATGCATGTAAGAAGGGTTGGAATAGAAGGATAATAATACAGAAATTACCATAACAAAAAAATTACATATACGTTTAAAAATTCCCTTGTTTGCTAATACTTATAGTACAAACAAAGTATAGGAAATGGGGGAATTTTTATGGGAAATAAAAAGTTTTATATAATGGGATTTGTTATTGCAGGACTTATAGTTTCTATTTTATCTTTTTATATCTTTGATGTTTATAAAAACAGGGAAAGCTATAAAGAGGATCTTGTAAGATTCCATGTTATTGCCAATAGCGATTCTCCTATAGACCAAGCTCTAAAGCTTGAGGTAAGGGACAGAGTACTAAAGGAAATGTATACAAAATTCGATGCGCGAGATATAAGCGAGGCAAAGTCAATAATAAAAGATAATCTTACATATATTGAAAAGATAGCTAATGATGAAGTAAAGAAACATGGCTTCAATTATCCCGTGAAAGCAGTTTTAGGAAAATCCACATTTCCCACAAAATCCTATGGCAGTATAGCGTTGCCAGCAGGAACCTATAATGCACTTAAAGTAGTTATAGGTAGTGGACAAGGAAAAAACTGGTGGTGTGTGCTATTTCCTCCACTGTGCTTTATTGATGTAAAGCATGGTTTAACAGACCAAAAGACACAGCAAGAGTTAAAACAGGTAATGACAGAGGATGAATTTAATATGATTAGTGCCGCAGCAGCAAATGAAGGAGAACTTCCAATCAAGCTAAAATTTAAAGTTGTAGAGATACTAGAAAAATCAAAATGGAAAATAAGTAAGCTGGTAGGCTATAAAAACTAAGTCGCAAATACTCGCGGCTTTTGTTTTTGTATAGGAGTTTAAATATTTTCTGCGAAAATTTGCAGGCGTAAAACAAAGTAAATGCAAGAAATGCAAGAAATTATAAACTATTAAAAGCAAAGTATAAATAACAAAGTTCAAGGGTACTTGTGCTAGTTACTCTAACAGTATAGCTTTAAATATCCTTCAATGTTTCCTCAGAAGCGACTTAAATTTCAAAGTTGGATATATTTATATTTAAATAAAATTTTAATCAAAAAGAAGGAAAACATCAAAAATTATCTAATAAATAATATAGCAAAAAATGTCTAAAACAATCGAAAATTAATAAAGTTTATTTTGTATAAGCAGTCAGTAAAAGCAAGGCTTAAATGAGACTCAATAAAGAGGTGTCAGAATGAAACCTACAAGAAGTATCACGACCAAGATTCTAATTATCAGCTTAATGTCTACTATATTGCTTACTTTAGTGCTTATATCCATGGCTAACATTCTCACTGAAAGAGCTTTTCGAAAAATAGCAGATGAGAATTTAGGTATAGAATATGTAAACTTGTCCTTTGAAAGTATTAGTAAAGACTTATTTCTTGTAGCACTAGTTGGCATTATTCTTTCAGCTGTTTTTAGTATTTTCATGGCAAAAACCATATCAAGGCCCATTATTAATCTAAAGAAAGCAATTACAGAGGCCAGTAAGGGAAATCTAATGGTTAAGGTAGATATAAGTTCTAAAGATGAGATCGGAATATTGGGGCAGGAATTCAATCAAATGATGGATGTTATAAGTGAGCTTACTTACTATGATCCTTTAACGAATTTGGCATCTAGAAAGGTGTTTGAGGAACAGCTGGATTTGGCTATAACTCACTCAAAGCGAAACAAAGAAAATTTGGCTGTTATGATAATAGGAATTGATAAATTCAAAAAGGTAAATGATGCCTTCGGCCTTTCGATGGGGGATAAGGTTCTGAAAGAGATTTCTCGAAGGATAAATGGAAGTATTAGGGAAGAATACCTTTTATCTAGAATAACGGGAGACGAGTTTGCTGTGTTTTTTCCCGAGGTTGAAAATGAAAAGCATGTTATAAGATATGTAGAAAGAATCCTTGAAGTTATAAAAAAACCGCTTATTATAGACAATAATGAAATACACGTGTCCGCAAGTGCAGGACTAGCCTTTTATCCAAAGGATGGAATTTGTAAGGATGGGCTACTTAAAAATGCAACTATAGCTCTAAGTAGGTCCAAGCAAAAAGGAGCAGGAACATACCAGCTTTATACACCTCTCATGAAGGAAGAAATTCTAGAGCAGATGGAGCTTGAGAAGATGATGCCAAAGGGTATAGAAAATGGAGAGTTTAAGCTCTATTATCAACCAATTATTGATGTTAAAACACTGTCTATAATAGGTATGGAAGCTCTTGTGCGCTGGAATCATCCTGTGCTTGGAATGATTTCTCCCGAAAAGTTTATACCTATAGCAGAGGAAAATGGATTTATAGTAACCTTAGGGGAGTGGGTTTTGAAAACTGCTTGCAGACAAAATAAAGCCTGGCAGAATGCAGGATTTAAAAAAATATTTGTTTCTGTAAATATTTCTTTAAGGCAATTTCAAAATAAAAACTTTGTAAAAATGATAAAGGATATATTAAATGAAACGAGTTTTGACTCCAAATATTTGGGACTTGAAATTACTGAAAGTATAGCTATGGAAAATGAAGACTATACAATCGAGGTATTAAGGGAATTAAAAGATATGGGATTATACTTAGCAATTGATGATTTTGGCACCGGATACTCTTCCTTGGGATATTTAAATAAATTTCCTATCGATACATTAAAAATAGATAAATCCTTCATAAAAACCCTTATGGATGAAAAAGAAAATAGTGCCCCTATTGCTTCCTCAATTATAGCTTTAGGACATAATTTAAACCTAAAGATAACTGCAGAGGGAGTGGAAACTATGGACCAGTTTAAGTATCTTAAAAAGCAAAACTGTGATGCTATACAGGGATATCTCTTTAGTAAACCCCTTACCAGTGATGAATTCGAAGATTTACTGGGGCTGCCAAAGTTGACAGTGCAGCCTGAATATTCTTAAAAAAAGGTATAGGAGAAAAAACTTCTCTTATACCTTTTACTATTTATAGATATATTTTTCATACACTTAGACAGGAATATTGAGAAAATTTTCCAAAACACAACATCTATGCAAAAAAAATTGCATAGGAAAAAAACCACAAATCCATAATTAAAATATATAAGAGAGAAATATTATAGTAGTTGAATAAAGCATCAAAGTGATAAGTGAAATTAAAATGGGAGTTAAGGCAAAATATCTTGCAGGTTAAAGCAAAATATTTTGCTCTAATTCTATACTAGATTTAAAACTGCGTGATTTTTATTTAAAATCTTATAAATATACATGATACACAAGATATATGCAGCAAAAATGAATGATTATTAATTTTCTGATAATAATAACTTTTCTAAATGGCACAAAAATTGCGAACAAATTAATAAGGGCTGTGGGGAAAATCTATGCAAAAAAATAATTAGGAGTGGGGAACTTTGAGTTTGTTTGATGAAAAAGTTATATCAAAGGAAATTGAAAAGACCTTTAAGGATTTTGTTGCAGTTAAAAGTAATACAGGAACTGAGCTTGAAAAGGATGCAGAGAAATACCTTTTAGACTGGCTTAAAGAAGTGGAATATTTTAAAAACAATCCTGAGAACTTCGGAGCCTATCTTTTAGAGGAAGACCCACTAAAGAGGTCTGTAGTTTGGGGACTTTTAAAGGGGAAAGGGAAAAAGACAGTTATACTTATAAATCACCACGATGTTGTTGACTCCTTTGACTATGGAACGTTGCAGGAGTATGCATATGATCCTGATGCGTTGGCAGAAAAAATGAAGAGTGTGGATATTACTGAGGAAGTAAAACAGGATCTGGAAAGCGGTAAATGGTATTTCGGGAGAGGAACTTCCGACATGAAGGCCGGAGCAGCTATTCAATTGGTATTGCTAAAGGAATACTCAAAGATGGAAGATTTTAATGGTAATCTTCTAGTACTATCTGTACCTGATGAGGAATTTCTGTCCCATGGAATGAGGGGCAGTACGGGATTACTTCAAGAGCTAAAGGATAAATTTGATTTAGAGTATACTATTTGTATTGATTCAGAGCCTCATCAGAGGGAAGATGAAAACATAGGGGTTTTATATGAAGGCTCCGTTGGAAAAATAATGCCTGTTATATATGTTAGGGGTAAAAAAACACACTTGGGAGACATCTTTCAAGGATTAAACCCGGTGGCGCTGCTGTCTGAAATCGTTGCCAGGACCGATGCAAACCCATACTTTTCAGATGTGGTAGGAGATGAAGTATCACCTCCACCTTCCTGGAGCTTTTGTAGAGATAATAAAGAATGCTATGATGCATCCATACCGGAATCAGCTGGAGGCTATTTCAGCATATTAACTCTTACTAGAACCCCGAAGGATATATTAGAGCAGATGGAGAAAGTATGTAATGATGCCTTTGACACAGTTATAGAGAGAATGAACAAAAATTATGCGGAATTTAGGAAAAAGGGAAACAAGTCCGAAGAAAGGCTTCCCTGGGTTGCTAATGTAAAAACCTTCTCTGCAGTATATGAAGAAGCTGTCAAAACCTCTGGAGATAAATTTATAAAGGATTTTGACGCTACTGTAGACAAGCTAAAGGAAGAGATCGTGGAAGGCAAAATCAATATTCCTGAAAGTACCTTTGTTTTAATTGAAAAAACTTTAGAATATACTCACGATAAGAAGCCGATTGTTATAATTGCCTTTTCACCTCCATTTTATCCTCATGTGTCAAATATCGATTTCAAGGGACTTCCAGAAACTATACTGAATCTAAGTGAGGAAATAAATAGATTTACCAATGAAAACTGGAATGAAAGATATGTAAAGGTAAATTACTTCATGGGAATTTCAGATTTAAGCTATGTGGCTTTAAATGACAGCGATGAGGTTATACCTTACGTTGGGCCTAATATGCCCCACTGGGAAAGAATGTACTCTGTACCTTTTGAAAAAATGAAAGAGCTTTCTATTCCAATAATAAATATAGGACCATGGGGCAAGGATCTTCATAAGTTTACTGAAAGGGTTTATAAAACAGATTTATTAGAAAGAACTCCAAAAATATTAAAGCATACTATCGACTATTTATTGAAGTAGCTACCAATCATTTCAGGAAGGGGATATGCATGGAACTTTCAAAAAAGATTGAAGAGCTCACCATTGAATTAACCAATATAAAAAGCATTGTAGGAACAAAAACCGAACTGGATATTGTAGAGAAGATATATCAGAAGCTTAGTGAGATGGATTATTATAAAAAACATCCGGAATTTCTTAAATATGTAGATTTTATTGATGACAAATTGGGTAGAAAGAGTGTATTGGCTACATTAAAGGGGAAAAAGGGAAACAGTAAAAAAACAATCGTTCTTATAGGACATACCGATACCGTTGGAATCTCCGATTATGGTAATCTGAAAGAATATGCAACTAAGCCTTTGGAACTTGTAGATCAGCTTAAAAAGGTCACTTTGCCCGAAGATGCCAAAAAGGATCTGGAATCTGGAGAATGGCTTTTTGGTAGAGGTATTTTCGATATGAAATGCGGTGTAGCAACTCTTATGTGTATCATAGAAGATATATCCAAAAATATTGAGGATTTTGAGGGTAATCTGGTATTTGCAGCTGTTGCAGATGAAGAGGGTAACTCCGGTGGTATGCTGTCAGTGGTGCCGCAATTTGTTAAAATGCAAGAAAAAGAAGGATATGAATATTTAGCTGTTATAGATACTGACTATATGGCGCCTCGCTATGCCGATGATAATAACAGATATATTTATATAGGAACAGTGGGTAAGCTTATGCCGTCTTTTTACATTGTTGGTAAGGAAACTCACGTAGGTGAGGCATATAAAGGATTGGATCCAAATCAGATAGCCGGTGCCATAACAGAAAAGATCAACCTTAATTTTGATTTTTGCGACATAGCCGAGGGAGAGGTTTCATTACCACCAATAACTCTAAGACAACAGGATTTAAAGCAAGAATATTCTGTCCAGATAGCTAAGACGGCTACATTATACTTCAATTACTCTACACATAAAAGTACTCCTGATGAAGTAATGGAAAAGATGAAGAATGCTGCCCATGAGGCATTTGAAAATGTAGTTGAAAATCTAAACAAACAGTATGAAGTTTTCTGTAAGCAAAGTGGCTTTCCACATAAAAAATTGCCATGGCAGCCGAGGGTAATGTCATATCAGGAACTTTATAATAGAGTTAAGGAAGAAATGGGAGACAATCTTGACAGCAAAGTCAAGGAACTTACTGATGAACTGATGAAGGATGGGGGCCTTGATGAGCGCGATTTCAGTCTCAGAATAGTTGAAGAGGTACATAAATTATGGTCAGATAAAGACCCTATAGTTATAATCTACTTTTCACCGCCATACTATCCTCATATATATGTGAAAGGTAATGACTATAAAGAAAAACTACTTTTAAAGTCCGTGGAAAAATCTGTAAAGGAAGTTAACACAGACTATAACATAGTTAATAAGAAATTCTATCCATATATATCTGACCTAAGCTTTGTTTCAGCACCTAAGGATGAGAATGTGATGAAGGCACTTAAAAATAACATGCCTGCCCTTAGTTCAAAATATAATCTTCCCTTAGGAGATATGCAAAAACTAAGTCTGCCGGTAGTAAATATAGGGCCTTTTGGGAAGGATGCTCACAAGTTTACAGAGAGACTGGAAAAGAAATATTCCTTTGATATTGCTCCAAAGCTTGTATATAAGACCATATTAAATTTGCTGTCTGAATAGTTAAGTAACAATTATAATATTATAAAATTGCGGTCTTAACTCTTCTAGGAAGTTACTTGCCTTATAAGCAGCTTCTGGGAGAGGTGAGATAAATAAAAATTGTTAAAGGGGGAAAAAAATGGACAAGTTTATGGAACTGATAGGAGCTATATCCGCATGGATATGGGGTCTCCCAATGCTCCTAACGTTAGGCCTTGGTGGACTTTTTCTTTCAGCACGGTTAGGATTTTTTCAAATCAGGTATGCTCCTTATATTCTTAGCCAGACATTTGGTAAGATGTTTGGAAAATCAGAAGAAGGAGAAGGGACTGTATCACCTTTCCAAGCCGTAACTGCAGCTCTTGCATCGACAGTAGGTGCATCTAATATTATTGGTGTGCCGGCGGCTATTATGTTTGGTGGACCCGGTGCGGTATTTTGGATGTGGGTTATGGCTATAATGGGTATGGGATCAAAGTTTACTGAAACAGTCCTTGGATTTAAGTACAGAGAAAAGAATGAAGAAGGCGAATATGTCGGTGGACCTATGTACTATATGACTAAAGGCCTTAAAATGAAATGGCTGGGAATAGTTTTTTCATTTGGTTTAATGGTTGAGCTGGTTCCAAGTATCATGGTTCAGGCTAATTCCGTTGCAGCTTCTGCACAGGAATCTTTTAATCTTTCACCTATAATTACTGGTATTTTTACATTGATAATTGTTGGTGCTGTTGTAATCGGTGGTATTAAGAGAATCGGTAAAGTTACTGAAAAATTAGTTCCCTTTATGGCAGGACTTTATGTTCTTGGCGCATTAATTATAATCATCATAAACATTGGTAAAATTCCTGGTGTTATTGCATTGATATTTGGTTATGCCTTCAGACCTATGGCAGCCGTTGGTGGATTTGCAGGGTCAGCTATAGCTGCAACCATAAGATGGGGTATAGCAAGAGGAGTTTACTCAAACGAAGCTGGTATGGGAACTGCTCCTATGGCCCACGCAGCTGCAACTAACGACCATGCTGTAAGGCAAGGTTTTTGGGCCATATTTGAAATCATAGTTGATACATTGATTATTTGCAGTGTAACTGCCTTTGTTGTATTATCATCAGGCATTTGGCAAACTCCAGGAGCAATGGACAATCCGTCTGGGCTTCCGGCAGCAGCATTTACCCATTACTTTGGACCAATAGGTGGGTTTTTAGTAACTATTTCTCTGTTATTTTTTGTTGTATCTACACTCATAGTTGTAGTGTTTTACGGTGAAAAACAGGCAGAGTTCCTATTTGGACTTGGATTTTCCAAGGTTATGAGGTATGTTTATCTTATTTCCATAGTTATAGGAGCTATCGGTGGAGCTAAGTTCTTATGGCAGTTCCTTGATATACTATTGGCAGCTATTATCTTTCCAAACATGCTGGCAATACTCCTGCTCCACAAGGATGTAGTTGAACTTACTAAAGAATTTTTTTCTTCGGAGAAATTTTATCTAAAGGATGTTGGAAAGGCAAAGAACCAATAACATAAACAAAAAGAGTCCTAAGAACTTTGCTTAGGACTCTTTTTGTTTGGGTATAAACATATTAGAGGAATACACATTGACGGAGTTTGCATTGATGAGCAGGAGGGGCTGAAATTGGTTAGCAATAATGAGGGCAAAGATGAGGAAGTCAATGTTATATGTAGGCTGACTCTAGAGGCAGATATGAGAAGTTTGGCAAAGCTTATGGAGTCTAGCATGAAGCTTGGAATGGGCCCTATAGGCAGTAAAGGTAGAATGATTGAATATCTATTGTGCATTGATGAAATATTTATGAATAGCATCACTCACGGATATAGAAATCAGGGAGGAAAAATAGACGTAAAATATATTTTAAATGACAACTATCTGATAATTCGTATAAGAGATTATGGTAAAGGGATATCTAAAAGCTTGGAAGATGGCAATATTGAATTAAACGAGAACCTACTTACAGAAAGGGGAAGAGGACTATTTATAGTAAAAAATCTATGCGATAAATTATCTGTTAAGTCCCATGGAGACTTAGGAACGGAGGTCAGTATATATTTTAAGAGGGGAGACAGTACATGAATGTTCAAAGCTTTACAAATAATAACATAAAGATAGTACGAATCTCAGGTGAAGTTAATTTCGAAAATTACAATAAGTTTAGAGATGACCTTTTAAAGCATATTACAGGAGAGCGTCCCAAAATACTGTTAGATATGGAGGAGCTTAGTTATTTAAACAGCATGGGACTCAGTGCCATATTAAAAGCCTATTCAAAAGCAAAAAAAGAAAAAGGAGAATTAAGACTTTGTCGGCTTCAAAGCCATATAAAGAAATTATTTTCTATTACTAAGTTAAATGAAGTAATTATCATTTATGACGGACTTGAAGAAGCTATCAAAGAATTTACAAAAAAATAAATTTTTGCCTTTACTGAAAGACATTTGCCTTTCAGTTTTTTTTTATGTAATTGAATAAACACATCATCCTCTACAAAAAATAAACTTGCATAATAATATGAAGGGAGGATGTGAAACTTTGAAAAAGATTACAGTAATAACGTGTGCTATTCTAATATGTCTGTTTTCCTTTTCCTTATTGGCTATGAATATACTTTTAAACAAAGCCTCGGCTCAAGGAATTCTATATTGGGGTTCCAGCGGTAGTGAAGTCAGATTGCTTCAACAGACCCTCAAGAGATGGGACTATTATGATGGACCTATAGATGGAGTTTATGGAGGAGGAACCTTTACCGCTGTAAAGGAATTTCAGAGAAAAAATGGCTTGGCCGTTGACGGTGTTGTAGGACCTGAAACAGCCAGGGCATTGGGACTTAGAATAGACGGGAATAGACCAGCTGCAGCGGCAAGGGGGTATACGCCTGGAAATAAAGGCGTATCTAGGAGTGATGATATAAATCTGTTAGCAAAGGCAATAACGGGAGAGGCAAGGGGCGAACCCTACTTGGGACAGGTGGCTGTAGGAGCAGTAATACTAAACAGAGTTGAAAATCCGTCTTTTCCAAATAGTATAGCAGGAGTAATATACCAGCCTGGGGCATTCACAGCAGTTTCTGACGGTCAGATAAATCTACCTCCTACAGAAAGCTGTCTAAAGGCAGCTAGAGATGCACTAAATGGATGGGATCCAACCTATGGATCTATTTATTACTGGAATCCTGCTACGGCTACAAGCAAATGGATATGGACTC
This sequence comes from Candidatus Petromonas tenebris, assembly GCA_014236755.1. Lineage (GTDB taxonomy): Bacteria > Bacillota > Clostridia > Peptostreptococcales > Caminicellaceae > Petromonas > Petromonas tenebris. The sequence continues at coordinate 16,726 of JACCKY010000008.1, read as the reverse complement.
GAAAAGTAAAACTTAAAATAGGAAAGCACTGGTTTGGAAATTAGCAGAGAGGAGGTGATGGATTGAGAAATACAGTTATAGTAGTACTGGTTATAGCATTAGCAGCAGCAGGTGTCTGGGGATACTTGCAATATCAGGAGAAAAACGATTACTACACGTTTTTGGACAATCAGTTTCAAAGGATGTTTTATGACCTCATAGGAAGCGTTGAGACTATTACTACGGATATATCAAAATTACTGGTATCTTCACAGGCAAAGGAAAATATAGTTTTATATTCAAATATATTGATGAATGCCTACAACGCTCAGGAAAATTTAGCTCAGCTGCCTATAAGACACGGAGATGTTACAAAGATAGAAAAATTTTTAAGTCAAGTTGGGGATTATACCTTCGCCTTGGCTCAGAAGAGCCTGAGCGGTGATGAATTAACAGAAAAGGATATAAATAACTTAGAGCAGCTTCAAAGCTATGCCATGGAACTAGGACAGGATTTGCATGAACTTAGACGTAAGGCATTAAAGGATGTAGTATGGAAGAACGAACTTAGAAATGAAGGGAGCAAGAAGCTAAATAGAGAAGCTGAAAAAGAAAACCCAATACAGGTAAAATTTGAAAAGTTTGCAGAAAGAATGGTAGAATATCCTGAACTCATTTATGATGGCCCCTTTTCAGAACATGCCATACAAGGTATGAAACCGAGACTTAAGGGAGAAAAGGTTAGTAAAGAGGAAGCACAAAAAAAGGTTATTCAGTTTTTAGGGGAAGGAACTATTGAAAAAGTAGAAAAAAGAGATGATGCAAGGGGAAGAATAGATACATACAGTTTTACGGTAAACCCCAAAAATAAGGCAAAAGGACAGCAGAATCCTATATACATCGATATTAGTCAAATCGGTGGAAGAATAGTCTACATGCTAAACAACAGAAAAGTAGAAAAGGCAAATATATCGGCTAAACAAGCTATAAACAAAGCTACAAAGTTTTTGAAAGAAAAGGGATACAAGAGCATGATACCTATGTTTTCTTTAAAATATGATAATGTTGTTGTTATCAATTATGTTCATAGGCAGGATAACGTAATAATGTATCCTGACTTAATAAAAGTAAAAATTGCTCTGGACGATGGCGGCATTGTAGGCTTCGATGCCAGCAAGTTTTTAACGGCAAACTATGAAAGAGATATACCGAAGCCAAAATTGACTCCAGAAGAGGCCATAAAGAAGGCAAGCATGAGGGCAAAAATAGAAGGCAAACCAAGGCTGGCCTATATTCCAACACCTTCCTTTAGAGAGATTTACTGTTATGAACTAAAGGCAACCTATAAAGGGGACACATTTTTTATATATATAAATGCCGAAACTGGAGAAGAAGAAAAGATACTCAAGGTTATAAAGGGCGAAAATGGAACACTAATGATTTAAAAGAATTCGAGGAGTTATCCTCGAATTTTTTTAAATCTTTCTAAAGCTAGAATCGAATATAAAAAACATTTGAATAATAAATTTAATAATTATAGAATAAAAATATATAAAAAATGAGAAATATAGAATATTTCTCCTAACTGGGAGGGTTACTATGACTAAAAAAATCAATGTTGGTATCGTCTTTGGAGGAAAATCAGCAGAACATGAAGTGTCCCTTATGTCAGCTGTTTCAGTCATGAGGGCTATAGATAAAGAAAAGTATAATGTAATACCTATAGGAATAACTAAAGACGGAAGCTGGATGCTTTATAACGGGCCGATAGAGAAAATAGAAAATGGAGAATGGGAGTGTATTTCAAACAAACTCCTAGAGGATAGGCCCAAGGAAAATATTTTTTCTGTCATACCTATAGGAAGCAGAGAAATGCATGTTGAAAACACGATTCCTCCCTATCTGGAAAGCAAAATTGATGTAGTTTTCCCTGTGCTTCATGGGCCCTACGGAGAGGATGGAACTATTCAAGGACTTCTTGAGATGGCAGATATACCCTATGTAGGAGCTGGAGTACTGGCATCTGCTTTATGTATGGATAAGGTCTATGCAAAAAAAATATTTGAAATGGAAGGGCTTAATGTAGTAGATTATATAGTAGTATCCAGAAGCAAGCTGAATGCAAATATAAGTGACTATGTTAGTATAATAGAAAAAAGCTTTGGATATCCTGTATTTGTAAAGCCGGCCAATCTAGGATCGAGTGTAGGGATAACCAAAGCCCATGATAGAGATGAACTCATGACAGGACTTAAAGAGGCTGCAAAATATGATAAAAAGATAATGGCGGAAAAGGGTATAGATGCAAGGGAAATAGAATGTGCCGTTTTAGGAAATGAAGAACCCCAGGCTTCGGTTGTTGGAGAAATAATACCTTCCCATGAGTTTTATGACTATGAAGCCAAATATTTTGATGATGGAAAGTCAAAGTTGATAATCCCGGCAGATGTTTCCGAGGAAAAGGCTGAAGAAATCAGAAAAATGGCGGTTCAGGCATATAAGGCACTGGACTGTAGCGGACTGTCAAGGGTTGATTTTTTCTTGGAAAGGGAAACCGACAAAGTTTATATAAACGAGATAAACACTATGCCCGGATTTACAAGATACAGCATGTACCCGCTGTTATGGCAAGAATCAGGGCTTCCCTATGATAAACTTATAGATAGGCTAATACAGCTAGCATTAGAAAGAGCTAAAGAAAAGAGATGAGAAGGTGGGTTAAATAGACTATGAAAAACGTTATGCTAAAGATAAAAGGGAAACAATCCCCAAGAGCAAATGAAGAAGATACAATAGAACTCATAACTGAAGGCAAATACTATGATAAAGGCAATTCAAAATATTTAGTCTATCAAGAATCAGAGTTATCGGGAATGGAAGGATGTACAACCACCCTGAAGATTTCCGATGATAAAATTGTGATGAAAAGATATGGAAATGCGACCTCAGAGCTTATATTTGAAAAGGGAAAAAGGTATATTTCCACTTACAGTACACCCTTTGGAAATTTTAAAATAGAAATTCTGACAAAAGAGATTGAATGCTCCATTGACGAAAATATAAAAGGAAATATATCATTAAGTTACAATATCAGTTTGCAGGGACTTGCAGAAGGCACAAATAAGCTGGACATAGAAATAATGTAACCTTAATATATGGAGGGGATCTACTATAAAAGAAAAACTAAGAAAAATAATTAAGGAAACTGCAGAAAATATTCTAGATAGCCCCTTGAGATTAAAAGAAGTAGAGGTTCATATTCCTCAAAGCAAAGAACATGGAGACTTTTCTACCAATATAGCTATGGCCCTAAGCAGTAAAACAAATATGAGTCCCATAAAACTTGGAAACGAAATTAAAAATAAAATCCTATCAAAATATGATTTTTTTAAAGAAATAAAGATAGAGGGACCTGGATTTATAAACTTTTATTTAGAGGAAGAATATCTTTACAACGCAATATTAGAGACCGTAGAAAGTGGTGAATTTAAGGAATTTGAACAATCTAATAAAAAAACTATAAAAATATGTGTAGTCCTGGATAAATTAAGTAGCATAATAGGACTGGAAAACTTCAGAGCCTTTATGAATATGTATTATCTTGGCAACATTTACAGCTTTGCAGGATACGATGTAGAAAAGCTGATTGTAGTAAATTATATTGACAAAGATATGTATACATCATATTTTCTGTCTAACTTTAAAAATATAGAAATAACTGACGATTATAATAGATTGGAGGGCAGTATTGTATTCTGCTCCCCTGAAAATCAATGGTTATTTCATGATAATCTAGAGGCAGAAAGATTTGTAGTAGAAAGGGTTAAGGTGTATAAAAATAAGCATGAAATTAAAAACATGACCTTAAATAGTCTTATGGAAAAAATAGGACTTAATAGATTAAAATATACTTTCTGTACCAGATCCTTAAATAGTGAAGTAGAGCTGGAGATAACAAGGGATGATTTAAAATATGTACAGTATCCATACAGCAGAATAAGTTCCCTGATGAATATTTTAAAAAAAGAAGGAATAAATATAAAGAATGTAGAAGATTATAATAAGGCCTTTTCCTACAATGATTTAGAAAAGGAGCTTATAAAAAAACTGCCGGAGTTTAAGGATGCCCTTGTGACTTCCATGGAATTGGGACAGCCCTATAGGCTCATTAGGTATGGTGATGAACTATGTGAAGTATTTTATAAGGTAAATAATTTTACATTATTCAGACAGCTTCATACAGAAAAATTAGAGATTTTGTTAAAAGCGTTAAATTGTGTCAAAATAGTTATTAAAGAAGTTTTAATGTTACTTGAGGTTCCAATGTATGAAAAGATGTGAGATTCTAGGTAACAGGTTACAGGTTACGGGTGACCGGTAACAGGTTACAGGAAAGATCCTAAAGAATGACCCGAATTTACCAAGAGCTAAGAGCTAGGAACTAAGAGCTAACAAAGCGTCGCAAGGCGCTTTTATTTTACAGAAACTGATGAAATTTGGGCATAATGTGCCGAAAAAATGGCGTAAGGAGAATAGTCTATGAGAGAGCTGCTTACACAAGAAAATCTGGAAATAATTTTAGATTATGTAAGTGACGGCATACAGGCTATAGATAAAAAAGGAAATATAATTTACTGCAACAGAACCTCAGCAATGTTGGACGATATAAACAGAGAGGACGCAATTGGCAGACATGTTTTAAGTATATACCCGTCCTTAAAAAAAGAAACCAGCACCCTTCTAAAGGTTGTTGAAACGGGGATATCTATCTTTAATGCAGAACAGACCTACACAAATTATCGAGGAAAGAAAATCACCACAGTTAACTCTACCCTGCCTATAAAACTAAAGGGTGAAATCGTAGGTGCCATAGAGATATCCAGAAACATAACCGATGTTAAAGCATTGTCAGAAAAACTTGTAGACCTTCAAAACAAAATATATGGCGGAAAGGATAAAAAAAGGACAGAAAGTGACGAAGCAAAATACACCTTTGAAGACATCATAGGTAACAGTAAAGAACTTTTAAAAGTAAAATCTCTGGCGATGAAGGCTGCTCAGACGGTATCGCCAATACTTGTATATGGTGACACGGGGACCGGTAAGGAACTTTTAGTTCAAGCGATACACAATGCGGGATTGAGAAGAAGTAAATCCTTTGTTGCCCAAAATTGTGCAGCCCTTCCTGCAAATCTGCTGGAGGGAATACTCTTTGGAACTGTAAAGGGAAGCTTTACCGGTGCCGACAACAGGCCGGGATTATTTGAAGTGGCAGACGGAGGAACTCTGTTTTTAGACGAGATTAATTCAATGCCCTTAGAGCTTCAAGCAAAGCTCCTTAGAGTACTACAGGACGGCAGAATTAGAAGAGTAGGAGATATTAAGACTACCAAAGTAAATGTAAGGGTAATAGCAGCTACCAATATAGACCCCGCCTTGGCTGTCCAAAAGGGTTGTTTGAGAAGGGATTTATACTACAGACTTAACACGATTACTATAGGATTACCTGATCTAAAGGATAGAAAAGAAGATATACCCCTCTTAACTGAACACTTTATAAAAAAATATAACAAACTCCTCTACAGAAATGTTAAAGGAATCTCAAGTGAAGTTGCTTCCATATTTCAAAGCTACCATTGGCCCGGCAATGTCAGAGAGCTTGAACACGTTATCGAAGGTGCAATGAATATTATAGATGGCGATATTATTGCCCTAGACTACTTGCCCGAGAACCTCATTGAGTTCCATAGAGAAACGGGAGTTGAAGCTCAGACAGAAGACTTACCCCTAAAAACTGCAGTTGAAAATCTAGAAAAGAAATTAATAATAAAAGCCCTTAAAAAAAGCAATCATAATATAAGTAGAGCAGCCTCTCTGCTTGACATTCCAAGACAGACACTACAATATAAAATAAAAAAATATCGCCTGTAGTATTTGATGAGTAGATAAGCAATAGTTTTTTGCTAAGTTTTAAGCAAAGTCGGTGCTGAATATTGGGCGGCGGTTACAGGTTACCAGTGACGGGGATAAAAGTTAAGAGTTCTGACTTTGACTGAGCAGCCAGTGGCAAAAAGCGATTGACCTGAATTTGCTAAGGGCTAATGTCAAAGAACTAAGGACTAATGAAAACCCCTGAAGAATGGCTTTTATATGCTACCAACCACGAACTACTAACTACGAACTAATAAAATCGTCGTCAGACCCCTTTGTTCTTGGCACGCTATTTGCAATATACTTTATTGGTCAAAAGTTCGGGGTAACAGGTGACAGGGAGAAGGGTTCTGCGGAGTCTGAAGCGGATTATTGAAGGATATCTGCAAGGAACTAGCGAGGCAAGTTAATTTAAAAAACTATATGGGGGTATGAAAAAATGAAAAAAGGCTGTAAATTTGGTACACACAGAGTAATTGAGCCTAAAGGGGCCCTTCCACAACCGGCATGGAAAATTGACAATGACATGGAAATCTACGACAATGAGATACTAATCAACGTTCAGACTCTTAACATTGACTCCGCAAGCTTTACCCAAATCAAACAACAGGCTGAAGGCGACATCGAAAAAATTAAGGAAATAATGATGGACATAGTTGCCAAAAGAGGAAAACATCACAATCCTGTAACCGGTTCGGGAGGAATGCTTATAGGTACAGTTGAAAAGATAGGACCTTCAATTGAGAGCAAAACAGACCTTAAAGTTGGAGATAAAATTGCTACATTGGTTTCTCTATCCCTTACTCCTTTACAAATAAATAAAATAAAGGAAGTAAGAAAGGATATAGACCAGGTGGACATAGAAGGAAAGGCCATATTGTTTGAAAGCGGTATCTATTCTATACTTCCCGATGATATACCTGAAAACCTTGCCCTTTCTGTACTTGATGTAGCAGGAGCCCCTGCCCAAACCGCAAAGTTGGTAAAGCCGGGAGATACCGTAGTAATAATAGGTGGAGCAGGAAAATCAGGTATGTTGTGTCTTTATGAAGCTAAGAAAAGGGCTGGTATTTCAGGAAAGGTTATTTGCCTAGGTCACAGTGAAAAAAGTATAGAGAGAGTAAAGAAGGCTGATTTGGCCGATGAATACATAGTAGCCGATGCAACTAAGCCTGTAGAAGTTATGGAAAAGGTTAGCGAAGTAACAGATGGAGAAATGGCGGATATAGTCATAAATTGTGTAAATGTTCCTGATACGGAGATGTCAAGTATACTAGCTACTAAAGATGATGGATTGATTTACTTTTTCAGTATGGCTACAAGCTTTACCAAGGCAGCACTTGGAGCTGAAGGAGTTGGCAAGGATACTACAATGATAATAGGAAACGGCTACACTAAGGATCATGCCAAAATAGCCCTTCAAATCATGAGAGAAAGTGAAACTTTAAGAAAGATATATGAGGAACTTTATGCTTAGAGACAGTAGATAGGGGATAGGGAACAGGGGACAGGTGGCAGGAAAGACCCAAAAGATTGACCCAAACCCAGCGTCCAGCACCTAGCGACCATAAGCCTGACCTTAACCGAATAGCGATTAGCGAAAAGCGACTAACATGAATTTGCTAAGGGCTAATGACAAAGAACTAAGGACTAATTAAGAAGTGCCTACAAAATCTAGAATAATGGGAGAGTGATAATAATATGAGACATTTTACAGAAATAGAACTATGGAAGGATGTTACGGAAGAGCAGTGGAATGATTGGCACTGGCAGGTTAGAAACAGGATTACTACAGTTGAGGATTTAAAGAAGGTTATAAATCTTACGCCAGAGGAAGAAAAAGGAGTAGGAGCAGCACTGAAAAAGCTTAGAATGGGTATTACTCCATACTATGCTCTTTTGATGGATAAGGACGATCCGGACTGTCCCATAAGAAAACAAGCAGTACCTACAATGTATGAAACATATATAAGTGATGCAGATATGGATGATCCACTGCATGAGGATGAAGACTCACCAGTTCCGGGGCTGACCCATAGATATCCTGATAGAGTACTTCTTCTTATAACAGATATGTGTTCCATGTACTGCCGCCACTGTACTAGAAGAAGATTTGCAGGACAAAAAGATGATGAGCAGCCGTTAGATAACATAGATAAGGCTATAGAATATATAAGAAATACTCCTCAAGTCAGAGACGTGTTGTTATCTGGAGGAGACTGTCTTTTAGTTTCAGATGAAAGACTGGAATATATAATAAGTAAGCTTAGAGAAATACCTCATGTTGAGATTGTAAGACTGGGGTCAAGAACTCCAGTGGTACTTCCTCAGAGAATTACCCCTGAGCTTGTAAATATGCTTAAGAAATACCATCCGATTTGGCTAAACACTCATTTTAATCATTCTAAGGAAATTACTCCGGAGGCTGAAAAGGCATGTAAGCTGATGGCTGATGCAGGGATACCTCTAGGGAATCAGACTGTTCTTCTAAGAGGGGTAAACGATTGTGTGCATGTAATGAGAAATCTTATGCATGACCTTGTAAAAAACAGAGTAAGACCTTATTATATCTATCAATGTGACCTTTCTGCAGGAATAGAGCACTTCAGAACTCCTGTAGCCAAGGGTATAGAAATAATTGAAAGTCTAAGAGGTCATACATCAGGATTTGCAGTACCTACCTTCGTTGTAGATGCTCCCGGTGGAGGAGGAAAGACTCCAGTGATGCCAAACTATGTAATTTCTCAGTCGCCGGGCAAAGTAGTACTTAGAAATTACGAAGGAGTTATAACCACTTATACTGAGCCTGCTCCATACAAAGATGAGTGTAGCTGCCCTGAGTGCAAAAAAGAAAATGAACATAAAATGACAGGGGTAGCAGGACTGCTTCAAGGAAACCAGGTGGCCATGGAACCAGAAGATCTTGAGAGGAAAAATAGGAATAAAGGGAACAGATAACAGGTGAAAGGGGGGTTTTTCGATGCAGTTGCTGGATCTAGTAAAAAATAAATACAAAATAGTATCAGTAGTTGGAATGGCAAAAAATGCGGGTAAGACTGTTACTTTAAACGAGCTCATACTCCAGGCTGAAGATAAAAATATTAACATTGGAATAACATCAATCGGAAGAGATGGAGAAAAACAGGATATAGTAACTTCAACTGAAAAACCCTTGATTTATGTAAAGGAAGGCACTTTGATTGCAACTGCAAAGGAAACCTTCGATGTATCCGAAACAAGAATGGAAATACTGGAGATAACTGACTTTAGAACATCCCTTGGAGACGTGGTGATAGCTAGAGCATTGTCATCGGGTTATGTTCAAATAGCGGGTGCCAGTACTAATTTAGAGATAAAGAAGACTTGTGAGAAGATGTTGAGTTATGGAGCTGATTTAGTTATTGTTGACGGAGCCATAGATAGAGTGTCCACGGCTTCACCGGCGGTTACAGAGGCGACGATTTTAGCTACCGGGGCAGTTATCAGCAGGGACATGGATAAAGTAATAGAAAAATCTGTCCATCAGGTAAATCTCTTTGATTTAAATAAAATTGAAGACGAAAAACTCAAATGTCTAGCAGAGGAAGCCCTTGAGAAATATAAGGTATGTATAGTAAGCGAATCCTATGACATTCACTGTCTTGATATTAAGACGGCCTTAAGTGCCGGAAGGGAGATAGCAAATGCTCTTGAAGAAGATTCAAGATATGTGTTGATAAAGGGTCCATTAGTATCCAAAACTTTAAAGGATATTACAACCTATACAAAGCTTTATAAAAATGTGACCTTTGTAGTTCAGGACCCAACTAAAATATTTATAGATTATACTGACTGGCAGTATTATCAGCGAATAGAAGTAAAAATAGCCGTTTTAGAGAAGATAAACATTTTGGCCGTAACCATAAATCCTTACTCACCAAAGGGATATTATTTTGACCCTGGAGATTTTTTACATAAGATGAAAACCATCATAAAGTCTGTTCCAGTGTTTGATGTAATGCAGGGTGGAGGTATTTAAGATGTTCATGTCAGAAGATACGGCAAAAAAACTGGATCTAGATTTTGTGCTTGACATGGTTACCGTATATACGCCTTATGGCAAGGATTTAAAAAAATCCATGAGACCCTTTACCCGTGATGAAAAAGCTGGGCTAATGAAGGAGCTGGACAGGATAGCAAAAATCGTAGAGCTGATAGAAAAACAAAGGTATACCTTTGTTGAAATGAGGAATTATTTTAAGCACATGAAGGATTTAAGACTGACATTTAAAAGGGTAAGGGAAGAATCGATTTTAAGCACAACGGAACTATTTGAAATCAAACTGTTTGTCAGTGTTTTAAATAAACTAAGTATTAGCTTAAATAAATTGAAATGGGATATACCCGATGATTTGAATATTACTTCCATTTCCTACTTAGAAGAACTCTTTGACCCTCAAAAAACTGGAACAAATACATTTTATATATATGATGAGTATTCTGAAAACCTATCTAGAATCAGAAAAGAAATCAGAGAAGTTGATGCCGAAATCAGCAAAGAACGAAAAAAAGTAAAAAATCAAGTAGAGAAGGATCTGAATATTAAACTTAGACCCAATGGCGAAATAACCATAAACAAGACTAATTCTGAGCTGATAGAAAAATTTCGACATTATGAATTGCTTGCTTATGGTGTAGAGACCTATATGAACATAACCTTTAAAATCAAGTCTACTTCCAGGATAGATAAATTAAGCTCCAAGCTGGAGGGGCTAAGATCTCTTGAAGAAGAGGAAGAGTATAAAGTCAGACAATACCTGAGTCGTGAGATCAATAAGTACATTGAAATTATTGATAAAAATATTGAAGCAATCGCAAGACTTGACCTTTTGATAGCAAAGGGGTACCATGCCATAGGTTTTAAGGCGGTCAGACCGGAAATAACAGATGAGAGCCGGATATATATACAAGAGGGGCGCCATATAAAAGTTGAGCAAAGACTAAGACAGGAGGGCAGGGAGTTTACTCCTATCACTTTGGACCTTAATAAAGGTGTTACTTGCATAACTGGGGCAAATATGGGCGGAAAAACGGTAGCCCTCAGGTTGATAGGAATGCTTTCTGCCATGGCTCAGTATGGTATGTTTGTACCTGCTGAAAGGATGATTTTTTCTTTAAAGGATTTTATATTCTTTTCAATGGGGGATATGCAGTCAACGGATATGGGACTTAGTACCTTTGGAGGTGAGATAGTCAAGATAAAAGAAGCTATCAAGAGATCCGATAAAAAGGGACTTATTTTGATAGATGAACTGGCTCGCGGAACCAATCCAAAGGAAGGATATGCCATATCAAAGGCCATTATAAATTATCTCAGAGAAAAGGAAACAATAACCGTTATAACTACTCATTTTGACGGTCTTGCCGATGATCAAAAAGTAAAGCATCTGCAGGTGATGGGACTATCTATAGAAGACTTTGAACAGGTATCACAACCACTTCACTATTACATGGACTATAGACTTAGAGAAATAAAAGATGTAAAGGAAGTCCCAAAGGATGCCATAAAGATCTCAAGGCTCATGGGACTGGATGAAGAGATACTTAAGAATGCGGAAGAAATATTAAAAGAAGGTTACAGGTGACAAGGACAGGGGACAGGTGACGGGTAACGGGTGACGGGTAACGGGTGACGGGTTGCGGGGAACGGGTTACCGGTTACCGGTGACCGTGATAGACCCAAAAAGTCGACCCTAACCGAAAACCTGAATAGCGAATAGCTATTCACGAAATTTTTCTAAGAACTAATAATTTGTGGGGGTATGAATATAATGGAAAGTAAACTTAACTTGGATAGGGGGTTAATTGAAAAGGCCCGAAATTCAGCCAAAAATATAGCTGAAGATGTGCAGAAGTTTATAGATAAACATACAACTGTTACCGTTGAGAGAACGATAGCTAGACTTTTAGGCATAGATGGGGTGGACGATATAGATAAGCCCCTTCCAAATGTAGTAGTAGACAATATAAAAGAAGGGGGAGGGCTTTCCAGAGGTGCTGCCTACTGGATAGGTAATGGAGTCGTAAATACGGGAAAGACTCCCCAAGAAATTGCAGAAGCCGTAAGTACAGGTGAAATCGATCTTACAAAACTTCCAGCTACCGATGAAGAGAAAATAAAAGAGGAAATAAACAAACTAGCACTAGACATGGTAAATAGAATAAAAAAGAACAGAGAAGTAAGGGAAGACTTTATAAAGAACGTAGGAGAGGGAAAAAAACCCTATCTTTATGTAATAGTGGCAACGGGAAATATTTATGAGGACGTACTTCAGGCTGAAGCTGCAGCAAGGCAGGGAGCCGACATCATAGCAGTTATCAGGAGTACGGCTCAAAGCCTTTTAGACTATGTTCCCTATGGACCTACTACTGAAGGATTTGGAGGAACCTATGCTACTCAGGAAAACTTCAGAATAATGAGAAAGGCCATGGACAAGGTAGGAGAAGAAGTTGGAAGATATATCAGGGTATGCAACTATTGTTCTGGTCTTTGCATGCCTGAAATTGCAGCCATGGGTGCAATAGAAAGATTGGATGTTATGCTTAACGATGCCCTGTATGGTATACTCTTCAGAGACATAAATATGCAGAGAACATTTGTAGATCAATATTTTTCAAGAGTAATTAACGGATATGCAGGAATAATTATAAATACAGGTGAAGACAACTATCTTACTACAGCCGATGCGGTGGAGGAAGCCCATACGGTGCTGGCATCTCAGTTTATAAACGAACAGTTTGCCCTAAAGGCTGGAATACCTGAAGAACAGATGGGACTTGGCCATGCATTTGAAATGAATCCTGATATAGAAAACGGGTTTCTATGGGAGCTGGCCCAGGCACAAATGGCCAGAGAAATATTCCCAAAGGCTCCTCTGAAATATATGCCACCAACTAAGTTTATGACTGGAAATATATTTAAAGGACATATTCAGGATGCTCTATTTAACGCAGTCTCCATTATGACCGGGCAAGGCATACAGCTTTTGGGTATGCTTACAGAAGCTATACACACGCCACTTTTACAGGATAGAGCTCTATCAATAGAAAATGCAAAGTATATATTCAACAACATGAGAAATTTAGGAGATGAAATAGAATTTAAAGAAGGAGGCATAATCCAGCAAAGAGCCCAGGAAGTTCTGAAAAAGGGAGCGGATATGCTGGAGGAAATTGAAAAAGAAGGACTTTTCAACATAATACAGGAAGGTAAATTTGCTGGAGTAAGAAGGTCATTTACCGGTGGAAAGGGCTTGGAAGGAGTTACCGTTAAGGACGAAAAATACTTTAATCCGTTTATCGACTTAATGCTAGGAGGTGAGAGGTAATGGCAGTAGAGAAGATAGATTTAACAAAAGTTAAGCCCTATGGAGATACAATGAATGACGGGATAGTGCAACTAAGCTTTACACTACCAGTACCTCCAGGTGCCGAGGCAGAAGAAGCTGCCAGACGTCTCGCCCTTAAAATGGGACTTGAAGAACCCAGCGTTGTCCATGCCGAGGATCTAGGAGTAGGATACACCATGTTTATAGTCTATGGAAAATGTTTGCATACAATAGATTACACAAAAATACAAGTCCCAAAAGTTGACGTAGATGTTATGGATAAGTATGAAGTTGAGAATTTTATAAAGGAAAACATAGGACGGGACGTAGTTATAGTAGGGGCATGTACAGGCACAGATGCCCATACGGTTGGTATAGATGCCATAATGAACATGAAAGGCTATAACGGCCATTACGGTCTTGAAAGGTATAAGGGAATAAAAGCATATAATCTTGGAAGTCAAGTTCCCAACGAGGAACTTGTGGTCAAGGCTATTGAACTGGAGGCAGATGCAATCTTAGTTTCCCAGGTAGTAACTCAAAAAGATGTTCACATACCGAATCTTAGCCAGCTTGTGGAACTTATTGAGGCAGAAGGTATAAGGGATAAGGTGCTCCTTGTCTGTGGAGGACCGAGGATAAGTCATGAGCTTGCAAAGGAGCTGGGATATGATGCAGGCTTTGGTAAAGAAACCTATGCCGAAAATGTTGCCTCTTTTATAGTGACTGAACTTGCCCATAGGGAAGCGAAACATAGAAAATAGTATAGTGAAATAGGTGACAGGGAAAAAAGAGTTAAGAATTTAGAAACTTAAGAACGGGTTACCGGTTGCCGGTTACCGGAAAGACTTAAAAGATTACCTCAATGCCCAATATCTAGAGCACTTGAAAATACGACCCTACCCGAGTAGCGAAAAACGATTAACCTGAATTTCCTAAGAACTAAGGGCTAATTAAGAAGTGCACCAAAGTATGGCTTTAATATGCTACCAACTACGAACTAACAAAAGCGTCGTCAGACGCTTTTGTTTTATGTCTTTTTAAAAAAAGTTGAATTTATCAAAAAATATGATAAAATTGAAGTTATAAGTAAATGGTAGAAATATGTAAATTGAAGTTGAAACATGTTTAATATGTTAGAAAGGAGAGGTGTTATGGGAGAAAAGAAAAAAGAGGCCCCAAATATTAATAAAAAGGTCTATAAAAATAAAGTGAGAAATAGACTTATCCTTTTTATATTGATATCAATCATATTACCGATGGCCTCATTGGGATACTTTTCATACCAAAAATCCTTTAAAATTTTGAAGGAAAATTTAAAACTTACTACACAGCAAAAGATTATGGAAGTCAATGATTCTTTAAACAGATTTTTAGAGGGAGTAGGAAGTCAGGTGAAAGTACTGGCGTCAGATTCACACTTCCCTAAAATGATGGAAGAGGTTAAACCTGCCGAGACAAATAGTGAAAATGATGAACAAAAAGCTACAGTTATAACTATAAATACAGACAAAGAAGTAGCCATGGAGATATTAAAAAACGTTGCAGATAGTAATGATGACATAATGAATACATACTTTGGAACCAGTGAAGGTGATATGTACTTATATCCCGAGCAGGACCTTCCTGAAGACTATGACCCTAGAGTGAGACCCTGGTATAAGAAAGCTATAGAAAGCAAAGAAAAAGTTGTCTGGTCAGATCCTTACATAGATGCTAATTCAAAGGAAACAGTTATAACTGCGGCAAAGGCAGTAGTAAAAAATGGTAAGGTTCTTGGGGTAATAGGCATAGACATTAATCTTGATGAACTAGCTAACGATATAAAACAGAAAAAAATTGGTAAAAAAGGCTACGTTTTTGTAACTGATGAAAATGGAATCATGTTAGCCCATCCAAATAAGGAACTGATTGGTACAGAATCAGCTACAGAACAAGAATTTTGGGAAGAAGTAAAAGCGGGTGATAGTGGTTTTTCAAACTATTCCTATCAAGGAGAAGATAAATTTTTAAGCTACGTTACAAATGATATAACCGGATGGAAGTTAATGGGAACCATGGGACTAAGCGAGCTTATAAACGATACAAATATCATAAAACACTTTACACTATTTTGGGCCTTAATAGGTGCCTTGCTTGCAGTAATAATAGCCCTACTAATAGCTGCTCAGATATCAAAGCCTTTAAATCAACTTAAAGAATCCTTCGCAAAGGTTTCTATGGGAGACCTGACTACTCGTGTTCAGATGAAATCCAAGGATGAGTTTGGAGAGATAGGAAACAACTTTAATATAATGATTGAAAACATAAGTGGACTTATCAAGGATATAAAGGAATCGTCCTCTACAGTACTTACCACCTCAAATTCTCTAACAGACATTTCAGAACAAACTGCGACGGCGACCGATGAAGTTGCTAAGACTATAGAAGAAGTAGCAAGAGCTGCTGGAGAACAGGCTAAGGATACGGAAGCGGGAGCCGTTAAGGTAAATGAGCTTGCCGCTAAGATTGAACAGGTGGCTAAATCAACAAAACACATGAATGAGATATCTACCGAAACAAATGGACTAAGTGATAAGGGTCTGGAAATAGTAAAGGTACTTATTGATAAGTCTAATGAAAGCAGTAACGCCTCAATGGAAGTAAACAGTATAGTAGAGCAAGTTAATAAAAGTGCAGATGAAATAGGAGTTATAACCGATACAATCTCAGAAATAGCGGAGCAGACAAATCTACTTGCTCTAAATGCAGCCATAGAAGCAGCAAGGGCAGGAGAGCACGGTAAAGGCTTTGCCGTAGTAGCTGAAGAGGTAAGGAAACTTGCTGAGCAGTCTTCAAAGGCAACCAATGAGATCAGAGAGCTAATTTCAGGTATACAAAATCAGTCTCAGGCTGCAGTGAACTCTATGGAAGAAGCTAAACATATTGTAAAGGCTCAAAATGACGCTGTAAATGAAACAGAAAATATATTTAAAAAAATATCAAGCTCAATAAAGACTCTTATTGAGAAAATTGCAGAGATAAAAGAATACGGCGACGATATGAATAGCAAAAAGAACGAAATCGTTGAAATTATTGAAAATATATCAGCAGCATCGCAACAAACATCAGCAGCAACCCAGGAGGTTTCAGCATCTACTGAAGAACAGCTGGCAGCTATAGAGGAGGTAGCTTCATATTCTCAAGACTTGAAGGCCCTTGCCCAGAACCTTGAGGAAGCAGTGGACAAGTTTAAAGTAGAAAATAGTAATGACGAACCTAAACAAGATGAAACAGTAGAGGATAGTGTGAAGAAAACAGCAGAAGAAGAAAGCCAGGAAAATAAAGAGTAAAAAGCAGAAAGAAGACCATAGGAAACCACAGAGGAGAAAACCACAGAGGAGGAAAACCATAGGGACGGTTTTTTCTGGTTTTGTATTTTAAACCAGAAGAACCGTCCCTATGGTTTT